>JBBRAI010000132.1:0-1790 GCA_038206915.1 Burkholderiales bacterium | reverse complement strand
GCGGTGAAGCAGTTTTCGGAGGTGCTGGCGATGAACCCGGCGGACAAGGCCGCCAAGCTCTATGTCGAGCGCAGCCGCCACCTAGCCGCGGAACCGCCCGGCGACGACTGGAACGGCGTGTGGGTAATGGAGAGCAAATAGGACGCGAACGCGTCGCAGTGCGCTTTCGGAAGTGCAAGCGCGGCATGAGTCGCGCTTTCGGCGTCGAGGCTTGATTGCCTTACAGGCTGCTCTGCGGTAGATTCCAAAAGTCAGCAACAAGGAGATTGTCATGAATGCCGGGTTCAAGGCGCTGTCGGGGTGCGCGGTTGCGGTAGCGGCGGCGCTTGCCGCTGCCGGATGTTCGCCCTCGGGCGTGAGTTTCAGCAAGGATGTGCAGCCGATTCTGGCGAAGAATTGTTCCGAATGCCACGCGCCCGGCAAAGTGGGTTTCGTCGCGAGCGGACTGGATACGACGAGCTATCAGAGCTTGATGACGGGCGGGAAGTTCGGAGCGCTGATCAAGCCGGGCGACGCCCTGTCGAGCTCGCTCAACATGCTGGTGGAAGGGCGCGCGCATGCGTCGGTCCGCATGCCGCATGGCCGCGACAAGCTCCCGGACAAGGACATCGAAACGCTCAAGGTCTGGGTGAACGAGGGCGCGAAGAACAACTAGAGCGGCTTCAGCCGAGCGCGCCGGCGGCGCGCAGCGCGTCGATTTCCCCCGGGTCAAGCCCGAGCAGTTCGCCCAGCACTGCGACTGTATGCTCGCCCAGCGCCGGCGAGGGCGTGCGTATCGTTCCCGGCGTCGCCGACAGGCGCACCGGCACGCCGACGACGCGCATCTTCCCGGCGCGCGGATGGTCGATCTCGGCGATGGAGCCGCGCGCCTTTACCTGGGGATGCTCGACCACCTGCGCCAGATTGTTGATCGCGCCGACAGGAATGCCATGCCTGGCCAGCAGCGCTTCCCATTCCTCGTAGCTGCGCGTGAGAAATACCTGCTGCAGCTTTTCAACCAGCGCCGTGCGGTTGCGGTTGCGCGCGCCGTTGCTGCTGAAGCGCGGATCCTCCGCCAGCTCCGGACAGCCGATCACCGGACAGAAGATTTTCCACAGCTTTTCGCTGCCCACGGCCAAGGCCAAATCGCGCGTTTTGGTCTGAAACGTCTGGTAGGGCAGTAGCGCCTTGTACGCGGTGCCCATCGGCGCGGGAACTTCGCCGGTGGCGCAGTAGTTCGCGATCATGGTGCCGAGCAGCGCGAGCTGGCCTTCCATCATCGACACGTCTACGGCCTGGCCGATGCCGCTTTTCTCCTTGGCGCGCAGCGCGAGCAGGATGCCGAAGGCCGCGTTCATGCCGGCGGTAAGATCGGCGATGGAGACGCCGGCGCGCGCGCCGTGCCCGCCGGCCGCGCCGGTAACGCTGATCATGCCGCTCTCGGCCTGCAGGATCAGGTCCAGCGCGGGGCGGTCGCGGTAGGGACCGTCCTGGCCGAAGCCAGAAATCGAACAGTAGATGATGCCGGGGTTGCGCTTGCGCGCTGTTTCATAATCCAGTCCGAGCCGCGAGAGCGCGCCGGCGCGGTAGTTCTCCAGCACCACGTCGCAATGCTCGACCAGGCGCAGGAAGGTTTCCTTGCCTTGTGGATTCTTCAGGTCGAGCACCATGCCCTGCTTGTTGCGGTGCAGGCTGACGAAATAGTCGGTTTCCCCGCCGGGCAGCGGCGTGCCCCAGGCGCGCGCGATGTCGCCCAGGCCGGGCGGCTCGATCTTGATCACCCGCGCGCCGTAGTCGGCGAGCATGGTCGA
>JBBRAI010000131.1:0-1793 GCA_038206915.1 Burkholderiales bacterium | reverse complement strand
TTCAGGCCGCCGCGGCCGCGCTGCGGCAGGCCGCCGTAGCCGGTGTCCTTCAGCTTTTCCACGCCCAGCGCGAGCGCGATGTCCACCGCCCCCGAGGCGACCGCATACACCGCGCCGCGAAACGCTTCAGTGCCGGTGGCGCAGTAGTTTTCCACCCGCGTCACCGGGATATAGGGCAGGCGCAGGGTCATCGCCAGCGGCACACCCGACTTGCCCACATGCTGCTCCTCGATCGCGGTGCCGAACCAGGCGGCCTCGATCTGCTCGCGTCCGATGCCGGCGTCCTGCATGCACTCTTCGAAGGCCTCCACCATGAGGTCTTCCGCATTGCAGTCCCAGCGCTCGCCGAATTTGGAGCAGCCCATGCCGAGTATCACTACCTTGTCGCGTATGCCGGTTGCCATGTCAATCTCCTATTCACGCCAGCCGCAAGCGAGTCGCGCCGCGGCGTCCAGGCCGTCCTTCAGACGGGTGCAGCCTTCCAGAAATAGCGCACGAAGCCGCGCGCGGTATCCTGCTCCTTGATGCGGAACATCATGCGCATGGCCATGCCGACCTCGACCTTGCCCTCGTCAACGTCGGTGAAATCGGCCATCATGCGCCCGCCCGCTTCGAACTCGACCATGCCGTAGTAGGTGGGCGGATCGGCGCTGTAGGTGAGCGCGTCCGCGGTATAGGACATGACTTTTGCCGGCGTCTCGGAGAACGCATGCGGGTCCTGGCTGTCGAGCGCATTGCATTTCGGATTGACGCAATAGCGCCCGCGCGGAAACTGCAGCGTGCCGCAGTTGCGGCAACGTCCGCCGACCAGGCCGGTGATCATGTCGCGGTTGCGGTACAGCGTGGTGAGCGGCGTGCCCTTGTCGGCCTCGGCGCGCATGCCGCGCTCGAGCGCGATGTGATCGTTGAAGGCGAGAAAGCGCAGGTAATTGGTCTCCTCCTTGCGTCGTGCCAGCGCCGCCTCGACGCCGCCGCGCGCCGGCAGCGACGTGATCGCGTCGGTGACCTCGAACAGCAGCGCATCGCAGCCCTGCCCAAATGCGGCGACCGCGATCAGTTCGCCCGGCTTGGCCTGCGCGAGCGCATGCGCGAGCATCAGCAGCGCATGCGCCGCGCCGGTGTCGCCGCAAACGGCGGCGAGGTTGTCGCGCACCGCCGTTTCCGCGATCCCGGCGCGCTTGGCCACGCCGGGAACGACGCGCGGCAGCGTGCACGGCAGGCAGAAATGCGTGACCGCCGCGGGTGCGACGCCGGTCGCCTTGAACAGCGCCGCCAGCGCCAGAGGCACGATCTTCATGTAGCCCTCGTCGCGGATCCAGCGCTCCTCCCAGGCGTAGTCGTGGGAACGCTCGCTCGAACGGAACTGGTGCACGAAGTCCACGGTTTCGCTGTGCGCGCCGAGCAGACGCGCGATCGGCGCGCCCTGCCCGACCAGCAGCGCCGCGGCGCCATCGCCGTAGTGCATTTCCTGCGGGCTGGCCGCCTTGGCCAGGCGATGCTCGCCCGCGGCCACCAGAGTCCTGCCGCCGCCCGAAAGCGCGCCGATCAGCGCCGAAGTGCCGGCGCGCTGGCTGCCGGTGACGTCGAGCACGCGCAGCGCCGAACCAAGGTGCAGCGCATTGGCCACGATCGCCGCGTTCTGCCGGTCGTCATAGGGATGGGTGGTCGAGGCCAGCATCAGCTGCTCCAGGCCTGCGGGCGGCAGGCCGGCGAGGCAGTCGCGCGCCGCCTCCACCGCCATGGTCACCGCATCCTCGTCCCAGTTCGCCATCGCGCGTTCGCCCTTCGCCAGG
>JBBRAI010000130.1:0-2848 GCA_038206915.1 Burkholderiales bacterium | reverse complement strand
TATTCGTGCTCAATGCCACGGAGATGCGCTCGTTGCATCTGGCGCTGGCGCTGTTCCTCGCCTATCTCGCTTACCCATTCAGCAAGCGCTCTTCTCGCGAGACCATCCCGTACCTGGATTGGGCGCTCGCCGCAGTCGGCGCATTCTGCGCCGCTTATATTTTTCTGTTTTATCGGGAGCTTTCAACTCGATCCGGCCAGCCCACCGAGCTGGATATCGCGGTGGCGATCGCCGGTGTGTTGCTACTGCTCGAGGCCACGCGCCGCGTGGTCGGGCCGCCCATGGCTATCATCTCGATCCTGATGCTGGTGTATGCGTTCGCTGGGCCGTACATGCCAGACGCGATCGCACACAAAGGCGTCTCGCTGTCGAAAGCGGCGTCTCACTACTGGCTCACGACCGAAGGTGTATTTGGCGTCGCCCTGGGCGTTTCGGCGAGCTACATTTTTCTTTTCGTATTGTTCGGGGCGCTGTTGGAAAAAGCCGGCGCCGGCGGCTACTTCATCAAAGTCGCATACTCGCTGCTGGGGCATTTGCGCGGCGGTCCGGCCAAGGCCGCGGTGGTTTCTTCGGGCCTGATGGGCATGATTTCGGGCTCCTCGGTCGCGAATGTGGTGACCTGCGGCACGTTTACCATTCCGCTAATGAAGCGCGTCGGTTATACGGCGGAAAAAGCCGGCGCGATCGAAACCGCGGCCGGTGTGGACGGACAGATCATGCCGCCGGTCATGGGCGCGGCCGCGTTCCTGATGGCCGAGTACGTCGGGGTGCCTTACGTAGAAATCGTCAAAAACGCTGTGCTGCCAGCGGTTATGTCCTACATCGCACTGTTTTACATCGCCCATCTGGAGGCGTGCAAGGCCGGCATCCACGGCCTGCCGCGCGCGCCGGGCGCCTCGACGCTGGGACGGATCGTGGGTTTCGGCATGACGATCTGCGGCGTGGTCCTGCTCGCCAATGCGGTGTACTACGGGCTCGGCTGGATCAAGGGCGTCATGGGCGACAACGCCATCTGGGTGATCGTGCTCGCCATCGTGGCGGCCTATCTCGCGATCGTGAAGCTGGTGTCGATGGAGCCGGACCTCGCCATCGACGACCCGAACGCCGAGATCCTCGAACTGCCGCCGGTCAAGGACACGATACTCGCGGGTCTGCATTACCTCCTGCCCGTGGTGCTGCTGGTCTGGGCGCTGATGGTCGAAGAGCTATCGCCCGGCCTGTCGGCGTTCTACGCCACCGTGTCCCTGATCGTGATTCTGGTGACGCAGAAGCCGCTGCTCGCGCTGTTCCGCGGTCAGACCAATCTGTTCGAGCGTTTCATGCTGGGCTGGCACGACCTGGTCGACGGGCTGCAACTGGGCGCACGCAATATGATCGGCATCGGCATCGCGACCGCCTGCGCCGGCATTATCGTTGGCACGGTCACGGTGACTGGGCTCGGACTGGTCATGACCGACCTGGTGGAAGCCATTTCCGGCGGCAATCTGATCGGCATGTTGTCATTGGTTGCGGTGGCCTGCCTGATCCTCGGCATGGGCATGCCCACCACCGCGAATTACATCGTCGTGTCGACGCTGATGGCGCCGGTGGTGGTCGAACTCGGCGCGCAGTCCGGCCTGGTCGTGCCGCTGGTGGCGGTGCACATGTTCGTGTTCTATTTCGGACTGATGGCCGACGTCACGCCGCCGGTGGGGCTGGCATCGTTCGCCGCTGCGGCCATCGCGAAGGCCGATCCGATCAAGACCGGCATCCAGGCCTTCTGGTACAGCATCCGTACTGGTATCCTGCCGTTCATGTTCATATTCAACACTGATTTGCTGCTGATCGGCATCCGTTCGTGGTACCACCTGGTCATGGTCGTGACCGTTTCCATCTGCGGGATGCTGGTGTTCGCCGCGGGCACGCAGGGCTGGTTCGCGCGGCGCAGCCGCTGGTACGAGTCGGTGCTGCTGATCCTGGTGACGTTTACCCTGCTGCGGCCCGGCTTCTGGCTCGACCAGTTCAGCGAAAAATATCGCGTCGAGCCCGGCACCAAGCTGATGGAACTGGCCGAGACGTCTCCGGCAGGACTGGGCCTGCGCGTGCGCATCGAAGGCCTGTCCCTCGAAGGCGACAACGTCAAGAAAACGGTGCTGCTGCCCTTGAAGGGCGAGGGCAGCGCGCGCGAGCGCATCGCCGGCGCGGGCCTGACGCTCATGACCACGCCGACTGAGGTGCAGGTGATGTCCGTGAGCCTGAAAGGGCCCGCGGAAAAAGCCGGTTTCGGGCAAGGCTTCAAAGTGACCGGCATCGAAGTTCCGGCCGATCGCATGGACAAGGAGTGGCTGTACCTGCCGGCGTTTCTGCTGCTGGCGATCATCTTTGCGCTGCAGCGCCTGCGTCCAGAGGAACAGGTAGTACGCGCCACACCCAAAACCGCCTGAATGCCGGCAGGTCGCCGCGCGCACGCGCGGCGCGCGGGGCAGTCGCATCGGCCCGCTGCCGTGCTGGCGCAGAACCCGAGGAGTTTCCCATGAATTTCGAAACCATCCTGTTTGACATCCGGGACGGCGTCGCCGAGATCCGGCTGAATCGTCCGCATCGCCTCAACGCGGTCACGCAGCAACTGTACGACGAACTGAACGCGGCGCTGGGCGCGGCCGAAGCCGAGCGCGGCGCGCGCGTGGTTCTGCTCACCGGAGAAGGCCGCGCCTTCTGCGTCGGCGCGGATCTGAAGGAGCACAAGGCCGGCCGCACGGCGTTTGCGCGCCGGCAATACCTGCAGGGCGAGCAGGACGTGTGCAGGCGGCTGCTGCGGCTGAAGCTGCCGGTGGTGGCTGCGGTCAACGGCTACGCGCTGGGCGCTGGC
>JBBRAI010000129.1:0-3132 GCA_038206915.1 Burkholderiales bacterium | reverse complement strand
TAGATCATGCTCGCCGCGGCGAGTGCGAGTATGCCCTGCACCCACTGCTGCAGCGACTGCAGCGCGTAGTAGGCGAGGAGCCCGCCGGCCAACATGGCGAAGCTGGAAAGCAGATTCAGCACGAACGCGCGCGTACGGCTGTAGCCCGAGTGCAGCAGGATCAGGAAATCACCCACTTCCTGCGGGATCTCGTGCGCGATGATCGCCAGTGCGGTGACGATGCCGAGCTGGGTGCTTTCCATGAACGCGGCGGCGACCAGAATACCGTCGCAGAAATTGTGAAAACTGTCGCCGATCAGGATCAGCATGCCGCTGCGTCCGTGATCGTGGCTGGCGGCGTGCTGGTCGTGCGCGTCGCAGTCCTCAATGTGACAATGACGCCACAGCACCAGCTTTTCCAGGATGAAAAAGCCGAATATGCCGGCGAGGATGGTGGCCGCAACGGCGTGCACGCTCATCGCCCCTTCGAACGCGTGCGGCAGCAATTCGAGGAAAGCCGCGCCGAGCAGCGCGCCGATGGCATAGCTGACCAGCGTCGGCACCCAGGCGGTGCGCGCACTGAGTGCGAACATTGCCGCGAACGCGACCGACAAGACCCCACCAAAAATGCTCGCAGCGATGATCCATCCCAGCGTAGACATGATCAGGCTTCCATCCAGATCAGGCTCGCCATGCGGCCGGTGACGCCATCGCGGCGATAGGAATAAAAGCGCTCGTGCTCGGTGTAGGTGCAATACCCGCCACCGTAGACTCTGGTGACGCCGCTGCGCGCAAGGCGCAGCCGCGCAAGCGCATACAGGTCAGCGTAGAACTTGCCCGGCTTGCCCGGCGCAAATGCCGCCGCGGAGCCGGGTCCGCCTGCCGGATCGGCCGCAATGAAGGCCTCGCGCACCTCCGCGCCGACCTCGTAGGCCGCAGGCCCGATTGCCGGTCCGAGATAGGCGAGCAGCGAATTCGGTGGCCGGTCCATGGCCTGCAGCGCCCGCTCGATCACCCCGGCGCATAGCCCGCGCCAGCCTGCGTGGACCGCGGCCACCGCTTTGCCTGCATCGTCGCACAGCAGCAAGGGCAGGCAGTCCGCAGTCAGTGCGGCGCACACCGTCCCGGGGCGCCGCGCGAGCGCCGCGTCGGCTTCGGGACTGCCCTCGGCGTCGTCCGCTTCCACCACGGCCGTGCCGTGCACCTGGCGCAGCCACAGCGGCTCGGCCGGCAGCCATCCCCGCAAAGTCGCGCGATTGCTGGCTACAGCGATGGCGTCGTCCGCGGAACCCAGACCCAGGTTGAGACCGGCAAAAGCGCCGCTGCTTACGCCGCCGACGCGCGTCGTAATGAGCGCGCGAACTTTGGGCGGCGCGGGCCAATCCGGCACGACCCAGCGGTGGGCGCTCATGCCTAGAGCGAGTTCAGCAGCTGGCGCATGTCTTCCGGCAACGGCGCTTCCCACTGCATCGGCTTGCCGCTTTGCGGATGCACCAGGCCCAGGCGGTAGGCATGCAGCGCCTGACGCTTGAAATCTGCCAGCGGCCCTGCCGCAGCCCCGCGGCCGGCACGATAGACCGGGTCGCCGACGAGCGGATGGCCAATGGACTGCAGGTGCACGCGGATCTGGTGGGTGCGCCCGGTATCGAGGCTGCACTCGAGCAGGCTCGCGCGCGCGTAGCGCTCGAGCACGCGGTAGTGCGTGCGTGCTGCCCGGCCGTGCTCGCTTACCGCCATGCGCGTGCGCTGCGTCTGGTGCCGGCCTATGGGCGCGTCGACCGATCCGTCGCGCGCCACCACGCCGTGTACCAGTGCGAGATACTGGCGCGTCACGCTGCGCGCCTGCAGCTGCCGAACGAGGTCGGTCTGCGCTTCCAGCGTCTTGGCCACGACCAGCAGGCCGCTGGTGTCCTTGTCCAGCCGGTGCACGATGCCGGCGCGCGGAATGGCGGCGAGCGGGGGATGATGATGCAGCAGGCCATTCAGCAGCGTGCCCTGCCAGTTGCCGCTGCCGGGATGCACGACGAGGCCGGCGGGTTTGTTGAGCACCAGCAGCGTATCGTCTTCGTGCACGACATCGAGCGCGATCTCTTCGGCCTGCTCGGCCGTATCGCAGGGCTCGGGCGGCGCCGTCAGCGAAACCCGTTCTCCGCCCCAGACTTTGCGCTTGGCGTCGACCGCAGCGCGGTCCAGCCTCACCTGCCCCTGCTTGACCCACGCGGCGAGGCGGCTGCGCGAATGCTCGGGAAACATCCGCGCCAGGGCTTGGTCAAAGCGCATTCCGGCGCATTCGCCTGGAACTTCCCGTTCCTGTCCCTCGACTGCGTTATAATTTTGCGTTTCCCTAATCTCAGTGCCTGCCATCATGAAACGTAGTGTAGCGGTAATTCTTGCCCTGTTGTTGTGCGCCTGCGGTCTGCTTCCCGAGGTGAAGGACGAAACGGCGGGCTGGTCGGCGGACAAGCTATATTCCGAAGCGAGGGACGCGGTCACGGAGGGCAACTACACTAACGCGATCAAATATTTCGAGAAGCTCGAGGCGCGCTATCCCTACGGCCGCTATGCGCAGCAGGCACAGATCGAACTGGCCTACGTCTATTTCAAGGATGGCGAACAGACTTCGGCGCTCGCCGCTGCGGACCGTTTTATCAAGCTGCACCCCAACCACCCGAACGTCGATTACATCTATTACCTCAAAGGTCTGATCAATTTCAACGAAGACCTGGGCCTGCTCGGCAAGATCAGCAAGCAGGATCTGACCGAGCGCGATCCCAAGGCGGCGCGCGACTCCTTCGAATCGTTCAAGGAACTGGTCACGCGCTTTCCGGACAGCAAATACGCGCCGGACAGCATCGCGCGCATGAAATACCTGGTGAATGCACTCGCCTCGCACGAGGTCCACGTGGCCCAGTACTACATGAAGCGCGGCGCGTATATCGCAGCGGCAAACCGCGCGCAGTATGCGCTGCTGAATTACCCGCAGGCGCCGGCCAACGAGGAAGCGCTGTTCATCATGGTGAAAGCCTACGATGCGCTGGGCATGCCCGGATTGCGCGACGACGCCGACCGCGTGATGCACCAGAACTTCCCCAACAGCCCCTATTTCACGGGCGGTGTCGGCAAGAAAGACCCGTGGTGGATGCTTTGGGGGAA
>JBBRAI010000128.1:0-3265 GCA_038206915.1 Burkholderiales bacterium | reverse complement strand
CTGGTGTTTCTGGCGGCGGCAGTGTTCGTCGTGTCTGCTTGGCTATGGCGCCCTGCTGCCGCCGCTGCCCGCCTGGCTGTCGTAGCAGATGCCGAGTTCGACACCAGGCGAAGTTGCTCGGCATGTCGGATGAGCGGCGCGTACACCGTGGGGGTGCTGGTCGGCGCGCCGATCTGGGGGCTGATCTCTGACCGCCTGGGCCGGCCCTGCATCCTGATCCTCGGGCTGGTCGGCTACGTCGCCAGCCTGCTGTTGTTGCCGAGCTCGACCATACAGTGCTGACCTTTGGTGACATCATCGAGCCTGCGCTCTAGGGTCGGGCCAAATCACTATCGCAGTAAGAAGAATCCAAGCTCGTTGCCAACCGTTTAGACGGGGCATACGGGGCGTTACCGGCGAGTCGACGTCAATTCCAATGATGCCGGTATGTGCTAATCGTCCTTGATGACGATCGCCAGCTCGCAGCTGTTGGCACCTCCGGACGGCGCCAACCCATGCGCGAGGAAAACGCAACTCATGCCCGGGTGCAGGATCTCGGCGCCATAATCGCCCAGTATCTGCGTCGCCAGCGGGCGAGCACGACGGAGGTTAGATCGACGATGCGTATCCCGGCGAGAGGCCGCGCGCTGTTGAAGAGCTTGGATGTCGGCGCTCTGCGCGGCATTTGGCCCTTTTGTTACCTAGCGCACAGAACTGCGCGACCGGAAGGACGATGATGATCGTACCCAGATGATCTGGGACAGTCGGATGGGTCGCGTCCGAAAAGCGCGAGTTCCGACCTTAGCAATCTTTACTTAATCTAGGAGAGACAAATCGTGAATACCAAACGACTCGTAGCAACTGGTTTGATTATCGGCGCCTTGATCGTCCCCGCGGCGAGCTATGCCGATACGTTCAAGGAGGCGGTGAAAGACTCGGTGATCACCACCAAGATCAAGGCCCAAATGGCCACGGACAAACAGGTCAGCGCGATGCGCATCAAGGTCGATACCGACGCCAACGGCGTGGTGCAGCTGAGCGGCACCGCCAAGAGCCAGGCGGAAGCCGACAAGGCCGTTTCCATCGCGAACAGCGTCGAAGGTGTGACCTCGGTCGACAACCAGATCAAGGTCAACCCGGCCCGTTAAGCATTCACTCCTGGGCGCGGCCGTTCGGGCGGTCATCGAAGGACTCCTCGCGCAGGCTGAGGCCTGCCGCGGAGCTGACCCATAAGAACCGTGCGCTGTCGCATAGACGGTCGCGCGGTTGAGCACGTAACATTTATCGGTACGATCGTGTAAAGGAGCTTGCCATGCCTGAAAAACGGACCATAAAACGCGCGCGCAGGGACCAGCGCCAGGGAAAATCCCCGAGCACGCAAGCCGGTGAATTCGTGCGCGAAGAGATCGAACATATCCGCGCAGGTAAGCACGGCGCCCGTTCGACCAAGCAGGCGATTGCGATCGGCCTCTCCAAGGCGCGCCGCGCCGGCGTAAAGTTGCCGCTGCCCAAAATCGGCACGGTTTCGGAAAAAACCCGCCGCAGTGCCGAGCTTGCGGCGGCAGCGGGCGCGCATCCGAAATCGCCCGTATCCCGCACCCGTTCGCGCGCGATCATCGATGCACTCAAGCACGAGGGCAGCGGCGCGGTTTCGCCGCAGGCGCTTGCGCTACATGCAAAAGCTGCAGCAAAACGGCGCACGGCGGCGCAGCGCTCAGCCGCAGCGGTCATGGCGGCTCGCACGCGGGCGCGCAGCCGCTCGACAATGTAAGCGCCGCACGTGTCTTCCCGGTCACGCGTGCAGCACCCTTCGATCGGGTCCGACCGTGCGCTGTCACACAGACGGCGCGTGCCTCGGCACGTTACATTCAGATGGACGCGCAGAAAATCCGTCCATGCCCATACGGGCGACAAGCAGCCCCAAGTGGTGTTGCCTTCCGCCTTGTCGACAGCGTCAGCACCCAGAGGATGAATATTTTCGAGGCTCGATGGCTGGCCTATGCGTTCCCCTACCGACGCTTCGCCGACGTCCTCGCGGGCGCCTGCGCACGGCTCGGGGCCGATGTGGTTCGCTATTCCTTCATCGCAGTGGACTTGCACCACCTACTCCTTGCCGGTCTCCCGGCGCACCGACAACTATTCGGACGCAGGTAGACCCCCGTTACGCAATCAGGGCACCTCTCGCCACCGGCGTCGGATTATGTAGATGCAGGTCAAATTACAACCGTTATCGGGGAGATTACCTTTGCTTCTTCGCCTTCGGTTCCGGCGCGACTTCTTCCGGCTGGTTGACTATGTCCGGCGCGCCTGTCGTCAGCTTGGCATACTCGGTTTGCCGCGGGTCGATGAGCACAATGCCCTTGTCCGTGATGACGTATTCGCGGATGTCTTTGCTGTGATTGCTGCCGCGCATTTTTATAATAACCATCACCTTTCGTAGCTGGCCATTAATCTCCACATAACGCATCCGGATAATATCATCAGTGAGAAACGATATCACGTACTGGCTAAAGGGCAGCGCGGTAAATGTGTCTTCGACTTCGACGGTGCTGAGAATCGTAATCCCGGCACCTGTCAACGCCCCAATCATCCGATAGAGAGATTCGCGAAAGTCAGTCCGGAATCCAGGCGCCAGCGCCATCTCAAACCCGACTAACGAATCAATAACCAATCGTTTGGCACCGAGTCTCTCGACGGCATCTAGAATTTCTTGCATCGTTTCATCCACTGAAAGATCGAGCGGACGAATATAAAGAATTTCAAGCTTTCCGGTTTTTTGTGGTGTTTTCAGATCCAGACCGAAGCTCGCGGCGCGGTCCGCATATCCAATCGGACGTTCTTCGAAGATCGCTATAACCGCCGCTTCCCCACGGCGAAGACCTTCGTCAATAAACTGCGTTGCCAGCGCCGATTTACCCGTACCGGAAGGCCCCGCCACGAGGCAACTGTCACCTTCGAAGAGGCCCCCATCCATCATCTTGTCCAACTCGGGAACACCAATAGAAAGCCGCCGACGCCCCGCCGGCTTGTTCCTTTTGCCGACCAATCCCAGCGTGCGCGAGAACGCTTGCAGCCCGTCAGCGCTGATGCGGATGGTGTGCAGTCCCGGCACCGAATCCTGCCCGCGCAGTTTCATGATTTGCAATTTCCGCACCACAGAATTTCTCTCCGCCACTTGCGATAGCCAGAAGACGCCATCGGCGGCGATGAAGAGAGGGTTATCGCGGACCTCGTCCTTGTCATATTCGCCAACCAAAAACGTCGTGGCTTGCCAACTGGTGAGAAA
>JBBRAI010000127.1:0-3583 GCA_038206915.1 Burkholderiales bacterium | reverse complement strand
GCCGCGCCGGCGCAGCTCGGCCCGCAGCGCGAGCATGACGTAGAACATCACGCCGACGCCGGCGATGGCCTTGCTCGGAAAATCGCAGCCGGGCTGATTCGGGTTGACGATGCAACTCGCCTGCGGCAGGGCGTCGCCGGGAAGGTGATGGTCGGTGATCAGCGTGGCGATGCCGAGCGCGTTGGCGCGCGCCACGCCCTCGTTGCTGGCGATGCCGTTGTCCACGGTGATCAAAAGGTCCGGGCGCCGCGCAGCGCGTGCGGCGAGATCGACGATTTCCGGCGTGAGGCCATAGCCGTATTCGAAGCGGTTGGGCACCAGATAGCCCACATCGGCGCCGAACGCGGACAGCGCGCGCACGCCGACCGCGCAGGCGGTGGCGCCATCGCAGTCGTAGTCGGCGACGATCAATAAGCGTTTTCCATTCTGGATCGCATCGGCGAGCAGCGCGGCGGCGCGCTCGGCGTGCAGCAGGCGATCTGGCGGAATCAAGCCGGCGAGTTCACCCTCCACCTCGGCCTTGTCCAGAACGCCGCGCGCGGCATAGAGCTGCGCCAGCACCGGATGCAGTCCCTGCTGCGCAAGCATGTCGCGCGTGCGCTGCGGGATCGGGCGGGTAACAATTTTCGCGTTCATCGCCGCTGATTCAAATTGTCATTCCGAGGACGTAGCCCGACGCCCCGAAGGAAGTCCCCTTGGGGACAAAACCGACACGGTGTTGTAGGAGGCCCGCCCTCGGGCCGATCGGACTTCGAGCTGGCACCGATCGCGGCGAGGGCGCCGCTCCCACGCCCAAAGGTCTCGATCCCGCTCGACGGGAAAGTCCCCTTGGGAAGTGAATCTGCTTTTATGCCGTCTGCAAAAAGCAGATCCCTCGCGTTGCTCGGGATGACATTCTTGAAATTTTCTCAAAATATGCCACCGACGTAGTTTGCCAGCGGCTTCGCCCGCCGCCAGAAGCGGTTCAGATCACCGCGCGTGACTTCGGACGAAAGCGCGCCGGCCGGCCCGAGCCCGTGCAGGCTCAGCATGCCGATGCGCTCCCGCCTGAGTGCATCGAGCAGGGGCACGAACCAGTCGCGTTCGAGCTGCAGCAGGCCTTCGCGCCAGCCGTGCGCGTCGCCGTACCGCGCCGCAACGCGCAGCTGGTCCAGCACTACCAGGTGCACGCCGCTGCCGGCGCCGGCGCGCAGCAGTTCGGGCGCGTCCCCGGGCAGCTGGCGCGACGCGACGCGCGCCGCCTGCGCCAGCCCGGCGGCGAAACTGTCGCGCGACCAGACTGCATTGAATGCCGCAGGCAGGCCCTTGGGCAGGCTGCCGCCGCCCCAGAGCCAGAGGCTGTTGATCGCGAGCGCCCCTGCGTCCTCCCGTTGCTGGTTGAGCGCGTGGCCGTGCAGCAGCATCTGGATTTCGTTCAGGCGCGCATGCCAGAGCGCGGCGTCGGCGCCGCGCGGCAGCAGCGGATCGACGCTCCTGCCCGCGGCCTGCGCCAGCGGCGTGGTCTGCAGCGCCGGCGCCTGCGCCACGCGCAGATACCAGCGGTCCGGCCGCAGCGGATAGAACACCAGTCCTGCGCCGGAAAAATGCGCGTTGAGGCTGTCTGCGTAGCCCTCGGCTTCCTGCTGCGATACGGAAAACACGCCGCTGTCGGCGAGCATGAGGCGTCCGCCCTCCAGCCGCAGGTGCACCGGATCGGCGCGCAGCCAATAGTGCGTGCCCGGCTCGCCGCCATCGGCGAGCAGGCTGCAGGGCGCAATCGGCCAGCCCGCCTGCGGATCGAGGCCGAAGCGCGCGCACAGCCAGTCTTCGGCCGCTATCGAGATGTCCTCGCCGGCCTCGGCCTGCGGGCTTTCATCGGCCTGTTGCCGATCCTCGGTCTGTTGCCGATCCTCGGCGTGCTGCCGACCCTCGGCACGTTGCCGTCCTTTTGCCAGCAGCCGCTCCAGCGCCGGGATCTCGAGTCCGTTATAGACGTCGGCGGCGCTTGGCTCGGGCCAGAACAGGTCGGGGAGCAGCAGATGGCAATGCATGGCAAAGTTTATCATTGCCGCACGCGGATAAGCCGGGCACGAGTATGTCAAAATAGCCGCGCTCGATTGCGACTATGACCAAACTCCCCTACGAACTGTTCATCGGCCTGCGCTACACCCGCGCGCGTAGTCGTGCAAGCGGCCGCAATCACTTCATTTCATTCATCTCGCTGACCTCGATGCTGGGCATCGCGCTCGGAGTGGCGGCGTTGATCACGGTGCTGTCGGTGATGAACGGCTTTCAGAACGAGCTGCGCACGCGCATCCTCGGAGTGGCCTCTCACGTGCAGATCAGCGGCCCGGGCGACATGCTCTCGGACTGGCAGGCGGTGGCCAGGGTCGCTGCCTCCGAACCGCGCGTGGCGGCCGCCGCGCCCTATGTCAACGTGCAGGGCATGCTCACCTACGACGGCGCGGTGCGCGGCGCCATGATCCGCGGCATCCTGCCCGAGCGCGAGGAAAAGGTGGCGGAAATAGGCAGCCACATGAAGGCCGGCAGGCTGGACGCGCTCAAGCCGGGCGAGTTCGGCATCGTGCTCGGCGCCGAGCTCGCGCGCGCGCTCGCGGTGCTGGTCGGCGACAAGGTGACGCTGATCGCGCCGCAGGGCCAGGTGACGCCGGCCGGCATCATCCCGCGGCTGAAGCAGTTCCGCGTCGTCGGAATCTTCGAGATCGGCATGTTCGAATACGATTCCGGCCTCGCGCTGATCGACATGCAGGACGCGCAGACGCTGTACCGCATGGGCGACCAGGTATCGGGCGTTCGCTTGAAGCTGCACGACCTGTTCCAGTCGCGCGCGGTCGCATTCGCGCTGCTGCCCAAGCTCGGCGCCGACGTGTACATCACCGACTGGACGCGCAGCCACGCCAACTTCTTCCGCGCGGTGCAGATGGAAAAGAACGTGATGTTCATCATCCTGCTCCTGATCGTCGCCGTGGCCGCGTTCAACATCGTCTCCACGCTGGTAATGGCGGTTACCGACAAGCAGCCCGACATCGCGATCCTGCGTACTCTGGGCGCGGCGCCCTCGGGGATCATGGCGGTGTTCATCGTGCAGGGCGCGCTGATCGGCGTCATCGGCACGCTGATCGGCGTGTGCGGCGGCGTGCTGCTCGCGCTCAACATCGACGTGGTGGTGCCTTTCATCGAAGGCCTGTTCGACGTGCACTTCCTGGCGAAGGACGTGTATTACATCAGCGAACTGCCCTCGGAGCTGCTGTGGGGGGACGTCGTCACCATCGCCGCAGTGTCCTTCGTGCTGAGCCTGCTCGCCACGCTGTACCCGAGCTGGCGCGCATCGCGCGTCAATCCGGCGGAGGCGCTGCGCTATGAGTAGCGCAGGCGCCCTCGCCTGCAAGCCGGGGCGGCATTCGTGACGCCAGTCATCTCCTGCGCGGGGCTCGCCAAGACCTTCAGACAGGGCGCGAACGACATAAGCGTTCTGGTCGGCGTGGACCTGGAGGTGCGCGCGGCCGAGCTCGTCGCCATCGTCGGCGCCTCGGGCTCGGGCAAGAGCACGCTGCTGCACCTGCTCGGCGGGCTGGACAGCGCC
>JBBRAI010000126.1:0-3592 GCA_038206915.1 Burkholderiales bacterium | reverse complement strand
CGCAGCAGGGTAAGCGCGGCATCGCGCCGATACTCTGCGCTCGCGCGCACGTCGTCGATCGGTGCGAGCGGAGCGAGGTGCGCCGCACGCGCGCTTTCGCCCAGCGTCGCGTCGCAGCGCTGGCCGAGCAGTGCGGCTTCGAGCAGCGGCAGGCGTTGCGCTACGGCTGATGCGGCGCCCAGCGCGATCCGCGCTGCGCTTACGCGCCCGGCCTCGACTTCCAGCGTCGCCGCGGCCATGACGATGGACACCACAAGGTACTTGCGCGCACCCAGCTTGGCGAAATGGCTGCGTGCCGCATGCGCCGGCTTGGGAATCAGAATCGCAGTGAGCAGCTGGTCGGGCCGCAGCAGGGTCTTGCGGTTGCCCAGGATGAAGTCCGCGAGCGCCACGCTGGTGTTGCCGGACGCGTCGGCGATATCAACGCGTGCATCGAGCGCGAGCAGCGGCGGAACGCCGTCGGCGGCCGGGGATGCATTGCACAGATTGCCTGCGATGGTGCCGGTATTCTGGATCTGTACCCCGCCGATTTCGCGCGCGGCGAGTGTCAATCCGTCGAAAATCGGTGGTAGTCCGGTCGTTATGAGTTCGCTCCAGGTGGTGGTAGCGCCGATGCGCCAGTGATCAGTGTGTTCGCCGATGCCGCGCAGCCCGGCAATCGCGCTGATGTCGAGAATGTCGTCCGCGAGCGGTTTGCCCACGCGCGCCGGATAGTAATCGGTGCCGCCGGCGAGCACTGTGAACTTTCCCTGCGCCAGTGCAGCGAAAGCTTCCGCCGTCGTGTTCGGCCGCAAATATTCAGGCATTCAGCGGGCTCCTGGGTGGCTGGCCTAATTTAGCACAGGTCGTGATGACCAGAGAGGGGCGCGGCTGCGGCGATTTGTTCGATGCGACGCACCAGATTGGCAGCGACAGCATCCTGCGAGAAACCCGCGTATTTACGCGCGAACGCCTGAGCGTTCTGCGTGAAATCGGCATCGAACAGCACACGCCGCAGCTTTTGCGCCAAATCTGCCGGCGAGCGTTCCGGGTCCACGATCAGTCCTGCGCCCATGTCCTCGACCCTGCGCGCAAAAAGGAATTGTTCGATGTGTCCAGGCAGCAGCAGCAACGGCTTTCCTCTTAGCAGAAAGCTGATCGTCGTTGACATGGCTGCGTAGGTTACGGCGGCATCGGCTTCGTGCGCACACCGTGCCAGGTCGAGCGGTTTCGAGCTGAGCGCGAGGTGCGGCGCGGCGTAGCGCTCGACCAGCCCGGGTGGCGCTTCTGGAAAATACACGATCGCGGGTGCGCCGAGCGCGTGCAGCGCCGCCAATGCAGCCTCGTGGTGCGGCGTGCCGCTGCGCAGATAGGTGAAAACGCGCTTTCCTGGAAACGCCGGCCAGGCTGGCACATCGCCTACGCCCGCGTCGGGCAGATCTCCCCAATAGCGCGCGGGACCGCGATCGGCGTAGTGATCGAGTTCGGGAAAGCCAAGCAGCGTATCCTCGGCAACATCGAACAGCTGCTCCACGGCGTCGAGCGGTTTCTGGCGATAATGCCGGAGAACCGAATTGATGCTGGCCAGCGCCGCAGCGTCGATTGCCGTCAACTGCTCCGGCGGCAGCGGCTGCCAAGGCCGCAACGGGGGCAGCGGCCGTCGCCGTGGCGGCGCGAAAAAGCTGCTGCCGAACAGCATCAGCGGAATCCCGAGCGTACGCGCTGCGAGCATTGCTGTCGGTGCATAGTTTGCGATCACGAGTTGGGCCCCGCGCCGGTGCATCAATTTGCGCCAGCCTACGACCAGTGCGAGCAGCTCTTCGCTGCGCGCATAGCCGAAGCGCAGCAGAATGTCGCTGTAGGAAAGCGGTGCTTCCCTGCGCGGCGTTTCTGCGCAGACCGGCGCCTGCAGGCAGACGAAATCGCGGTTCGCCTGCAGTTGGACAGCCGGCGCGATCTGAGACAGGGCCAAACACAGCTCATGCCCGCGCGCGCGCAGCACACGCGCAAGCGGCAGAAAGGCGCCGATGTGGCCGAAGGCGCCGCCTAATTCCCAAGCGTAGAGTAACTTGCTCATGAGGTCCGGTGAATTGCGCCGATTCTACGTCACCCGCGGTCCGCGCAGCCGCTGCGTGGGGAGCAGCTCATCTGTCAGCGGTTTGGTAAGGGCGCGAACTTCGCACCTGTATCGAGGCCACAGGCATATCCGCTAGTTTAAGAAATATCGTGCTATGCGCAGGAAATCGGGTCAATATTCGTCCCCAGGCCAAATGAGCTGTTGTGCTGGGCTAGGGTGCTGGCTAAAATTTTACGAACCGCAGTACGTTGCGCATTGCGCGCGGCTCAGGATCGCAATCGGCAAATGATCGCAAGGGGAAAAGCGTTTGTCTCAATCGGCGCCCTGGGCCTGTCGCTGGCGACTCTGATGGTTTCGCCGTGCCTTGCCCAGGACGAGCATTTTGACATCGCCCGTTTCCAGATCGAAGGCAACACGCTGCTGCCTGCGGACGAGGTGCAGCGCATCGTCGCGCCGCTGGCGGGTCAGAAGCGGGTTTATGGCGATATCCAGAAGGCGCTCGAAGCCCTGGAGAGCGCATACCGGCGCGCCGGTTACAGCACGGTGCAGGTGTACGTGCCGGAACAGGAGCTCACCAGCGGCGTAGTGCGTCTGCAGGTCACCGAAGGGGTGATCGGCAAAGTCGTGATCAGCGGCAACAAATACTTCGACGTTGCCAATATCCGCGCGAGTCTGCCCGCGCTGAAGGAAGGCAGGGCACCCAACCTGCGCAAGATGTCCGAGGCGATCCAGCTCGCGAACGAGAGCCCGGCCAAGCAGGTGGAGGTAACCCTCGGCGTGAGCGAGGACGAGGGCAAGGTCGACGCCAAAGTGGTGGTCAAGGAGGAGAATCCGCAGCGCGTCTATGTCACCGCGGATTCCACCGGCACCGCGGCCACGGGAGTGTCGCGCGTAGGCGTGGCCTACCAGAACGGCAACCTGTTCAAGCTCGACCACACGCTCACGCTGGCTTACACGACTTCGGCCGACGCCCCGGCGGGGGTGAAGGTCGACATCTTCAGCCTGGGCTATCGCGTGCCCTTCTACGGATTGGGCGACAGCCTCGATCTGATCTACGGCAATTCGGGGGTGAACACCCCCAGCAGCTCGCCCACGCTGGGCGGGGCCCTGGGCATCGTCGGCAAGGGCGATGTGTTCGGCGTGCGCTGGAACCACTACTTTGCACGCAGCGGCGAATACAGCTCCAAGCTGATATTCGGACTGGACTACAAGTACATCAATTCGACCTGCACCACTAGCGGGGTGCCCTCGGGCATCGATCCGCCGACGCCCGCGATCGCCGCCTGCGTGCCCTATACCACGCGGCCGCTGAGCCTGACCTATACCGGGCAGAAACAGAGTCCCGGCAAGATATTCGATTACAACATCGGCATCGCGCAAAACGTACCTCTGGGCTCGCGCTACACTAACGTCGATGGCGCGATGGATCGCTACTCCTACCTGACCTCGGGCAACCGGAGGACGCGCGACGATTTCACCATCTTGCGCATGGGGGGCAGCTACCTCACGGCCTACCCGAGCGACTGGCAGGTGCGC
>JBBRAI010000125.1:0-4029 GCA_038206915.1 Burkholderiales bacterium | reverse complement strand
AATTTATCGAGGAAGGGGAAGACACCATGGATGCGACAAGGAGCAGAATTTTCCTGATCATGGCGGCGATTGCCGCGACGGTGCTGCCGAAATTCGGCATGGCCGAGAACACGCCGGCCGATCGTCCCGCGCTGAAAGTCGGCGACAAGTGGAAAGTCGAGCGCTACGACGGGTACACCAAGAAGCTGCTGTTTGCGGAGGAGACGGTGGTCACTGCCATCTCACCGGCGAATATCGATATCGCCGTCAACGGCAGCCCCGGGAAAATGACGCCGGATCTCACGGGACTCGATAGTCCCCGCATGGCATCCGATCCGGGCTACCAGCTGCTGCGCTTCCCGCTGGAGGTCGGGAAGAAGTGGGACTTCAAGACGCAGTGGCTGAACAAACAAAACGGCGTGAAGGGTGGGGCGCAGCTCGACGTCGAGGTCAAAGCCATGGAATCGGTCAAGGTGCCTGCCGGCGAGTTCGAAGCGTACAGACTGGAAGCGAGCGGCTATCTGAACACCGTCACGGGCCGGAACTGGAGCGCCACGGCGACCTACTGGTACGCGCCGAAAGCCAAGTCGATCGTCCGCTTCGTGTGGACGGACAAGAACAATGACTATGTGTCCGAGCTGGTCAAACTCGATCTGGCGCAGTGAGCGTATCGCGCGGGACGAAGGCGGCTGCGCGCCTGATTCCGGGCGCCTAGGCTGACACGGGCAGCGCGACGCCGAGTTTCTCCGCCCAAGGCGCAAGCGTCGGCAGGATCGATGGTTCCAGCGCCACGCCCTCGCGCAGCTGTCGCTCGCGCCGCGCGAGGCCGTTCTGACCGGGCAAACGCACGTGCTCGAAACCCGGCCGTGGCGGATTGCTCAGGCAGGCCTCGGATACCCAATCCATCTGGCGGCGGAACGCGTCGCTGCCGCCGAAGGCCTGCGGGTCGAGGATCTGCAGGAACACGCTGGCTCCGAGCGGCTCCAGCGGATCGGCGCGGCCGTGGCCGGCGAGGCCCGCGGTAAGCGCCTCCACCAGTAGCGCCAGTCCGTAGCCCTTGTGGCCGGCGTCGAGCCCGCCGAGCGGCAATATCGTTCCCTTGCGCGGCGCCTGCAGCACCGCCGGATCGTCGCTGGCTACGCCGTCCGCGTCGATCAGCCAGTGATGCGCGAGGCGCTTGCCCTCCTTGTGCAGGCGGCTGGTCAGCCCGTTAGTGGTGATGGACGCGGACACATCGACTAGCACCGGCTGGTCGCTCGTTGGAAAGCCGATCGCGAGCGGACTGGGCGAGAACACCGCGCGCAGGCCGCCGAAAGGCGCGACGCTCGCGCCGGCTGGTGCCGAGGACAGCAGCAGCATCACCAGGCCCTGGTCGGTGGCGCGCTTCAGGTAGGCGGCGAGGCAGGCGATGTGATGGCTGCGGCCTATGGTCACCGTGCCGCTGCCGTATTGCTTCGCGCGCTCGGTGGCGATCTCCATCGCGCGCAGCACCAACCAGGGGCCGGGCAGGCGCTGGCCGTTCCAGGCGAGCGCGGCGCCATGATCGTTAAGGGTTACCGGCTCGCCCGCGACCTGCAGGTGTCCGGCTTCGATGTGCTGCAGGTAGGTCGGCAACAGTTGCAGTCCGTGCGTGTCGTGGCCGAGCAGATCGCCCTCGACCAGGATGTCGGCGACGTCGTGCGCGCGGTCGCTCGGCATCTTCGCCGCCTTCAGCAGCGATTCGGCGAAATCGATCAGTGCTGGCGCGACGTAGCGCTCCCTGGGCACCGGCGTGCGCGTTTCGCCCACGATCAGCCCAGCGCCTTGTTTTCGTCCACGCACAGCAGCCGAACGCGGCCCTGCGCGACCAATTGTTCCTGCGCGTCGCGTATCCACACTTCCCACACCTGGCTGCTGCGGCCGCGCGTGACCGGCCGCGCCACGGCGTGCAGCTTGCCCGAACGCACGGCGCGGATGAAGGAAGTGTTGTTTTCCAGTCCGACTACGCGCTGACCGCGCGGATGCGCCACCACCGCCGCGCCGACCGAAGCCAGGGTCTCGATTACGCCGCAATGCACGCCGCCATGCACGATTCCATAGCCCTGGTGATGCTTCTGCGTCACTTCCCACTCGCAAGTGACTTCGTCCGGCGTGGCGCTGAGGATGACGATGCCCATTTCCTTCACCCAGCCGGGACGGCTGTTGATGTATTCGACTGTCAGGTCCGACATGAATTTGTCCGTATGTATCGTGGAAGATGGTGCATGCGACAGACGGCGAGCAGGCTGCGCGATACGCACGACCGAATCATAGCGCGGGTTGGCGGCAGTGCCGGCCGCTGCCGCCGGCTGGCGATCCGGGCTGCAAGCAGGTGTTTCAGCCTTGCCCAAGAATCGAGCGCGCAGGCCGGAGAAGCAGAGCCGGCGCGGTTTGCCGGCCGATCCGCCGCGGAGCGGGAATGCGCCAGGCGGCTCAGCTGCGGTCGCCGGCGATGTATTGCTCGAGTTGCTGAATAATAAATTTCTGCTCGGAGATAACGTCTTTCACCAGGTCGCCGATGGAGAGGACCCCAATCAGCTTGTCCTTGTCCATGACGGGCAGGTGGCGCAGGTGGCCCTCGGTCATCAGCGCCATGCATTCATTGCTCGTCTGGCCGGGCCGCACGTACCTGACATGGCCTGTCATGATGTCGCGCACCGGGGTGTCCTTCGAAGAGCGCGACATGAGCGCGACTTTGCGCGCATAGTCGCGTTCGGTGATTATCCCGGCGACTTTATCGCCCTCCATGACCAGGAGCGCGCCAATGTTCTTCTCGGCCATCAGCTTGATCGCTTCGAACACGGTCGCCGCCGGGCTGGTGGTGTGGATGGTCTTGTCGGTTTTCAAATCGAGAATCTGCGAAACTATAGTCATGACTTCCCCTATTAGTTTTGACGCATAGCGCCCCCTGTGTCCGAAAAGCCTACGCTCAGGCCGGAGCAGGCGCAAGCAGGTTTTCTGCGCCGCGACCGATCAATGGACAATTCGCGCCCCGCATTTTTAGCACAAACGGCCGCGGCCGTTTGATTGATCGCGCAAAAGAGCAGATAGTGAGATTTCGAGCCGCCCTCTGCGCACGGACGGCATCGATCCCGAGTGGCGGCGCAAGGCCCGCCACGTACTGCCGGCGCTAAATGGACTTGTCGAATGAAAGGAGGCAGATCATGATCCAAGGTACCGATGGTTCCACACGCCCCGGTTACGAGACCAAGCCTCTGACTGATTTCCCCCATGCCCCCGTCGACTGGTCCCCCGACGACGCCGAGAAACTGGCGCGCAAGGAAGGTCTGACTTTGACCGAAGACCATTGGCAAGTCGTACGCGCATTGCAAAGCCTCTACGCTCGCAGCGGAGAATCCGTCATGCGCGCGCGCGACCTGCACGACGCGCTCGAAGAGCACTTCCATCACAAAGGCGGCATCAAACATCTCTACCTGCTGCTGCCCAAGGGGCCTGTGGCGCAAGGCTGCCTGCTCGCCGGCCTGCAGGCGCCGTCGGGGTCGCAGGACCAGGGATTCGGCAGTGCGGTATGAGCGCTCTGGGTCAGGCGGAACTGGGCGGGGTATGACCCGTCCCGACGCACGATCTGCAATGTTCATCTGAACGATAGGCACAAAAATGGCGGAGCCCCCGAAGAAGTTCCGCCATCACAAACGGCCGCAGCTGGCGATCTACGCAGTCATTATCTGCCGCTTATCAAGCAGCGTCGAGCAGACTTGCTGATATTGACCCGGGCGACTATCCGCAAACCCCCACATAGCCGCAGGCCGAGCAGAAGTCGCAGCCGTCTTTCTTGATCACGGCGTAGTTGCCGCACTCGGGGCACTTCATGCCTTTC
The DNA here is from genome assembly GCA_038206915.1 of Burkholderiales bacterium. Taxonomy (GTDB): domain Bacteria; phylum Pseudomonadota; class Gammaproteobacteria; order Burkholderiales; family SG8-39; genus 2-12-FULL-64-23. The sequence goes on along the minus strand of JBBRAI010000125.1, from coordinate 194 downwards.
ATCTTAGGCGCGGCGCCTTTCGCCGGCGTCTCGAGGATGCCCATGGTCTGTACCGGCATGCCGAATTCGTCGAGGATGCCGAGCATGGCATAGCGGTGCATGATCAGGCGCGCGACATAGGATACGGTCGAGGGCCAGTTCTGCTGCTTGCGCGAGCCCGGCGTGAAGGCCATGAAATCGCCCAGCGGCTCGGG
>JBBRAI010000124.1:0-4040 GCA_038206915.1 Burkholderiales bacterium | reverse complement strand
CTACCAGGTCACGGTGGAGCCGAGGAAGCTGCAGGCCTACGGCATCCCGTTGATGAAAGTGGTCGAGGTGATACGCGCCAGCAACCGCGACGTCGGTGGCCGAGCGCTCGAGATGGCGGAAACCGAATACGTGGTGCGCGGACGCGGCTATCTGCGCGGCGTGTCCGACATCGAGAACCTGGTGCTGAAGGCGGACAAGGGCACGCCGGTGCTGATCCGCGACATCGCGCGCGTCGAACTGGTGCCGGACGAGCGCCGCGGCGTGACCGAGCTCAATGGCGAAGGCGAAGTGGTCGCCGGCATCGCCATGGCGCGCTACGGCCAAAACGCGCTCGACGTTATCGGCAACGTAAAAGCCAAGATCGCCGAAATCGCGTCCGGCCTGCCGCAGGGCGTATCGATACAGCCGGTCTACGACCGCTCCGACCTGATCTATCGCGCCATCGATAATCTGAAGCGCACGCTGATCGAGGAAAGTGCAATCGTGGCGTTGGTGTGCATCGTGTTCCTGATGCATGCGCGCAGCGCACTGGTGGCCATTGTCATGCTGCCGATCGGTGTGCTGATCGCGATGATCGCGATGCACCTGATGGGGCTCACCTCCAACATCATGAGCCTGGGCGGCATCGCCATCGCCATCGGCGCCATGGTGGATGCGGCCATCGTCATGATCGAAAATGCGCACAAGCACCTGGAGCGCGCGCCGCCGGACGCGCCGCGGCTACAGATCATGATAGCCGCCTGCCGCGAGGTCGGCCCGGCGCTGTTCTTCAGTCTGTTGATAATCACCGTGTCCTTCCTGCCGGTGTTCACGCTCGAAGCGCAGGAAGGTAGGATGTTCACGCCGCTCGCCTACACCAAGACCTTCTCCATGGCCGGGGCGGCACTGCTGTCGATCACGCTGGTGCCGGTGCTGATGCTGCTGTTCATCCGCGGCAAGATCATGCCGGAGAAGAAGAACCCGATCAATCGCTTCCTCATCTGGATCTACCGCCCGGTGATCGCCTGGGTGATGCGCTGGAAGAAACTTACCATCGGCGCCGCCGTGGTCGCGTTGGGTTTGACTGCGTATCCCGCGACGCAGATCGGCAGCGAGTTCATGCCGGTGCTCAACGAGGGTTCGCTGCTCTATATGCCCGCCACGCTGCCGTCGCTGTCGGTGACCAAGGCGGCGGAACTGCTGCAAACCCAGGACAGGATACTCAAGGGTTTTCCGGAAGTGGAATCGGTGTTCGGCAAAGCCGGTCGCGCCGCCACCGCCACCGATCCGGCACCGCTGGAAATGTTCGAAACGGTGATCAACCTGAAGCCTGAAGCCCAGTGGCGCGCGGGCATGACCATGGACAAACTGATCGCCGAATTGGACCAGGCGGTGCAGCTTCCGGGTGTTTCCAACGCATGGACCATGCCGATCAAGGCGCGCATCGACATGCTCGCTACCGGCATCCGCACCCCCATCGGCATCAAGGTGTTCGGCAAGAGCCTGACTGAAATCGAGAAGCTGGCGAAAGCGATCGAGGCGGTGGTGAAAAACGTTCCCGGCACTACCAGCGCCTATGCCGAACGCGTCACCGGCGGCTATTACCTCGACATCGAGCCCGACCGCGTAGAACTGGCGCGCTACGGCCTGAACGTCGGTGAGCTGCTCGACGTGATCGGCACCGCCCTGGGCGGGGAGATGGTGACCACCACAGTGGAGGGTCTGGAGCGGTTCGGCGTCAGCGTGCGCTATCCGCGCGAACTGCGGCAGAATCCGCAGGCCATCGCTAGCCAGGTGCTGGTGCCTATCATGGGCGGCGACATGATTCCGCTGGGACAGGTCGCGCGCGTGAGCCTGATGCAGGCGCCGCCGGCAATTCGCACTGAGAACGCGCTGCTGACTGCGTACATCTTTGTCGATATCCGCGACCGCGACATCGGCGGCTATGTCAACGACGCGCAGAAGGCAGTGCGCGAGCAGGTCAAGTTCCCGGCCGGTTACTACGCCACCTGGAGCGGCCAGTTCGAATACATGGAGCGCGCCAAGGCCAAGCTTGCGGTCGTGGTGCCGTTCACGCTGCTGATCATATTCCTGCTGCTGTACCTAAACTTCAGGCGCATGACCGAGACGGTCATCGTCATGCTGTCGGTGCCGTTTGCACTGGTGGGCGGGGTGTGGCTGATGTGGCTGCTCGGCTACAACATGAGCGTGGCGGTGGCGGTGGGCTTTATCGCGCTCGCCGGCGTCGCGGCCGAGACCGGCGTCGTGATGCTGATTTATCTCGATCAAGCCTGGGCGACCATCAGGGCGGAGCGCGCCGCGCAAAGCGCCAGGGCCACGCTAGCCGACCTCTACGACGCGATCATGGAAGGCGCGGTCGAGCGCGTGCGGCCGAAGATGATGACCGTGGTGGCGATCATGGCAGGACTGCTGCCGATCATGTGGGGCAGCGGCACCGGCTCCGAAGTCATGCGCCGCATCGCGGCACCGATGGTGGGCGGGATGATTTCCTCGACCATCCTCACGCTGGTGGTGATTCCAGCGATTTACGGCTTGGTGAAGGAATGGGCGCTGAAAAGAAACGCGGCGAATTGAAATCCGCCGCGTTTTTCAGCTCGCAGGGGTCGCCGGCACTACCAGATCCCGCAGCGTAAGTTCGCCCAGCTGTTGCGCGAACGCCAGGTCCACATTGGCCAGAAGCGATTCTATTTCCGCCGGCGCGGGCACCGCCTCCGGCCCCAGATAATGCTCTTCGCCGGCCGTGCGCAGGGCGAGCAGCAGGTCTTTGAGCGCGATCGATCCAAGATCGCGGCTGGGCAGGTAGGCGGGCGGGTCGTCGCCGGTCTGCACCAGCATGCCGCCTTGCTCCAGCGCGACGAGCACCATCTGCAGCGCGTAGGTGGGCACACCCAGCCGCTGGGTGAAGTCGGAGAAGGTCCAAGGCGGGGTGCCATCGCTGTAGCTCTTGCCGATCATGTACATCATCATCAGCGCGACGCGCTCGCGCATGCGGTTGCTCAGGCGCGGTTCGCCCTGCTCCAGCACCAGGTATTCGGGATGCTGGATGTAGAACGCGATGCTCGCGCCGAGCAGCAGAATCAGCCAGTTCAGATAGAGCCAGATCAGGAACAGCAGGAAAATGGCGAAGCTCGAATAGATCGCGGCGTACTGGGTCGAGGTGCGTGCGAATTCGGCGAAAGCCCAGCTCGCGGCCTGCCACAGCATCCCGGCAACAATCCCGCCGGCCAGCGCGGCGTGCATGCGCACCCTGGTATTGGGGGCGAAGCGATAGGCGAACACGAACAGGCCGATGACGAAAAACACCGGGATCGTCTGGCCCAGGGCATAGGCCACGCCGCCCAGGGGTTTGGTCGCGAGCAGGCTTTGCACCTGGGGGGTCGTCATGATGGTGGCGGCGATGCCGATAATCGAGAACAGCAGCACCGGCCCGATCAGGAGCACGCTCAGGTAACCGCTGAAGCGGCGCGCAAAACTGCGCAATTGCGGCACATGCCAGATGAAATTGACCGATTCCTCTATCTTCTGCATCAGCGATACCACCGTATAGATCAGCAGCGCGAGGCCGATCGATCCGAGCACGGTGACGTTGAGATTCTCGATGAATTTGATGATCCATTTGCTCACGTCCGCGCTTTTCTCGCCCAGTGGCGCGAGGAACTTGAGCAAAATCGGGTCGATCTGGTTGTAGACGCCGAAGGCCTTGAGTACCGAGAAGCTGAGCGCGAGCAGGGGCACCAGCGACAGCAGCGTGGTGAACACCAGGCCGGTCGCGCGCATGGTGAGCTGGCCGTAGGCGACGTCGCGCGCGAGAACCAGGACCATGCGCAGCAACCTGATTGCGCCGGCCTTCCAGCCCGGCTTCGCGTCGAAGCGGCCGCTCCAGATCGTGTTGTAAAGGGTGTATCGGAAATTCGCCCGGGATTCGGTCGCCACTGCGTGCTCCTGACGCGCATCGCCCCGGCGCGCCGAACGAAGCTGCCGGTTCAATGCGGGATTGGTCTTGCACCCATCCTACCAGTTGGCGCGGCAATATTCATCG
>JBBRAI010000123.1:0-4077 GCA_038206915.1 Burkholderiales bacterium | reverse complement strand
CCGCGCACCACGTATTCGGTTTCCGCCATCTCGAGCGCTCGGCCACCGACGTCGCGGTTGCTGGCGCGTATCACCTCGACCACTTTCATCAACGGGATGCCGTAGGCCTGCAGCTTCCTCGGCTCCACCGTGACCTGGTAGGTCTGCACGAAGCCGCCAACGCTGGCCACTTCGGCCACGCCCTGCGCCTTGGTGAGCTGGTAGCGCACGAACCAGTCCTGGATGGTGCGCAACTCCGCCAGCGAACGGTTCGCCGCGAGCACGGCATACTGGTACACCCAGCCGACGCCGCTGGCTGCCGGCCCCAGCGTAGGCGTGACCCCGCGCGGCATGCGGCCGGAAGAGAAGTTGAGGTACTCCAGCACCCGCGTGCGCGCCCAGTAGATGTCGGTACCGTCCTCGAATATGACGTAGATGAAGGACGCACCGAACACCGACAGCCCGCGCACCACCCTGGACCTGGGCACGGAGAGCATGGCCGTGCTCAAAGGGTAGGTGATCTGGTCTTCCACCACCTGCGGCGCCTGGCCGGGATATTCGGCGTAGATGATCACCTGCACGTCGGACAGGTCCGGGATCGCGTCCAGCGGCGTGCGCATCACCGCATAGACGCCCGCGGCAACCACCAACAGCGCGCCCAGAAGCACAATGAAGACGTTGCGCACTGACCATTCGATGATGCGTCCGAGCATGTCAGCGCCCCTGGGGCACGTCGCCGGCCGGCTGAGCCGCCGCAGCCGGCTTCGATGCAGTGGACGGCTGGACGCGAACGATGGTGTACTCGCCGCCGGGCTCGCCGGCCAGGTCGAACACTATCCACTCGCCCGGCTTCAGCGTGCGCAGCAGCGTCGCATCTTTCACCTTGAAATCCATGGTCATCGCCGGCCATTTCAGGCTGGCGATCGCGCCGTGCGCGACGGTGATGCTGGCCTGGGCGGCATCCACCGCCTCTACCCTGCCTTCTCCGCGATGCGTCGCCTGCGTCGCGCCGGAACCCGGCGCGCCGGCCTTTGTCTCGCCTTGCGGCGCCGGGACTGCGCGCTCCGCGCTCTGGCCGAAGCCGCTGAATGCCGCCTTGAGGTTGCTTTCGGCGTCGATCAGGAAGTTCGCGCTGACCACCACGGTCTCGCCGGCCTTGACGCCCTCCAGCACTTCGATGTAACCGTCGCCGCGCGCGCCCAGTTTGACCGGGCGCGGCTCGAACCGGCCTTCTCCGCGCTGCACCAACACCAGTTGCCGCGTGCCGGTGTCCAGCACCGCGGAATCGGGCACGGTCACCGACTGCAATTTGGAGTGAATCGAGCTGAACTCCGCCCGCGCATGCATGGCGGGTTTGAGCAGAGCCTGCGGATTGGCGAGCTCGATGCGCGCCTTGGCCGTGCGCGTCTCGTTGTTAAGGCTCGGATAGATGAAGGTCACCTTGCCCGCAAACGCTTTGTCCGGATAGGCATCGACCTTGACCTGCACCGACTGCCCGACGCGCACATGCGCGAGGTCGCGTTCGAACACCTCCGCCAGCAGCCACACCTGCGACAGGTCGGCAACCTGGAACATGGCCTCCCCGGCCATGAAGCGCTTGCCCTGGACCGCCATTTTTTCCAGTACCACGCCGTTTGCGGGCGAGCGCAGCGTCATGTACTGGGTGGTCTTGCCATCGCGCGTCAGGTTCTGCAATTCGGTATCCGAAATATCCCAGTTGCGCAGGCGCTGCAGGGCGCTGTCCACCAGCCGCTGCATGCTCGCCTGCACTTCGGCGCTGCCGCCGGCAAGCGTTTGTACACCCCTGCGCGCGATCAGATATTCCTGCTGCGCCGCGATCAGGTCGGGGCTGTACACGTCCATCAGCGCCTCCCCCTTATGCACCGTCTGCCCGGTGGTATTGACGTAAAGCTTCTGGATCCAGCCGTCGAATTTCGGGGTAATGGTGTGCAGCAGGCGCTCGTTTGCCTGCACCGTCGCCACCGCCCTTACCGTGTTCCTGAGATCGCGCAAGGCGACGACTTCCGTTTTCACCCCCAGCTTCTGCACTTTGTCCAGGCTGAGTTTGACCAGCGGAGCGCCAGTGGCGGCGCGCTCATCTTCTTCCGCATAGACGGCGATGTAGTCCATGCCCATCTGGTCTTTTTTTGGCACCGGCGAAGTGTCGGGCAGGCCCATCGGATTGCGGTAGTACAGGATGCGGCGTTTGGCGTCAGTCGCGGAGGAAGTGGCCGCCGGGATCGCGGCTGCGCCGGCGGCAGCTTTGGGACTCGAGCCGGGAGCAGTCTCGCCGGCAGCGGCCCTGCGCTCGGCCGAGGCCGAGCGATTCGCGCCCCACCAGTAACCGGCTGCGAGCGACGCAGCGACCAATACCAGGGAAGAAAGGATCCAGGCCATGCGTTTCATTGTTTTTCCTTGGGGTTCTCAAGTACAGACGTCTGCTTGCCGGTCAGGAATTCGATCTCGGCCAGTGCTTTGTTGAAGTTGACCAATTCCTTGGCGCGGCCGATCTCGTAGCCGTACAAGCTCATCTGGCTGTCGAGCAACATCAGCAGGTCGACGCGGCTCACCTGGTAAGCGGCGAGCGTCGCCTCGACCGCGAGCCGCGCCTGCGGCAGGATGGCGGTTTCGTACAGGTGCACCGACTTTCGGCTCTGCTCGATGATCGCGACCTGCTGACGCAACTTGGCCAGCACTTCGTTTTGTTGCGCTTGCTGCATTTCCAGCGCCTGGTCGCGCATCGCCTGTGCTTCGGCGATGCGCGGTTCGATTTTGTCCGCCCGCCATACCGGAAGATTCATCGCAACAGTAAGACTCATCACGTCCTGGCGCGGCGTGCCGGTGAGGTCCCGCTCCCTTTGGCCGTAGGAAAAGCGCACGTCGAAATCGGGGTTCTTCTCCTTGCGCGCAAGTTCCAGAGCCTTGGCGCTACGCTCGATAGCGCTTTGCAGCCCGAGCAATTGCGGGCGCTCGCGCAACGCAATCTGTTGCAGTGCTTCGAGGGCAAGCCCGGCCTCGCCGAGGCCGGGCAGTTCCACCGCGATCGGCGTTACGCTTCCGCGCCGACCGAGCAGGCGCGCGAGTTCGGCTCCCATAACCGGGCGCTCGCGCTCCATGCGCAGCAACTCCTCGGACATGCGGCCAAGCTGGGTATTCGCCTTGAACACCTCGGCCTGCGCCGCCTGGCCCACTGAATAGCGGCTTTCGGCGATGCGCATGAACTGCTCCAGAATCTGCCTGTTGCTATTGAGTAGACGAACAGTCGCGTCCGTCAGCGTGAGATCGAAATAGGCGAGCTTGACCTCACGCACGATGCGGTTCCTGGTTTCGCGCAAGCCATGGCCCAGCGTTTCCGCGTCCTGCGCCGCCATCTGTTCGCGTAGCGCGCGCTTGCCCGGATAGGGCAGCTTTTGTGACAGCCCGAGCATTTTCATCGTCATGTCTTCGCGATTGAAGCGCAGCGGCTGTATCGGCAGGTTTATGAAACCCGCTTCCAGCATCGGGTCCTCCAGCGCACCCGCCGGTCGCACACGCTGATTCGCGGCCTCAGTCTCCTTCGCGGCCGCGCGCAGTTCCGGATTGTTCTTCAGTGCCTCGTCGACCAGTGCGGCGAGCGCAGTGCCGCCGGCGTACTGCGCCGGCTGGTTCTGCGCGCGCACGGGAGTCGCTGAAAACACGGCCGCCAGCGCCACAACCGAGGAGACGCGTCGAAAATCCCGGGCCAATTTCATCAACATTACAATCTCCTTCTATCCGCGGCCGGCGCGCGGCTCATTTCACCTTCTCGACACGGATCAGCGTGTACACGCCGCCGACATTCCCGAGCTCGAACTTAATCTTGTCGCCGGGCTTCAGCTGCTCGGCCATCGACTTGTCTTTGGCGCGGTAACCCATGGTCATCGCCGGCATGTCGATACTGGGGATCGGACCGTGCTTGAGCGTTACGGTGCCGGAGCCCTTGTCTACCCTTTTTACCTCCCCTTCGGCCACGGCCGTTGCGGCGGCAGCCAGAACCACCGGGGCTGTCGCTTGTTCTTTATTCCCAGCGTTCGCCGCTATAGGCGCGCCGAGCGCCGCGCCCGTCGCCAGGGCCGCGAT
>JBBRAI010000122.1:0-4349 GCA_038206915.1 Burkholderiales bacterium | reverse complement strand
TGCGGACGGTCCTGCGCTTGATGTACCGTCTGCCGCCATGAACCTGAACAGTGATTTTGACCTGCGCGTGGTGCAAAGCGCAGAAGAGGCGGTCTGGACAGCTTCGCCGCTGCCGGGTGTAGACCGGCGCATGCTCGATCGCATCGGCGGGGAGGTGGCGCGCGCGACCAGTATCGTTCGTTATGCCGCCGGCTCGCATTTTGAGCGGCATGTGCACGGCGGGGGGGAAGAGATCCTCGTACTTGACGGGACTTTTTCCGATGAACGCGGTGACTACTGCAAGGGCACGTATCTGCGCAATCCGCCGGGCTCCAGTCACGCGCCTTTCTCGCGCGAGGGCTGCACACTGTTCGTCAAGCTCTGGCAGTTTGCGGCAGGAGACACGCGGGGCGTCTGTGTCGATACGGCGGCCGCGCAGTGGTATCCGGGCATGGTTGGCGGACTGTCGGTGATGCCGCTGCACGAGCACGAGGGCGTCAGCACGGCGTTGGTGCGCTGGGCGCCCGAGACGCGCTTCAATGCGCATCAGCACCCGGGTGGCGAGGAGATCCTTGTGCTCGAGGGCGTGTTCCGCGACGAGAATGGTGAGTATCCGGCCGGCACCTGGCTGCGCAGTCCGCGCTGGAGCCGTCACACCCCCTATACCGGTGCCGAAGGCGCGCTGATTTACGTCAAGGTGGGCGCGATCGGCGCGCAATTTCTCAGCATGGCGGCTTGAGTGCCCCGGCGGGGTGACCGGCCCGGCCAAGCAGCCGGGCCTGAACAATTTCCGCAATTGCCCTTGGTGCGGAATGAGAAAGTCAGAACGCGGGAATACATCTGATTGTCCGCTGGCAGGGTTTATCGAAAGGTTTATCGAAATCGAAACGTACCGCCTTTGTTTCTGGCCGGTCTAGTCAACGATATATTCCAAAACCGCAGCATGCTTCTTTGATGTTGGTGTCTTTCCGTTCACGGACAGTTCGCCTTTGGAGTTGGCTACGATGTCGATGGAGAACACGTCACCGTCTTTTCGCATCGGTAACCACTTCTTGTTGTATTCGACAGCCATCTTCTCGAACGAGGCTGACACGATTTCAAAGTGCTGCGTGCTTCCGGCCGGAAGCTGATAGGACAAAGGGGTATTGCGCACCTTTGCCACGCCAGCGGGTAGGTCGAAAGTATGAACCAGCTCACCTTTGAATTCCTTCGACTTCAGGGTTTTCCATACGTCAGACGGATCAATCCCGAGGTTGAAAAAGGCCGCATTAATTTCTGGCAGGGACTCGAACTCTGCCTTGGATAGCACGTGCTCCGATCGAAGTTGCCACGCGGCGTCTTGCGGGAGGTGCGAGAAGGCAAGCTGTTCTGGCGGCGGCAAGAAAAACGTTTCGCTGAATCTCTTTACAGCAGCACCATCGCTTACATAGGCACTGCCCCAGGTCGCATCAACGAGTTGCCATTTGCCGTCAATTTTTACCGCATTCCAGTCATGATTTGGCTCAGCCATGCTGCTTCCGGTTATGTGGCCAACGCCCTTTGCGTAGCCATGAATGGTGACAGCTTCCAACCCGGACTCCTTGGCCAGGCGCTCGAACAATGCAGCGTAACCGGCGCAGGCTGCAAGGCGCGATTGGAATACGGCGTCAGGATCAGCGCTGGAGCTTGTCTTGTTCAAAAAGCTCTTGGCATCGTAGGCAATACGATCCGCGACCCAGCGAAATATTGCACGGGCTTTTTCAGTATCGCTATTCGTCTCGGCACTAAGATACTGCGCAAGGGTCCGAATCGCCGCTTCAGATTGAGCGGTCGCGGCCAAGGCGTGGGCATCGATGGCGGCAAGGCGGCCAGCCTCAATAGTTCCAGCGCAAGCAAGGTTGCCCATAAACAATCCGCCCAAGGCAAAGAGCCATGAAAGCGTTGTTTTCATTAGACGTTGCTGGAAATTGACATGCTTGGAAGTATGATCGAATTGCTGATACCGGCATAGCGATTAAGCACGAAATCGAGAGCAGATAAACTGGTCAGTCATTCCCGCCTCTTCCGCGGCATGTTGTCTGCGCGGTTTGAATTACCCAAAGTGCGCGACAAGCCTCACTCAGGCAAAAGCAGTCGAGCGAACATATCAGCAAATTTGAACGGCAGCCAAATCTATACCGACCCGCGAACTTTCGGTATAGCGATCCCCGAAAGTTGGCGCAATGCCGGCCCAAAACTTGGCGTAAGTGCTTGAAAAGGGATGGTGGCCAAGGGCGGAATTGAACCACCGACACACGGGTTTTCAGTTCGCCGCTGTACGAACTAGGCGGCTGCCAACGGACTACACTGCATAGCGTTGAATTTCCACTTCTACATGCCGGTGAGCAGTTTTTTCGGCATCGGCATACACGCGGCGGGCGACGGGCTCGCTCAGGTAATACTCGCCGCAATCTTCACAAATTTCGGCGGGGACATCGCGAATGACCACCACCGTCTTGTCTCGTTGCAAGGTGACGGTAGTGATGCCGGGGTGAGTATGGCCGGTTTTGCAGATGGTGCATTTCATCACGCTCTCCTTTTCTTGAATGCCTCATCCCAAATCACGGGATCTGGCCGATAAATCGTAATCAGGTAGCAATCACCGGTTAGCGGGTTGCGCGCAACGACTGCGTGAACCGGCTCGCGTCGGTGAAACCCCAATATCAAAGTGCTGGGAAAAGGCTGGTCATCTCGGTAATCTGCAATGACCTCGCCGCTTGAAACAAGCTGCGCCACCGCATCCGGATCAATTTCCCGCTGAAACATGCGCTCGAAAGCGTGGCGGGAAAAGTGCAGGCGCTTGCAGTCCACAGCCCGCCCTTACGCAGACAACACTGCTATGACCATGCATTCCCCCGAGCCAGAAAGGGATGGTGGCCAAGGGCGGAATTGAACCACCGACACACGGATTTTCAGTCCGCTGCTCTACCAACTGAGCTACTTGGCCATTCTTGAGGCATCGACCGCCGCAAAAGCACGCCTGCGCCGGCGGTCGAAAAGAGGGCGAATTATAAGGGGAAACCGAGCTTTAGCCAAGGAACGCCCGTTCCTTGTCGCGAGCTCGTGATCTGTCCGGTTCTGTAGCACGACATCTGTCCGGTTGTCATAGTGCCCCGAAGGGGGTGCGAAATGACGCCGACACAAGTGCTACAGGAGATACGGAAGATGAGATTTGAGGAAGCGTATGAGGGATGGAGCGAGGGGCGGCTGACGCAGGCCTCGGCGGCGCAGATTCTGGGGATGTGCGAGCGCAGTTTCCGACGGTATCTGTCGAGGTACGAGGCAGACGGGCTGGAGGGCTTGATTGACCGGCGTCTGGAGCACGTCTCGAACCGGCGAGCCCCAGTCGATGAAGTGTTGGCTGTAACGCAACGGTATCGAAACTGGCACAGTGGCTGGAACGTCAAACACTTCCACAGCTGGTACAAACGCGAAGGCGGCACGCGCGGCTACACCTGGGTCAAGATACGCCTGCAAGAAGCGAAGCTGGTGCCCAAAGCCGAGAAACGCGGCGCCCATCGCAAACGCCGAGAGCGATCGGCGCTGCCGGGGGTAATGATTCACCAGGATGGCAGCAACCATGAATGGGTGCCCGAGCACAAGTGGGACTTGATCGTCACCATGGACGATGCCACCAGCGAGCACTACTCGATGTTCTTCGTTGAAGAGGAAGGCACGACGAGTAGCTTCCGGGGCGTGCAGGATGTCATTGAGGCCCGGGGTCTATTCAGTTCGTTCTACAGTGACCGGGGTAGCCATTACTGGCACACCCCAGAAGCCGATGGGAAGGTCGACCGCAACAAACTCACCCAGTTTGGCCGCGCCATGAAGCAGCTGGGTATCGACATGATCCCGGCCTATTCACCCGAGGCCCGAGGCCGCTCCGAGCGCGCCTTTGGAACGCACCAAGGGCGCCTGCCGCAGGAGTTGGCGCTGGCGGGCATCACGAGCATGGCCCAAGCCAATCAATATCTGGCCAAGATCTATTTGCCCGCATTCAACGCCGAGTTTGCACAGCCGGCAATGGAGCAAGGTTCGGCCTTTGTCCCCTGGATCGGCGGCGCTCTGGAAGACATCCTGTGCGAGCAGTACGAACGCACAGTCAGTCACGACAACTGCGTGCGCTTCGATGGGATGATTCTGCAAATTCCAGCCGATCAGCATCGCTGCCATTACGTCAAGGCGCGGGTGCGGGTGAATCGCTATGCCAGCGGGGCGATCGCGCTGTTTCACGGACCTCGCGGGCTGGCCTATTTCACCCCGGACGGGAGGCCTATTACTGACACCATGCAACAGGCCGCCTGAGCCGTCCGCCAGGCGCCCTGTTTAGGGCGGAAATCGGCTTCGGGCTA
>JBBRAI010000121.1:0-4399 GCA_038206915.1 Burkholderiales bacterium | reverse complement strand
GGATCACGGCAACAGCGTTGCCACCTGCAAGTCCGCCATCGACATGGGTTTCACCAGCGTCATGATGGACGGCTCGCTGCTCGAAGACGGCAAGACGCCGTCGAGCTTCGATTACAACGTCAAGGTCACTCGCGAAGTCGTCGAAATGGCGCATGCGAAGGGTGTCACGGTCGAGGGCGAAATCGGTTGCCTCGGCGGAATTGAAGACGGACATGGCGCGGGCGGGGATGGCCTGTCGCACCTGACCGACCCGGCGCAGGCCGCCGAGTTTGTCGAAGCAACAGGACTGGATGCCTTGGCAATCGCCATCGGCACCAGCCACGGCGCGTACAAGTTCAGCAGCAAGCCGACTGGCGAGACGCTGAAAATGGACGTGCTGATCGAAATCCACAAACTGCTGCCGCAGACGCATCTGGTGATGCACGGTTCGTCGAGCGTGCCGCAGGATCTGCTCGCCGAGATCCGCGATTACGGCGGCAAGATGAAGGAGACCTACGGCGTCCCGGTCGAGGAGATTCAGGAAGCGATCAAGCACGGCGTTCGCAAGATCAACATCGACACCGACATCCGCCTTGCCATGACTGCCGCGATCCGCAAGTTCCTGAACGAGAACAAGGGCGCCTTCGACCCGCGCGATTATCTGAAGCCTGCGCGCGCCGCGGCCAAGGCGATATGCAAGCAGCGCTACGAGCAGTTCGGCTGCGCCGGCATGGCCTCGAAAATCAAACCGCTGCCGCTGCAAATGATGGCGCAGCGCTACACCAAGGGCGAACTCGCCCAGGTCGTGAAATAAACAATCGGAGCGAAGCATGGCCACCGTCGGCATTGTCATGGGCAGCACGTCGGACTGGGACGTGATGAAGGAAGCGGCGCAGCAGCTCAAGGACTTCGGCGTCGGCTACGAGGCGCGCGCGCTGTCGGCGCACCGCACCCCGGCCGAACTGGCCGAGTGGATGCAGGACATGGAAAAGCGCGGCTGCAGGGCGTTCATCGCCGGCGCCGGCGGCGCGGCGCACCTCGCCGGCGTGGTCGCGGCGCAGACGCTGCTGCCGGTGCTGGGCGTACCGATCCCTTCGAAATACCTCAAGGGCCTGGATTCGCTTTTGTCCATGGTGCAGATGCCCAAGGGCATACCGGTCGCGACGCTGGCGATCGGCGAGGCCGGCGCGGCGAATGCGGGTCTGTTCACGGTGGCGATGCTCGCGCTCAACGACGCCAAACTGGCCGGGCGCCTCAAGGCATTCCGCGCCAAGCAGGCCGACGCGGTGAAGAAGGCGAAGCTGCCGGAGCTCTAATGCGCGGTTACGCGCGCCATGCCCTGTGAATCACCCAACACATTGTCATTCCGAGTGTAACGAGGAATCAGCTTTTTCCTACTCTTAATCGCCCAACACATTGTCATTCCTCGTTGCACTCGGAATGACAACATTACAATCCGCAAAGACGCCTTAGTCCGATCAATCTTCTCTCCACGAGCCAATCCGCAATGAGCACCCTACTGCAAACATCGATTAAGAGCCTGCCTTTCCTGCACCGCGGCAAGGTGCGCGACATCTACGCCGTGGGCGAGGACAAACTGCTGGTGATCCAGACCGACCGCCTGTCCGCGTTCGATGTGATCCTCGACGACCCGATTCCGGGCAAGGGCGAGGTCCTCACCGCCATGTCCAACTTCTGGTTCGCCAAGTTCGGCCACATGCTCTCGAACCACATGACCGGCATCGATCCGGAATCGGTGGTGAAGGACGCCACCGAGCGCGAGCAGGTGCGCGGCCGTGCCATGGTGGTCACCAAGTTCAAGCCGCTGACGATAGAGGCCATCGTGCGCGGCTACATCATCGGCTCGGGCTGGAAGGACTACCAGAAGACCGGCGCGCTGTGCGGCATCGCGCTGCCGGCGGGAATGAAAGAGGCCGAGAAGCTGCCGCAGACCCTGTTCACGCCCTCGACCAAGGCGCCCGCGGGTCAGCACGACGAGAACATTTCTTTCGCCGAGGCCGAAGCGCGCGTGGGCAAGGACGCAGCGCGCGAGGTGCGCGACAAGTCGATCGCGCTCTATACCCAGGCCGCGGAATTCGCCGCCACGCGCGGCATCATCATCGCCGACACCAAGTTCGAGTTCGGCACTGACGCCGCGGGCAAGGTCTACCTGATCGACGAGATCCTCACTTCGGATTCCTCGCGCTTCTGGCCGATGGCCCAATACAAGACCGGCATGAGCCCGCCTTCGTTCGACAAGCAGTTCGTGCGCGACTGGCTGGAAAAGCAGCCCTGGAACAAGAAGGCGCCGGCGCCGCGCCTGCCGGCCGACATCATCGCCAAGACCGCGGAGAAGTACCGCGAGGCGCTGCGGCTGCTCACCTCCTGACCATTGCCCCTCTCCCTCGAGGGAGAGGGCTGGGGTGAGGGTGGAGCGCTCGCGCAAATCCCCTCACCCCGACCCCCTCCCCCGTTCGGGGGAGAGGGGGTTATATTCAGCCATGTCACCCGTATCCACTCCATCCGAGATCGAACGCGCGGCCGCGATCCTCAGGGCGGGCGGCCTGGTGGCCTTTCCCACCGAGACCGTGTACGGGCTCGGCGCCGATGCGTCCAATCCGGCGGCGGTGGCGAAAATATTCGCCGCCAAGGGCCGGCCGCAGAATCACCCGCTTATCGTGCACCTGGCCGACGCCGCGCAGCTGCCGCTGTGGGCGGCCGAAATTCCGCAGTCGGCGCATAAGCTGGCGGCGGCGTTCTGGCCCGGCCCGCTCACCCTGGTGCTCAGGCGCGCTAAAGGCGTGTCCGACAGCGTCACCGGCGGCCAGGGCACGGTGGGCCTGCGCGTTCCCGGCCATCCGGCCGCCCTGGAATTGCTGCGCGCCTTCGCCGGCGCGGCGGGCGGACGCAGCTACAGCGGCGTGGCCGCGCCCTCGGCGAATAAATTCGGCCGCATCAGTCCGACCACCGCCGGGCATGTGCGCGCCGAGCTCGGCGAATCGATCGACCAGGTGCTCGACGGCGGCGAGTGCGAAGTCGGCATCGAATCCACCATCATCGACCTGTCGCGCGGGCGCGCGGTGCTGCTGCGCCCCGGGCAGATCACGCCGGCGCAGATTGCGGCGGTGATCGGAACCGAGGTGGAGCCGGCCGACGCGGCCGCGCCGCGCGCGCCCGGCGCGCTGGACAGCCACTACGCGCCGCGCACTCCGCTGCATGTCGTGCCCGCAGCGGAATTGCTGGCCAGGCTCGCTGCAATGCGCACGAAAAAGCTTGCGGTGCTGGCGCGCGCCGAAGCACCCGAAGGCCTGCATGAAGTCTATTGGCAGGAAGCGCCGCGCGCGGTCGCGCCCTACGCGCACCAACTCTACGCCAGCCTGCGCCGTCTGGATGCGCTGGGCTGCGATGCGATTCTGGTGGAAGCGCCGCCGTCGGTGCCGGAGTGGCAGGGCGTAAACGACCGGCTGGCGCGGGCGTCTGCGCGCTAAGAGGCTTTCCCCGTCCTGCCGACTCTGCGATCGAGCAATCGCGCAAAGTTGTCGAGCGAGATCAGGTGGGCGTAGATGCGCCCGATCACGCCCTTCTTCACCAGGTTCTTCAGCTGGCTCGCATTCAGGAACTCCAGTTTCTTTTCGTCAACGCGGTGCATTCCGGTGAGGTTCATCGCCTCGCCGGCGTTGGTCTTCGCCTGCATCGCGAACGGCTCGAGCAGCGCATAGTCGGACAGGATCGCCGACATTTCGCGGCTGCGCTCCAGGTCGGCCTCGTACTCCTGCAGCAGCTTTTCGATCGGCTGCCATTTCGGCAACGCCCCACCACCGGCGTCGAACATGGCTTCGCCCTTGTCGTCGAGAAAATCCTTCTCGACGCAGATCAGGCGGTCGGCCTGTTCCACCTGATCCAGGTTCAGGCGCGCCATGCAAAACGGATAGCGCCGCACGTAGGCGGGGAGATAGACACTCGGGTCCCAGGCTCCGTCGGCGAGGAACAGATTTTCGCCGTTGCTGAGGCCCAGCACCGCCACCGGCGCGTAGGTCTGGCCATTGTCGCCGCTGGTGAACACCAGCGGGTAATCGCGGCAGGCTATGGAAAATTCGCTGTAGCTTACCGGTATCGCATTGAGCGCCTTGCAGAATTCGGGCAGCACGCCGGGCGCCGGCAGCCTGACCTTGTTGTTCTTGTAAAGCGGTACGATTTCTTTGTAGCCAAACGGCGGATTGATCTGCATGCGCGCTCCGGACAGGGATGGGAAGACCTATGCCGCATCATATCGCCGCGCCGGGGTCGGCAACAACCGGCGCATTGTCGTCGGGCCCGAATGGGGCTAAAATTCGCACCTTCGTGGGGTGGTAGCTCAGCTGGGAGAGCGCCGCGTTCGCAATGCGGAGGTCGGGAGTTCGATCCTCCTCCACTCCACCAT
>JBBRAI010000120.1:0-4418 GCA_038206915.1 Burkholderiales bacterium | reverse complement strand
GACCCGACGACCCAGCTCTGGTCCGGTCGCTTCGACGAGCCGGTCACCGACCTCGTCAAACGTTTCACCGCTTCGGTTGCGTTCGATCAGCGCCTCGCCGAGTTCGACATCCAGGGCTCGCTCGCGCATGCGCAGATGTTGCACGCAGTGGGCATACTCACTGCGGACGATCTCGAGTCGATCGAGCGCGGCCTCGGGCAGATCCTGGACGATATCCGCAGCGGCGCCTTCGAGTGGTCGCTCGATCTGGAGGACGTGCACTTCAACATCGAGCGCCGCCTCACCGATCTGGTCGGTGACGCAGGCAAGCGCCTGCACACCGCACGCTCGCGCAACGATCAAGTCGCCACCGACGTGCGCCTCTACCTGCGCGAGGCGATCGATCAGGCGCTGACGCTGATCCGGGGGCTGCAGGCACAGTTGCTCGACGTCGCGCAGATGCACACCGACACGGTCATGCCGGGCTTCACGCATCTGCAAGTCGCGCAGCCGGTTTCATTCGCGCATCATCTGCTGGCCTATTTCGAGATGCTCGAGCGCGACGCGCAGCGGCTGGCCGACTGCCGCAAACGGGTAAACCAGCTCCCGCTCGGCGCGGCTGCGCTCGCCGGCACGTCATTCCCGATCGACCGCGAAATGGTCGCGAAGGCACTCGGCTTCGACGGGGTGTGCCGCAACTCGCTCGACGCAGTATCGGATCGCGATTTCGCGATCGAATTCTGCGCCTGCGCGTCGCTCCTGATGACGCACCTCTCCCGGTTTTGCGAGGAGCTCATCCTGTGGATGAGCCCGCGCTACGGTGTCATCCGCCTGCCCGACCGCTTCTGCACCGGATCGTCGATCATGCCGCAGAAGAAAAACCCGGACGTGCCCGAACTCGCGCGCGGCAAAGCCGGCCGCACCGCCGGAAACCTGATGGCGCTGCTGATGCTGATGAAGGCGCAGCCGCTCGCCTACAACAAGGACAACCAGGAGGACAAGGAGCCCCTGTTCGACAGCGCCGACACGGTGTCCGACACGCTTGCTGTGTTCACCGACATGGTCGCCGGCATCGAAGTCGACGCCGGCGCGATGCGCGCCGCCGCGCTCGAAGGCCACGCAACCGCGACCGACCTCGCCGACTATCTGGTGAAAAAGGGCCTGCCGTTCCGTGACGCGCACGAAGCCGCGGCGCGCGCGGTGCGCGCCGCGGATGCGCGCGGCTGCGATCTCGCGGCGCTCGGCCTGGCCGAACTGCGCAAATTCTCGCCGCTCGTCGGCGCCAACGTGTTCAGGCTGCTGACGCTGGAGGGTTCGCTAGCCAGCCGCAACCATGTAGGCGGTACCGCGCCCGCGCGCGTGCGCGCCGCAATCAGACAGGCGCGCAAAAGCTTGCCTTAGAACCCGTTGCAATGGTCATTTTGCAACGGGCCGATTTAGGGGAGCACGAGGGGAATTGTCCCCTCGTATTGTTACGGACAATTAGGCGCTGATGGAAAAAATCGGCAAGTACCAGGTCGTCAAGAAACTCGGGGAAGGCGCGACCAGCGAGGTCTACCTATGCCACGACCCGTTCGCCGACCGCGAGGTCGCGATCAAAGTGGTGTTTCCCGATACGCTCGGCGACGACGAAAACCGCAATCTGTTCCGCAAGCTGTTCATCACCGAAGCCTCGCTCGCCGGCAAGCTCGCGCATCCGCACATCGTGCAGATCTACGATGCGGTGGTGGACGAGGGCATCAGCTACGTGGTGATGGAATACGTCGATGGCGGCACGCTCGAGCCGCACTGCAATCCGGACGCCCTGCTGCCGGTGGACCGGATCGTCGAGATCGTTTTCAAGTGCACCCGGGCGCTGGACTTCGCCAACCGCGCGGACGTGATCCACCGCGACATCAAGCCGGCCAACATCCTGCTGCACGGCGAGACCGACATCAAGATTTCCGATTTCGGCTCGGCGCTGATCACCACCAGCATGGTTACCCAGGTGAGCGGCATCGGCTCGCCGGCCTACATGTCGCCGCAGCAGATCAAGGAGCATCCGCTCACGCTGCAGACCGATATCTACTCGCTCGGCGTGGTGATGTACCAGATGCTGACCGGGCAGCTGCCGTTCCAGGCGACGAACAATTTCAGCATGATGTACCAGATCACCAACGTCGAGCCGCAACCGCCCTCGAGCCTGCGCCCGGAAGTCCCGGCCGCCGTGGACGCGATCGTGCACCGCGCAATGCAGAAAGAGCTGGAGCAGCGTTACACCGATTGGGATCAGTTCTCCGACGACCTCGCGGCGGTCATCAGCCGCGAAGCGGTGGCGCAGAAGAAAGAGTCCTTCGCCGACAGCGAGAAATTCAACATCCTGCGCGCGCTGCCGTTCTTCGCCCATTTTGGCGACGCCGAGTTGTGGGAGGTGATGCGCGTCAGCAGCTGGGAATATTGCAAGCCGGGCAAACCGCTGATGTTCGACGGCCAGACGGGTGATTTCTTCTGCCTGCTCGCCTCCGGCGAGGTCAAGGTGATGAAACGCGGCAAGCTGCTCAACATACTCAATGCCGGCGAATGCTTCGGCGAGATGGCCTATATCTCGCACGACTCGGGCAGCGTGCGCTCGGCCGACGTCGTCACACTCTCCGATGCGCGCGTGATCACCATCCGCAACGAGGACCTGGACCGGGCCTCGGATATCTGCAGGCACAAGTTCGACCGCGCGTTCATGGCGATCCTGGTCGAGCGCCTGTCGCTGTCCAACACGCGCCTCATCGGCGTCTAGGGGCATCGGTGGAGGCTGCGCTGCTCGCCGCGATCGGCGCGAAGCTCGGCGAATCCGTGGGCCGGCAAATCGCGCTGCGCTACGCGCAGACGGTCGCCGGCGGCTGCATCCACAGCGCCTACCGCATTGGCGATGGCACCCACAACTGGTTCGTCAAGGTCAACGACGCGGCCGGCGCCGACCTGTTTGCGGCCGAGGCCGACGGCCTGGACGCGCTGGCGCACTCGCCGCTGCGCGTGCCGCGCGCGCTATGCCGCGGTGCCGCGCAGGGAAAATCCTTCCTCGTGCTCGAATGGCTGGCGCTGGCCGCCGGCGCGCCGCGCGCGTACGCCGGACTTGGCGAACAGCTCGCGCGCATGCATCAGATGGCGGGGGAGCGCTTCGGCTGGCGCCGTGACAACTACATCGGCGCCACCGCCCAGGCGAACCCGCCGGACGATTCCTGGCCGCGGTTTTTCGGCCGCGCGCGCCTCGCGCCGCAGCTCGACCTGGCGCGGAAGCATGGCCACGCCGCGCTGTACGACCGGGGCCAGGCGCTGCTGCAGGCGCTGCCGCAGCTGCTGGGCAGCCATGCGCCGCGGCCCGCGCTGCTGCACGGCGACCTGTGGAGCGGCAACGCCGCGTTCACCGCCGAAGGCGCGCCGGTGATCTTCGATCCCGCGGTGTACCACGGCGATCGCGAGGCCGATCTCGCGATGACCGAACTGTTCGGCGGTTTTTCGCAGGATTTCTATGCCGCGTACCGCGCGCACGCGCCGCTGGACCCCGGCTATCGCATGAGGAAGACGCTGTACAACCTCTACCACATCCTCAACCACGCGAATCTTTTCGGCGGCGGCTATGTGGCGCAGGCCGCCGCGACGATCGAGCAGCTATTGGCCGAGGCGTGAGCGCCGCTGCCGGACTGCGGCAGCCAAGCGGTCGAGTACCTCGACCGTCTGCTCCCAGTCGATGCAGGCATCGGTAATGCTCTGTCCGTAGCGCAGGTCCGCTGGCTTGTCGGTGATCGCCTGCTTCCCCTCCAACAGATGGCTTTCCAGCATCAGGCCGCAGATCGCGCGCGATATGCGCGGCCTCGGCCTCGCCTGCCGGCAGATCGGCGTGCAGCTCCCGCGGCGCGGGCAGCAGGTCTTCGCGCGCGATATGCAGGTCGGAGATTTTCGTGGGCATAGTATCAATACGTGCCAGCTATCGCGGCAGCATCACCTCGGGGACCAAACCCAGACGACGGGCGCGGCGTACAAACTTGCGGTCGTCGAAACTGACAAACCCCTCGCAGGCGGCGCTGCAAGTCCAGTGCAGGGCGTCGGCGAAGTCAAATCCGCGGCGGTGCAGATCGAGAGCGTCCTTCACCGCTTCCCAACGCTCGACTGTGACGTGTGGCATGCCTAGCAGGTGCCCTACTGCCTCGCAGAAGGATTCCGGCTCTGCCTCGTAGAGTCCGCGCATCACCCATTCGAATTCGAGAATCACGGTCAGCGGCACGAAGATAGCCGGGGAATCAATCATCACGCGGCGCGCGAGCGGTCGCTGGCGCTTCGATTCCGGGTCGTCCGGATCGTCGCAGTAGTAGCGAGCAAGGATGTTGGTATCGACGGCGATCATGATTTGCCCGGCGGCCTCTTCAGCGTGGCCGCGGGATCGAACTCCGACAGCCGGCGTGGCCCGC
>JBBRAI010000119.1:0-4549 GCA_038206915.1 Burkholderiales bacterium | reverse complement strand
CGAAGCCGCACTGCTCGGCCAGCGCTGCGACGCGACGCTGGGCGAAAGCGCGCGTGCGGCGCACCTCGCTCCGCTCGCACCGATCGACGACGTGCGCGCGAGCGCAGAGTATCGGCGCGATGCCGCGCTTACCCTGCTGCGGCGCGTGCTGAACGAGTTGGGAGCGCGCGCTTGAGCGCACCGAACGCAGCTTCCGCAGCCGCGGTCATGCGTCTGCGCGTCAACGGCGAATCGCGCGAATACCGCGGCAACCCGTCCAAACGCCTCTCGGACGTATTGCGCGACGACTTCGGGCTCACCGGTACCAAAATCGGCTGCAACGCCGGCGACTGTGGCGCCTGCACGGTGCTGGTCGACGGCAGGCAGCTGTGCTCCTGCCTCACCGCCGTGGCGCAGGTGCAGGGGCGCGAGGTAGTGACAGTCGAAGGCCTGGCGCAGGGCGGCAGGCTTTCGGCGCTGCAGCGCGCCTTCCACAAGCACGGCGCGGCGCAATGCGGCATTTGCACGCCCGGCATGCTCATGGCCGCATCCGAACTGCTTGCGCGCAATCCACGACCCGATGCTGACCAGGTGAAGTACGCGCTAGGCGGCGTGCTGTGCCGCTGCACCGGTTACCAGAAGATCATCGAGGCGGTGCTCGATGCGGCGCAAGCCGAGCTACCGATCCCGCCCGACGCCGGCGTCCTCCTGCCCGCGGCTGGCGCCGCCGTCGGCGCGCGCGTGCCCAAGGTGGACGGCGTGGCCAAGCTCACCGGCGAGGAGCGCTACGGCGCCGACGCGATTCCAGCCGATGCATTGTGGCTGCGCGTGGTGCGCTCGCCTTACCATCACGCAAAATTCGAACTTGGCGATCTCGCCGCCTTCGTCGCCGCCCATCCGGGCATCGAGCGCGTGATGAACGCGCGCGACGTGCCCAGCAACGGCTTCGGTATCTATCCGCACATCAAGGACCAGCCGGTGCTGGCCGACGGCGTCACACGGTTTCGCGGCGAAGCCGTGCTCGCGCTGGTCGGCGCGCGCGAGGCGGTCGAGTCCATTGCCGATGCCGAACTGCCGCTGCGCTACACCGAGCTGGCGCCGGTACTGGGCCTGGATGCCGCGCAGGCTGCGGGCGCGGCGCTGGTGCAGGCCGACAAGCCCGGCAACCTGTTGCTCGACGGCTGGGTGAGAAAAGGCGATGCGGCCAAGGCCTTCGCCGGCTGCGCCGCAACCGCCGAGGGCAGCTTCGAGACGGCCTTCGTCGAGCACGCCTACATCGAGCCCGAAG
This sequence comes from Burkholderiales bacterium, assembly GCA_038206915.1. Taxonomy (GTDB): domain Bacteria; phylum Pseudomonadota; class Gammaproteobacteria; order Burkholderiales; family SG8-39; genus 2-12-FULL-64-23. The sequence continues at coordinate 3,282 of JBBRAI010000119.1, read as the reverse complement.
CAGGCTGGGCGCGGCGCGTGGGCGATCGCCTCGAAATCCATGTCACCACGCAAACGCCGTACATGGACCGCGACGAAATGGCGCTGGTGATGCGGCTCGCGCGCGAGCAGATACGCATCGTGCCCAGCGCCTGCGGCGGCGGTTTCGGCGGCAAGCTCGACTTGTCGGTGCAGCCGCTGATCGGTCTGGCCGCCTGGCTCACAGGCAGACCGGTCGCCTGCGTCTATACGCGGCCCGAGAGCATGGCCGCCAGCACTAAGCGCCACCCCTCGCGCATCCGCATCAAGTCCGGCTGCGATGCGCGCGGCCGGCTGACCGCGGTCGAAACGGAAGCGGATTTCGATACCGGCGCCTATGCCAGTTGGGGCCCGACGGTCGCGACGCGCGTGCCGATCCATGCGAGCGGTCCCTATCTGGTGCCGCATGTCAGCGCGCGCGGCCGCGCGTTTTTCACCCACTGCCATCCGTCCGGCGCCTTCCGCGGCTTCGGCGTGCCCCAGGGCGCGATCGCGCACGAGGCGATGATGGACGAACTCGCCGACAAGATGGGCATGGACCGGCTCGCGTTCCGCCGGCTGAACGCACTCAAGGCCGGCGATACCACCGCCACCGGGCAGGTCCTCGCGCATTCGGCCGGCCTCGCGCAGTGCCTGGACGCGCTGCAACCGCACTGGGAAAAAGCGCTCGCCGATTGCGCCGCCTTCAACCGCCGTTCGAAGCACTTGCGCCGCGGCGCCGGCCTGGGCTGCATGTGGTACGGCATCGGCAATACCGCGCTGTCCAATCCCTCGACCATGCGCATCGGTCTTTCGGCCAAAGGCGAATTGACGCTGTATAACGGCGCGGTCGACATCGGCCAGGGTTCGAATACCATCCTCACGCAGATCGCCGCCGACGCGCTGGGTTTGCCGATGGCGCAGTTCCGTATCGTCATGGGTGATACCGATCTCACCGCCGACGCTGGCAAAACCTCCGCTTCGCGCCAGACTTTTGTTTCCGGCAAGGCAGCCGAGCTAGCCGGGCAGGATCTGCGGCGCAAGCTGATCGAGCTGCTGGAAGCGTCCGCGGACGCTGAATTGAGCCTCGAAGGCAGTCAGATGCGCGCGCGCGACGCGAACGGCGAGCATCGCTACGACCTCGCCTGGCTGCCGCCGCGCCATGGCACAGACGTGCTGCGCGGCGAAGGCACGTTCGATCCGCCCACCAGCCCGCAGGACGCGGATGGCCAAGGTGTGCCCTACGCGACCTACGCCTTCGCGGCGCAATTGGCACTCGTCGAAGTCGACCTCGACCTGGGAACTGTGAAGGTGCTGGAAATCGTCGCCGCGCACGACGTGGGCAAAGCGATCAATCCGATCCAGGTCGAAGGCCAGATCCACGGCGGCATCATGCAGGGCCTGGGCCTCGCGTTGATGGAAGAATACATTCCGGGCAGGACGGAAAACCTGCATGACTACCTGATCCCGACCATAGGCGACATGCCGCAGATGCAGTGCATCCTGATCGAGGATGCCGAGCCGCTGGGGCCATCGGGTGCGAAGGGCGTGGGCGAGCCCGGGCTGATTCCGACCGCGCCGGCGATACTGGGCGCGATCCAGCACGCCACCGGCGTGCGCATGCGCCGGGTGCCGGTGCTGCCGCACCGGCTGCGGGCGGCGTTGAATGAGAAATCGAAATAAACTTGCCAAAATATTTGTCATTCCGAGGCCCCCTCGACTACGCTCGGGGCAGGCTCCGGCCGACGCCCCGAAGGAAGTCCCCTTGGGGGAGGAATCTGCTTTGCATGGCTTACAAGCAGATTCCTCGCTCCGCTCGGAATGACAGTTAATTTTTCAGCGAGATCTGACCGATGCGCGAAGACACCTACGACGGCGAAGTAATCCCCGAGCCGAAAGCGAAAGACCCAAAAGGCATACGCTGCGACGCCTGCCCGGTGCTGTGCCTGGTGAAGCCGAACGATTTCGGCGCCTGCGACCGCTATACCAATGTCGAGGGCAAACTCACCCGGGTCGATCCGCTGGTGATCGCGCAAAAGCCCGATGTGAAGCTGGTGAAATTTCTCGACCGGGACTGGGACGGCAGTGTCCTGCCTGACGCATCCGTGTTCGTGACCGGCATCGGTGCGACCACCACCTACCCCGACTACAAGCCCGCACCTTTCATTGTGTCCTCCAGAGTGGAAGGCGTGGACATGGTAACCGTGGTCACCGAGGGCATATTCAGCTATTGCGGCGTAAAACTCAAAATCGACACCGACCGCTACCTCGGACCCGAGCAAGCCGCCGTGCGCGTGGACGGCGAACAGGTCGGCCATGTGACCACTGCCGAATACGGCTCGCAGATGCTCTCGGTAGGCGGCGTGCACCATCTGACCGGCGGCGGCAAAAAGGAAGGCCGCGTCACCTGCGACGCGCTGCTGAAGCTGTGCAACAAAGAGGCGGTGGAGCTGGCAGTAGACGGCGGCGCCAACGTGATCGTGCAGGCCGGCATGCCGCCTATCGTCAACGGCGTCGCCGAAACGCGCATGCGCGTGGGCTGCGGCTCGGCCACCATCGGCATATTTGCGCCGCAGTGGATCGGACACACAGACGAAGTCATCGTCGTCGACGACCATATCACCGGGGTGCTGTCGGAGCACCAGGCGGGAAAATTCCTCGACATGCGCCCCGCCGGAATAAAGATACGCGGCAAGCGCTCGACGCCGGGGCGCTACTTTCAGGTCTCCGAGCCCGGGCTGGGCTGGGGCGGAACCAAGCTCACCGACCCCTTATCCATCATCGAGAAAATCGACCCCAAGACCGCCTGGCCGGGTATGCGCCTGCTGATGGTGTCGACCACCGGCGAGCACGCTGCATGGTTCGTGCTCGACGAGAACCTCGTGCCACAGCCGGCGGCGATGCCGGAGGCGATTACGAAAGTGGTGGAGCGCATCGACGAGAACTGCGAACCGGCGCTGTGCACCGTGCTGTTCATGGCCGGCGCTGGCGGCAGCCTGCGCGCCGGCGTGACCGAGAACCCGGTCAGACTGACGCAATCGGTGAAAGCGGCGCTGACGCGCGTCACCAGCGGCGGCGCGCCGGTGTATGTCTGGCCGGGCGGCGGCATCACGTTCATGGTGGACGTGACGCGCATGCCCGAAAAGTCCTTCGGTTACGTGCCTACGCCAGCGATCGTCGCACCGATCGAATTCACCCTGCGTCTGGACCGCTATGCCGCGCTCGGCGGCTACGCCGGGCGCGTCGTCAGCGTGGAAGAAGTGCTCAAGCGCTCGGCGTTTTCGAA
>JBBRAI010000118.1:0-4782 GCA_038206915.1 Burkholderiales bacterium | reverse complement strand
GTGCCGTGCCGGCAAACAGGCACAGCAGCAGGATGCACGGCGAATTCAGCCGGGAGATCATGCGCGGCATCGCGACGCCCATTCCATCAGGTTCTGCGGGCGGTTACTATATCAGCACTGAACCCAACATGACGGTGCCGGCAATGTCCGAAAAATTGATGTGGGCGCCCAGCCAGGCGCTGCTGGAACAGACTAACCTCACCCGGTTCGCGCGCCGCGCAATCCGGCGCTGGAAGCTCGACTTCAACACTTATCCTGAATTCTACGCATGGAGCGTGGATCGTCCCGAGCAGTTCTGGCAGTCGGTGTGGGACGATTGCGGGGTGATCGCATCGAACAAGGGCAAGCGCGTGCTGGTCGACGGCGACCGCATGCCTGGCGCCAAATGGTTCCCCGATGCGCGCCTCAATTTTGCCGAGAACATGCTGCGCCGGCGCGATGCCACCGACGCGTTCGTGTTCTGGGACGAGACCGGCTATCGCCGCCGCATCAGTTATGCCGAACTGCACGACGAGGTATCGCGCGTGGCGCAGGCGATGCGCGCCGAAGGGCTGCACGCGGGCGACCGCGTCGCCGCGTTCATGCCCAATATGCCGGAAACGGCGGTGCTCGCGCTGGCGGCGATTTCCATCGGTGCGGTCTGGTCCTCCTGCTCGCCCGATTTCGGCACCGACGGCGTGCTCGATCGCTTCGGCCAGACCGAGCCCAGGCTATTTTTTTGCGCCGACGGCTATCTGTACAACGGCAAGGCACACGACTCGCTCGCGCGCGTGCGCGAAATCGCGGCCAAGCTGCCGAGCGTGCGCCGCGTGGTGGTGGTGCCGCATCTTGCGCAGCAGGCGGACGTATCCACGATTCCCATTGCTAGGCGCTACGCCAACTGGATCGCGCCTTACGCGTCGGCGGCGATCGAATTCGAGCAGCTGCCTTTCGACCATCCGCTGTATATCCTGTTCACTTCGGGCACCACGGGCAAGCCCAAGTGCATCGTGCACGGCGCCGGCGGAACGCTGCTGCAGGCGCTCAAGACTTACAAGCTGCAATTCGACGTGCGCCCGCTGGACCGTTTTTTCTACTACACCACCTGTAACTGGGTGATGTGGAACCTGCTGTTCCAGGGCCTTCTCGCCGAGGCCAGCATCATGCTCTACGACGGCTCGCCCTTCGTGCGCGACGCGGCGATCCTGTTCGACTATTGCGACGCCGAGCGCTTCACCCAGTTCGGCACCTCGGCCAAGTTCATCGACGCGATCTCCAAGCGTGGCCTCAAGCCGCGCGAGACGCACAAGCTCGTCTCGGTGCGCACCATCATCTCCACCGGTTCGCCGCTGGTGCCGGAGAGCTACGACTACGTCTACCGCGACATCAAGCGCGACCTGTGCCTGTCGTCGATTTCGGGCGGCACCGACATCATGGGCTGCTTCGCCGACGCCAATCCGATCCTGCCGGTGTGGCGCGGCGAGCTGCAATGCCGCAGCCTCGGCATGAAGGTCGAAGTGCTGGACGAGGAGGGGCGCGCGCTGGTCGGAAAGAAGGGCGAACTGGTCTGCACCCGGCCGTTCCCGTCGATGCCCATCGGTTTCTGGAACGATCCGGGCGGCAGGCGCTACCACGACGCCTATTTCGCGCGCTATCCGAACGTGTGGTGCCACGGCGACTATTGCGAGCTGACCAAACGCGGCAGCATGATCGTCTATGGGCGCTCGGATGCGACGCTCAACCCGGGCGGCGTGCGCATCGGCACCGCCGAGATCTACGCGCAGGTGGAGAAGGTCAACGAGGTGGAGGAGGCGGTCGCGATCGGCCAGCTGTGGCCGCCCGAGCAGCCCAGCGACACGCGCGTGGTGCTGTTCGTCAAGCTGCGCGAGGGGCTCGCCCTCGACGCCGCGCTCGAGGAGCGCATCCGCCGCCAGATCCGCGAACACACCTCGCCGCGCCACGTGCCGGCGCGCATCGTGCAGGTGCCCGACATCCCGCGCACCAAGAACGGCAAGGTGGTGGAACTCGCGGTGCGCGCGATGGTGCACGGCATGCAGGTGATGCATACCGATGCGCTCGCCAATCCGGAGGTGCTGGCGCTGTTCAGGAATATGCCCGAACTGCAGGTGTAGGCGGCGCGCGAGCCTGCCAGGCTGACCGGGCCACGCGTCCATCAATCTGAAAGATTGAATTGGGCGAGAGCCAGGCGCCACCTGCATTTGCGGGCCATGCGTATATCAAACCATCCATCAACACAACGGATAACAGACTACGTTGCACTGGCCCGAGCTACAAGCTTTGTCGCAATTATCCGAGCCGCATCGTTTACCACTTCCTGCCAAGCCCCGCTTTTTTTCTGGCGCAGGATTGTCATCGACGGATACCACGGACTCTGGCGTGCGTCGAGCGACCAGAACATGCCACCCTCGTGACGCAGCATAAGCAGCACCGGCTTGCCCATTGCGCCTGCCAGATGCGCGACGGCGGTGTCGCCGCTGACCACCATGTCGACGCAGGAGATAAGTGCGGCGGTGTCGGCGAAATCGGCGATATTCGCGGTGAGATCGATGAGCGGCACGGGTGGTAGGGTGTCGGCATCTTTTTGCAGGCTCACCAAGAGCGTACCGGCCGCGCCCAGCGGCGCGAGCATCGCAGCTGGTACACTCTTTGCCGCTCGTACGCGATCATAACCGACGCCCTGGTTCCATTTACCCGTTGCCCAGACCAGTCCGACCAAGTAGCCGGCGGCACCGCGAGAATCAGCAACAAGGCGTTCACGCCAAGTGTGGGCGAGTGCGACATCCGCGTTAAGGTAGGGAATGCGAGCCGGTACGTTGTCCGGCCCGGTGTCGAACCAAAACGGCAGGTCGAGCAGCGGCGCGTGCACGTCGGCCAGCGGCACGGTGCCCGGCGGTACGACGGCATCGACGCCTTCAATACCGGCGAAAAGACGCTGGCACTCCTGCTGGCAACCCAGGGTCAGGCGCGCGGGTCGCACACGTTCGCGCAATAAAGGGACATAGCGCGCAAACTGCAGATGATCGCCAAGGCCACCCCAGTCGCACCAGACGAAAACGTGCTTACCCTCGAGTACTTCGCCCTGCCATATTGGCATTGGCGCCAGCGGGTTTTCGCGACTGTGATGCGCCAGGTGGCGCGCGCGCAAGAGCGCGAAGGCACGACGGTAGTCGCCGGCAAAGAATAGCCGCTGTGCAAGATTGTAGCGTGTCACTACATTTTCGGGATCTTGCCTAAGCGCAGATTCGAAGTAGCCGATAGCCACCGCGGGCTCGGGCAAATCGCTCGCAATCACGCCCATGGTGTTTAGCGCTTCTAGGTTGCCGGGATCCAGCGCGAGCGCACGGTCAAGGGCCATTCGTGCCTCGTCAACCTGACCGAGGTCGTTGCGGGCCCAGCCGAGCAGCGCCCAGGCATATGGGTTCTCAGCGCTGAGACTTGTAACACGAAGCAGCAGATCGAGCGCGCGTTCCGAGTCGCCGGCGCGAATTGCGCTACGTGCGGCATCGAGCAAGTCGCCAGCCACCGCCGCTGGGGCGGGCTGCACGCCGAATCGCTGTTTGAGTCGAGACCATGCGCCAATCGCCATGGGTGGACTATAGACGATCAGTCGTGCATGCGGTTGGGGATACATTCGTGTTGCCAGTGCGAAATTTGATTGGGCTTGCGTGTCGCCGCCAAGCAAAAGGGGTAATCATGAGCAAAAGGAAGGCCTTCGACATCTATTCAATTTGCCGGCACATCATCTACGTTTCTGTTTGTCTGATTGCGGCTGAGCCTGGCGGATTGGAATCGACTCGCCAGGGGCTGCTCATGATCTAACTTGGCCTGATGGGCTTAGTACAAAGCTGCCGTTCACCCGGCCCCGTCAACTTAACTCCAACTTAAGCCGCCAGTGGTGGCCACTTTTGCTCTAGTCGGGGAGCCGCGTAGAGCTCGAACTTCATCAGGCGTGTTCCCTTCCCTTGACATCTCCTGATCGATAGTTGCCTGTCGAGGTGGAGGAGCCGCCATGCTCCCTGCGACCGATGCTTACGCGATGCCGGCGCTCGCGAACAGTCGCATCCCCGCTGCGCTGCGGGAACGATGCGCTGGTTTGCGCCGGAAAATATCGACGCCGCGCGACTAAGCTTATATCCTTCCGGACATGATTACCGTTCACCACCTTGAAACCTCTCGCTCCCAACGGGTCCTGTGGCTGTTGGAAGAACTGGGAGTGCCCTACGAAATCGTGCTCTACAAACGCGACCCGAAAACCCGCCTGGCGCCGCCCGCGCTGAAGGCGATTCATCCCCTCGGCAAATCGCCGGTCATCGTCGATGGCAACGAGACCATCGCCGAATCGGCGGCGATCCTGGAGTACCTGATCGAGCGCTATGGGCAAGATGCCAGAGGCGATCTCTCGGGCCTGCAGCCGAAGCCGGGCACGCCGGAATATCGCCAGGCGCGTTTCTGGATGCACTACGCCGAAGGCTCGCTGATGAACTGGCTGGTCATGAAGCTGGTCTTCATGAAAATTCCGACCCAGCCCATGCCGTTCTTTGTTCGTCCTATCGCGCGGAAGATTTGCCAGCGGGTACTGACGACGCTGGTCGATCCCAACGTAAACACCTCGTTCGCCTTCATGGAAGATCATCTCGGCAAGCATGCCTGGTTTGCCGGAGCGCAATTGAGCATCGCCGATTTCCAAATGAGTTTCCCGGTAGAAGCCGCGCTGGCTCGCGGGGCGAACCCCAGGCGCTATCCGAAGTTGAGCGCGTACAAGCAAAGAATGGAAGCGCGCCC
>JBBRAI010000117.1:0-4975 GCA_038206915.1 Burkholderiales bacterium | reverse complement strand
AACAAGTTCTCCCATCGGGGAGGCACCTGCCGCCATGTCAAAACTAGGAGTAGTCATGCCCAAGATGAAGACCAAGCGGGGCGCCGCCAAGCGCTTCAGCGTTCAAGGCAGCGGCGGGATAAAACGCACAAAAGCGTTCCTGCGGCACATCCTTACCAAGAAAACCACCAAGCGCAAGCGCAACATGCGCGGCACGTCCATGGTGGATGCGAGCAACCTGCGCTCAGTGCGCGCAATGCTTCCTAACGGTTAAGGAGAAGACGCCATGCCTAGAGTAAAACGTGGAGTAACGGCAAGCGCCCGCCACAAGAAAGTAATGGACCTCGCGAAGGGCTTCCGCGGCCGCCGCGGCAGCGTCTTCCGTATCGCCAAAGAGGCGGTGATGAAGGCTGGCCAGTACGCCTATCGCGACCGCCGCACCCAGAAGCGCGTGTTCCGCGCGCTGTGGATAGCGCGCATCAACGCCGCGGCGCGCGAATGCGGGCTGACCTACAGCGTATTCATGAACGGCCTGAAACGGGCCGAAATCGAAGTGGACCGCAAGGTGCTGGCGGACCTGGCAGTGACCGACATGGCGGCGTTCGCCAAGTTCGCGGAACAGGCCAAGGCCAGCCTGCCTGCCGGCGCGGCGTCCAACTAAGGCGTACGCGCAGCATTCAGGCGCGTCATCGTGAAAGGAGGCTAACTTGATTAGCCTCTTTTCTTTTCTGCGATCGCGACAATGGACAATCTGGAAAAAATAGTCAGCGACGCCCTGGAGCAGTTCGGCCGCATTGCCGATGCCGCTGAGCTGGAGCAGGCGAAAGCGCGCTTTCTCGGCAAGGCCGGTGCGCTGACCGACATGCTCAAGCAGTTGGGCAAGCTGCCGGCCGACGAGCGGCGCGAGGCCGGCAGCCGCATCAACGCTGCAAAGGACACTTTGGAAGCGGCGCTCGCGCGCCGGCGCGACGCGCTGGCGCAGCTGCAGCTCGATGCGCGCCTGGCCGGGGAGGCGCTGGACGTGACGCTTCCGGGACGCGGCGTCGGCCGCGGCCGCCTGCATCCGCTCACGCGCACGCAGGACCGCATCGAGGCCATCTTCCGCTCGATCGGCTTCGACGTCGCCGACGGCCCCGAGATCGAGACAGACTGGAACAATTTCACCGCGCTCAACAATCCGGAGAACCATCCGGCGCGCTCGATGCAGGACACGTTCTACGTCGAGAACCGGGATGCCGAGGGCAGGCCGCTGCTGCTGCGCACACACACCAGCCCGATGCAGGTGCGCTACGCGCGCATGTGGGTCGAACGATATCGCCATTCGGCGAAGATGCCAGCGATCAAGGTGATCGCGCCGGGGCGCACGTATCGCGTCGACAGCGACGCCACCCATTCGCCCATGTTCCACCAGGTCGAAGGCCTGTGGATCGACGAGGACGTGAGCTTCGCCGACCTCAAGGGTGTGTACACAGATTTCCTGCGACGCTTTTTCGAGAGCGAGGAACTGGAGGTGCGCTTTCGCCCGTCGTTTTTCCCGTTCACCGAGCCTTCGGCCGAGATCGACATGGCCTTCGGCGCCGGGCCGAACAAGGGCCAGTGGCTGGAAATTTCCGGCGCCGGCCAGGTGCATCCGACGGTTATCCGCAATTTCGGCCTCGACCCGGAAAAGCACATTGGCTTCGCCTTCGGTTCCGGCATCGAGCGCCTGGCGATGCTGCGCTATGGCATTAACGACCTGCGCCTGTTCTACGACGGCGACCTGCGCTTCCTGCAGCAGTTCGCATGAAGTTCCCCGAGAGCTGGCTGCGCAGTCTGGTCGATCCGTCCTTGTCCACGGCGGAACTGGCGCACGCCCTGACCATGGCCGGGCTGGAAGTGGAGTCCCTGCAGCCCGCCGCGCCGCCTTGCTCCGGCGTGGTCGTGGCCGAAATTCTGGAGGTGGCGCGCCACCCGAATGCCGAACGCCTGTCGCTGTGCAAAGTCAACGTGGGCGATAGCGCACCGCTGTCCATCGTATGCGGCGCGCCCAACGTCGTCGCCGGCATGCGCGCACCCTGTGCGCTGGTGGGCGCGCGCCTGACCGGCGCGGATGGATGTGCGTTAGAAATCAAGCGCTCCAAGCTGCGCGGCGTCGACAGCGAGGGCATGCTGTGCTCGGCGAAGGAACTGGGCATGGACGACGACCGGAGCGGAATACTGCCGCTGGCGCCGGATACCGCGATCGGCCGCGACGTGCGCGAGGTGCTGCTACTCGACGATACGCTGTTCACGCTGAAGCTCACCCCCAACCGCGCCGATTGCCTGAGCCTGCTTGGTGTCGCGCGCGAAGTCGCCGCGATCACCGGCGCCGCGTTAAAAGCGCCCGCGATCGCGCCAGTCGCCGCGCAGAGCGACGCTCAGTTTCCGGTGAAGATTTCTGCGCCGGAGGGCTGCGGCCGCTTCGCCGGCCGCGTGATCCGCGACGTCAATGCCGCCGCGCCGGTGCCCGCGTGGATGAAGCAGCGCCTCGCCCGCGCCGGCCAGCGCTCGATCTCGGCGCTGGTGGATGTGACCAACTACGTGATGCTGGAGCTGGGCCGTCCGCTGCACGTGTACGATCTCGACAAGCTCGCCGGCGGCATCGACGTGCGCTTCGGACGCAAGGGCGAACGTCTCAAGCTGCTCAACGAGCAGACCGTCGACGTGGACGGGAACGTGCTGTGCATCACCGACGCGTCGGGCCCGATCGGTCTGGCCGGCATCATGGGCGGGGACTCGACCAAGGCCGAAACGGACAGCAGGAACATTTTCCTCGAATCCGCGTTTTTCTTTCCCGAAACGATAGCGGGGCGCACGCGCCGCTACAACTTCAGCAGCGACGCGGCGCACCGCTTCGAGCGCGGCGTCGACTTCGACAACAACGTCGCCGGGATCGAGCGCGCCACCGAGTTGATACTCGCGATATGCGGCGGCACGCCCGGTCCGACCGTCGATCACATCGCGCGCCTGCCCGAGCGCAATGCCGTGCGCGTGCGCAGCGCGCGCGCGGCAAAGATCCTCGGCATCAGCGTGAGCGATGCGGAAATCGCCGCGATCTTCTCGCGCCTTGGCCTGTCTGCGGAGTGCCGCGCGGACGGCTTCGAAGTGACTCCGCCATCCTATCGCTTCGACATTGCGATCGAAGAGGACTTGATCGAGGAGATTGCGCGCATACACGGCTTCGAGCGCATCCCGGCGAACCAGCCGCGCGCGCGTGCCGCGATGTCGCCGCAACGCGAGACGCGGCGCCCGTTGATGCGCGTGAAAGAATCGGTCGCCGCGCGCGACTATCAGGAGGTCGTCAATTTCAGCTTCGTCGAAGCCGATTGGGAGCGGGACTTCTGCGGCAACGCCGCGCCGGTCAAACTGCTGAACCCGATATCGAGCCAGCTCTCGGTAATGCGCTCGGGGCTCGCCGGCAGCCTCGTTGCGAACGTGCGCTATAACCTCAACCGCAAGCAAGGCAGGGTGCGCGTGTTCGAACTCGGGCGCGTGTTTTGCGCCGACGCGGCCGCGGCCGACGGCCCGCTTACGGTGGCGGGCATCGCGCAGCCGCTCAAGCTCGGCGGCATCGCCTACGGCCTGGCGTATCCGGAGCAGTGGGGCCTGTCCGAGCGCAAAGTCGATTTCTACGACGTCAAGGGCGATGTCGAAAGTCTGCTCGCCCCTGCGAAGGTCCGCTTCGAGCGCGTCAGCTATCCGGCCCTGCACCCGGGACGCGCGGCGCAGATTGTGCTCGATACGGGGCCGGTGGGCTGGCTCGGCGAGCTGCATCCGCGCTGGCAGCAGAAATACGAATTGCCCCAGGCGCCGGTATTGTTCGAACTCGACCTGGAGGCTTTGCTCGGCGTGCCGCTGCCGCAATACCGCGAGGTGTCGAAATTCCCGCCGGTGATCCGTGACCTCGCGCTGGTGGTCGATGAATTGGTGCCGGCACAAGCGCTGTTGCAGGCGATGCAGGACGGCCGACCGGCGGTGGTTCAGGACCTCTGGCTGTTTGACTTATACCGCGGAAAAGGGGTGGACGCAGGCAAAAAAAGCCTTGCATTTCGGGTAGTTATGCAAGATACTTCGAAAACGCTGACCGACGCCGAGGCGGAGGCTGTGATGGCGCAGATGCTGCAACTCCTCCAGCAGCGCGCGGGCGCCAAATTGCGTACCTAGGGAGAGAAAATGACGTTAACCAAAGCCGAGCTGGCTGACTTTTTGTTTGAGAAAGTCGGGCTTAACAAGCGCGAAGCCAAGGACATGGTCGAGACATTCTTCGAAGAAATCCGCGCCGCGCTGGAAAATGGCGACAGCGTCAAGTTGTCGGGATTCGGCAATTTTCAACTGCGCAACAAACCGCAGCGCCCGGGGCGCAACCCCAAGACCGGCGAAGAGATTCCGATCACCGCGCGGCGCGTCGTCACCTTTCACGCGAGCCAGAAACTGAAGGCGCTGGTGGAAAAGGCGAATCGTGGAAAGCCACAGCAGCAACAGTGAACTGCCGCCGATCCCGGCGAAGCGCTATTTCACCATCGGCGAGGTGAGCGAGTTGTGCGGCGTCAAGCCGCACGTGCTGCGCTACTGGGAACAGGAGTTCACCCAGTTGAAGCCGGTGAAACGCCGCGGCAACCGGCGCTATTACCAGCATCACGAAGTGCTCCTGATACGGCGCATCCGCGACCTGCTGTATGAGCAGGGATTCACCATCAGTGGCGCGCGCAACCGGCTCGACGAAGGCGTTGCCGCCGGCGGGCGGGGTCACGCCGCGCGCGCGGAAGCGGGCAAGATCGATCTGGTCGCCGTCAAGAGCGAAATCAAAAGCATCATCGAAATGCTCGAAAGCCGCGCCTGAGCGGCGCATGCGCGTGCATCGCTGGTCGTCGTCGCGACCGGCATGATAAAATCGGTTCAGTCGGGGCGTAGCGCAGCCTGGTAGCGTACCTGCATGGGGTGCAGGTGGTCGGAGGTTCAAATCCTCTCGCCCCGACCA
>JBBRAI010000116.1:0-4981 GCA_038206915.1 Burkholderiales bacterium | reverse complement strand
GGGCGGCACGAAGCTTGCCGATGGCTCGATGCTGGCGGCTGACGGACAACTGGCGGGTACGCCTTCTGTGCTGTTCGACGCAGTCGCCGTCATTCTCTCCGACAAAGGCGCAAAAGCACTGTCGAAGGAAGGCGCTGCGATCGATTTCGTGCGCGATGCGTTCGGTCACCTCAAGGCAATCGCCGTCGACAAAGGCGGCCAGGCGCTTCTGAAAATCGCGCATGTCGGACAGGACGCAGGCGTCGTGGATGCCAACGACCAAAACGCATTTATTGCTGCGGCAAAGACGCGCCAATGGAACCGGGAAAAGTCTGTTCGAACATTGGCTTAGCAGGCGCCAGCACGACCGCTGACCGCCAGTGTTCGACCGACACAAGAGGTCAGCGACCTCTGCCATTCATCCTTGAAAACCTTGTTATGGAGAGTGATCTATATGCCATAGCAGCCAATCAGCATGAGAAAGAGGCAAGTACGGGACATGCGGCAACGCCATGATTTCGGCGCCGGTTTGTCGTGCCGCTACTAGGCGCGTATCCGGTCTGCTTCATAAATCCGGAAACGAATATGTCATGCTGTGCTCCCCGAGCAATCTGCGTCTGTACGCTCTCGAACATACAGGGGCAGAGATTCACGCTAATCTTCGCAGCATGGCGAAGCGGTTGTACCTCCGACGCCAGCCGCAAAAGCCAAAAGTGGACCGGGAGATTAGGCGGGTAATATTCCCGAGCCGATTGATTGTTGGTATGTACGAGATAAGGACAGACGACATGAACTGGGATCGTATCGAAGGTAACTGGAAACAGGCGAAGGGCAAGGTGAAAGAGCAATGGGGCAAGCTCACCGACGACCAGCTCGACGTGATCGCGGGTAAGCGCGACCAGCTCGTCGGCAAGATCCAGGAGCACTACGGCGTGGCCAAGGATGTGGCGGAGCTCCAGGTAAAAAACTGGGAAACGCGGAATAAGCAACTATTCGAAGAGCGTCCGAAGGCGAAAGTCTGAGCGATTGCCCCCTGTAGTAGAGGCAAATGCCCCAGGCAGTCCTCGCGGGAAATTGACGGGCCGCAAGGCCCGTTTGTTTGGCGCTGCCGCCATCCCGAGGCGACGGGGGGATCAGTGCCGCCCTATGCGAGGTGAGGGGTGCGCGATAGCTTTGCAGAAGCACGCCCGAATCACCGTGTTCGGGGCAGCACCGCCGGGCGGCAATCCGCCCGTATTCGCCGAATCTCCGGCGTTTTAACCTAAGGAGTTGGATATGTCACATGAAAAGTACGCCCAGTGCATCGATGCTTGCAACGATTGCGCTGTAGCCTGCAACTACTGTGCTGCGTCGTGCCTGCACGAGGACGACGTGAAGATGATGGTGAAATGCATCGCGATGGACATCGATTGCGCGGCCGTCTGCCAACTTGCCGCAGCCGCCATGGCACGTGGCAGCGCGCATGCCCAGGCTATTTGTCGTCTGTGCGCCGACATCTGCAAGGCGTGTGGTGATGAATGCGCAAAGCACGATGCGGCGCATTGCCAAGCGTGTGCCAAGGCATGCCACAAGTGCGCCGATGAGTGCAAAAAGATGGCGCGGTGAGGTAGCGCAAATACGTCACCGTTGTTTAAGCCACTTCGGTTTTCGCGCGGCGCCGCAGGAACAAATATCGGGCCCCGATCAATTGCCATGGATTATGATTGTTTAGACCGTTCTTGACCGAGAGTTGAGCGCATGCACACCCAATCTTTGGATTCTATCGCGCATTTTTGCATTGACCAGTACAGCGCATTCGACGCGAATGCCTGGATCCGCCGCGGCACTGCCGACGCGAAACTGGTCGCCGTGGCGGCGAAATATCTTTCGATGACCAGTTGGTTCGGAAACAAGGCTGCGCTCGAACGCATCGCTACGCAGATTGATGCCGACATGGCCAGCAGCACGAAATTCAATCGTGAATTGCGGGCGATCGGCTTGGATCACCTGGCGTTCTTTTCTGAGACCGTGCGCTGCGGAATTACCGCGGAGAAACTTTCTTGCCCGTCGATCCGGGCAAGGCGCCAGCAAGCTGACGTGGCCGCTACGCTGCCACCCATGAGACGACTTGTGCAGGCTTAGCGACCCTGGTCAACTGCCAGGCGGTTGGCGGTGCGGACTTCGGCCGTTGCGAATGGACTACTCGGTACCCAATCTGTTGTGCGGGAGCGACGGATCTTCTGTGCGGTTCCTACGCCTGGTAGCTCATCGAAAGGCAGGGGAGAGCATCCACCTGTTCAATGGTAATCTTCATATCGTATGGCCACGGATCATGTTTGAATAGGGATCGCCAATGGCAGCAAATAATATGCCGCGTCATATCGGTTTCATTCCGGATGGAAATCGCCGCTGGGCTGTAGACCACGGCCTGGCGAAAGAGGCTGGATACGCTTATGGTATCGATCCGGGATTGTTGTTGTACGAGAAATGCAAGGAACGCGGAATCGCGGAAGCTTCCATCTATTGCTTTACGCAGGACAATACCAAGCGACCTGCCATTCAGAAGCAGGCATTCAGCGAGGCCAGCGTTGCATTCGCGTGTGAGATTGCACGTCGTGGCGCAGCCTTGCTGGTTGTCGGTGATGAGACCTCGGCGCAATTCCCCGAGGAATTAAAACAATTCCGGCGGCGCCAGGGCAGCGGAATGAAAGTAAATCTACTCGTCAATTATGGCTGGGAATGGGATCTGGCCGGTCTTAAAAATGGTGGCCTGCGTTCAGATGAAGTGTCGCGGCTGGACCTGATTGTGCGCTGGGGCGGGGGGCGGCGCTTGAGCGGGTTTCTTCCGGTGCAATCCGTTTACGCGGATTTTTATGTCCGGGACGAATATTGGCCGGATTACCACCCGCAGCATTTTGAGCAGGCACTCACTTGGTTTAAGAAGCAGGACCAGACACTCGGCGGGTAATACAAGATTCAAAGCGTTCTGTACGCGCTACTCGTATCATGCGACATAGGGACGCGGTCGAAGCAGTTGAAGCGGGGGGGCAGTCGCATGACAGCGGCGTCCCGCGAGAACCAAACTGACCAGTCGCTCATGCCAATGCAGCAACTCCCGCGGCTCCTGCGTAACGTCGCACCTCCGCTTTCCCTGAGCCTTACCGGCCGGTTTGTGTCGAAAGCGCCAGTTTAGTGTTTTCGTAGAGCGGACGTTGAATCAGCCTACCGAGAAACCGCTATCGGTCTGATGCGTATGGCCGCAATGGCCGAAAAGCGGTAGATCAGCGGAATAATTACGATGTCTGCGTCGGGTTACACAGGGGACCCCTAAAGAACAGGGCTCCCGCGATGGATTGATCCTCAGGCGCGGATCGTCAATCCGCCGCTCGCGTGAGCTCGCCGCTCTGGTAGTCGCGTATCGCCTGCTCGATTTCCTCGCGCGTGTTCATCACGAACGGCCCGTGCTGCACCACCGGCTCGCCCAGGGGACTGCCGGCGAGCAGCAGGAACCTGGCGCCCGCGGCGCCGGCGCGGACTTCGACGACGTCTCCCGGGCCGAACACGCCGGCGCTGTGCGTCGCCAGGGTGTGCGCCGAAGCGGCGGTGCCGACTTGTACGCTGCCTTCGAAGACGTAGATGAAGGCATTGCGCTCGTCCGGCACCGGCTGGGTGAACGCACAGCCCGCGGCCAGTTCCACGTCCGCATACAGCGGGTCGGTGGCGAGCTCCTGGATCGGCCCGGCGACGCTGCGCCCGTCCGCTTGCAGCGTCCCGGCGATGACTTTGGCGCGACCGCCGCCAGGGAGCGCGACGACCGGAATTTCCGCGGGGTCGATATCGCGGTAGCTCGCTGGTTTCATTTTTTCGCGCGCGGGCAGGTTGATCCACAGCTGGAAGCCGCGCATGCGCCCCTGCTCCTGCTGCGGCATTTCCGAGTGGATGATGCCGCGGCCTGCGCTCATCCACTGCACTGCGCCGCTTTTCAGGTCGCCGCGGTTGCCCAGATGGTCCTCGTGCAGCATGTGGCCGTCGAGCAGGTAGGTGACGGTCTCGAAGCCGCGGTGCGGATGCGCCGGAAAGCCGGCGATATAGTCGTTGGCGTCGAACGACGAAAATTCGTCGAGCATCAGGAACGGGTCCAGGCGCGTGTGCGGCGATTGGCCCAGGCTGCGCCGCAATTTCACGCCGGCGCCGTCGGAGGCGGCGACCGATTCGATGGTTCTGTGCAGCGCGCGCGTGGCGTTGCTCATGCGTTTCCTTTCCCAACGACGGGGCGCGACGGATCGGCGATCCATTCGCTCCACGACCCGGCATAGAGCTTGCCGCCGGGCAGTCCGGCGATTTCCAGCGCAAGCAGGTTGTGGCAGGCGGTGACCCCGGAGCCGCACAGATGGATCACCTCGCCGGGCGGCGCCCCTTTGAGCAGCGGCTCGTACTGCGCGCGCAGTTCTTCCGGCTTGAGGAAATTGCCGCGCATGTCGAGATTGTCCTCGAACGGCGCATTCACGCTGCCGGGTATATGGCCCGCCACCTTGTCGAGCGGCTCGATGAATCCGGTAAACCGTTCTTCCGACCGCGCATCGATGATTACGCGCTTCTGCTGCACGGCCGCAAGCATGGCGGCGCTGTCTATCCACAGGCTGTCGTCCCGCGCGGGATGAAACTCCGCCGGATGAATTGCGGGAAGCTCCGCGCTGAGCTCGCGCCCTTGCCTCTGCCATGCGGGGAATCCGCCGTCGAGCAGCGCCACCGCGTCGTGACCGAGCCAGCGCAGCAGCCACCACAGACGCACCGCCATGGAGCCGAAGCTGTCATCGTAGACGACGACCTGCTTGCTCTGGTCCACGCCCCAGCGGCCGAGCTTGCCTGCGAGCAGATCCGGATCGGGCAGCGGATGGCGGCCGCTCTGCGGCGTGATCGGCCCCGACAGGTCGTCGTTCAGGTGCGCGTAGCGCGCGCCGGGGATGTGGAATTTCGCATACGTCTGGCGCCCGGACTCGGGGCGCGTCAGCGCGAAGCGGCA
>JBBRAI010000115.1:0-5030 GCA_038206915.1 Burkholderiales bacterium | reverse complement strand
CGGCCCGATAGATGCCGCGCCCGATCCGCGCCAGTTTCCGCTTGTCCGCCCTGAGGCACAACCTCGGCGTCGCGCGCCGCCATGCACCCGATTGCAGAATCTGGGCGGTGGTGAAAGCCGCGGCCTACGGCCATGGGCTGCAGCGCGCCGCGGGCGCTTTGGTCGACGCCGACGGCTTTGCGCTGCTCGACCTGAACGAGGCGGTGCGCCTGCGCGAGGCCGGCATTGCCAAGCCGATATTGCTGCTCGAGGGAATATTTCAGCCGGCGGATCTGGAACCGGCCGATCGCCACGGACTCACGCTGGTGTTGCATGACCTGGAACAGATATTGATGCTCGAGCGCGCGCGCCTGTCCGCGCCGCTCGCGGTCTGCCTCAAGCTCGATACCGGCATGCACCGGCTCGGTTTCAGTGGCTCGCAGCTGCGCGCCGCCCACGCCCGGCTGCAAGCGAGCGGCAAGGTCGCGTCGATCACGCTGATGACGCATTTCGCCGACGCCGACGGCGCGACGGGCGTCGCCGCGCAAATGGCGCGCTTCGCCGAATCCACCGCGGGCCTCGGCGGTGAGCTGACGCTGGCGAACTCGGCCGCGCTGCTGCGCTATCCCGAGACGCATGTCGGCTGGGTGCGGCCAGGCATCATGCTCTACGGCTGCTCGCCATTCGCCGAACTCGGCGCGGACAAGCTCGACCTGCAGCCGGTAATGACGCTCGCAAGCGAAATCATCGCGCTGCAGGAAATCAAGGCCGGCGACCGCGTCGGTTACGGCGGCCTGTTCGAGGCGAGGCGGCCGATGCGCATCGGCGTGGTGGCCTGCGGCTATGCCGACGGCTATCCGCGCCACGCGCCCGGTTTCGACGACCGCGGCACGCCGGTGCTGGTCGCCGGTCGGCGCACGCGCACCGTTGGCCGGGTATCCATGGACATGCTGTGCGTGGACCTGAGCGACATCGCGCAGGCCCGCGTCGGCAGCCCGGTGGTATTGTGGGGTGAGGGCCTGTCCGCGGACGAAGTCGCCGCCAGCGCCGGTACCATCAGCTACGAACTGCTGTGCGCACTCGCGGCGCGCGTGCCGCAGGTGGAGGTCTGAAAACGCGGTAAAATTCGTCCCAGAAAGGACAAGAACAATGCCGGTGCTGCAATTCAAGGGGGAAAAACGGCGGTCGAGTGCTACCACCACTGCGTTCCCCATCACACCCTGGATACACCGCGACGATCTGGCGCGATTCGAGCAGGAAACCAGATGCAAGGTCCGGCCGATGTTGGTGCCGTTCAATCTCAAATAGAGGTCATCATGGCAACGCAAAGCTATACCGCAATCGTGGAAAAGGAAGGCGACATGTACGTGGCCTTGTGCCCAGAGCTGGACGTCGCTAGCCAGGGCGAGAGCATCGAGCAGGCGACCGCGAATCTGAAGGAGGCGGTGGAACTGTTTCTCGAATGTGCCGAACCGCAAGAGATTGCCAAGCGGCAGCATGGTGACGTTTATGTGACGCGTTTCGAAGCGGCGCATGGCTAAACTTGCCGTTCTGTCCGGCAAGGAAGTCTGCAAGATACTCGCGCGCCACGGCTTTTTAGAGGTGAGAAGGCGCGGCAGCCATGTGGTGATGCAACGTCGCACGCCGGCCGGCAGCACTACGGTTCCGGTGCCCGATCACGATGAGCTGAAGTTCGGCACGCTGCAATCGATCATCCGGCAATCCGGCCTGCCGCGCTCAGAGTTCGAGTCTTGAAGGGGAAGGGCGGGTGCAGCTCAAGCGCTACCACGAAGGGGTGATACGCGAGGCGCGACTATTCCTGGATAATCATCCACAGGTGTTGTGGTGGTATCGCAATCTGGTTGGAGCGCAGCATTTCGCTATTCAGGGCTATCGGCGTAACCGCATCTACGCGAATTTCGTAGTGCAGCAGGTACTGGCCGATTACCGGATCTGAGGCGAAACGCGATCATGGCCAAGCCCAAATCCGCGTACACCTGCACCGAGTGCGGCGGCAGCGCGCCCAAATGGCAAGGCCAGTGCCCGAACTGCTCCGCCTGGAACACGCTGGTCGAAACCGCGATCGACAGCGGTGCTGCTCACCGCTACAAGAGCGTCGCCGGCGCATCGAAGCTGCAAAGGCTGACCGAGGTAAGCGCGCGCGAAGCGCCGCGCCAGCCCACCGGTGTGGCCGAATTCGATCGCGTGCTCGGCGGCGGGCTGGTAGCGGGACAGGTGGTGCTGATCGGCGGCGATCCGGGCATCGGCAAGTCCACGCTGCTGCTGCAGGCGCTTGCCGCGATGAGCGCGGCGCGCTCGGCGGTCTACGTGAGCGGCGAGGAATCGGCCGAGCAGGTGGCGCTGCGCGCGACGCGGCTCGGGCTGGATTCGGGCGGGCTGCAGCTACTGGCCGAGATCAACCTCGAAAAAATCCAGGCGATCCTCGCTGAAGCCCGGCCGGAGGTCGTGGTCATCGATTCGATCCAGACGCTGTATTCCGATGCACTCTCCTCCGCGCCGGGATCGGTGGCGCAGGTAAGGGAGTGCGCAGCGCAGCTCACGCGCCTGGCGAAGCAGACCGGCACCAGCATGGTGTTCATCGGTCACGTGACCAAGGAAGGCGCGCTCGCCGGGCCGCGCGTGCTCGAGCATATCGTCGATACCGTGCTCTATTTCGAAGGCGATACGCACCAGAGTTTCCGCCTGGTGCGCGCGTTCAAGAACCGCTTCGGCGCGGTCAACGAGCTCGGCGTGTTCGCCATGACCGACAAGGGACTCAAGGGCGTGTCCAATCCCTCAGCGCTATTCCTGTCGCAGCACGACGGCCAGGTGGCGGGATCCTGCGTGCTGGTGACGCAGGAAGGCACGCGGCCGCTGCTGGTCGAGATCCAGGCGCTGGTGGATGCGGCGCACGCGCCCAATCCGCGCCGTCTTTCGGTCGGCCTTGAGCAGAACCGGCTGGCGATGCTGCTCGCGGTGCTGCACCGGCACGCCGGCATCGCCTGCTTCGACCAGGATGTGTTCGTCAATGCGGTGGGCGGCGTGAAAATCAGCGAGCCCGCCGCGGACCTGGCGGTGCTGCTCGCGATCGTATCCTCGCTGCGCGCCAAGCCGCTGGCGCAGAAGTTGGTGGTGTTCGGCGAAGTGGGCCTCGCGGGGGAAATCCGCCCGGCGCCGCGCGGACAGGAACGGCTGCGCGAAGCGGCCAAGCTCGGTTTTACCCAGGCGATCATCCCCAAGGCCAATGTGCCGCGGCAGGCAATCAGCGGTCTGGAGATCATTGCTTGCGACCGCGTCGAGGACGCGGTCGCGCGCCTGCGCTAAGCCGTGGTCTTGACTGCGCCTACGAGGGACGCGGCGAGCACGCCGCTGCGCACGGCCGACTCGAGCGTGGCCGGATAGTCGCCGGCGGTATAGTCGCCCGCGAGATACAGGCCTTCGACTGCAGTCCGGTTTGCTGGCCGCGCGGTTCCAGGGCGGCAGGAATAGGTGGCGCGCTTTTCCGCGATCACGCGCGTCCACAGCGGCGCGGGCAGGCCGGGCAGAAACGCGGCGAGTTCGCTGTGGATCGCGCCGGTCAGCGCATCTTGCGTTGTGCCCTGATGCGCGCCGCGCGCACTGATTACGGCGGCGAGCAATCCCGGCATGCCATTTAGCTGTCCGCGGTCGAATACCCATTGCACGCTGCCGCCGTCGAAACCGCTCATCGCCTGCGGCATCGCGACGCCGGGCGGATATTGCAGGTAGCAGGTGTAGATCGGCTCGTAGACAAGCGCTGACACGCTGGCCTGCAACGGCGCGAGCGCCGCGAAGCGCTCCAGCAGCGGGTCGAGCTGATGCGGGCCTACGGCGAGGATCACCTGACTGTAGCGCTCCGCCGCCGCGTCGAGGGCAAAACCGTCCGCGCCGTGCTCGAGCCTGCGCACCGGCGTCCCCAGCCTTACCGCTCCGTCCCTGGCGCGCAGGAAAGCCGCGGCAGGCTGCGGAAACAGCGTACCGAGGTCCGCGCGCGGGATCAGCATGTCGCTGTCGGCGCGCGCGCCGTCCAGCGCGTCGCGCAGCACGTTCAGGAACACCTGCGCCGAGGCCTGCGCCGCCGGAGTGTTGAGCGCCGAAACGCACAGGGGCTCCCACAGGTAGCGCGCAAGCGCCCCGGTTTGCGCGTGGCGCGCGAGCAATTCCGCCACCGGCATGTCGGCGGCGAGGCGATAGCGACTGCTGCGCATGGCCGACATGAAGCGCAGCGCCGCGATGCGCTCGCCCCAGCCGAGCCCGCGCGCGCCGAGCAGCGCGGCGGCGAGGTGCAGCGGCGCCGGCAGCCGCGGCGCGTGCAGCCTGAATTTCCCCGGGTACTCGATGCTGAGCGGCTGGCGCAGCAGCAGTTGCTCCGGATTCGCGCCGACCAGGCGCATCAGGCGCAGCGTCTCGCGGTAGGCGCCGATCAGGATGTGCTGGCCGTTGTCCAGCGCCTTGCCTTCGATTTCGACCGTGCGTGCGCGTCCGCCGAGATGCCGCGCCGCTTCGAACACGGTGACGCGGGTGCCGGCCTGCGCCAGCGCGACCGCCGCGGCCATGCCGGCCCAGCCGGCGCCGATGACCGCGACGTTCACGCCGTGACCCAGGTCTTCCACGCGATCCACAATTTGCGCACGGGGGTCAGCGCCGTGCGCTGGCTCAGCACCTTGGAGCCGTCGTTGGCTATCTCTCGCAGCAGCGTGCGGTATATCGCCGCCATGACCAGGCCCGGGCGCTGCGCTTTGCGATCCGCCTGCGGCAATTGCGCGAACGCTTCGCGGTAGTGGCGCTCCGCGCGTTCGATCTGAAACGCCATCAGGCGCGTGAAGTCTTCAGTCTGGCGCGCGTGCAGGATGTCCGCGGCGCTGACCTTGAACCGCTGCAACTCGTCCAGCGGAAGATAGATGCGCCCCTTGCGGCTGTCCTCGCCGACGTCGCGAATGATATTGGTCAGCTGGAACGCGATGCCGAGCGTATGGGCGTAGGCGAGGGTGCGTTCGTCGCGGTAGCCGAAAATGGAGGCCGCGAGCAGGCCC
>JBBRAI010000114.1:0-5108 GCA_038206915.1 Burkholderiales bacterium | reverse complement strand
TCAACAACCTGGCGATCGTGGCCGCGGTAGCCGCGCTCGACGACGCCGATTTCGTGCGCGAGAGCTATGCGCTCAACGTCGCCGGCATGGCGCAGCTGGTCGAAGGCTGCAAGCGCCTCGGCCTCGCCTGGATTCCCTCGTGCGGCAATTTTCTCAGCGTCGAGATTCCGCGCCTGGGTGCCCAGAGTCAGGCAGCGGCGGTGTATCAGAAGCTGCTCAAACTCGGCGTAATCGTGCGCCCGCTGGCGAACTACGCGATGCCCGATCACCTGCGCGTTACCATAGGCTTGCCCGCGGAAAACGCGCGCTTCCTCGATGCGCTGGTAACAGTGCTCAGGGGCTGAGGACGTGGCAGCCCAGCGCCTCGACACGGTAGTCATTTTCGGCGTCGGCCTGATCGGCGGCTCGT
Source organism: Burkholderiales bacterium (assembly GCA_038206915.1). GTDB lineage: Bacteria > Pseudomonadota > Gammaproteobacteria > Burkholderiales > SG8-39 > 2-12-FULL-64-23. Next base: position 4,699 of record JBBRAI010000114.1, on the reverse strand, counting down.
TCGCGCTCGGGCTCAAGGCGGCAGGCGCGGCCGGGCGCGTCGTCGGCCTGGGCCGCAGTCGCGCCAATCTCGAACGCGCGCTGGCGCTCGGCGTCATCGACGCGCACAGCGCCGATCCGGCCGTGGTAGCCGGCGCCGACCTGGTGCTGCTGGCTACGCCGGTCGGCCAGATGGGCGCGGTGATGCGCGCGATCGCTCCGCACCTAAGCGCCGGCACAGTAGTGACCGACGCCGGCAGCACCAAGCAGGACGTGGTGGCACTTGCGCGCCGCCTGCTCGGCAGGCGCGCGGCGCAATTCGTGCCCGGCCATCCGATCGCGGGCGCCGAACACAGCGGCGTGGCGGCGGCGCACGCCGAGCTTTTTCGCGAGCGCAAAGTGGTGCTGACGCCGCTGCCGGAGAACAGCGCGCGCAGCGTCAACCGGGTGCGCGCGGCCTGGCGGCTGTGCGGCGCCCGGCTGCACCGGATGCAGCCGGCGGAGCACGACCGGGTGTTCGCCGCGGTGAGCCACCTGCCGCATCTGCTGTCCTACGCGCTGGTGGACCAGGTTGCGCGCCACCCGAACGGCAAGCAGCTTTTCGACTACGCCGCGGGCGGGTTCCGCGATTTCACCCGCATCGCTTCCAGCCATCCGGAAATGTGGCGCGATATCTGCGTCGCCAACCGCAAGGCGCTGCTCGTCGAGCTCGGCGGCTATCAGCGCGAACTGGCGGAACTGCGGCAGATGCTGCGCAAGGGCGACGCGGCGGCGCTGGAAAAAGTTTTTGCGCGGGCGCGCGCGGCGCGCGACAAATGGCTGAAGAAGCAGCAGTGACGCGGCTTTCGGCCTGAGCGAGGCCCGCCATGGAATTTCTCGATCTCGCACCGATACGACGCGCGTCCGGCACGGTGAGGCTGCCGGGCTCGAAAAGCATCTCCAACCGCGTCCTGTTGCTTGCGGCGCTGGCCGAGGGCGAAACGCGCATACTCGAACTGCTCGATTCGGACGACACTGCGCACATGCTCACCGCCTTGCGCACGCTCGGGATCACGTGCGGAGCCGATGGCGCGGCGCTGCGGGTGCGCGGCGCCGGCGGCGCGTTCATGGTGAAGTCGGCCGAGCTGTTCCTCGGCAATGCGGGCACTGCGTTCCGGCCGCTCACCGCGGTGCTCGCGCTGTGCGGCGGAGACTATCGCCTTTCGGGCAGCGCGCGCATGCACGAGCGGCCGATCGGCGATCTGGTCGACGCGCTGCGCGGCATCGGTGCGAACATCGATTACCTCGGCGTGAGCGGCTATCCGCCCTTGCAAATCGGCCGCGCGAAGCCGGGCGCGGCGGACCGGGTGCGCGTGCGCGGCGACGTGTCCAGTCAATTTCTCACCGCGCTGCTGCTGGCGCTGCCGCTGGTCGGGAGGCAGACGCGCATCGAGGTCGTGGGCGAGCTGATTTCCAAGCCCTATGTGGACATCACCTTCAACGTGATGCGCCGCTTCGGCGTCGAGGTCGAACGCAAGGGCTGGTCGGAGTTCAGTATCGCCGCGAACGCGCGCTACCTCAGCCCGGGCGAGATCCATGTCGAGGGCGACGCCTCCTCGGCTTCATATTTTCTTGCCGCCGGCGCGATCAGCGCCTTGAGCGGCGGCGGGCCGGTGCGTGTCGAAGGCGTCGGCCGCGCGAGCATCCAGGGCGATGTGCACTTCGCCGAAGCACTGGAGCGCATGGGCGCCGGCATCGCCATGGGCGAAAGCTGGATCGAGGCCGGCGCGGGCGCAGCGGCAAGCGCAGGCGGGAAGCTGCGCGCCATCGACGCCGATTTCAACCATATCCCGGACGCGGCCATGACCGTCGCCGTAGCGGCGCTGTTCGCCGATGGGACCAGCGTGCTGCGCAATATCGGCAGCTGGCGCGTCAAGGAAACCGACCGCATTGCCGCCATGGCCACGGAGCTGCGCAAGTTTGGCGCAGTGGTAGAGGAGGGCGCGGATTTCCTGCGCATCACGCCGCCGGCTGCGGGCCTGGCTTCCGGCGTCGCCATCGATACATACGACGACCATCGCATGGCCATGAGCTTCTCGCTGGTGGCACTCGGCGGCGTGCCGCTGCGCATCAACGACCCGCAGTGCGTGAACAAGACATTCCCGGGGTATTTCGATGCCCTGGCGCGGATCTCATCCTGAACCACGCGATGAACGACACGCGCGAAACGCCGCCGGTGATCGCCATCGATGGTCCTTCGGCCTCGGGCAAAGGGACAATCGCCCAAGGCGTGGCCGGCGCGCTCGGTTTTCACTACCTGGACAGCGGGTCGCTGTACCGCCTGGTGGCGCTCGCGGCGCAACGGGCTGGGACAGGCTGGGATGACGAGCCGGGTCTGGAGGGGGTGGCGGCTGGTCTCGATGTGGAGTTCAATAGCGGACTTATAATAATGTCAAACCAAGATGTTACAGATGATATTAGAAGTGAATTCTACGGTATGGGAGCGTCCCAGGTAGCGGTCCTGGGCAGCGTGCGCCAGGCGCTGTTGGCGCGTCAGCGAGCATTCCGCCGGCCTCCGGGGCTGGTCGCCGAAGGTCGCGACATGGGAACGGTGGTGTTCGCGGATGCGCGGCTCAAGGTATTTCTGACTGCAAGTGCCGAGGTGCGCGCCGAGCGCAGGTATAAGCAGTTGAAAGAAAAAGGAATCGATGCTAATATTCAAACCCTTTTGCAGGAACTGCAGCAACGCGATAAGCGCGACAGCGCGCGCAGCGCGGCACCCCTGCGAAGGGCAGTCGATGCCCGGGAACTCGACAGCACGGGACTGGGCATAGACGACATAGTGCGCCAGGTGCTTGATTGGTACCGGCAAAAAGCGGCGGACGTGCACTAATTGCAGGTCCGCTTTGTATTAACCCCAACCCCGTCCGCAAGGGCGGTGAATCAGGTAAACAAATCCAATGTCAAATCTCTCCCCCGCGGTCGCCTCCAAGGAAGACAATTTCGCCGCCTTGTTCGAGGAAAGCCTGACGCGCCAGGAAATGCGCATCGGCGAGGTGATCACAGCAGAAGTAGTTCGCGTAGACATGAATTTCGTGGTGGTGAATGCCGGACTCAAGTCCGAGAGCTTCATCCCGGTAGAGGAATTCCGCAGTGACGCCGGCGAGGTCGAGGCCAAGGTCGGCGATTTCGTCAGCGTCGCGATCGAGGCGCTGGAAGACGGCTTCGGCGAAACGCGTCTGTCGCGCGACAAGGCGAAGCGCCTGTCGGCCTGGATGGACCTGGAAAAGGCCCTGGAAACAGGCGAGCTGGTCACCGGCGTGATCAGCGGCAAGGTCAAAGGCGGCCTCACCGTCATGGCCAACGGCATCCGCGCCTTCCTGCCCGGCTCGCTCGTGGATATCCGCCCGGTCAAGGACACGACGCCGTTCGAGGGCAAGACCATGGAGTTCAAGGTCATCAAACTCGACCGCAAGCGCAACAACGTGGTGGTATCGCGCCGCGCCGTGCTCGAAGCGAGCCAGGGCGAAGAGCGGCAGAAGCTGTTGCAGACGCTGTCCGAAGGCTCGGTCGTGAAAGGCATCGTCAAGAACATCACCGACTACGGCGCGTTCGTCGACCTGGGCGGCATCGACGGCCTGCTGCACATCACCGACCTCGCGTGGCGCCGCGTCAAGCACCCGTCCGAGGTGCTCAACGTGGGCGATGAGGTCACCGCGAAGATCCTCAAATTCGACCAGGAGAAGAACCGCGTTTCGCTCGGCATGAAACAGCTCGGCGAGGACCCGTGGGTGGGCCTGTCGCGCCGCTACCCGACCACCACGCGCCTGTTCGGCAAAGTCACCAACCTCACTGACTACGGCGCGTTCGTCGAGGTCGAGCAGGGCATCGAAGGCCTGGTGCACGTGTCCGAGATGGACTGGACCAACAAGAACGTGCATCCGTCCAAGGTGGTGCAGCTCGGCGACGAGGTCGAGGTCATGATTCTCGAGATTGACGAGGAGCGCCGTCGCATTTCGCTCGGCATGAAACAGTGCCTGCCCAATCCCTGGGGCGAATTCGCGATCAATTTCAAGAAAGGCGACCGCGTCAAGGGCCAGATCAAATCGATCACCGACTTCGGCGTGTTCATCGGTCTTCCGGGCGGCATCGACGGCCTGGTGCACCTGTCTGATCTTTCCTGGAGCGCCGCCGGCGAAGAAGCGGTGCGCAATTACAAGAAGGGCGACGAGGTCGAGGCCGTGGTGCTGGCGATCGACACCGAGCGCGAGCGCATCTCGCTCGGCATCAAGCAGATGGACGGCGACCCGTTCACGAATTACATTGCCACGCACGAGAAGAACAGCGTGGTGCAGGGCGCGGTGAAGTCCGTCGACGCCAAGGGCGCGGTGATATCGCTCGAGGGCGACGTCGAGGGCTACCTGCGCGTATCCGAAGTGTCGCGCGAGCGCATCGAGGACCTGACGCACCACCTCAAGCAGGGGGACGCGATAACGGCGATGATCATCAATATCGACCGCAAGAACCGCTCGATCAACCTGTCCGTCAAGGCCAAGGATATGGCCGAGGAGCAAGGCGCGATGCAGAAGCTGCAGAGCGATAGCGCGGCCAGTTCCGGAAGCACCAGCCTCGGGGCGCTGCTGAAGGCGAAACTGGACAACAAAAACACACAGCAATAAAAAGGGGCAAGGGGAGATGACCAAGTCCGAGTTGATTGCCAGGCTGGCGGGACGCTACCCGCA
>JBBRAI010000113.1:0-5313 GCA_038206915.1 Burkholderiales bacterium | reverse complement strand
GCGCGCGAGCAGCGCCGTGGCGAGCGGCGTGATGCTGTTGACGATCAGGGTATTCGCGACGGTGGTGGTCATGAGCGCGAGCATGAAGGCGACAAACATGATGGCCCACATCGCACCCGATACCAGGCCCGAGCCGCCGCTCGCGCGTACGATGGCCCAGGCGCCGCGGCCGCGCGTGGCGAGCAGCGCGGCGAGCACGAACACGGCTGCGAACGTGCTGCGCCAGAAGGTGACTTCCCAGCGCCCGGTCGATTCCAGATGGCGCGTGATCACGCCGGCGATGCTCCACAGTGTCGCCGCAGCGACCATCAGCGCGATGGCGCGGCGGTGGGCGCGCGGGTCGCGTGCGCGCGTCACGGTCATGCGTGTGGACTCGCCAGAAAGCGGTCGATTTGCGCGGCGGGATAGCGGCGTCCGGCGATGCCGGGAATCTGAGCTGCGGTGAATGCCACGACATCGAATGCAGGATCGCCGCGATAGACGACGTTGAAGTTGTGGAAATCGCGGCCCGCCGCGCCCATGATCACGATGCGCGTGCGATAGGTGGAACTCATTGCTTGCCCTCCCGGCTACACGGCACCCCGGCATCTTCAAGGCGGTTCAGACCGCGGATGAACATAACAGCCGTTCCTTTTCTTTACGCCGACCTGGTTGAATATCGGACTCCAAACGTGCCGATTGTGCCATGAGACGTGTCCTGCTTCGCGGTCAAGCTTGGATCGTTCGCGGCCAAGTTTCCTTTGGCGAACGCACCAGCAGCCGCGTGGGGCTTTCCATACCTCACGAAATTATCAAGGAAAATTCCCTCGCGGCGCCATTGTGTTGGTAAGAGAATGGAGGATCGCGCACCGCAACGAGTTAATGGAGGATTGGAAATTATGCGAACACTTGCAAGCACCCAAGCCGATCACGCCTCTGGAATAGCCGACGTCACGCCCTGGAACGTAACCGGCGTGCGACCGCTCGCCGATTTCAGGTTGGAAGTGAAGTTTGCCGACGGCACCCAAGGAATTGTGGATATGGCGCGCTTCCTCGCCCGCGAATGCGGCGTATTCAAGCCGTTGCACGAATTATCGCTATTCATTCAAGTGTGCGTGAATGAGGGTGTGGTGACTTGGCCCGGGGATCTGGATCTGGCTCCTGACAGAATGCATGAAGAGTTGAGCAAGGCGAGTGTCTATGTGGTGCAGTGATACATTGGGTGAGCGTGAGGTTCATTGCTTCCCGCCGGTTTCCCGAGCATGATTGCTCCTGAAGATTATTCGATGCGGCCCCGATTCTGAAATGTCGCCTGCAGATCGCGTAGCAAACTAGCGCGGCCGGTATCGGATGGAAAGCGGTCGCCGGAGGTCAAGCAATATTGCTGGATTTTTCGCGCGCTTTCGGCCAACTCCAGCCATCCAGAAATTCAATAATCTCTGAGGCGAACGGCCGCTTCCGGAAAATCGAACTGGCAGTTTCGACCTATTCTGTTGAAAAGCTCAATTTCTCGCGAGCAGCGAAATTACGCCGGTGGCGCATTTGATCGCGAATACTATCTGCCGGTCGTCACTAACGCGATGGATAGGCTCAGGGACGCACGATCAGTTTGACTTGGTAGGCACCCAGCTTGACGCGGCCTTCGTGTCTTATAAGGGCTTAAATTTTTTCATCGAGCCCGGAAAACGAATTTTTCAACAGAATAGACCCAGAGCCGACCTTGGCGCGACGGGCTACCCATATGCGCTACTAACCGTAGTTTGACGTTTGTTTGATCAGTTCCAACTTCAGTGTCGCTTGCGTTTGATGCAAGTCGTCGTTTAGCTTCCGTACCAAGTCGTTCGTTTCTCCATCGGTTTCATAGGAAAGTCTGCGCGCCATAGCATGAATATTTGCGAGCCACGATAAGCGCGCCCGGATGGTAATGCACATTTCTTGATTCAGTGTCTTGTCTCGTTTCATATCTGGGCAGCCTATCAGGCCGCAACGGTTCCTTCTGTTCGGCAGCTAACAAATTGCGGAAATATACGGGAGCGCACGGAGCGCGCTGCGCGAAGGACTTGCAATGGGAATATCTCGCTGACTAACAACAGGGTTTGGAGCACGATTGACCGGTAGTTCTATCGCCGCATTGCGACCGTCCGCCTGCGAGCAGGCATCGGGCGCCTGCCACTGGTGCCGTCTTAGCGATCTTCAGTGGGAGGGGAGAAGGGTTGCCGCGCGGAAGTCGAGCTTAACCATTCGTCGCTGTTGCACGAGATTTTGCGGTAATTGTCACCGCGCAGGAATTCTGGGCGCAGTTCTTCTTGAAAACACCAAAACCCGTCTGGCCACAAGAGTATGTGATTTGGATCCACGATGCCACTTGGCGAAGTCCTTTACGAGTCGGGCGGGCACCTGAAACATGTCTTTTTCCCGACTACTTTCATCGTGTCACTGCTCTACGTAATGGAGGATGGCGCATCGGCCGAAATCGCAGTGGTCGGCAATGAGGGCATACTCGGTATTTCGCTGTTCATGGGCGGCGAAACCACGCCAAATCGGGCCATCGTGCAGAGTGCGGGCTATGGCTATCGCCTGGGTGCACAACTGCTGAATCAGGAATTCAACCGCAACGGACCGGTGCTTCACCTATTGCTGCGTTACACCCAGGCGCTGATCATGCAGATGGCGCAGACCGCCGTATGCAATCGGCACCATTCGGTCGAGCAGCAACTGTGCCGCTGGCTGCTATTGAGCCTCGGCCGCCCCCGATTGGGAAAGGCGGTGTGCGAATGTTACGCGGTGGCCAAGAAGGAATTCGACCGACTACTTTCTGATATCCCCAGGCACCATCCTGGCCACGCCCCTGGTCAACCCGGTGCATAGGCTATTCACCGGCCGCTGTAGTTGCGCGGGCTTCGTTGCATATCAGGGCAAGGTGTAGCGCAGAAAAAGGTGGCTGCCCCCGCGCCTTAGGTCGACCAGGGTCCCCCATAGCGGGTGCCGCGGCGCGAACGTTCGCCCCATCACGAGGCTGAGCCGGTCGTCGCCGGCGTCGCGCCCGGCGATCTGCGGCGCGAGGGTAAGGAACTGCTCGTCCAGAAGGTGGGCGGCGCAAAACTCGCCGAGTAATCGGGGGCCGCCCTCGACTAGGATCAGCCTACCGACACTCGCGCGGCGTACCTGTTCGATGATGGCGCCGGCGCGAATCCCGTGCGCCTTAGCCTGAGGCGCGGCCGCGCTGCTACGCACCGCGCGAATCTCAACTGAATCGGGCATCCTTTGTGTGCGCAGACGCTTCGCGCCCGCGGCGGTGGTGACGATTAGCGCCGGCACCTCGCCGGATGCGAACACCGGCAGGCCCAGATCGACCCGGCCGCTGCCGCTGACGATCACGTTTAGCGGCGGTCCGCGCTTGCCAAGCGCCACGCGCAGACGTCGATAGTCCTCCGCGAGGGCGGGAAAGATACGTTCGGCCGTCCAGACGTGATGCCGGTCTACGTTCAGCGTGCCCGCTCCGACGATCACCACATCGGCGACGGCGCGAAGCAGCCCCATCACCATCCGGTCCTGGAGGCTGAACCCGCTGATGTCGCCGCCACTCGCGTGTCCTTTCAAGTTGAGGGAAACGACACCGTCCAGCGTCGCCACGAAATTGCTGAAAATGTGCGGGCGCGCGTGCGCCGGCGGCATGCGCAGGCATCCGTACAGGCGCGTAAGCCTCGGAGGCAACGGCAGCGCTTCGCCGCGCTTCATTTCGTAAAGCGTGTCGAGGGGTGCGAGCATGGACGGATTGCTGCGGGAGGTCATCGTAACAATAAGGATACCAGCGACGCGTCGCAATTGTTGCGATGCCTTTTGAGTCGTTGCGGTTGCCCTTAGGAAATGATCTCCGTGGTGCAATCAAAAGTTGCCACGGCCCATACTGAAAATTGCGCGAACCGCTTTTGGCCCACGCCTGTCGCGCCTTTTTCCAGGTACAGGGCCCAGGCCCAATCAGGCTCGAACTGGCTGGTGGTAGACGACCAGTACGTATCCTGCACCTGGGCGAAAGGATGCCCGGACGGCAACGCGGGGCTGTGAGCGGCGCAATCCACCAGCGTTTCCAATTCGTTTATCGTTGGCAGCCGCCAGGCACTTCCCGCTGCATCGCGGTTGAGCGCGGCCACCGCCGCCAATGCCTCGCGCCAGAGCACCGGTTGCGCCGTGAGGTTGGCGCTGCTGCGCCAGAGCAAGCGGGTGAGGCGGTCCAGCACGCCGGCGTCAAGCATTTCCAAACGCGGTTCAGGCCAAGGGGCGCCGTGACGCACTTCGCCATCCTGGCCGGAACCGGCGCATGGAATGACTCTGCCGGCAGCGTCGTAGCACAGGCATTGGCCCGTGCGCGGAACAATGCTCAGACCTTCACCCCGCACCGGCCATAGCATGAAGGATTGATCCTTGCCGCCGTAGAACATGCGCGCGCCATCGAGCGCCACGTACCAGGCGTGCGCCGGACTGATTGCCGCCGTCGTCGAGCTCCAGTACCAGCCGTTGAATACATCGATGAACGGGTGCCGCTCAGGCAGGGCCGGCAATCTGGTTTGCAGACTGAGCAAGCTGCGCAATTCGCGGCGATTGGGCATGCGCCAGTCGCGTCGGCCGAAACGCCGTTCGCGGTTCATGGTCGCGACGAAATCCAGCGCTTCCTGCCAGGTGCGCGGAAATTCCGCGAGATTGGCACTGCGGCTCCAGACGAAACCCGTCAGCCGATCGATGACCTCGTCGCCGCGCAGGTCGAATCGCGGTTCCGGCCAGGGCGCGCCGACCGCAAACGAAGCGTCCTGGCCCGAACCTTCGCAGGGAATCTCGCGTCCATCGACGGCATGGCAGGTGCGTTGGCCGGTATTGAGATAGTGATCAGAGTTCACGATTGCTTCAGCGCACCTTGCCAGATTGCCGCAGCGGACGATGCCTGCCCATGGCGTATTGATTGACGGGAGCTTAGCCCTGCAGGCTTTCGACGATATGTTGGCAGTACTTCTCTAGATTCTCCGGCAGATGGGACGGGCAGACGCCGCACAGCTTGTTGCCGGGTACTGCGTAATCGATGAACTTCGGATAGGGCAGGTTCAGCTTCGCCATGATGCTCCTGAACTCCTCCAACGTCCGCTCTCCCCCAAGCCGGGGATTGCGTTTCCTTTCCTGCGCTATCGAGGAAACACATCGACCCTTGTAGTCGTGCGCGGGGTACACCAGTACATCATCGGCCAAAGCAAACAGCTTCTCCCTGACGCTCTTGTACAAAGCGTCGGCATCGCCGTTCTGGAAGTCGGTGCGGCCGCAGCCCTCGATGAGAAGCGCATCCCCGGT
>JBBRAI010000112.1:0-5331 GCA_038206915.1 Burkholderiales bacterium | reverse complement strand
TTGACATCTGCCAGCGCCAGCGGCCGCTTCAGCAGCGGATTGTCGTAAAGATAGATCTGGCCCACCGACAGATAATTGGCGGCGCGCCAGTAGGCGTCCATCGTGCGCAGAAGTTCCGCTGTGAGGGTGTTGGTTGTCATGGTCTAAGCTTTCCGAATTGGGCTCGAAGGGAGAACACGCGCGACGGACGGCCCGGTCATGACGCCTCCCGTGACGGCAGACGACCCGCAGCCTGGCGCGATCCACGTTCCCCGCCGGCAACCGCCGCAGCTGCAGCGGCCGTTCGTCCATCTCATACGGCGCAAACCGGATTCCGGGATTCGCCGTGTTCCGTATTAATTGCCCGCTGGTTTGACGGTGGTCAGCCCCAGGCTTTCCCAATCCTGCATGCCGCCGCGATACCAGAGGATCTTGTGCGCCGGATAGCCGATTTTCAGCAGGCCCTTGATCGTGGTCGGCGACTGTCCGCACCAGGAGCCATTGCAGAACAGCACCAGCGTCTTGGCCTTGTCGAAATTCCAGAAGCCATCGCGCTGCTCGGCGCCCAGCTGGCTTTGCAGAATCTCCCGCACGGCGGCCGGATCCGACTTGCCGATATTGAGCGCGTCCCACGGGATGTTCACCGTCCCCGGGATGATGCCTTTTTCCACCCACGCCGGCGTGCGCGAATCGATCACCAGCATGGACGCGTCGCCATCGCTGACCTTCTTCAGACATTGCAGCATTTCGAGTTCGGCTACGGTCTTCACGCCCGGCGCGAGCTCGACGGGCTGAATGCAGAAAGGCGGACACTTGCGCGAAGTCTTGGCGTATTCCGGATTGATGGAATTGCCTTGATCCTGGTTGCGCATGATCCTGACCATGCCGCCGTCGTGCATCACATCGACCGACGCCAGATCGGCGCTGATGTTGACTTCCAGGATCGGCGCCGCGTCGAATGCAAGCAAATCCACCGACGCTGCGGCCGACGTAGTCGCTTGCCAGGTGTTCACGCCTTGAGGCTCGTGCAGACCTTCTGCAGCAAGGCCCGCACCTCCCGGCCGATGTCGCTCACTTCCGGTTTGTCGACCAGCTTCAACACCGCCTCCGGATCCGTGAACGAAACCGTTATGCTTTTATCGTCTTCTTCGCGCACCACCACGTTGCAAGGCAGCAGCAAGCCGATGTCGGGATCGGCCTCGATTGCGCGGTGCGCGAGCGGGGGATTGCAGGCGCCGAGGATGCGATAAGGACGATGCGCGATGTTGAGTTTGGCTTTCAGCGTCGCCTGGACGTCGATATCGCTGAGCACGCCGAAACCTTCGGCTTTCAGAGCCTCCGTGACTTTCGCGACGGCGGCATCGAACGGCATTTTCAGATGGGTGCTGAATCCGTACATGAATTATTTCCTTTCAGGTGGCGAAACTATAAGAACCCAATTCAAAATGAGGTGTCATTCCGAGGCCCCCTCGGCTGCGCTCGGGGCAGGCTCCGGCCGAGGAATCTGCTTTTTCGTTGATTCAAAAGCAGATCCCTCGCGTTGCCCGGGATGACAATTGGCAGCGGTAGTCATTTTGCAACGGCTTTTAAGCAGGACAGAGCGAGAGCATGCTGGATGCAGGCGGCGTAAATGCAGCGCGGTTTCACCGCGCCGCTTTTGCGACCGCCAGCCGCAGCCTTAATTGCCCCACATGCCATATCCATTGCGCCACGACTTGCCGTGCTGCTCTTTGGTGAGCACCGCGTCGGTCTGCTTCTGGGTGGTGAGCGACAGGTCGAACATCTGGTGACGCAGTTCAGACATCTTGCGGTAGTTCTTGCTCAGCTCGCCGTCATCGCGGTTGTCCGAGTAATACTGCTCGTTCATGTGCGACTGCTCATCCTGCATTTTTCCCATCAGCTCCCATTGTTTGCGCCGCGCATCTTCCTGGATCTTGGCGATCTTGCCGCGTTGCTCCGCGCTCAGGTTCACATTGGATTGCGGACCGTAGTCGCCCATCATGCCGGGGCCCATGCCGTAGCCCTGGCCCTGGCCGTAGCCGGTACCGTAAGCGCCCATCATGCCCGGACCCATGTTGTAGCCCTGGCCCTGGCCGTAGCCGCCCATCATGCCGTAGCCGCGGCCATAGGCGCCTTGCGGCTGGTCGGCCATTGCACTTGCTGCGATGATCGTTCCGCCTATCAATGCGACGGCGCCCAGGGTCTTGCGAATATTCATGCGCTTCATGGTTTGACTCTATTCAGGATTGGTTGAATTACGGTTTTCACTACTGACATCCACAGGTGACCGATGTCTGCTTCGAGCACTAGGCAACACGTCCGCTGCGGCACGGGCGTGATCAAGACAAATTCGACTCACTTCTTCTTTTGCGCGACGATCCAGGCCACGAGGCCGGCAATCACGACGACGAGCAGGATCGGTAGCAATATCCCGCCGTATCCGCCGCCGCCCATCCAGCCGGCGCCATAGCCGCCCATCATGCCGGAGCCGGAGCCCATGCCGTAGCCACCTTGGGACTGGGCCAGCGCGTTCGTTGCGGCCATAGGTCCGCCCATCAATAAGGCTGCGTTCAAAGCATTGCGAAGGTTCATTCGTTTCATGGTTGGGCTCCATTCGAGGTTGGATAAATGTGTGGTTCCGCTACCGGCCACTACCCTCACCGGCGGAGTCTCCATGACCGAATTGCCAGACCATCTTTATAGGCGCAAAGTTTGGTGCAGTCCGTGCGCTATCGCGCATAGCAGTTCCATGATGCCCCTGCGGACGGCCTTACTTCTGATAGATCGCATAAGCCTTCTTGGCCACTTCGTGCTGCGTCGGTTTTTTTGCCGGTTCGTCTTTGACTATATGATGGTCCATAGCGTGGATTCCTTTCAAACGCCCGCCCCCAGTCCAAGGACCCGGCACACCGAGCGTGCAATCGTCAGTTCTTCGTCGGTGCGAATGACGCGCACCGCAACGCGGCCGGCCGCAGCCGAAATCACGTCCTCGTTTGCGGCATTGCGCTTTTCCTCGAGTTCAATTCCGAGGAATCCGAGCCCGGCGCAAATCCGCGAGCGAACGATCGGCGCGTTCTCGCCGATGCCGCCGGCAAACACCAATGTGTCCAGTCCGCCCAGTGCGGCCGCGAACGCGCCTATCCATTTTTTCATCTGGTAGCAGAACAGCGCCACCGCCTCCGCTGCGCGCAGGTCCTGAGCCTCGCACTTCAGCAGGTCGCGCATGTCGGAACTGGTCTCTGACATGCCGAGCAGCCCGGACTGGGAATTGACCATTTCGTTGAATTGCTGCGCACTCATATTCTCGGTGCGCGCCAGATACGAGACCAGGCCGGGATCGAGATCGCCCGAGCGCGTGCTCATCGGCACCCCGGCTGCCGGCGTGAACGCCATGCTCGTGTCCACAGATTTCCCGCGATGGACCGCGGCCAGGCTCGCGCCGTTGCCGAGGTGGGCGAGAATGACCCGGCCTTGCGCGGCTTCTACTCCGGCCAGTCGGGCCAGCTCTTCCATCAGAAACGCATACGACAGGCCGTGAAAGCCGTAGCGCCGCACGCCCAGCGCCTCGTAGCGGCGCGGGATCGGCAGCAAGCGCGCCACGCGCGGCAAGTCGTGGTGGAAAGCCGTGTCGAAACACGCCACCTGGGGCAGGTCGGGAAAGCGGCGATGGAACGCCTCCGTCAACAGAATTTCCTCGGGCAGATGCTCCGGATCGAATGGGCTGAGCCGGCGCAATTCCTCGACCATGTCCGCGGTGATGCGCTGCGGCGCGCTGTACGTCGGTCCGCCGTGCACCACGCGATGGCCGACCGCGGCCAGCGCGCCTGGGCCTGCGCCTGCCTCCAGCCACTCCATCAACACATGCACCGCCGCAGCATGGTCGGACGCGGCGATGTGTTTCGGCGCGGCATCCCCGATCAGCAAGCTGGCCGTCGCTTGCCCGATGCGCTCTATCTGGCCGGATTTCACGCGGCGCGGCGGTTCGCCCGCTTCGAACAGCGCGAACTTGATGCTCGAGGAGCCGCCGTTGACGGTCAGGATCAGCGGGCTGCCCGAGCGCCCCTGCGTTGACTCACTATTCATGCAAGTGGATCTCTCGTTTATTTGCCAGCCGGTAGGCGCCCTCGATCAGCACCGCCAATGCGAGCATCGCAAATAGCACCCACAGCTTGCCGGTCCCGGTCCTCGCCGTCTGCCAGATCAGCGCGCCCAGGGCGACAAGGCAGGCTGCGGCGCCGGCCGCCGAAATCCAGCCGTGGCTTTGCGTGCGCCGCGCATGGGACGCGTTGGCGGCATTCACCGCGGCGAAGATCAGCAGAAATCCGGCGCTGCCGAGCGTCGCAATGCTCGTCAGGTCGAATGCGTTGGCGACAATGAGCGTCAGCCCCGCGGTGATGAGCAGCCCCTCCAGCGGCTGGCCCCACACTTTGCGCTCCAGCTCCGCAGGCAATTCGCCGTCGCGCGCAATGCTGTAGCTCAGGCGCGCCGCGCCGTAAAGCGTGGCGTTGATCGCCGAAGCGGTAGATAACATCGCCGCAATCGCGATCAGGGTGAAGCCGGCCTGCCCGAGAAACGGCCGCGCCGCTTCCGCCAGCGCGTAATCCTTGGCCGCCACGATCTTGGCCACCGGAAGGTTGCCCACGGTGACCAGCGCGACCAGCACATAAAGCACGATCACGAAGCCGACCGCGATGAAATATGCGCGCGGCAGCGTCTTCGCCACGTCGCCTACATCCTGCGCCGTGTTGGCGATCAGCTCGAACCCTTCGTACGCCAGGAAGATGATCATGCCGCCCGCGGCCAATTGCAGCGGCGGCGACCACGAGCCCGGCGCGATCTGGGAGGCGTTGATGCCGGACAGACCGGCGCCGACGAACAGCAGCAGGATCGCCAGCTTCAATCCGACGATCCAGACTTCCGCTTTGCCGATCAGTTCGGCGCTGAGCAGGTTCATCCCTGCAATTGCGATCACGGCCAGACTGATCAGCGCGTGCTTGCCGATCCCCTGCAAGGCCTGCGGCAGAAACGTCGCGCCGTAACTGCCGAATGCAAACGCATACAGCGACAGCATCACCACGTAGCTCAGCCACAGCAACACGTTCAGACTGCCGGTGAGCATCCCGGCGCCGAAGGCGCGGTCGAGGAAACTGACCGTGCCGCCGCGGCTCGGATAGGCGACCGAAAGCTTCGCGTACGAGTAAGCCGTCAACAGCGCCACCATGCCCGCCAGCGCGAAGGCCACCGGCGTGCCGCCGTGCGCCAATTGCACCGCCAACCCCAGCACCGCGAATATGCCGCCGCCGACCATGCCGCCGACGCCGACGGCAACCACCGCCCACAAGCCCATCTTGC
>JBBRAI010000111.1:0-5387 GCA_038206915.1 Burkholderiales bacterium | reverse complement strand
TCCAGTTTGCCGCGGTCGATCAGGATCATCGCCGCGGTCGAGCCGATCGCCTTGGTCATCGAAAATATGCGGAACACCGTGTCTTCGGTCATCGGCTGGCCCGGGGCACGCTCGCCCGCCACGCCGCTCCATTTCACCCCGGCCGCGTTGCCGGTCATGGCAACCAATCCCGGGGCGGCTTCGCTTGCCACGCCGGCGTTCAAAACATCGTTCAGTGCACCCATTGTCGCCTCCTGTTCCGTCTGGTTGGTAGATGGCCGGAAAACCCGCCGAAGCATCGAATGTCAATTGCAGCGGCGACTGATTCTGGTCCTGGTGTTGACGCGCGGTGTGCTCCCCGGATACTCGATGCGCGCGCGGTCAATTTCGCGGCGAATACCCGTACGAAGGATGTTCCGCCCCTTTGCGCAGGGCGTCAAGGCGGCAGGGTTGCGCTTGCCCTTGATTGGCTCAGCCGAGCAAAGCGCCCTTTTCGACGAGCAGCGCACGCAGCACCGAGCGGTGGCAGTGCGACGCGTCGGCGCAGTAGCAGCCGACGGAAAAGTTCGCGTGTCGCGACAGCGCGGCGAGCACGCCGAGCGTGCGGCTGTTTGCCGGCGCCGCCATCTCCGCGCGGTATTTCTTCCTGAAGGCTTCCCACTCCCGCGGCGTCGCGGCGGCCTGCGCCGCCTTCATGGTCGGCACGCTGGGCGCGAGCTCCGGATACCACACGTCGTACCAGTTCTGCGACGCGAACGCGGCCTTCGGCACGCCGCGCGGCGGGCGGCGCACCGTGCCGATGCGCGTGCCCTCATTCTTGAGCCTTTCACTTCCCAGCCTGACGACACGTATCACCATCGCAAGCTCCCGTAACTCAGAACCTGTTTTAGAATGAAATGTCATTCCGAGGGCGTCGCCCGAGGAATCTGCTTCTTCCGTGATCTAAAAGCAGATTTCTCGCTTCGCTCGAAATGACAATTTTGAGTGGATCATTTTGAAATGCGTTCTTAGTTTGATCGCGTACCCGCGGCGGAGCAGGCTAAGCGCTGACGCGGTTGCGCCCGCCTTCCTTCGCCCGGTACAGCGCCTTGTCCGCATTGCGCAGAACTTCGGCGGGCGTGGCGCCGGGCTCGTCCGGTTCGGCGATGCCGATGCTTACCGTCACCGACAGCGTCTTCTCGGGCGAGCGCAGGTGGCGCAGCTTGGTGCCGGTCTCCGCGTCCTTCGGCCGGTCGTCCCGGCGCACCGCCATCTTGTAGGCGGCAATGTCGGCGCACAGCGCTTCCACGTGCGGCAGCGCGTCGGCCAGCGTTGCTTCGGGAAACAGGATGCAGAACTCCTCGCCGCCGTAGCGGTAGGCCGTGCCGCCTCCGCTCGCTTGCGCGAGGCGCGCGGCCACCAGCCTGAGCACCTGGTCACCGATGTCGTGGCCGTGCGTGTCGTTGAATTTCTTGAAATGGTCCACGTCGAGCATGGCGATCGCGTGCGCCGGTCCGAGCCCGTGCAGCCGCTCTTCCAGCGCGCGGCGGCTGGGCAGGCCGGTGAGTTCGTCGCTGAACGCGAGCCGGTGCGACTCCTGCAGCAGCGACACCAGCAGGATGGTGCCCGCCGCCGTAATGAACGCGGCATAGGCGCCTGGCTTGCCGGCCCACTCGCAGGCGACAAAAAACGCCACCAGCGCCGCCGCCTGGCCGATGTCGAGCGGGCGCATTTCCGTTTCCGCGACTTTGGGCCAGGCGCGCACCGCGGCGGCAATGAAAGCCGCGGCGAACAGCAGCCGCCCGAGGATGGGCGTCGGCGGCGACCTGAGCAGCCAGTGCCTGAGCAGTTCCTGCCAAACGGTGCCGGACAGGCTGCTGTGGCCGGCGCTCGCGACCCAGGCGACGAATACCGTCTCCACCACGGCGAGCATGAGCCAGCGATAATTGAAGTGGTGCGAGATGCCGCGCTCGGGGAAAACCAGCGCAAGCAGGAAGTTGAGCGGGACGAAAATCGCAGCCGCGGTGAACACCGCCTGTACCGCGAAACTATCGGCGCCCATGTCGAGGGCGAGGTGGTAACCGGCAAATGCGGCGAGCAGCGACGCGAGAGCGATGAACGTGCGGCCGCGGTTGAACCACATGCTCATGGCCGTGCCGAGCAGCAGCACCAGTCCCGGGCCCAGGGTTTTCAGGCCGGTGAGCGAAGGCGGCAGCGCCGGTCCCGCCGCCAGCGCGAGCGCGGCGACCAGCAGGATCGCGGCTGGCGCGAGTACCGGCCGGTAGTTGCGCAATCCCCTCAGGTTCATCGTCGCGCGCGGCCCGCGCCGGCCGGCGTTCTGGCGGCTGCCATCACGCGCCTGGCTTCGGCTTGGCGGTCTGCTTTCGCGCGGTGACCTCGATTTCGATGCGGATGCGCGGGTCGGCAAGGTCCGCCGAAATCATCGTCGCCGCCGGCCGGATCTCGCCGAAGTATTTGCGCAGCACCGGCCAGCATTGTTCGAACTGTTGTGCCTGCGGCACGAAGTAGGTCACGCGCACGACGTCCGCAAGCGATGCATCCGCCTGCTGCAGCGCGTGGGCGATGTTCTTCATGCACTGCTCGGATTGCGCGACTATGTCTCCGGCGATGGTCATGGTCGCGTAATCGAAGCCGGTGGTACCCGAAACGAACACCCACTCGCCATCGACGACAGCGCGGGAATAGCCGATCTGGGTTTCGAAGCTGGAACCCGAACTGATGAGCCTGCGCATCGCGTAATTCTCCAGGGTACGGTGGTATGGCGCCGACAGGCTACGCGAATACACCCGAATCCTCAAGCCGGTCGCGCGCGATCAGCCCGCTGCGCAGGTGTATTCGAACGCCCAATAATATTGCCACAGCGTGAACGCCGGTCCCGCGCCCAGACCATCGACGAGTTCGAGCAATTCCGCCTCGCTCGGAAAGTTCTTCAGCACCTCGTATCTGGAGCCGTCGGCAAGCTGCCTGCTCTGGTAGCTGTTGCCTTCGGCGTCGCGCCGGCTCAGCGGCGTGCTGTTGCCCTCTACATAGCGGTTGTCGAGCAGCACCAGCTTCGCGCCGCGCTCGAGCCGCGCGCCGAGGCCGAGCAGGAATTCGCGCTGCCGCGCTTTCGGCACATGGGAAAACCAGAACCCGGCGAAGCCCGCATCGAACTTGCCGATGTCCTGCGGCAGCGCATAGGCGTCGCCGAGCAGGAAATCGATTTTTCCTGCGGGAACACGCGTGTTAGCGATGGCCAGGGTTTCGGCTGCGGCGTCGAGCGCGAGGACGCGCGCCGCGACCGGTGCGATGAACTGCGTCCAATAGCCGGTGCCGCAGGCGATCTCGAGCACGCTTCTGCCGGCGAACTTCGGCGCCAGCCACTGCTCGATCGCGCGCAGGTCGGTCTGGCGCTCTGGCTTGAGATAAATGCGGTCGTATTCCGCCGCGCGGGCGGCGTAGTAGGTCTGCATGTTCGGCTGGTCGTCGTGCATCGGGGCCTCCGCCTCAGCCTGACCGGCTGAGTTTGCGCGCGCGCACGCGCACGCCCAGCGCGGCCAGTTCGTTCAGCAGCAGCGCGCCGATCACCAGCGCGCCGCCGGCCAGCGTGGCGGCGGCCGGTGCCTCGCCCGCGCCGAGCCATGCCCACAGCGGCCCCAGCACCACTTCGAGCAGCGCGAGCAGCGCGATTTCGGGCGCGGCGAGATGCGGGCTTGCGCGCACCATCAGCATGCACGGCAGGCCCAGCTGCAGGCTGCCGAGCACGGCGAGCAGGACGAGGTCATGCGCGTTCGCCTTGAACGGCAGCGCGAAGGGCAGCGTGAGTACGGCGGAGATGACTGCGCCCAGCAGCACCGCCGGCACCAGGTCGACCGAACGCCCCGCGCGCTTGAGCGTAACGAGATTGACCGCGGCAGCCAGGGGCACGGCGAGCGCGATCAGCATGCCGGCCGCGTGGCGCGGCTCGCCGGCGGCAAAACCCGAGCCGAACATCCACAGCATGCCGGCGATGGCGAGCACGATGGCGGCCCAGGTGCGCGGCGCGATCGGCTCGCGCAGCACCGCGCGCGCGAGCAGCGCCGTGGCGAGCGGCGTGATGCTGTTGACGATCAGGGTATTCGCGACGGTGGTGGTCATGAGCGCGAGCATGAAGGCGACAAACATGATGGCCCACATCGCGCCGGATACCAGGCCCGAGCCGCCGCTCGCGCGCACGATGGCCCAGGCGCCGCGGCCGCGCGTGGCGAGCAGCGCGGCGAGCACGAACACGGCGGCGAACGCGCTGCGCCAGAAGGTGACTTCCCAGCGCCCGGTCGATTCCAGATGGCGCGTGATCACGCCGGCGATGCTCCACAGCGTCGCCGCAGCGACCATCAGCGCGATGGCGCGGCGGTGGGCGTTGGTGTCGGCAGTGCTCATTGCGCAGTCCGCTCTGCGAGGAATTCGGCGAGCACGCGCGCGGTGTGCGAGCGCGCTCCCTTGCGCGCGAGTCCGGTCGGCGTGCCCTCGGCGGCGATGCGACCGCCGGCCTCGCCGCCCTCCGGTCCCAGGTCGACGATCCAGTCGGCGTCGGCGATGATATCCAGGTTGTGCTCGATCACCACGACGGAGTTGCCGGCGTCGACCAGGCGGTGCAGCACGCGGATCAGCTTTTCCACGTCGGCCATGTGCAGGCCCACGGTGGGCTCGTCGAGCACGTAGAGCGTCCTTCCCCCCATTGAAAAAGGGGGGCCAGGGGGGATTTTGCTGGCTGTCGCCAAATCCCCCGGCGCTGGCGCGCCACCCCCTTTTTCAAAGGGGGTATCTATTGTGCGTACCTTCGACAGCTCGGTCACCAGTTTGATCCGCTGCGCCTCGCCGCCGGAGAGCGTCGGGCTTTGCTGTCCCAGCGTGAGGTAGCCCAGGCCGACGTCCTGTAGCAGGCGCAGCGCGTGATGCGTGGCCGGATGCGCGGAGAAGAACTCGACCGCTTCGTCCACGTTCATCGCCAGCACTTCGCCGATCGACTTCTGCTTGAAGCGCACTGCCAGGGTTTCGGCGCCAAAACGGAATCCGCGGCAGACCTCGCACAGCACCTTCACGTCGGGCAGGAAGCTCATGGCTATGCGCTTCACGCCCTGGCCCTCGCAAGCCGGGCAGCGCCCTTCGCCGGTGTTGAAGGAGAAGCGCGAAGGCGTCCAGCCGCGCATGCGCGCTTCGGTAGTGTCGGCGAACAGGCGGCGAATCGCGTCCCAGAAGCCGACATAGGTGGCGGGGCAGGAGCGCGGCGTCTTGCCGATCGGTGTCTGGTCGACTTCGAGCACGCGCCCGATGTGCGCGGCGCCGCGTATGGCGCGACAGCCGGCGAGCTGCACCGCTGCGCGCTTGCGCGGCGACAGGCGCGACTGCGCGACCAGGCGCGCGAGGTTGGCGTGCAGCACTTCGCGCGC
>JBBRAI010000110.1:0-5469 GCA_038206915.1 Burkholderiales bacterium | reverse complement strand
ACTCCGAGATTCCGATTCCGACCAGCCTCGCGGACTATGGAGGATTACCAACCCGCGAGACACTGTCGCGCACGCGCCCTCGCCTGCAACGCCCGATGGCAGGCGAGGGCGCCTGCGCTACGAAGGTGATCTGCTCGCTGTCATGCAGTAAAGTAATACGCGATAGATTGATGATATTGGGCGCAACGACCCGATGCTCAGGCCTTGCGCAGAAAATCGAAGTCGCAGCCCTGTTCGGCCTGCAGCACGCTGTCCAGGTAGAGCTTGGCGTAGCCGCGCGCTGCGCGCATTTTCGATTCGGCCTGCCGCGGCCGGTACGCGTTGCGCCGGCGCGCCAGTTCGGCCTCGTCCACCAGCAGTTCGAGCTTGCGCTGCGCCACCGACAGGCGGATGCGGTCGCCGTTCTGCACCAGCGCGAGCGGCCCGCCGATCGCAGCTTCGGGCGAAACGTGCAGCACGATGGTGCCGAACGCAGTGCCGCTCATGCGCGCGTCCGATATGCGCACCATGTCCTTCACGCCGGCGCGCGACAGTTTCGCCGGAATCGGCAGATAACCCGCTTCGGGCATGGCGTAGCCGCTCTTGGGCCCGGCGTTCTGCAGCACCAGAAAATCGTCGGCGCTGACGTCCAGGTCGGGCGCGTCGATGCGCGCGGCAAGGTCGTCCAGCGATGTGAACACCACCGCCCTGCCCTCGCGCTCGAACAGCTTCGGATCGGCGGCGGCGGCCTTGATCAACGCACCGGCAGGCGCGAGGTTGCCGCGCAGCACCGCGATGCCGCCCTGCGGATAGATCGGATTGGCGCGCGTGCGGATGACCTCCTGTGCGAACGGGGCAGCGGCGCGATCCAATTCTTCGCCCAGCGTGCGCCCGGTTACTGTGAGCGCATCCAGGTGCAGCAGCGGCCGCAGCTCACGCAGCAGCGCCGGCATTCCGCCCGCCTTGTGGAAGTCCTCCATGTAGTGCATGCCCGAGGGCTTCAGGTCGAGCAGCACCGGCGTTTCGCGCCCGAGCACGTCGATGCGCGCGAGGTCGAGATCGATGCCGAGGCGCCCCGCGATCGCGGTGAGATGGATGATGCCGTTGGTCGAGCCGCCGATGGCGAGCAGCACGCGCAGCGCGTTCTCGAACGCATCCGCCGTGAGGATGCGCTCTGGCGTGAGCTGCGAATTCGCCATGTCCACCGCGACCGCACCGCTGCGCTCGGCGATGCGGATACGGTCCGCGGTCACCGCGGGCGGCGAAGCCCCGCCGGCGAGCATCATGCCCAGCGCCTCGGCGACGCATGCCATGGTGCTGGCGGTGCCCATCACCGAACAGGTGCCGACGCTCGCAACCAGCTGGTTGTTCACGCGACCGACTTCGTCCTCGTCGATCTCCTGCGCGCGAAAGCGCGCCCAGTAGCGGCGGCAGTCGGTGCAGGCGCCGACGCGCACGCCGTCGTGGGAACCAGTGAGCATCGAACCGGTGACGAGCTGGATCGCCGGCAGGCCGGCGGACGCCGCGCCCATCAGCAGCGCCGGCACGGTCTTGTCGCAGCCGCCGATCAGCACCACCGCATCCATCGGCTGGGCGCGGATCATCTCCTCCACGTCCATGGACATCAGGTTGCGCAGGAACATCGAGGTGGGCGAGGCGAAGCTCTCGTGGATCGAAATGACGGGAAAATCCATCGGCAGGCCGCCGGCGAGCATCACGCCGCGCTTGACCGCCTCGATGAGCTGCGCGCTGTTGCCGTGGCAGGGGTTGTAGGCGCTGCCGGTGTCGACGATGCCGATGATGCGCCGGTCGAGCGCGTCGTCGGTATAACCCGCGCCCTTGATGAAAGCCTTGCGCAGGAACAGCGAAAAACCGCTGTCGCCATAGCTGGTGAGGCCCTTGCGTAGCCCCTTTTCCTTGCCGCTCATGTCGCTCCTTGCCGGTCCTGCGTGCCGACGCCGGAGCCCGCGGCGCCAGTGATCAGTACGCGTTCCAATTCATCTCTACGGAAGACCCGCAGTTTACTCCATGTGCCCGCGGCCCATCCGGGTGCGCCGGCAGCGTATAAGATGACGCTTCAACGTTTCCGGACAACGAAAATGGCCCAGCGCTACGACCTTCTCATACGCAACGCCCTCATCGTCGATGGCGCGCGCCGGCCACGCTATGCCGGCGACATCGGCGTGCGCGACGGACGCATCGCCGATATCGGACCGTTGAAGGAGGCGCGCGGCGAACTCGAAATCGACGCGCAGGGCAAGATCGCCGCGCCCGGCTTCATCGACGCACACACCCACGACGACCGCCTGCTCGCGTCCGACCCCAGCATGGCGCCCAAGGTGAGCCAGGGCGTGACCAGCGTCGTCATCGGCAACTGCGGCATCAGCCTCGCGCCGCTGATAGACGCCGCGCCGCCGCCGCCGCTGGACCTGATCGACGACGGCGGTGCGTATCGATTTGCGGATTTCGCCGCCTTCCTCGACGAACTCGACGGTCATCCGGCCGCAACCAATGCCGCCTGCCTCGTCGGCCATACCACGCTGCGCGTCGCCGCGATGAGCCGGCTCGATCGCGCCGCCACCCCCGCCGAAACCGCGCGCATGCAGGACCTGGCGCGCGAAGCGCTCGCCGCGGGCGCGGTCGGCCTGTCGACCGGCACCTACTATCCGCCCGCGGCGCATGCCACGACCGAAGAGATCATCGCCGTGGCGCAGCCGCTCAAAGACTACGGCGGGCGCTACGTCACGCACATGCGCGACGAGGGCGATCGCATCGTCGAGGCCATGGAGGAGACCTTCCGCATCGGGCGCGAACTCGGCGTGCCGGTGGTCATTTCGCACCACAAGGTGGTGGGGCCGCGCAATCAGGGGCGTTCCGCCGAGACGCTGGCGCTACTCGCCAAGGCGGGCGAGCGCCAGAGCGTGTGCCTGGACTGCTATCCGTACACCGCTTCCTCCACCATCCTGCAGGCCGACCGCATGGCGCTGTCCAGCCGCATCCTGATCACCTGGTCCAAACCGCACCCGGAGTGCGCCGGCATGGAACTCGCGCAGGCGGCGGCGCAGCTGGGCCTGCAGCCGGACGCGGCCGTAGCCGCGCTGAGTCCCGCGGGCGCGATCTATTTCTCCATGGACGAGGCCGACGTGCAGCGCATCCTGCGCTTCGATGAAACCATGATCGGCTCGGACGGGTTGCCGCACGATGTCAAACCGCATCCGCGGCTGTGGGGCACGTTCGCGCGCGTGCTCGGCCACTATTGCCGCGATCTCGGCCTGTTTCCGCTGGAGACCGCAATCCACAAGATGACCGGGCTCACCGCGCGCAATTTCGGTCTGAGGGAGCGCGGCCTGCTGCAGCCGGGCTACTGGGCCGACATCACCATTTTCGACGCGGCAGAGATCGGCGACGCGGCCAGTTTCGAAGCGCCCACGCAGCAGGCGCGCGGTGTCGACAGCGTGATCGTCAACGGCGTGCCGGTGTGGCGCGAAGGCCGCAGCACCGGCGCACGCCCGGGCCGGGTGCTGCGCGCGGGAGCCGCCTGAGGCGCCACCGCGTAATCGCGCACGCGCGAGAGTATCATCCTTA
This sequence comes from Burkholderiales bacterium, assembly GCA_038206915.1. Taxonomy (GTDB): domain Bacteria; phylum Pseudomonadota; class Gammaproteobacteria; order Burkholderiales; family SG8-39; genus 2-12-FULL-64-23. The sequence continues at coordinate 1,905 of JBBRAI010000110.1, read as the reverse complement.
CTTCGCATTCATCTATTTCGCGATCAAGAAGCGCCGCCATGGTTCCTGTTCCTTCGTTTCTAACGCCTGATCTCGTCGAAATGGGCAGTCGCCTGTTGATGGCGGTCGCCGCCGGTTCCCTGGTCGGCCTTGAGCGCTACCACCGCGGCCATCCGGCGGGCATGCGCACCTTCGCGCTCATCAGTCTCACTGCGGCACTGCTCACGGTGCCGCTCAGTTCCGGCCCCTTCGCGTACTTAATGGGGACATCGCAAAACGGCGCCAGCCGCGTGGTGCAGGGCATCATGGCGGGCATCGGCTTCATCGGCGCCGGCGTCATCGTGCGCGAAGGATTGTCGGTGCGCGGGCTCACCTCGGCCGCCTGCATGTGGGCGGTCTCCGCGATCGGTATCCTGATCGGCACCGGCGAGATCGTGCTGGGTTTCGTCGGGGCGGTTTTCGTCCTGGCGATCCTGGTGTTCTTCCGCTGGCTCGACCAGTTCATTCCGCGACGTTCCTACGCAATGGTTAACGCAAAGTTTTCCGCCGAAGCCGTGCCCAACGAAGCCGCGCTGCGCACACGCCTGGAAACCCATGGCTTCATCGTCCTGTCCCTCGCGTTCAAAGGCGCCAAGAGCGGCGCGCTGGTCATCCGCGCGAGCGTATGGGCGCCGGGTGTGAGGGCCGCCGAAGCGCGCGCGCGCGTCGCGCTGGATTTCCAGGGCGACCCCAAGGTCGTCGATTTTTCCGTCGAGCCCGTCGCCACGGAGTGATCGAGGCAGGCGCTTGACGCTGCACACCGAGTATTGATATATGTCAAGGCGCGTCCGACGCACCTCGGAAACACTGTAATACGCATGCCGTCTTGCGCGCTACCGTCTCCATGGAGGAAAAGATCATGAAAAAGTTACTCGTCGCATTGTTCGTTTTGTGTGCGGCCGTCCAGGCACAGGCACAGGACAAATCCCAGCTCGACCGGGCACGTGCCGAGGGCAAGGCCGCGTTCTACGCCAATATCACCGCAGTCGAACCGATCATGAAGGCGTTCACCGCCGACACCGGGGTAAAGGCCGAATACACGCGCATCTCCACCTCGAAGTTCGTCGCCACGGCGATCACCGAATTCGAGGCCGGCAAACTGATGGCCGACGTGGTGCAGGCCCCGCTTCCGGTGCTGGAACTGCTCAAGGAGAAGGGCGTGCTCGCCGCTTACAAGTCGCCCGCCGCGGCCGGATATCCGGACTGGGCGAGCAAGGACGATTACATCCAGCTGTTCGGCATCGAGTACGTGGGCCTGATCTACAACAAGGAACTGGTCAAGCCGGCGGACGTGCCGACGCGCTACGAGGATCTGACCCTGCCCAAGTGGAAAGACAAAATCGTGATGGCGAACCCGGCTAATCACGCCACGACCATTTCCTGGCTGATCGGGCTGAAGGAAAACGTGTTCAAGTCCGAAGCCGACTGGCGTAAATTCCTGCACGGGCTCGCCGCCAACAAGCCGATGTTCGTCGCCTCGTTCGGACCGACGCCGGCACCGATCGAAAGCGGCGAGAAGCTGATCGGCATCTCGATGCCCAAGTACATCGTCACCAAGGCGCCGGCCCCGCTCGACTGGGCGCGGCTGTCACAGCCGCTGATGGGCACGCCGCGTGCGATTGCGGTGACTTCCAAGGCGCCGCACCCCGCTGCGGCGCGGGCATTTGTCGACTACTGGTTGTCGAAGAAATCGATGGGCATGCTGGCCAAGGACGTGGGTGAATACGTGCTGGCGCCCGGAGTGTTCCCGCCGATCGAGGGCATCAGCAAGGCGAAGGTGATCGCCATTCGTGAATTGTCGGACGACGAGATCAAGCAGTGGGGCGCCGAGTTCAAAAAGATCTTCGACGCCAAATAGCCGTCGCGGCAATCGCCGCAACAGCCGCC
>JBBRAI010000109.1:0-5571 GCA_038206915.1 Burkholderiales bacterium | reverse complement strand
CTTGTCGAGAGCCGTCGCAAGCTGCGCGAGGAACATCCGGCGCTGTTCGCCCGCTATATGCAAGACAGATAGCAGCGTGCGCCCGGCAAGTGACTGCTCAGCCGCCTTGCTCTTTGTCTCCGTGACGCGGAATTCGGATTGAGGGCAAACTAAACTGACCAACGCGCTCAGTCCGTGCACGCTCATGAAAACCGTGGATGCCATGAAGCAGTTGACCCCGGTGCCACGCAGGATCAGACCTGTGTTATTGGCGCAGGCCGCATCTAATCGGATCAGGGGGTTACGGCAGCGCAAGCCCCGAGAGTGTGACACACTCGTCGAAGTGCAAGCCGTTCTTTACGTTGCGGAAATTAATACTCAAGTGGATAGGCTACGAACCAAGGGGTCGTGGGTTCGAATCCTGCCAGGCGCGCCATTCAAACAAGGGCTTAGGGAAACCTAGGCCTTTGTCATTTGCGGCGGTTCCACGCCGGTTCTACGCTTTGCGGCCGAGCCGTTGCGGCTTACCGCTAGCATCAATAGGCTGGGTATCTTTTAGGGTTCAGGAGCGCAATACTCTGTCCACGCACCAGTGTGGGATGGGCCCCTTTCGCGCCAAACATTGTCCTCATACGCCGCGTGCAGGAAAAGGTCAGCCAAGTTTGCTCTGGTCGGAATACCACCGTATTCAAACGATTCATGTTTTGGCTAGTGTCCGGTTCAGAACACAATTGCCTGTTTTTCTCACGGTAACTTACACTGGGTAGAAGTATTTCAAACCTTCGATCTGCCCGACCTTTGATTTATCTTCCGTAGTTCGAGCAACGGCTTCCGACGAAGGAGGTGTAAAGGCTCGACACTGGAAGGACTTTCATGCCTGGCACAAAGCACGTCTCAATTCCAAACCGCCTGCTTGCGGCATTGCCCCGCAAAGATTACCGGAAGCTGCTGCCCTTCCTCGAACCGGTCGAGTTGGCCTTTGCGCAGGTTCTGTATGAACCTCACGGCCGGATTCGGTACGTGTACTTTCCCAATGACTGCTTCGTCTCCATGTTGACCAGCGTGGATGGCGACCGGATTGCGGAGGTCGGACTCGTCGGCCCTGAGGGTATGGTCGGGGTTCACGTGGTGCTGGGTTCCGCAATCTCGCCTTTTCGCGCCGTGGTACAAGGCGGCGGTACGGCAATGCGAATGAACATAGAGAATTTTCGCCGCGAATTCAGCGAGAGTACTGAATTGAGACGAGAGCTGTTTCTCTTTACACACCTGCTGATGATCCAAGTCGCGCAGACCGCGGCGTGCAATCGCTTCCATGGGGTGGTACAGCGCATGGCCCGATGGTTGTTGATGACCCGCGACCGCGTGAACTCGCGCGAGTTTCGCATCACGCAGGAATTTCTCGCGCTCATGCTGGGCGTGAGGCGGAGCCGCGTCAGCGAGGCCGCGGGAAGACTGCACGCAGGCAAGCTCATCGGCTACAAACGCGGCACCATCACCATCCTCAACCAGAGAGGCCTCGAAGCGGCTGCCTGCGGGTGCTACAAGACGGTCAAAGACTCTGCATCCAGGCAAAATCACCGAAAGAAACTTCCCCGCCAGAACAAAGGAAATCTGTAAATGCAAGGCAGGAAGCGGATTCTGATCATGGAGGATGACGTCGATTTCCGCAATCTGTCGCGCGTGCACCTTTCCCTCGCCGGCTATAAGCCAATCAACAGGTGCATTCTGTTGAGAGCAGCATCTTGAACTTAAATGATATATTTTTGTGGCCAGACGGCTTTTGGTGTTACCGAGAAGAACTGTCTCCAGGTTTCCTGCGCGATGATAATTACCGCGAAGTCTTGTCCGGCACCGACGAATGGCTAAAGTTGATTACCCGTGGTCCGATCCCCCCACGGCCCCAGCAATTTAGCTAGGACTGCGCCGGGTGCCTATGCTCATCTAATCCAAGCGCGCCAATACAACAGGGGCTTATCGAAATGTAGGCCCCTGTCATTTCAGCGGGCTAGCGTCGGGCTAGCAACACCAAAGAAAGACGCCGTCGGAGCGGGACGCTTGCTCGCCGGTTTCGAAACGCGCTTCGACATCGTTGCCATGCAGACATGATTCCACTGCGCGCCAGAGGGTCGCTCCTGGCCGAAAGTGTGCATTCGCCCCTGCGCCCGTAAGTCGCCGTTCGCGGTAGGCACTTGAATTTCCATTGGCCGCTATCCGGCAACGCCCGGGAACTGGCGCTTCCGACCACTAGCAGTCATAGGCTTTTCTCGCCGGCGGTCGGTCAATTTGATTTTCCGCTCACATCAAGTCACGATACGTACACCACTAGAACCCGCCTTTTTCCATCGATGGCCTGCAGTAGTTTTGGGTTCAAATGAATTGGCTAAAATGAGGGCTACAACATGCGCTTGCGCGATTGTCACAACTTTCATGATTTTCGGCGTCTGGCCAAGCTAAGGCTGCCTGGTCCGATTTTCAACTACATCGATGGCGCGGCGGACGATGAAGTGACTCATCGTCAGAACACCGCAAGCTTCGAGCGATGTGATCTGGTACCCAATGTTCTGCGCGGCGTGGAAGCAGTTGATCTTTCGGTCACTGTTATGGGCCAGAAACTTGCGATGCCGTTCTATTGCTCTCCTACGGCACTGCAGCGTCTGTTCCACCATCAGGGCGAATTCGCCGTGGCGGCTGCGGCGGCGAAATTCGGCACGATGTTCGGGGTATCGTCGCTAGGTACGGTCAGTATGGAGGAGTTGCGCAGCAAATATGCCACGCCGCAGGCGTATCAGTTCTATTTCCACAAAGACCGCGGGCTGAACCGTGCCATGATGCAGCGCGCCAAATCGGCGGGGGTCGAGGTGATGATGCTGACCGTCGACAGCATCACGGGCGGCAACCGCGAACGCGACCTACGCACTGGATTTGCCATTCCGTTCAGGCTCACGCTAGGCGGCATGATTCAATTTGCCATCAAGCCAATGTGGGGCATCAACTACGTAACCCACGAACGATTCAAACTGCCCCAGCTGGACGAGTACGTCGACATGAGTGGTGGAGCGATGTCGATCGGCAGGTATTTTTCAGAAATGCTGGACCCGTCCATGAACTGGGATGATGTAGCCGAGATGGTCCAGTTTTGGGACGGACAATTCTGCCTCAAGGGCATTATGTCTGTGGCGGATGCGAAACGCGCAATCGAGATCGGCTGCACTGGCATCATATTATCCAACCATGGCGGACGCCAGCTCGATGGATCGCGGGCACCATTCGATCAACTGGCTGAAATCGTGGATGCCGTCGGGGATCGAATTGACGTGATGATGGACGGCGGTATCCAGCGCGGAACGCACGTGCTGAAGGCGCTTTCGCTCGGTGCCAAGGCTGTCGGAGTCGGTCGCCTCTATCTTTATCCTCTGGCGGCAGCCGGTCAGGCGGGCGTTGAGCGCGCGCTTGCACTGATGCGGGCGGAGATCGAGCGGGGGATGAAGCTGATGGGTTGCACTTCGATCAACCAGCTATCACGCGAGAATGTGCGGCTTCGGTAGCGGTTCAAGGTCTCTGCCCTCGCGCGAGGGCTTCTTTGTGCATTCACGCCGCGGACGCACGCGGAGTCGCGAAATCTAGCGCACGGGCGAACAACTGGAAGGTGCTGCTTGCGCTGGCCACACACGGCAACGCCAGCTTAGCCGCCTTGCGATCGGCGCGACAGCCCTCGGTCACCCCGCACTCGCGTTTGCCAACGCCATCGGCGGCAATTAAGCTGTGGGTGCCATTCGCGGCGCTCGCTGTGGCGGTGCTGATCGAGGGTATCCGCCGGCAGGCAAAAACGCGGGAGATTCGCTTGCATGAATAGGCAGTCTAAGCTGGAGCGCGGGGGCAGCCCGCTGATCCTGACCATCAACGGCGGCTCCTCGAGCATCAAGTTCGCGCTGTTCGAAGCCGGCGACCCGCCGCGCCGCGTGCAGTCCGGCCAAATAGAGCGCATCGGACAGGCGAAGGCCAGCTTGCTGCTCGGGGACGCGGCGCCGAAGGACATCGACGCACCCGATCACACTGCGGCGGTGCAGGTGTTGATGGATTGGATGGAGGCAGGCGCGAGCGCCGGCGCGCTGGCTGCGGTGGGGCATCGCGTGGTGCACGGCGGGCCGAAGTTCAGTGCACCGCAGCGTATCACCGCGGAAATGGTCGGGGAATTGCGCCGGCTAAGCCCATTTGATCCCGAGCACCTGCCCGAGGAAATCCTGCTGACCGAGGCGTTCCGTCACCGCTTTCCCGATCTGCCCCAGGTGGCGTGCTTCGACACCGCGTTTCACCACGAGTTGCCGCGCGTCGCGCAGCTGTTGCCGATCCCGCGCCGCTACGAGGCGCAAGGCGTGCGGCGCTACGGCTTTCACGGCCTGTCGTATGCGTTTCTGATGCAAGAGCTGGCGCGCCTGGCCGGAGCGCAAGCCGCGCAAGGCCGGGTCGTCCTTGCCCACCTCGGCAATGGCGCGAGCCTGGCCGCGGTGCATCGCGGCAAACCGGTGGACACGAGCATGGCATTTACCCCGGCAGCCGGGGTGCCGATGAGCACGCGTTCCGGCGACCTCGATCCCGGGCTGATCGCGTATCTGGCGCGCACCGAAAAAATGAGCGCGGAACAATTCAACGTGATGGTCAATTCGCAGTCCGGACTGCTAGGCGTTTCGGAAACCGGTTCCGACATGCGCGAACTGCTGAAACGCGAAGCGCAGGACGTGCGCGCGGCGGAGGCGGTGGCGCTGTTCTGCTACCAGGTAAAAAAGTGGGTAGGCGCATTCGCGGCGGCGCTGGACGGACTGGACACGCTGGTGTTCGCCGGTGGCATCGGCGAGAACGCGCCTGTCGTTCGCGCACGCATTTGCGCCGGGCTCGAATTTCTCGGCATCGAACTCGAGGAAGGGCAAAATGCCGCCAACGAAGGGGTGATATCGACTGCGGCAGGCCGCGTCGACGTCCGCGTGATTCGCACCGACGAAGAGCAGATCATCGCCGAGTCGGTTTGCCGCGTTCTCGAACTTGCGTAAACACAATGGAAAGCGCCCCAAGCTTTGAGCGTGGCGCCGTCCCTCGTGCCGGGTATGCGGGAACAACGCAGTCAGGCGTTATGCGCGCCAGCGCACGGACGTCGAACGGGCCGCGCCATATAAATGGTGCTTTTCCAAGGAACAGCACGCCAAATCCTGGCGTAGCGGATATGGGATGCGGAGGGAACTGACGCGTACCGCCGGTGCCGCGGGCGGTAAGGCAAGCGGAGCACCGCGGCTGCCCGGCAATCGCGCCGCCCGCAACTATCGCGATCTCGATCTGTCCCAAGGATGAGTCGAATATCGATAGCATCAAGGTGCCGGACATCCGCACAAGCGATCGGCTCACGATCGCGTGCCTAGCCAGGCCCGTTCTACATTTCGGCCCAATTCGGAAAGCTTAGATCATGACAACCAACACCCTCACAGCGGAACTTCTGCGCACGATGGACGCCTACTGGCGCGCCGCCAATTATCTGTCGGTGGGCCAGATCTATCTTTACGACAATCCGCTGCTGAAGCGGCCGCTGGCGCTGGCAGATGTCAA
>JBBRAI010000108.1:0-5635 GCA_038206915.1 Burkholderiales bacterium | reverse complement strand
TTCAGACAGGGCGCGAACGACATAAGCGTTCTGGTCGGCGTGGACCTGGAGGTGCGCGCGGCCGAGCTCGTCGCCATCGTCGGCGCCTCGGGCTCGGGCAAGAGCACGCTGCTGCACCTGCTCGGCGGGCTGGACAGCGCCACCTCGGGCGAGGTGAGCATCCTCGGGCGGCCGATGCAAAGCCTGTCCGACGCGGCGCGCGGGCGCCTGCGCAACGAATCGCTTGGCTTCGTCTACCAGTTCCACCACCTGCTGATGGAATTCAGCGCGCTGGAGAACGTGGCCATGCCGCTCTTGATCCGGCGCATGCCGGCGGAGGAGGCGCGCAGCCGCGCCACGGCCGTGCTCGAGGAGGTCGGACTGGGCCACCGCCTGACGCATACGCCGGCCGAACTCTCCGGCGGCGAGCGCCAGCGCGCGGCGCTGGCACGCGCGCTGGTGACGCAGCCCGCCTGCGTGCTCGCCGACGAGCCCACCGGGAATCTCGACCGCCACACCGCGGCGCAGGTGTTCGAAATGATGCTCGGGCTGAACCGCAACCGCGGCACCAGCTTCGTCATCGTCACCCACGATCCGGCCATCGCCGCGCGCGCGCAGCGCATCCTGCGCCTGCAGGACGGGGTGCTGATCCCGGACTGAACGCCGGTAAGCGCAGCGAGGCGCGGGCCCATCCGACGACCGGGACTTACAGCCATTGCCGCGTGAAAGGCGAAGCCGTCGTTCGGGAGATCGAATATGTCTGTGTTTGATCTTACCCACGGACGGTGGACAGTCGGATCAGGCGATTGTTGAATCCTCGAAAGCCAGCAGCGCCACGTAGTTGATGGTTGAGTGACGCTCAATCCGCTGCGCGGGGATGCCTATAGATTGACCAACTGCAACTCTTGCCCGTTGCGCCCGAGCGTCTTACCTAGAGGAAGCTTCAGGTAGGGTTCGGATTCCTCAGCGGTCAGCCCATACGTAAAACTCATCGAGCCTCGGCTGTACTTGCCCGAACCGTAGCCGCGAAACACGCTCAATCGTTGAAACTGGAATGTCGCAGTGGTGCCATCGCTGCATCGCAACTGTCCCGCGCCACCCAGCGCGGCGCTTGAAGTGAATTCGCCAGAACACGTAACATTGCGGTCGATCTGCGAATGGATGGCAAGCGTTCCCGCGCCGCTCAATTGGCCTTCGGCCATACCCAGGAAAAGGTCCGCACCGAGCAGCGCAATAACCGGACGTGATGCTGATAACAGGCCCGCCTCAACCAGGCTGGACGACCCGCCTAATACGACAGCTACTGCAAGACCCATGATCCATATATTACGCATTGAAACCGTCCCCGTTTCCAGTACCGCTCGACACCGGAAATCTTCGGTGCCTGAAGTCGGCTTATCGTTAGCAGGATTATGACTGTTTTGCCAGGATGTGCTGTGCGTCAGGCTATCCTCAGCAACACAGCGCGCTGAAAATCACGATATTTGACTGCGAAAATCTTCAGCCTGGCGACGTGCAGCAGCCTCGCAATAGTCATCCACGCGCTCGCGCTCGCGCCGGAACGCTCCCATGTTCGCCTCGATCTCTTGCCAGTCACTGGCGCCGCTGGTGCGCTCGATGCGTTCGCATACGGCAGCGAGCGCGATTGCCCCGACCGCCCGACTTGCGCCCTTGATGCGTTCGGACGCATTGGCGACCTGTGACCTATCGCGACTGTCCACGGCGAGTTTGAGCATGGCGGCATCGCCGTCGTTGGCGCGCCGAAACTCACTCAGGATCTCGCGTTCGGCCGCCGTATCGCCGCCGCAAATGGCGGCAAGCACCGCGCCGTCGACCGGCGGGGCGCGTCGCGCAATCCGCAACGTTTGACCAAGCTTTTTCGTCAGCCCTTTCATAGCATCGCTAAGAGTGAGCGGCGGGCGGGTCGTCGCTGGCCGGGGCAGGTTCGGCTGCGCCGGCATGTGAAGCCTGATTAGCGCTTCCAGCCTTGCCGGCATGATCGGTTTTTCGATAACGCCGAGAATCTTGACACCATAGCCTTTGGCCATGGTCTCGACCGAGTCGAGCAACAAGCCTTCCAGCGCGCTGACGAGTATGATCGCAACCGGAATGCCGGCTTCGCTCAGATGGCGGATGAATTCCACGCCGTCCATGCCCGGCATGTCGAGGTCGCTGACGATGATATCGATGCGCGCGTCCGGCGCCATGACGATATTCAGCGCTTCTCGTCCATCCGCGGCCGCCGCCACCTTTGTCGCACCGAGGCCTGCCAGTATCCGCAGCAACACACCGCGCTGAAACTCATGATCTTCGACCGCCAGGAACCTCAGCTCGGCGATATGCATCCAGCTTGCTCGCAATAGGTATTCAGGCGCTTGCGCTCGAGCTGGAACGCGCCAATGTCCGCCTCGATCGCCATCCAGTCCCCGGCGCGGCCGGCACGTTCCAGGCGTTCGCATACGGCAGCGAGCGCGTTTGCCCCGATCGTGCTGCTCGCGCCCCTGATGCGGTGCGAGGCATGAGTGATTCGCTGCGCATCGTGCCCGTCCAGAGCGAGAGTGAACAAGGCGGCGTCAGCCTCATTCGCACGACAGAATTCCGCCAGGATGTCGCGTTCGACCGCGGCATCGCCGCCGCAAATTGCGCTGAGCACCGCGCGATCGACCGGCGCGGCGGCTTGCGCGAGCGGCAGCCATTGATCGAGCTTTTTCGCCAAATCCTTCAGCCTGACTGGCTTGGCGAGATAATCGTCCATGCCGGCGGCAATGCAGGTCTCCGCTTCACCTTCCAGCGCGACCGCGGTGCAGGCGATGATGGGGACACGCTTGGCGTCGTTGTCGGACTCGAGTACGCGGATCGCGCGCGCGAGCTCGTAGCCGTTCATCTCCGGCATGTTGCAATCCGTGATGAGCATTCCGAAACGGCCGGACTTCCACATTGCCAGCGCTTCGATCCCGTCTTCGGCGCTCTCGGCGGCATAGCCGAGCGTGTTCACCTGACGCAACAGCAGCGAGCGATTGGTCGGGTGGTCGTCTGCCAGCAGCACCAAGGTTCCTTCGGCCTGCGCTTCGGCGGTGCCCGGCGCCATGCGGCGCATACCGGTGGCCGTGCTCAGCAAATCTCCCGCGCCTACCGGCTCGGCTTTCGTCAGAGCTTCGGGATCGACGATCGGCAAGGAAAGCTCGAGGATCATGGTCGTGCCGATACCGAGCGTGCTCTCCATCTCAATTGAGCCGCCCATCAACTTCGCAAGCCGCTGGCAGATCGTGAGTCCCAGGCCGGTGCCGCCGGAGCGAGGCGCGACCTGGCCTCCGGCCTGAACAAACGGCTGGAATAGGTGCGCCTGGTTCTCCGGGGATATGCCGATGCCGGTATCCTTCACGGAGAATCGCACGCGATCGTTTCCGTCGGCCCTACCCACCAGTTCCGCTTTGATCTCGATGTAACCCTTGTCGGTGAATTTGAGCGCATTGCTGACCAGGTTGTTGAGGATTTGGCGCAGCCGCATCGGATCGACCAGCAGCGCGGGGCTGATGCGCGGATCGACGCTGGATTTGAGCAAGACACCCTTGCTGCTGCTGTTGCCGGAATAGATGTTGCGCACTGCCTCGAGCGCCAAGGTTATCGAAGCAGCCTCGGGGCGCACCTCCAGCTTGCCCGCCTCAATCTTAGAGAAATCCAGAATGTCGTCGATGATACGCTGCAGCGACGTGCCCGATTCGCGCACCACCTCGAGCGTGACGCGCTGTGCGGCGTCGAGCTTGGTCAGGCTGAGCAGCTCGAGCATGCCGAGCACGCCGTTCATGGGTGTGCGGATTTCGTGGCTCATGGTGGAGAGAAAAATGCTCTTGGCGCGATTGGAGGCCTCGGCGGCCTCCTTCGCCTCCTCCAGCGCTCGATCCAGACGCTTGCGCTCTGTCACGTCGCGCGCGGCGGCGAACACGCCCTGCAGCCGCCTGTCCCGGTCATACAGGATGGCCGCGTTGTAGGACACTACGGTCTCCTTGCCTTCCCGGCTGCGCGCGGTGAGCTCATAGTTGGTCACCCTTCTTTCGCTTAGCACCAGGTTGATGGCCGCCTCGGCCCGCTCCGGGTCGGTGAAGTAGCTCTTGAACGGCGCGCCGATCAGCTCGTCGCGGGTGCAGCTGGTAAGCGCCTCCATCTGCTTGTTGACGTCGGTAATGATGCCTTGCGGATCGGTGGTCATGATCGCGTCGATATTGGATTCGATCAGGGAGCGCGTGTAGAACTGTTGGTCGCGCAGGCGCTGATCGAGCTTCTTCTGCTCCGCTTCAACCTGTTTGCGCGCGGTGTTATCGGTGCCGATCAACAGGTAGCCGATGATGGTGTCCTGCGCATCGCGCAGCGCCGTCACCGACACTACCGCCGGAAAGCGGCTGCCATCCTTGCGGATGTAGGTCAGCTCGTAAATATCTTCGATCCCGCGCGAGGCCTTGAACACCAGCGCCTCGAAGCCGGGCGTTATCGGGGTGTCGAGCTCGGAACTCAGTGCCTTGGCGCGCGCGATTACTTCCCGGGGATCGGAAATGTCGGCCGGGGTGACCTTGTTCATCACTTCGGCCGCCGTGTAGCCCAGCATGCGCTCGGCGCCGACGTTGAAGATCTGGATCACGCCCTTCGCGTCGGTGGCGATACTGGAGAAGTTGGCGCTGTTGAAAATCGCGCTCTGCAGGGCGCCCGCCTTGAGCAGCGCCTCTTCCGCCTGCTTGCGCGCGGTGTTGTCGGTGCCGATCAGGAGGTAGCCGATGATGGCGCTTTGCGCGTCGCGTAGCGCCGTCACCGACACCACCGCCGGGAAGCGGCTGCCATCCTTGCGGATGTAGGTCAGCTCGTAAATATCTTCGATCCCGCGCGAGGCCTTGAACACCAGCGCCTCGAAGCCAGGGGTGATCGGGGTGCCGAGCTCAACCGAGAGCGCCTTGGCGCGTGCGATCACTTCTTGCGGATCGGAAATGTCGGCCGGCGTGATCTTGTTCATCACGTCGGCGGCGGTGTAGCCCAGCATGCGCTCGGCGCCGACGTTGAAGATCTGGATCACGCCCTTGGCGTCGGTGGCGATGCTGGAGAAGTTGGCGCTGTTGAAGATCGCGCTTTGCAGTGCCCCCGCCTTGAGCAGCGCCTGTTCCGCCTGTTTGCGCGCGGTGTTGTCGGTGCCGATCAGGAGGTAGCCGATGATGGCCTCCTGCGCGTCGCGCAGCGCCGTCACCGACACCACCGCCGGGAAGCGGCTGCCATCCTTGCGGATGTAGGTCAACTCGTAGATGTCCTCGATCCCGCGCGAGGCCTTGAACACCAGCGCCTCGAAGCCGGGCGTGAACGGGGTGCCGAGTTCGACCGAAAGCGCCTTGGCGCGCGCGATCACTTCCTGCGGATCGGAAATATCGGCCGGCGTAATCTTGTTCATCACGTCGGCCGCAGTGTAGCCCAGCATGCGCTCAGCGCCGACGTTGAAGATCTGGATCACGCCCTTGGCGTCGGTGGCGATGCTGGAGAAGTTGGCGCTGTTGAAGATCGCGCTTTGCAGGGCCTCCGCCGTAAGCACCGCTTCTTGTCGTCGCCCCTCGATATTTACATCCACTGTGCTGACGTTATTGTCCAGGGCGGCGGGATCTGGAATATTCTCAGACATGGACTG
>JBBRAI010000107.1:0-6141 GCA_038206915.1 Burkholderiales bacterium | reverse complement strand
TGTGGCTGACGCGCCTGCTGCCGGCGGGCCTGCTGCTGGTGCTGGGTCTGTGGTCGCTGCAGCTGTTGCCGGGGCTGGAAGCTGCGCAGGACTGGCAGTCCGGCGTGCTGGCGGCGGGCATGCTGCTCGCCGGCCTCTACGCCGCGGCCACGCTGTGGCTGCAGTCGCGCCGGCGCCGGCGCCAGGCCGACGTCACGCTCGTATTCTGGCGCGGCGCGATGCTGTCGCTGCTCGCGCTCGCCGTGTCGTCGCTGCTGTTCGCGGTGCTGCCGCAGCTGGGCGAGCACGCGCGCGCGCCGCTGTGGCTGGGCGTGCTCGCGCTGCCCGGACTGTTCCTGTCGGTGATCATCGGCATGCTGTACAAGGTCATGCCCTTCCTCAACTGGCTGCACCTGCAGCAGCAGGGCGGAACGGTGACGACGCAGCCGAACATGAAGCAGATGATCCCGGAGCGCGCGATGCGCGGCCAGATGCGCCTGCACTTCGCGGCGCTGGGCTTGCTGCTCGCGGCGGTGCTCTGGCCGGCGCTGGCGCTGCCGGCGGGGCTAGCCTTCGCCGCCTCCTGCCTGTGGCTGGAATGGAACCTGGTCGGCGCGGCGCGGCTGTACGTGCGCTTTCGCGACCGCATTCGTACCGCCGCTAGTGCGGACGCATCCGTCCCTTCCTAGAAAACGATTACCTGCCTCAGCCCTTCGCCATTGGTGAGGCGATCGAAACCGACGTTGATTTCGTCGAGGCTGATGCGATGCGTCACCAGCTTGTCGACCGGGAGCCGCCCCGCCTGGTAGAGCGCGATATAGCGCGGGATGTCGCGCGCCGGCACCGACGAGCCGAGGTAACTGCCTTTGAGCGTGCGCTCCTCCACCACCAGATTGACCGCCGGCACGTTCAAAGTCGCGTTCGGCGGCGGCAGGCTCACGGTCACCGTGGTGCCGCCGCGCCGCGTGATCTTGTAGGCCGTATCCAGCGCCGCCACCGCGCTCGCCGCTTCCACCGCGAACTCCACGCCGCCGTTGCTCGCCGCCTTGACGCGCGCGATGAGGTCCGGATCGTCGGCGCGAAAAGTGTGCGTCGCGCCCAGCTTGCGCGCGATCTCCAGCTTCGAATCGAGCTTGTCGATCGCGATGATCTGGCGCGCGCCCGCGGCGTACGCGCCGAGCAGCGCCGACAGGCCGACGCCGCCCAGGCCCACCACGGCGGCCGAGCAGCCCAGGCGCATCTGCGCGCAGTTGATCGCCGCGCCCACGCCGGTGAGCACGGCGCAGCCGAACAGCGCCGCGATGTCCAGCGGCAGTTCTGGGTCGATTTTTACCAGCGTGCCGCGCGCGACCACGGCGTACTCGGCGAAGCAGGACACGCCGACCTGGTGATTGATCGGGCTGCCGTCGGCGCGGTGCAGGCGGCGATGGCCGCTGATCAGCGTGCCGGCCACCGCCGCCGCGGCGCCCGGTTCGCACAGCGCCGGCCGGCCTTCGATGCACGGCAGGCAATGGCCGCAGCTGGGCACGAACACCAGCGCCACATGGTCGCCGCGGCGCAGATCGGCCACGCCCAGCCCGACTTCCTCGACCACGCCGGAGGCTTCGTGGCCCAGCGCGAGCGGCATCACGCGCGGCCGGTCGCCGTTGATGATGGACAGGTCGGAGTGGCACAGCCCGGCCCCGGCCATTTTCACCAGCACCTCGCCCGGGCCGGGCGCGTCCAGTTCCACCGTCTCCACGCTGATCGGGCGCGATTGCGCATAGGGCAGGGGTTTCTGCATCTGGTCGAGCACCGCGGCGCGCATCTTCATGCTGTTCTCCCAAAAGAAAATCGGGGCATAGGCAACAAATTCGATATTGTCATTCCGAGGCCAAAGGCCGAGGAATCTGCTTTTCTGGTTAGGTAAAGCAGATTCCTCGCGTTGCTCGGAATGACAAACTCCTGACGCATCGTATCTGTTAAATCCGTTTCAAGGATTGCCGATGTAGTCGCGCTTGCCGATTTCGACGCCGTTGTGGCGCAGTATGTCGTAGGCGGTGACGACATGAAAATAGAAATTCGGCAGCGCGAAGCCGAGCAGATACTGCATGCCCGTAAACTTGACGTCGGTCCCGCGCAGCTTGATCACGACTTCCCTGTCCTCGCTGCCGTCGATCTGCGCGGGCTTGATCGACTGCACGTACGCAATGGACTTGGCGATGCGCGCCTTCAGTTCGGCGAAGTTCTGCTCCGTGTCCTCGTGCTTGGGGATTTCCACCCCGGCCAGCCGCGACACTGCGCCTTTGGCGTTGTCGCAGGCGATGCGCACCTGGCTCATCAGCGGCAGCATGTCCGGGTACAGCCGCGCGGCGGTGAATACCGCGGGGTCGATTTTCTTCGCTTCGGCGTGGGCCTGCGCCTTGTCGAGAACGGTGGAAAGGTTGTTCAGCATATTGACGTAGCGCGGCGCGCTCGCCTGGTACATGGAAATGATCATTTGCAGTCCGCGGTGATTGGGGGAAGAGGCATTCTATCCGCCGCGGGCGGCGCGCAGCAATGATTCTGCGCCTAGCACCCTGCGCGCCAGATCAGCGTGACAGATGGCGCTGCAGCAGCTCCAGCGCGGCGGCAGCGAACACGCGCATGTTCGCAACACGGTCGGCGCTGCCGGTTTCCAGCGTGAGCGCTTCTTCCGCGGCGCCGGCGATCGCAATGCAGCTGTGGCCGGCGGCATCGCCGTAAGGATTGCCGGTCGGACCCGCGGCGCCGGTTTCCGCGAGACCCCAGCTCGCGCCGAAGCGCTTAATCGCAGTGCGCGCGAGTAGCAGCGCATAGGGCTCGGACGCCGAGCGCATGCCGCTGACCGCCTCGCGCGGCAGCTGCATCAATTGTTCGCGCGCCTTACGCGTGTACACCACCGCACCGGCGAGGAAATAGGCGGAGGCGCCGGGCACGGCGAGCAGCGCGGCGGCGATCAGCCCGCCCGACGAGGATTCGGCGACGGCGATGGTCTCGCGCCGCGCTTTCAGCAGGATCGACACCTCCATGGCCAGCGGCAGCAGGGTCTGCATCGGCTCAGTCGCCTGCCAGCCTGAATTCAAGATGCTGCCTCACCGCCGGCCATTCGGAGCGGATGATCGAGAACACGACGGTATCGCGCACCGTGCCGCTGGCGTAATGCTGGTGGCTGCGCAGGATGCCGTCCTGTTTCGCGCCGAGGCGCTCAATCGCGCGGCGGCTGGCGTAGTTGAAAAAGCCAGTGCGGAATTCCACCGCAATACAGTCGAGCTTTTCGAAAGCGTGCGTGAGCAGCATCAGCTTGCATTCGGTGTTGAGCGGCGTGCGCTGCGCCGATGTTGCGTACCAGGTCGAGCCGATTTCGACACGGCGGTTGTTCGCGTCGATGTTCATATAGGTGGTCATACCGGCGATCTTGCCGCTTGCGCGGCTGCGCACCGCGAACGGCAGCATGGTGCCGGCTTTCTGCAGCCCCAGCCGGCGCTCGATTTCGGCGTGCATGCCCTCCGGCGCGGGGATCGCCGTGTACCAAAGCTTCCACAGCTCGCCGTCGCGCACCGCCTCGACCAGTTCGGCGTGATGCGCCTGCGCGAGCGGCTCCAGCACCGCATGGCGGCCGCTGAGGGTGATCGCTTGCGTGAATGCGTTCATGATGATTTGTCCGCCTGGGGTTGCGCCAACCTTGGGTCGCGCCAACATATCACAGTTGCCCGGACGCGTGCTCCTGCGGCGGTGCTATCCTAGGCGCATACCGGAGAGCAGAGCAGATGAACAAGCAGAACGTACACGAAGCCGCGGCGATGCTGTTGCAGCACTGGCGGCAATCCACGCGCCTGGCCGAGCTGTCGGCGCACTGCCGGCCGCAAACGCGCGCCGAGGGCTACGCGATCCAGGCAGAGCTTGCGCGGCAGTCAGGACAGAACATCGTCGGCTGGAAAATCGCCGCCACGAGCGAGGCCGGGCAGCGGCACATCAACGTCGATGGTCCGATGGCGGGCCCGCTGCTGTCGGCGCGCGCGCGTGATAGCGGCGCGCGCATTGCGCTCGCCGGAAACAACATGAAGGTCGCCGAAGCGGAGTTCGCGTTTCGCATGGCCGAGGACCTGCCGCGGCGCGCGAGCGACTACAGCGTCGCTGAGGTGCTCGCCGCCGTCGCGTCGCTGCATCCGGCGATCGAGGTGCCCGATTCGCGCTATGAGGACTTCACCCGCGTCGGCGCGGCGCAGCTGATCGCGGATGTCGCCTGCGCCTGCTGGTTCGTGATCGGCCCGGAGGTGCGCGCCGACTGGCGCGCGCGCGACCTGGTGCAGCACCCGGTCAGCGCCTGGCGCAACGGCGCGCTCGCCGGGCAGGGCTCGGGCGCCAATGTGCTCGGCGACCCGCGCGCGGCGCTCGCCTGGATCGCAAACGAACTGTGCGCCCACGGCGGCGGCCTGCGCGCCGGCGAAGTGGTGATCACCGGCACCTGCGTGACGCCGGTGAAAGTAGGCGCGGGCGATACGGTCAAAGCCGATTTCGGTGAGTTCGGCGCGCTGGAGCTGGGCTTCGCCTGAAGGAGTGAATGCTTGGAGATCCGCATGCCTATTGCCTCTGCGGCCTGGCAGTAGCGGAAGACCGCGGCCGCGCTCTCAGTTGTTGTCTCGGTTGGGGATTGGCGCGGGGCTCGAACGTCACGAGACGGATCCTCTAGCTACGTGCCACTCTTGGCCCAAAGCGCCAGTTCCCGGGTGGCGCCGGATAGCGGCCATTGGAAATTCAATCGCATGCCGCGGACGGCAGCTTACGGGCGCACGGGCAATTCACACTTTCGGCCATGACCTGCCGTTCGATGTGCCATCGAAAGTCAGAAGTCTGTCGGAGCCTGAACGGCGGCTTTACGGCGAGCAAGTTGGTGTGCAGTCTGGCAAGACTCGGCCAGAACCCGCCATTCACATTTAACGTGGAATGGGATCACGCGATCACTCGCTCGGCGCACGCGGCGGCGCCGTTATCATTGGAAATGCGCCGCGGCCGAGCGTTCGGCCTTACGCATTTGCTGCAGATATCGGACGAAGCAAGGTGGAAACGAACATCACGATTAATCTGGAACGACGCGCACTCCCCTGAGGCCGTTCCGATAGATGGCTTTTTGAATGACGCCCGCTCGCTTCGCGTCGCTGACGACTCCGCCCAGAACGTTCTGTGCGACAGGCGATCTTCCCTGCGGAAATCCGACGGCCATTTCGACTGTGGTAAACGCTCCCGGCAAAATCTTCGCGCCGGGAAGCCCTTGGGCGATCTCATAAACGAATTGGCCATTAGAGCCGTATGCGTCCGCATTTCCGTCGCGCAGTACTGCTATTCCGGCAGCCACACTACCGGAGACGCGGACTAGCTGCGCGGATTTCAAGCTCTTGCTTAGAAATTTATCTGGCGCACCGTCCAACGCCACCGCAACCTTGACGCCTGGCCGGTCAACCTCATTGGCATCGACAAATGCGCGCCCGGGCGCAGCTACGTACTGGTTGTCGACTAGCATGAAATCGGGGCTGACATCATATCCAGCTGCGCGCAATGAATTTCGCGGTCCGATCGCAATATCCCACTCGCCTTTACCGAAGCTCTGCGTGTAGGTCGCAGGGGTCTCATAGACAACTGGAATAAATGGTACCCCAAGCTTCTCAGCAATCAACTTACCAAGATCGACGGAAACACCGGTGGGGGTTCCGCCTGAAGATCGCGTGACCAGGACCGGGTTTGCGCCAATCATTGCGACACGCAGCATTCCCGTTGGAGCAATCTCCTTTGCCATCTCCATTTGTGCCTGGGCACCTCCGGAAATTGCGGCCGCGACCACCAAGATTGCTGCTAGCAGCTTCGCTCCCATATGACCTCCCGTTCATTGTTTTGGCGAAACAAAAATGATTATAAAGCTGACAAAGGGAACTTTCTAGTCAAGTCATCGTTACAAGTGGTGTGGGATTGTGGATGCACTGATGGCATTCGCGGAATTTTTCTGGCGGGAGCTTGAACGACCGGATTGGGTCTATTGTGTTGAAAAACTCTGCTGAGAATTGAATTTTTGTTTGCCTCAACTGTCTGATCTTGCAGTGCATTGAGGGAGCGCTTCGAGATGATGGGACAACGCGGCGGAAGCCAAGAAAGACTTTTCTACTCGTTCAA
>JBBRAI010000106.1:0-6310 GCA_038206915.1 Burkholderiales bacterium | reverse complement strand
GCGCGCGCTGATCCGCAAATATTCCGACCATATCGCAATTCCGATCCGCATGGAAAAGCGCGTCTGGGACGAAGACAAAAAGACGTACAAGGCCACCGGCGAGGACGAGACCGTCAACCAGGCGAGCGCGCTGTGGGCGCGCCCGAAAGCGGACATCAGCGAAGAGCAGTACCAGGAATTCTACAAGCACGTTGCGCACGACTTCGAAATGCCGCTCGCCTGGACCCACAACCGCGTCGAGGGCCGTCACGAATACACGCAATTGCTGTACCTGCCCGCGCACGCGCCGTTCGACCTGTGGGACCGAACGCACCGCCACGGCATCAAGCTGTACGTGCGCCGCGTGTTCATCATGGACGACGCCGAGCAGTTGCTGCCGGCCTACCTGCGCTTCGTGCGCGGCGTGGTGGATTCGAACGACCTGCCGCTTAACGTGTCGCGGGAAATCCTGCAACAGTCCAAGGACATCGAGGCGATCCGTTCCGGCTGTACCAAGCGCGTGCTCGGGCTGCTCGAAGACCTGGCGCAGAACCAGAAGGACAAATATACGGGCTTTTGGAAGGAATTCGGCCTGGTTCTGAAGGAGGGCGTAGGTGAAGACCACGCCAACCGCGAGAAAATTGCCGGGCTGCTGCGCTTTGCGAGCACCCACACGGACGGCGAGGAGCAGAACGTTTCTCTCGCTGATTACGTAGGGCGCATGAAGCCGGAGCAGGAAAAAATTTATTTTGTCACCGCCGACTCCTTTCTAGCGGCGAAGAACAGTCCGCACCTGGAAGTGTTCCGCAAGAAAGGCATCGAGGTGCTGCTGTTGGCGGAGCGGGTGGACGAATGGCTGGTGTCGAACCTGACCGAGTTCGAAGGCAAGCCGCTTGCTTCCGTGGCAAGGGGCGACCTGGACCTGGGCAAACTCGAGGACGAGACGGAGAAGAAGGAGCAGGAAAAGCAGGCCGGCGAATACAAGGAACTCACCGACAAGGTGAAGGCCGCGCTCGGCGAGCAGGTGAAGGAGGTACGCGTGACCCTGCGCCTGACCTCATCGCCCGCCTGCCTGGTGTCGGACCAGTACGATATGGGCGGCAACCTCGCGCGCATCCTCAAGGCCGCGGGTCAGAAAGTGCCCGATTCGAAGCCCATCATGGAGATTAATCCGGGTCATCCGCTGGTGCAGCGGCTGAAGTACGAGGAAGCCAATTTCGCCGACTGGAGCCAGGTGCTGTTCGACCAGGCGCTGCTCGCCGAAGGCGGGCAGCTGGAGGATCCGGCGGGATTCGTCAAGCGCCTGAACGAACTGATGCTCGCGCTGGCCGGCGGCGCGTCCAAGATCTGGACGCCGGGGAGTTAAAATCAGCGAAGGATTGGGGTTGCATTGATACAAGATCGTCGATTGTGTGCGGACGGCTTTTTGTCCGCGCGCAATCGACGATCCGCGCGGACGGGACGCCGTCCGCGCAAGCTCTAGCGTCGCACCTCGACGTGGCCCTCTACATTCGCGGATATCGCCGCTCAGGCATTGCGCGCTCGGCGCGCCAACCGCGTTTTCTGAACGGATGAAAAGCCATCCGCCCAGAAAACGCGGTTATTATTAAAGGCAAGTGGGGGAACGGGCTTTCATCCAAGCGTGATCGCAACCGCTGGAATGATCCCCCTACACCTGCTTCAGCATGGTGTCGCCGCCGGATACCTCGAACTTGCCGGGCGCCTCGACATTGAGGGTCTTCACTACGCCGTCCTGCACCAGCATCGAATAGCGATTCGAGCGCACGCCCATGTTGCGCGCGGTGAGATCGAGTTCCAGGCCGAGCGCCTTGGTCCAGAGGCCGCTGCCGTCGGCCAGCATGCGCACCTTGTCTCCGGCTTTCTGCGTACGACCCCAGGCGCCCATGACGAACGCGTCGTTGGTGGCTACGCACCAGATCTCGTCGACGCCTTTGGACTTCAGCTGGTCGTAGTTGGCAATGTAGCTCGGCACGTGCTTGGCCGAGCAGGTTGGCGTGTAGGCGCCGGGCAGCGCAAATATGGCGATTTTCTTGCCCTTGGTCGCATCGGTGACGCTGATGTCCCTGGGATTCAACGGGCAGCCGGCGGCTTCGTCGAATTCGGTGGCTTCGCTCAACTTGCCCTCGGGCAGTCGGTCTCCAACTTTGATCATTGCTTGCTCCTGTAAGTGATGGCTGCGCCGGCGGCTCGCCCCCGCCTGCGCGCGAGAATTGATTGGTAGCGCATCCTGCCGCAGGGAAATGGAATGCTTCGCGGCAACGAGAAAGAATTTTAACATACTCGAATGGGCAAATACCCGCGCGCACAAGAGGTGTAAGAGTCGGTGTAAGAGTCGGTGTAAGCGACGGTGTAAGCGACGGTGTGAGCGACCCTGTCCACATTGCCGGAACAAGTGCCGGGCCGGCGCGGCGCGAGCGAAGCCTGCCCCCGCCGGCGACAATTTGAACCGGCTGCGCATTGCCGCTATAGTGCCTGCTATGCAGCCCGCCGCCGAAATATCGAGCGATCGCAAACTGACCCTCGCCGAAGTACTGGATGACCTGGTCGATGACGGCATCGTCGGACGCGCGCAGGCCGACAAGCTGATCGCCGACCGGCGCATGCAGCGCGCCGATCATCACCCGCTCGCGGTGATCGCCGACCAAAAATGGAAGTCACTGCTGCCGCCCAACAAACTGCTGCACCTCGAACTGCTCACCGAGTGGCTCGCCACCAAAGTCGGCCTGGGCTATTTCCACATCGACCCGCTGAAGATCAACTTTTCCGCGGTCACGGACGTCATGTCCAATGCCTACGCGCAACGCTTCAAGATCCTGCCGATCGAAGTAAGCACCAAGGAGGCGGTGATCGCCACCTGCGAACCCTACGTCAAGGAATGGGAGCGCGAGCTCAAGCCCATCCTGCGCCTGGACATCCGCCGCGTGATCGCCAATCCGGTCGACATCGCGCGCTACCAGGTCGAGTTCTACAACCTGGCGAAATCGATCAAGGGCGCGTCGGAGAAAGGCGACAAGAGCAGCGGCATCGGCAACTTCGAGCAGCTGGTGGACATGGGCAACGCCAACCGCCAGTACGACGCCAACGATCAGCACATCGTGCACGTGGTCGACTGGCTGTGGCAGTACGCCTTCGACCAACGCGCGAGCGACATCCACATGGAACCGCGGCGCGACGTGGGCCTGGTGCGTTTTCGCATCGACGGCGTGCTGCACCAGGTCTATCAGATCCCGGCGTCGGTGATGTCGGCGATGACCAGCCGCATCAAGATACTCGGGCGCATGGACGTGGTGGAGAAGCGCCGGCCCCAGGACGGTCGCATCAAGACGCGCACCGCCGACGGACAGGAGATCGAACTGCGACTGTCCACCCTGCCCACCGCGTTCGGCGAAAAACTGGTGATGCGCGTGTTCGACCCGGAGGTACTGGTCAAGGATTTCAGCGAACTCGGCTTCTCCGACGACGACAAGGTGCGCTGGGGCCAGATGACCGTGGCGCCGCACGGCATTATTCTGGTCACCGGGCCCACCGGCTCGGGAAAAACGACCACGCTGTATTCGACGCTGAAGACGCTGGCCACCGAGGAAGTCAACGTCTGCACCATCGAGGATCCGATCGAGATGGTGGAGCCAGCGTTCAACCAGATGCAGGTGACCCGCGGCATCGACCTCGGTTTCGCCGACGGCGTGCGCGCGCTGATGCGCCAGGACCCGGATATCATCATGGTGGGCGAGATCCGCGACCTCGAGACCGCGGACATGGCGATCCAGGCGGCGCTCACCGGCCACCTGGTTCTCTCCACCCTGCATACCAACGATTCGGTCGCCGCGATCACGCGGTTGCTCGACCTGGGCGTGCCGTCCTACCTGCTCAACTCGACCATCCTCGGCGTGATGGCGCAGCGCCTGGTGCGCACGCTGTGCCCGCACTGCAAGCAGAAGGTGCCCTACGACGACGCGCGCGCCGAGGACCTCACCTGGGAGGAATTCGTCGCGCCGTGGAAGGCCAAGCGCCCGGCGCACATCTTTCGTCCGGTCGGCTGCCTGGAATGCCGCAATACCGGCTACATCGGCCGCATCGGCATCTACGAAATCCTGCTGATGACGCCGGCGATGCGCCGGCTGGTGGACGCGAAGGCCGATCTCGCGGCGATGCGCGAACTCGCCTACAAGGATGGCATGAAGCCCCTGCGCATCAGCGCGGCGATGAAAGTCGCGGCCGGCCTCACCACCATCGAGGAAGCGCTCAAGGTCGCACCGCCGCCGCGGCGCGAGAGCGAGTAGTTTCCTTGGCCACGGGGAATGCAGATTCCGGCGGAGCCGCCAAGCCCATCGACCTGGATTTCACCGGCGTTTTCAAGCTGGCCGATCTCAAGCCGGCCCCGCCGCCGCCGCCGCCGCCGCGGCGGCGCATACCCGAGAACATACTCATAGGCATTAGGTCGCTGGCGCAGGGCAACTGCTTCGTCAACGTAGTCCGGCCGCGCCCGGCGCGCAAGATCGACCCGAAGAAAACTACGATCCTGATCGTGGAAGACGACACGCCCACGCTCAACATGCTCGACCTGCTGCTGACGCGCGCAGCGGGCTATCAGACGCGCCGGGCGCAAGACGTGCAAACCTTCGTCCAGGCGATGCAGAGGAAGCCGCTCGTCGATGCAGTAATTCTGGATGTCAGTCTGCCCGGGAACGTGAGCGGCTTCAAAATACTCGCGAAAATTCGTGCCCATCCCGCGCTGCGCCATCTGCCGGTGATCATGCTCAGCGGCAGTTCCGCCCCCGAGTACCTGATGCAGGGGCTGTCCCTCGGCGCCGACGCCTATCTGTCCAAGCCGGCGAAGTCCCAGGCGATATTCGAGGCGCTCAACGCAGTGCTCGGCGGCTGACGCCGCTATTTGCTCAGGTAGCGCATCGCGCGCGCCAGACCCTCGATGGTGATCGGATACATGCGCGATTCCATGATTTCGCGGATCACGGAGATCGACTGGCGGTAGGGCCAGAGCTGCTCCGGCTCGGGATTGAGCCAGATCGCTTTGGGGTAGGTGTTCAGCATGCGCCGCATCCACACCGCGCCGGCCTCGTCGTTGGAATATTCGATCGAACCGCCCGGCTGCAGGATTTCGTAGGGACTCATGGTGGCGTCGCCGACGAATATCAGTTTGTAGTCGTGCCCGTACTTGTGCATGATGTCCACGGTCGGCGTGCGCTCCGCGTGGCGCCGGCGGTTGTCCTTCCACACGTAGTCGTACAGGCAGTTGTGGAAGTAGAAATACTCCATGTGCTTGAATTCGGACTTGGCCGCGGAGAACATCTCTTCGCACAGCTTGATGTGGTCGTCCATCGAGCCGCCAATGTCGAAGAACAGCAGCACCTTGACCTTGTTATGTCGCTCCGGCCGCATCAGGATGTCGAGCATGCCGGCTTTTCTCGCCGTGGACGCGATGGTGTTGTCCAGATCGAGTTCCTCGGGCGCGCCGTCGCGGGCGAAGCGGCGCAGCCGCCGCAGTGCGATTTTGATGTTGCGCGTGCCGAGCTCGACCTGGTCGTCCAGGTTCTGATATTCGCGCTGATCCCACACTTTCACCGCCGAGCGGTTGCGCGAGCCCTCCTGCCCGATGCGTATGCCCTCGGGGTTGTAGCCGTAGGCGCCGTAGGGCGAGGTGCCGCCGGTGCCGATCCACTTGCTGCCGCCCTGGTGCCGGCCTTTCTGCTCCTCGAGGCGCTTCTTCAGCGTTTCCATGAGCTTTTCCCAGCCGCCCATGGCCTCGATCTTGGCCTTTTCCTCAGGGCTCAGGTTGAGCTCGGCCTGCTTGCGCAGCCACTCGAGCGGGATGTCTGCTTCCACGCCCATGACCGCCTCGACGCCCTTGAAGTATTCGCCGAAGGCGCGGTCGAACTTGTCGAAGTTGGCCTCGTCCTTGACCAGGCAGGTTCTCGAGAAATAGTAGAAATCGTCGATCGAGGAGCCGACCACGCCCTTCTGCATGCCCTCGACGAGCATGAGGTATTCCTTGGTCGTGACCGGGACCTTGGCCTGACGCAGTTTGAGGAAGAAATCGATCAGCATGATGGTGCCGGCTGCCGCTGTCCCTCTATCGATTGTGCCTGGACATGAAGATCAGCCGCTCGAACAGGTGCACGTCCTGCTCGTTCTTGAGCAGCGCGCCGTGCAGCGGCGGGATGATGGTTTTCTTGTCCTTGCTGCGCAGCGCCTCGGGCGAAATGTCGTCGGCGAGCAGGAGCTTCAGCCAGTCGAGCAGTTCGGACGTGGAGGGCTTCTTTTTCAGCCCCGGCACTTCGCGCACTTCGAAGAA
>JBBRAI010000105.1:0-6512 GCA_038206915.1 Burkholderiales bacterium | reverse complement strand
GCCGGGCGAGGTCTACAACATCGGCGGCAACAGCGAAACAGCGAACATCGAGGTGGTGAAGACACTTTGCGCGGTGTTGGACGAGCTGCGCCCCGCGGCCAAGTCCTACGCTTCGTTGATCAGCTACGTCAAGGATCGGCCGGGGCACGACCGGCGCTATGCCATCGACGCAAGCAAGATCCGGCGTGATCTCGGCTGGGAGCCGGCGGAGAATTTCGCAGGTGGTATGCGCCGGACCGTCGCCTGGTCCCTCGCTAATACCGAGTGGACACGTTCGGTAACCTCAGGCGAGTATCAGAAATGGGTGAGCGCGAATTATAAGGAAAGGGGGGCGGCGGCATGAGCAGGGAGCAGGGGCCCCGCGCGGCGGGGATGCGACCGGCCGCGATTGCCGCCGGACGCCGACAGTTGACAAGCGTGAACTACATCGACGGTATGGGGGCGGCGTCATGAAGGGAATAATCCTCGCCGGTGGCTCCGGCACGCGCCTGTATCCCGTGACCCACGCGGTGTCCAAGCAACTGCTGCCGATCTACGACAAGCCGATGATCTACTATCCGCTGTCGACGTTGATGCTGGCGGGCATACGCGACATTCTCGTCATTTCGACCCCGGAGGACACGCCGCGCTTCAAGCAGCTGTTGGGCGATGGCTCGAAATGGGGAATCGACTTTTCCTATGCGGTGCAGCCGGCGCCGGAAGGCATCGCCCAGGCGTTCATCATCGGCGCCGGTTTTATTGGTGGGGAGCGCTCGGCGCTGGTCCTCGGCGATAATATTTTCCACGGCACCGATCTGGTAGCCAATTTGCGCGCAGCGGTGGAGAGGCCTGTCGGTGCGACCGCTTTTGCGTACGCAGTGCAGGACCCTGAGCGCTACGGCGTTGTTGAGTTCGACAGTACCCGCAAGGTGCTTTCGATCGAAGAAAAGCCGGAGCAGCCGAAGTCGCGCTATGCGGTTACGGGTCTCTATTTTTACGATCAGCAAGTGGTCGAGTTCGCACGTGCGCTCAAGCCCTCGGGCCGCGGCGAACTTGAAATCACCGATCTGAACCGCCGCTATCTGGAACGGGGTCAGTTGAACGTCGAAGTCATGGGCCGCGGCACCGCCTGGCTCGATACCGGTACGCACGAATCGCTGCTGGAAGCCTCGACCTTCATCCAGATCATAGAAAAGCGCCAAGGGCTCAAGATAGCCTGCGTCGAGGAGATCGCCTATCGCCTCGGCTACATCGATGCGGCACAACTCGAGCACCTGGCGGGATCGATGCGCAACAACGGCTATGGTCAATACCTGCTGAGCGTGCTTCAAGATCGGGTGTTCTGATGCGCGTGACGCCGACCACGATCGCCGGGGTGCTGCTGATCGAACCCAAGGTGTTCGGCGACGAGCGGGGCTTCTTTTTCGAAAGCTACAATGACCGTGCGTTCGCCGAGGCAACCGGCATCAGGCCGAAATTCGTGCAGGACAATCACTCGCGCTCGGTCAGGAACACGCTGCGCGGCCTGCATTACCAGATCCGGCAGCCGCAGGGCAAGCTGGTACGTGTAGTGGCAGGGGAGATCTTCGACGTGGTCGTGGATTTGCGCCGCAGTTCGCCCAGCTTCGGCAAGTGGGCAGGCCATCGTCTATCGGCCGGGAGCCGAAACCTAATTTGGATACCAGAGGGATTGGCGCACGGGTTCGTCGTGCTCTCCGAGTATGCCGATTTTCTGTACAAGACCACCGACTACTGGGCGCCAGAACACGAACGCACCTTGCTCTGGAACGACCCGGTACTCGCCATCGCGTGGCCGCTTGCGGGTGATCCCATCCTGGCAGTGAAGGACAAGGCCGGCAAGCGCCTGTCGGAGGCCGAGGTATTCGAATGAAGGTGCTTCCAACAATGTCAATGTTGTCATTCCGAGCTAAGCGAGGAATCTGCTTTTCAGCAATGCAAAGCAGATTCCTCAGCCTTCGGCTTCGGAATGACATTTCTTAGAGGTCTCGTTGAGCGGAATCCTCATTACCGGCAAGGATGGGCAAGTCGGCTTTGAGTTGCTGCGCAGCCTGGCTGGACAGGGGCGGGTAGTGGCAGTGGGCCGGAAAGAGATGGACCTCGCCGATGCTGATTCGATCCGTCGCGTCCTGCGCGAAATGAAGCCCGATCTGATCGTCAATGCGGCGGCCTACACCAATGTGGATAAGGCGGAATCGGAGCCGGAACTGGCGCGCGCGATCAACGGCGTCGCGCCGGGCATTCTCGCCGAGGAGGCGAGGCGCATCGGTGCCGCGCTGATCCACTATTCCACGGATTACGTATTCGACGGCAACAAGGCGACGCCCTACACGGAGGACGACGCGCCGCAGCCGATCAATGTTTACGGCAGGACCAAGCTCGAGGGTGAGCGCGCGATACATGCGGTGGACGGGCCGCACCTGATCCTGCGCACGAGCTGGGTCTACGGTGCGCGTGGAAGGAATTTTCTTATGACCATCCTGCGCCTCGCGCGCGAGCGCGACGAACTCTCGATTGTGGACGACCAGATTGGCGCGCCCACCTGGAGCCGCGCCATTGCCGAAGCCACCCGCGATATCCTCACGAAGCTCGGATACGGCCAGCCCGGCTTTCTCGACGCGTGCACCAAGAGGCGTGGTGTCTACAACCTCACCGCGGCCGGCCAAACCTCCTGGCATGGATTCGCCGCGGCGATCCTCGCCCACGCCGCCGCTGCGCGACTCGGCGATTCGTCTCTAGCCATCGCGCGCGTGCCGGTGCTCAAACCTATAGCAACCGAACAATATCCGACGCCCGCGAGGCGGCCGCGCTATTCGGTGTTGGCGAACGACAAGTTGCGGCGCGCCTTCGGCATTGCGATGCCCGATTGGAATACGAGTCTGGACGAATGCATGCGCGGCTCTCGTTGAACATTACTCATATGCCGCTTCCTTAGAACTGATTTTCAAAATAACTAATCCAAAAATTGTCATTTCGAACGAAGCGAGAAATCTGCTTGTGGATTAAGCAAGAAGCAGATTCCCGGGCTGCGCCCCGAAGGTCTCGATCCCGCTCGACGGGAAAGTCCCCCTGGGGGACGCCCCCGGAATGACAATTCATTTTGAAATGGCTCGTTAGAGCGAAGCCGCGCAAGACCCCCTCTCCCGCCCAGGCGGGAGAGGGGGTCGGGGTGAGGGTGGCCGCCGCCTGAGCATTCAATCATAGCTATTACGCACCGATAAGCGCTCGCAGTTTGCCCCGGACCTCGCCAAGAATCTCTGCGCTTACCGACGACTTCCGTTTGGCCCGACGCGCTCGCCAGTCGAGACTTTTCACCTGATCGGACAGGATGGCGCTTGGCGGATTACGTCCTATGACGACTTCGAAAGGGTAGCCTTTAATCTGTGTCGTCATCGGGCAGCAGACCATCATCCCGGCCTTGCGGTTATAGCTTGCCGGGCTGAGAACCAAGGCCGGCCGATGGCCGGCTTGCTCGTCCCCAGCTTGCGGCGAGAACTCAAGCCATACCACGTCGCCTGCGTCCGGAACATAGGGGCGGGCCATTACCAGATCTCACGGCCTACGGCGGCGCCAGAGTCGATCGGCTCATGCAGATTCGTGGAACTGATTCCCTTCACCAAATCTTCCAGCGAATAGACGTTTGGTCGCTCCGGTGCGATCACGATGCGACCGTCCTCTTCCTTGACATCGACCGCTTGATCGAATTCCAGATGCGCAGCCTGCATAAGCGAAGCCGGAATGCGGACCGCCGCACTATTACCCCATTTCTTGACCAACGCTTTCATGCCGGGATTCCTTGTAATCGCAGCGCCAGATTTCAACGCGCCAAAGTGCGCAGCTTAGGCTGGCCAACGCCGCGTGTCAACATTGTAGATACACGCAAATTCAAGTCATGGCGGGGCTAGCGTTGAGCCGGTTTTGCGCCCTGGGGTGGGCATTCGATTATGCCGACATGGCAGAGGAAGAATTCATCGCAAGAAAGGCGAACCCACTGAGAAATCTGATGTTTCGAAGGCTGTCTTAATCCAAATCCTCGAAGTCCGGCCAAATGGATGATTGTCTCCGGCGAAGATTCTTGTTAGGGTTTCTACGTATATGTTCCGGCCATAAACTGGTAAGAGGGCGCACATGTCGCTCGACGTGCCGTTGGCTAGCGTACATTTTGTCTGGGCTCTGGGCGCGATCAGCCGGCTCAAGCGCGTTCCTTTTGCTCCCGAACTCGTAGCGCAGCAGTTCCCTCCGCCGCATTCAGCGGCCAAGCTGCTCGACGCCGCTGCGGCGCTAGGTTTCAAGGCGCAGCGGCACCTGCGTGCCGCGAACGAAATCCAGCGGGCTCCCTTGCCCTGTCTCGCTTTGCTCAAGTCGACCGAGGCTTGTGCTGAAACCTCTACAGAGGCCGGCATGTACCACGGTACTGAGGCGCTCAAGGAAACAGTTGCGCATGCTCTGGCACTGGTGGTGAAGGCCGACGAGGAGCGCATCGTCATGTTTGAGCCAGGCGCTGCCAGCGGGGCGACGCTCAGTGCAGCGGACTTCGAGCGGCGTTATGCGGGAGAGCTCATACTTTTTGCACCTCAGCCTGAACCGCTGGCCGATACGGACAGCGCTGCCGCTGGCAAGGAAGCCTTCGGCTTTTCGTGGTTCGTGCCCGAGCTGCTGAAGCACCGGAAAATCTGGCGCGACGTGCTGCTGGCTTCGCTCACGATTCAGCTCGTCGCGCTTGCGACGCCGCTATTCACGCAAGTTGTGCTCGACAAGGTAATCGTGCACCAGAGCCTGAATACCCTGACCGTAATCGGTATTGCGCTCGGCCTGTTCCTGGTGTTCAACGCTGGCATGGGATGGATTAGACAGTATTTGGTCCTCCACACCGGCACGCGCGTGGACGCGGTGCTCGGCACCCAGGTGTTTGACCATCTGCTCAGGTTGCCGCCGCGCTACTACGACTACCGGCCGACCGGCGTGGTGGTGGCGCGGCTGCACGGCGTAGAGACCATACGCGAATTCGTCGCCGGCGCGGCGGTGACGCTGCTGCTCGATCTTCCGTTCCTGCTGATATTCCTGGGGGTGATGTTCTATTACAGCTGGGTGCTTTCACTCATTACGCTATCTATCCTCGCCGCCATCATGCTGCTTAGCCTCGCCGTGGTGCCGCTGATCCGCAAGCGGGTGAACCAGCAGTTCCTGCTCGGCGCGCGCAATCAAGCCTTCGTCACCGAATACATCTCCGGGATGGAGACCGTGAAATCTCTGCAGATGGAACCACAGCTCAAGGCGCGCTACGGCGAATACCTGTCAAGCTACCTGCGCGCCGGCTTCGACACGCGCCAGCTTACCAATACCTACTACGCCGCTGCCAACGCGCTGGAGCAACTGCTCACGCTACTGATTCTAGTCACCGGAGCCTGGATAGTAATGAAGAACGAAGGCTTCACCATCGGCATGCTGGTCGCTTTCCAGATGTTCGCCGGGCGCATGTCGCAGCCCTTGCTGCGCCTGGTGGGTCTATGGCAGGAATTCCAGCAGTCGGCCATAGCCGTCAAGCGCCTGGGCGACATCATGAATGCGCCGGTCGAGCCCTACTCGATTGTTCCCGCACGTGAAGGTGCTGGGGAGGGCGCGATAGAAATCGCCGGCCTGGGCTTCCGCTATGGCGACAACCTGCCTTTCCTGTTCCGGCAGTTGGATGCCGCGCTGCGCCCTGGCGCTTGTATCGCGCTCATGGGGCCGTCGGGCAGCGGCAAGAGCACGCTGGCGAAGCTGCTGCAGGGCTTCTATCTGCCGACCGAAGGCCAGATTCGGATAGACGGGCGTGACATCCGGCACCTGCCGGCGAACGAGCTGCGCAACTACTTCGGCGTGGTGCCGCAGGAGACGGTGTTGTTCTCGGGCACCATCTACGACAATCTAATCGTCGCCAATCCGAACGCAACGTTCGAACAGCTAATCCAGGCTTGCCGCTGGGCGGAAATCCACGACACCATAGACCGGCTTCCCGAAGGCTATCAGACCCGGATCGGCGAGCACGGCGCCGGGCTGTCGGGCGGGCAGAAGCAGCGTCTCGCCATCGCGCGTGCGCTGCTCAAGCGGCCGAAGATCCTCATTTTCGACGAGGCCGCCAGCAACCTGGATCGCCCAACCGCCGAGCAGTTCGCACGCACCATCAATCAGCTCAGGGGCAGGGTGACGATAATTTACATCACGCATCAGCTGCCGCAAGGTTTGGAGGTGGATGAGGTGGTGAGGTTGGGGCAAGGCAACGTCAGCCACGGCGCCGCCGATGTGCCGATCGGTCCTGCAGGGGACTCGGAGACAACATGATTGGCCTGGTCGTTCTTGCATTTCTTATCGGCTATATTGCCGTTGCCATCACGTTGACAGGTTTGGCAAAGGGTAAGTGGAAGCTTCTGGTTATTGCGGTCTTCGCCCTGATCCCGACTTGGGACATCATCCCTGGCAAGATTGCGTTGGCTCACTATTGTGAGAAGGAAGGTGGCATCAAGATATATCGCTCG
>JBBRAI010000104.1:0-6723 GCA_038206915.1 Burkholderiales bacterium | reverse complement strand
GTGATCGTCACCACGCCGCAGGATATCGCCCTGATCGACGCGCGCAAAGGGCTGAAGATGTTCGAGAAGGTCAGTATCCCCATCCTCGGCATCGTCGAGAACATGAGCACCCATATCTGCTCCAAGTGCGGGCACGAGGAGCATGTATTCGGTGCCGGCGGCGCGGAAAAAATGTGTAAGGATTACGACACCGAGCTGCTCGGTACGCTGCCGCTGGACATCAGCATCCGCGAACAGACCGACTCGGGCAAGCCGAGCGTGGTGGCCGATCCCGAGGGCCGCATTGCCGAAACCTACCGCGCCATCGCCCGCCGTGTCGCGGTCAAGATTTCGGAGCAGGCGAAGGACATGAGCTCGAAGTTCCCCAACATCGTCATTCAGAACACCTGAAGCTGCGCGGATTGCGGCAGAATGAATTCTGGATAACCAGAATGTGAAGGCCGGAGAGATTGTGTTGAACGTCGGAGTGTTTCAGGCGAAGGCCAGGCTGTCGGAGTTGATCGCGAAATAGTTGCTCGCCGCCTGCGTCGTAGGCGTGAAACCCGCGTCCCTATTGGCTTACAGGCTGGTTGGCGGATGAATTTCTGATCCGGAAGCACCGACTTCTGTATTGAAACGCAGTCGCGCGCTGCAGTCACTTCACTTGGATTCCGCTTCCAATCTGGCTATAATAGCCAGATGAAAACCGCCTCGATATCCGAAGCCAAGAACCGTCTCTCCGCCTACATCGACCTGGTGCGCAAAGGCGAGACGGTGTTGATCACCGACCGCAACACGCCGGTGGCGCAGCTCGGGCCGCTGCAGCCCGCGGCTAACGCCGACGACGAAGCCTGGCTGCAGGCGCTGGAGCGTAAGGGGTTGATCAAGCGCGCGAGCAAACGTGGGCCGTCAGCCATGCTGAAGAAATCCCCGCAGAAGCTGCCGGCTGGAGTAAGCGTGCTCAATGCACTGCTTACGCAAAGGCGCGACGGTCGGTGAAGTTCTGGGACAGTTCCGCCGTGGTGCCGCTGCTGGTGCACGAAGCGGCAACGCCCTTTTTCAAGTCTGTATACGCACGCGATTCGCTGATGACCGTTTGGTGGGGCACCAAGATAGAATGCGCCTCGGCGCTGGCGCGCTACCAACGCGATCCGCGCTTGTCGGCGAGCAAAGCTATCGCCGACGGTTTTCGCCGGCTCGACGAGGCGGCGGCGTACTGGAACGAGATTGCCGCGAGTCCGTCGGTGAAGGAAACAGCACTGGTCCTTTTGCGGCGCCATGAACTGCGCGCGGCCGATGCATTGCAATTGGCGGCTGCGGCGGTCGCGCGGGAGGAGAAGGGCGCAGCCTGGGAGTTCGTGTGTGCGGATAAGCACCTGATCAAGGCTGCGATCAAGGAAGATTTCGCGGTACTGGCACCGGAGACGGCATGACCATCAAATCCGACAAGTGGATCCGCCGCATGGCGGTGGAGCACAACATGATCGAACCGTTCGAGCCGGGCCAGGTGCGCACCGCGAACGGGCACAAGATCGTGTCCTACGGTACCTCGAGCTACGGCTACGATATCCGCTGCTCGGACGATTTCAAGATTTTCACCAACATCAATTCGACCATCGTCGACCCGAAGAACTTCGACGAGAAGTCCTTTGTCGATTTCAAGGGCGATGTCTGCATCATCCCGCCCAACTCGTTCGCGCTTGCGCGCACGGTGGAATATTTTCGCATTCCGCGCAACGTGTTGACCGTGTGTCTCGGGAAATCGACTTACGCGCGCTGCGGCATCATCGTCAACGTCACGCCGTTCGAACCAGAGTGGGAGGGCTACGTGACCCTGGAGTTTTCCAATACCACGCCGCTGCCGGCCAAAATTTACGCCAACGAAGGCGTGGCGCAAGTGGTGTTCTTCGAGTCCGACGAGGTGTGCGAAACCTCGTACAAGGACCGCGGCGGGAAATATCAGGGGCAACAGGGCGTGACGCTGCCGAAAATCTGAACCTTCGCGTCGGCGGTGCGAGTCTTACCTGGCTTGCGTGCGGGCGCTGGCGAAGCACTATCGGAAGGCACCGGACGTACTCGATGGGCCGCGGATTCAAGCCTACCTGCTGCACTTGATCACCGAGCGCAAGCTCGTCTATGCCAGCGTCAATCAGGCTTCCTGTGCGTTCCGGTTTTTGTCTGGCACGGTGCTGCGCAAGCCCGAGATGCGCCTGGACATCGCTTCCTCACTTCCACGTTGGACCGCACAAACAAAGTTGCGGCGGAATTGAAGGAAGCTTGCTTTATCGTATATACGTATATACAATATAACTGTGGATAAGGATCCAAAGAAAGAGGACCGAAACATCGCGGAGCGCGGTCTTTCTCTGGACCTCGCCGTGCATCTGGATTGGTCGACAGCTTTAATCTGGGAAGACCGACGCAACGACTACGGAGAACGACGTTACTGTGTACTTGGCTTTATTCAGAACAGGTTGCATAGCGTGGTATTCACGCCGCGCGACGGCAAACCCAGGGTAATCAGTCTACGAAAAGCCAATAAACGTGAGGTGAGTCGATATGAAGAAGCAAACAAAACCTAAGAAAGCGATTCGCGAAAATCCGGAATGGACGACGGAAATGATTGCGAGTGCTCGCCCGGCCAAAGAGGTTTTGCCTAAGATTTTCGGTGCCCGCGCGGCGGCGGCTATGCTCAAGCCACGTGGACGTCCGAAATCTCCTGACTCGAAAGTCGCAATCAGTCTTCGGTTGCCGCCCGATACACTGGCTCGCTGGAAGGCTACTGGACCGGGTTGGCAAACACGCATGGCCAATGTTCTACAGGAATCAGTGTAAATGCGGTCCAACAACGCGTCGAAGCGGACGCCCGCAAGCGGCTGCCGCTGAACGCGAACGTTGTGCGACTGACCTACAAGGCGTCAATTGATGCCACCGAAAATAAGAGAGCTTGTTTCCGATCTTAAACGGGCAGGTTTCGTGGATCGAGGCGGAAAAGGTAGTCACCGAAACTTTGTCCACCCGAAGGTTGCCAAACCGATCACAATATCCGGTGCGGCAGGCGATGAGGCGAAGCACTACCAGGTTCGCGCGGCGACGCGCGCTGTGGAGGAGTCAAAATCATGAAGGAAAGTGCCAGATACGCGAAAATTGTCGAGTGGTCTGATGAGGACCAATGCTATGTCGGGAGTTCGCCGGGGTTGATCTACGGTGGATGTCACGGCATAGAGGAGGAAGCCGTTTTCGCTGAGCTTTGTCAGGTTGTCGAAGAAGCCATCGTTCTTTACCACAAGGATGGCAAACCACTCCCTCCCCCGACTTCGGGTCGCGACTTTGCCAACAAGATGCAGAACGTCGCATAACTTTAGGTGCTGCGGACGGGCCATCAGCACCGTGCCGACTTTGAGATTCGTACTGGCCCGCCGCAGACCAAGACGTTATGCGTGACTAATCTGGCGTCAAGGAGCGCATGAAATTCGACTGGGATCCGAAGAAAGCCGAGACCAATCTGCGAAAGCACGGCGTCTCCTTCGACGAAGCGGCAACTGCTTTCCTTGACCCTCACGCCGTGTCGGGCCCGGACCCCGACCATTCCGTGGGTGAAGAACGGTACATTACATTCGGTTATTCGCAACTGGGTCGTTTGGTGGCCGTATGCCATACTTATCGGCCAGGGACGATTCGAATCATCAACGCGCGTCGTATGACGCGACGTGAAAGGAATCTTTATGAAGAAGGCTAAAGGCGAAATGCGGCGAGAATACAAACGCTCAGACTTTTCGAAACTGGAGCGTGGAAAGTTCTACGTCGAAGTGGCAAAGGGTACAGCGGTCGCACTGCTTGAACCGGCGGTCGCGAAGGCGTTTCCGACATCGCGCGCGGTGAATGAGGCATTGTCCGGTCTTTTGGAATTGACGGAAACGACGTCCCGCATTACACGTCGCTCAACGCGGACGCGCGCAAAATCGCCGCGCGCCGGCTAGCGGCACGTTAAACGACTGCTTTACTTTAGGCTCACCGGCCGGTCTGTGTCGTTTCCGGCGATTGAATCGAGGACCTTGCCTGTCACAGCGAGTCTGCGCTACGACATTCAACTGCACCCGCGTCGGTCAAGCCGACGGGGTTTCTTCCGCGGCCACCACGCTGATCTGCACATCGCCCGCGCAGACTATCTGTCCCACCCGGATCTTGCAGGTTTTGCGCAACTCGATGTTTCCATCCACCGAGACTGTGCCGCTGGCCACCAGGGCTTTGCCGGCGCCGCCGCTGTCGCACAGGCCGGTCAATTTGAGCAGCTGGTTCAGCTGGACGAACTCGCGGTTCAGGGAAAATTCTATGATTTGCATGGGGCCTTTCGAAGATCGCTGTGCTCGCGCCCGGGCCGCTCCGGGGGCGGAACCGGCCGGTCCCGGGAAAATCCCGCGGCGCCGCGCCATTGTGCGCCACGCGCGGCACCGGCGCCATCGCGGCTGCGCCGCGACCGGGCAGAGCGCCCCGGATCAAGTATTGCGCTTGATCTCTCGCGGCGTATAATCCGCCCGAAATTACCCGGGGTTCCCAGCACACAGTGAACAGCATCAGAATCAGCCGCCCTTGCCGCAGCGCAGACGAGTGCTTCGTCCTGTGCGCGCCGATGTCCTAGTGGACATCCGGCACCGATGCGCGCCGGCCGGCAGTGCTCCCGAAGCGGGAACGCAGCGGTGCCCCATGAATTCCCCGTCACGATTTGATGTCCCTTGCCCCGGTCCTGCCGCGGATGCAGGCGTCTAGCTTTTCCGAATTTCGGAGAACCGCATGAAATTCCGCTTCCCCATCGTCATCATCGACGAAGATTTCCGCTCCGAGAACACCAGCGGGCTGGGCATCCGCGCGCTCGCCAAGGCGATGGAAGAGGAGGGCATGGAAGTGCTGGGCGTGACCAGCTACGGCGACCTGTCGCAGTTCGCGCAGCAGCAGAGCCGCGCGTCGGCCTTCATCCTGTCGATCGACGACGAGGAGTTCACGCCGGGACCGGAGCTCGACCCGGCGATGCTGAACCTGCGCACCTTCATCGACGAGATCCGCTTTCGCAACGCCGACATCCCGATTTACCTCTACGGCGAGACGCGCACCTCGCGCCACGTGCCGAACGACATCCTGCGCGAGCTGCACGGCTTCATCCACATGTTCGAGGACACGCCGGAGTTCGTCGCGCGCCACATCATCCGCGAGGCGCGCGCCTACCTCGACGGGCTGTCGCCGCCGTTCTTCCGCGCGCTGGTGCACTACGCGCAGGACGGCTCGTACTCGTGGCACTGCCCGGGGCACTCCGGCGGCGTGGCTTTCCTGAAGAGCCCGGTGGGGCAGATGTTCCACCAGTTCTTCGGCGAGAACATGCTGCGCGCCGACGTGTGCAACGCGGTGGACGAGCTCGGCCAGTTGCTCGATCATACCGGCCCGGTCGCCGCCTCGGAGAGGAATGCGGCGCGCATTTTCGGCGCGGACCACTGCTTCTTCGTCACCAACGGCACCTCGACATCGAACAAGATGGTGTGGCACGCTAACGTGGCGCCGGACGACATCGTGGTCGTGGACCGCAACTGCCACGTGTCGATCCTGCATGCGATCACCATGACCGGCGCGATTCCGGTGTTTCTCACGCCGAAGCGCAACCACCTCGGCATCATCGGCCCGATCCCGCTGGAGGAGTTCAGCGCGGAGAGCATACACCGGAAGATCGAGGCGAACCCGTTCGCGCGCGCAGCCGCGCGCAAGAAGCCGCGCATCCTGACCATTACGCAGAGCACTTACGACGGCGTGGTCTACAACGTGGAGATGCTGAAGCAGACGCTGAACTCCTCGATCGACACGCTGCATTTCGACGAAGCCTGGTTGCCGCATGCGACCTTCCACGAGTTCTACAAGGACATGCACGCGATCGGCAAAGACCGGCCGCGCACCAAGGATTCGATCATTTTCGCCACGCACTCCACGCACAAGCTGCTCGCCGGCATCTCGCAGGCCTCGCAGATCCTGGTGCAGGAATCGCAGACGCAGAAGCTCGACCGGCACGCCTTCAACGAAGCCTACCTGATGCACACCTCGACCTCGCCGCAGTACGCGATCATCGCCTCCTGCGACGTGGCGGCGGCGATGATGGAACCGCCCGGCGGCACGGCGCTGGTGGAGGAGTCGATACTGGAGGCGATCGAATTCCGCCGTGCCATGCGCAAGGTGGGCGCCGAGTGGGGCAAGGACTGGTGGTTCAAGGTGTGGGGGCCGGAGAAGATCGTCGCCGAAGGCATAGGCTCGCGCGAGGACTGGGTGCTCAAGGCGAACGACAAGTGGCACGGCTTCGGCGATCTGGCAACCGGCTTCAACATGCTCGACCCGATCAAGGCCACGGTCATCACCCCGGGGCTGGACGTGTCGGGCAAGTTCGCCAAGACCGGGATTCCGGCGGCGATCGTCACCAAGTATCTGGCTGAGCACGGCGTCATCGTGGAGAAGACCGGCCTGTATTCGTTCTTCATCATGTTCACCATCGGCATCACCAAGGGCCGCTGGAACACGCTGGTGACCGCGCTGCAGCAGTTCAAGGACGATTACGACAAGAACCAGCCGATATGGCGCGCGGTGCCGGAGTTCTGTCAGAAGCACCCGCGCTACGAAAGAATGGGCCTGCGCGACCTGTGCGAGCAGATCCACGGCATGTACAAGGCGAACGACGTGGCGCGCGTCACCACCGAGATGTACCTCTCGGACATG
>JBBRAI010000103.1:0-6762 GCA_038206915.1 Burkholderiales bacterium | reverse complement strand
CCGCCCTTGCTGACTGCAAAGATCCCCAGGTTCAAATGGAAATGAATCGCTGTGCTGCTTTAGATCTAAGTACCGCAACGGACGAGATCAACTCCAGCTATAAAGTCTTGATGCGTCGCTTAGATAAAGCTCAACAGGCAGAAGTGCGCGCTATTCAACTTCAATGGATCAAGTTCAAGGATCAGAATTGTAGGTTTGAGTCGTCATATGCTGAGGGCGGCACGATGCAACCTATGATTCGCGATGTCTGCCTAACTGAGCTCTCCGAAGCTCGATCCAAAGAACTTAAGAGTTGGACAAGGCTTTTTGGGAAGTAAATCCCAATAATTTATTCAAACCGAACCCGCTTCGCAGCCTCAAGACTCCATCTGGGTTCTTGGGCGGGTCTGCTTAATTCAGGTAGCAGGTCTTTAACTTCAATTCCACAGGGGTACCGTATGAAGATCGTCGCAGCGGCATACCCATTACTCTTCTTGGCATCCTTATCGTCTAGTGCTAGCACGCCATCTGAGTACGACGCCCTATACAACAAATGCGTTGATGCAGAGGGGACGATGAACAATGGTGTGGTTGAGGCGTGCTCCGGTACCGTTTCGACGAAGGCAAAGAAAGATATTAGTCGTCGTTACCTAAAGATTTACGCTGAGCATCTAAAAGAAGAGCCTGAGGTTGCAAAGAAATTTGAAGTCTCGCAGAAGGCATGGATCCAGTACCGAAATTCGTATTGCGAGTTCATCTTTTCAACTAGCGGCGCCCCGGCAGTTGACTTCTGTCACATGCGTCTTAATTCCGCAAGAGCACTTGAACTGCTTGAGCTTAGCGGCGGTTAAAGAGTCTCGACAACCGCGCCGTAAGTAGTTTGCGACCTTCCGCCACGCATGTCAGGAGACATAACAATGCGCACCAAAGGCCTTATCTGCTTACTCATCTTTACCTTGACCGCATTCGCCTCGGAATCGGTAAGTACGCGGTTTGGGAAATTGGCAATCAAACCCATCGGCGACGATAACGTCGGACTTTTCCTCGATTCGAAGGTGCTGTTTAAGCGAGAGTCTGGGTTCCTTACCATCGAACAGGTGTTTCACGTTGGGGACAGCGAAGCCGCGCTCATAAGGGACAGTGAAGGAGGCTCAGGCACGACCGACGAATACTTCTTTGTAAAGCTAGCGCCTGCCTCTCCGCCAGTTCTCTCACAAAGATTTGAGGCTGTGGACCGAGAGCTAATTCATCCAGTGCAAAAGGGTGCAAGCATCTACATCGACCTCAGGTATAACGAAGGCGCGCGTGAGGAGTTGACGTACCAAAACGGTCAAATATCGATAAACAAAGTCCGGCCCAAGGGCAAAGTAAAAGCCGGAAATGAAGACGACTGCAATCTTTTGTACAACGATGTGTATGCTGCCTACGTTCAGCGGAACGAATGTGAAGCAGGCTTGTTTGACAACTTGGCAATGTCTACTGCCCGCGCGTACAACGCGATATCCAATGATCCGCATTTTCATCTCAACCAGCTCGAAACTCTTTCAACGAAATCATGTAAATCACGTGAGCCGATCGCGTACACCAGTTTCAAGAAAATAGTTTGCGGTGGTTAGTAGCGCCGAGCTGCCCTTATATTGAGAGGTGCTCGAAAATCAGAGAGTCGCACCGTCGATGACGCGCCGTAAAGAAACGGGACTAGACCTGATCGCAGCTTTGCCGTGGCCCTTAGGGTTGGTGCTGGGCGGCGTGGCGTATGGCGTCATTCGGTTCATGCTTCCAGCCTTCCTGATTCGGGTGGGTGGGCCGATTGGCGCCGCATTGGGAGCCCAGCTGCAGCATGGGACCGCGGAAACATTCGCACTGATAGTGATGGTACTTTTCTGGATTGGCGCTGCCGTGTCCTTCGGCAAGCGGCGTCGCCGCAGAGCGCTGTTGGACAGGCAGACAGGCCTAGATACCTTGGCTCGCATGACCTGGCGGGAATTCGAAATGCTCGTCGGCGAAGCCTTCCGGCGCCGGGGCTATTCCCTTGTAGAAACAGGGCTCGGCGGCGCGGACGGCGGCATTGACCTCATGTTGCAAAAGCAAGGGCGCGTCGAGCTGGTGCAGTGCAAGCATTGGAAGAGCCGCTCGGTCAGCGTCGGCACCGTGCGCGAGATGTGGGGCTTGC
Organism: Burkholderiales bacterium; assembly: GCA_038206915.1. Taxonomy (GTDB): domain Bacteria; phylum Pseudomonadota; class Gammaproteobacteria; order Burkholderiales; family SG8-39; genus 2-12-FULL-64-23. Next base: position 4,610 of record JBBRAI010000103.1, on the reverse strand, counting down.
GTGATCACCACGGCGCGAACGGCGTGAAGATCGTCTGCGTGGGTAATTTCACCGGCGATGCCAAGGCGTTTGCAGCCGGTAAGGCGATCGAGCTCATCGGCGGTGAGGAGCTGCTCGCGCTGGTGCGATCGGTCCAAGCGACATCGTCGAACACGCCGGTCGTCGCAAGTGCAGCCGACCGCGCCGCCGGCCTTCGGATTGCGGAGTCGAGCTTCGTGTCTGCGCCAGAGGTCGCCGTCGCGCCCTCGACCTCCTGCCCAGCCTGCGGCGGTCCAATGGCCCGCCGCAATAACCGCCGGGATCACACCGCTTTCTGGGGGTGCAATGAGTTCCCCAGATGCAGGGGCACACGACCGGCATAAACGGGGCTCACGACTCAATGCCCCTCAGAACGGTCAATGGAAAGCGTGGACATGAATTCTGCCATTTACTGTGTTTTTGTCGCCCTTTACAGCTTGAAATAGCTTGAATATAGGCCCTTACCTGAGATTTTTGCTTTTTCAAAGGTGTCGCTCTATTTAAATGCTATAGATGTGCGGTGTGTACCCTCTCGGCATCCCCAAAAGATCGAGGCCGGCCTTGAACACTGTCGACACCCTCCTGACGAATTTGCTCGCAATCAGCCCCACCGGTGCCGCGATCTTCGTGATCGCGGTACTCGCCCTTCTAGTCGCTTGGAGCGCTCTGCGCGTGGTCGCCGCCGCCCTGTGGCGGAGTCGGGGGTCTCAACCTTGAGCACGTGGGGCTCCTACCCCACCTGGTGGGTTAAGGCAGGGGTATTGCCCCATCTCGACGCTCGTGCGGGCTCAGTGGGCCGGCACATTTCTGCGTTGAAGCTCTATTTAGCGATCGCGCTCCAAGTCGACTTCAAAACGCGACGCGCAACGCTTACGGTCGACGAGCTGATTGAGCTGACAAATCTGTCGCGGCCGATGATCCGCCCCGGCCTACATGTTCTTGAGAACTTGGGCGTGATCGAGACTGTCCGACGCTATCGGCACGAATATGCGCAGGTGGCCATTCCGGGCGATCAGCGCTGGATGAAGATCCCACATGAAAAAGGGCGAATAGCACTTCGAGCGCTGCCAAATCGAGGTGCGTCTGTGCTTGCGGCTTTGAAGATCTATCTGGTACTCCTCCACGTTCGTAACAGCATCGGGCCGTTCGCTACGATTTCGCACGAAACGATGCAGAAGCTGACCGGGGTCCGGCCGGACAAAGTCAAAAGTGGCATCGACCACTTGGTTGCCCACGCTTTATTGCATGTGGTGCAGGACGATGAACGCAGTCAACCCGGTCGCCCGGTGTACATCTACAAATTGCTCGGACTATTCGATCGCCGAGGGTATGAAGCGCCAACCGAGTCAAACGGCGCAGAGATTGCACCGGTATCAAACGCAGAAGGGGCTCACACGGATAGTCCCTTCTGAGCCAGGCTGCATAGTCAGGAGCCTTGCGCCGGCGAGCGCCGCGTGCCTTCCGCCCGTGTGGGATGCGGGATGATCTTGAAATGGCATCGGGGACGAAACGGAATCCGTGTACCAGCATTCAGCATTTTTAACCTTGCCCGAGAGCATCCATTGCGCTCGCTTTCTCGGTCCAGTCTTTCCTCTTCGGCTTTCCCGCACCACGTAGCATTGCGGCGCGTGTGGCGCTGAATTCCTTTGTGCGAAGATCGCTAGTGGCATCTTTGGGGGAGCCGTATGACCCAGCCAACAAGAAACTCCAAGAATGCAGAGCATGCGGATGGAGTTCGAGTGTCGAGCGTCCACCAAAATGCCCAAGAGGCCCCTAATGAAGGGGACGGTCTTTTATCGAGGAATATTTAGAGCTGGCCTACCCTACTCCCGAGGAGGACGAAGCGTTCTACGAGTACTTGCGAAAAATGGCTGCGGGCCCGGCGATATCTGACGCGCAGCGGCTAGGGACTTTGCACGCTCAGTGGGTACATTGGCGGTACATCGATCAGCTTTTGCCCGCTTCGCTAAGATGCGCTAACTTACTGATTACAAACTACTTTTGATTGCGCTCGCGTACGCTCCCTTTCGCTTATCTAGCAGCAACTTATTGCTTTGCTAGCAGACTCATAATCCTTTGGTTCCAGGTTCGAGTCCTGGTGGGCCCACCACGCGCGTTTTGCAACATGTTCACCCCGGGCGATGTCGCGGACGCGGAGTTTGACCAGATCGCACGCACGCAGCTTACTGTCGATGGCAAGGTTGAACAAAGCGAGGTCGCGAGTAGCGTTGCGGAGCTGTAGATGCACACGGATGGCCCAGATGTCGCGCAGGCGTAGCGGTGCTTTTTGTCCTGCAAGCTTGCCCTTGTTCCAGGGCTGGCGACATACCGGTGACTGGATGGGCGTTTTCATGACGCACTCCTTTGGTGAAGGAGCTCGTCAGCTTGCGCCTAACATCAACGGGCGCTGATCGACCCAAAGCGAGAAGTAGCCGGCGGAAGATTGGGCGCCCGAAAGCCGTCGCTGCGGACTGAGGATGCCAGCGACCTAACCGTCCGCCGCCCCATGTCTGAGCGGATGGCGCATAACGCCGAAGAGCTCGCGAGCTGGACGTGGAGCGCCGTCGATGCGCCCATCGAGCGCCTTTTCGGACCCGCCGAGAGGATCGACATCATCGTGCAGGGCCGCGCCTTGGTGAAGACTGGCGAATACGCCAAGAGCCGTAGCATGTCGGGTAACCGGGCGTCCGCCTATTTGCAGGCGTCCGCGATGCGGGTCCAGCGTTCATGGGTGGTAGGCGCCTGATACGAGCCGGCCATACCGCCTTTCATCTTCATCACGCTGTCGATGACCCAGATTTTGTCATCGGTGCGTTTCACCGTTCGGGTTAGTTGCATGCTCGGGCAGTTCGACCTGTAGATGAGCGTGTTGGCATCCACCACGGTGACATCATGGTCCGGACACGACCTCCTCGCCGCAGCCTCAGTTGCGAGATTGGCGGGCTTCTTGCAGAAAGTGTGCGGCTGCTGGCCCCTCTGGGTGAAGTGCCTTGCCTGCTCATTCAAAGTGATGCGCTCCGAGGCGTCCCCGGTAGCACCATCGATTTTGCCTTCCCGGACCACGGGCGCCTGGCCTGGACGCATCGGTGTGTGTTCGGCGCGGCCTTCCCAGTCGACCTGATAAAAGCCAGGTGGCTGCAAAGCGCGGTGACCGTTGGGCGCTTCGGCTGCGCTGCTTGCCGTAGCTTGCAGCGCGGCGAAGGCCAGCAGCAGTGTGCTTGAAAAGTAGTTCGCCATGGATGCAACTCCTTGGTAATTGTAATTAACGGCATATTGAGAATATGTATACCGATACACCAGTACGGCAGTGTTTCGGTATGCCCACAAGATCAAGCCTCGCGTTGCGGCATCGCCTTGAAAGCCGCTGCCGGGGCGTTGCGCAGCTGCTTCGGCTGATCGTCAACCCAGCTGGCGCCTGCGTGAGCGATTGTCGGGCCGACGATTTCTAAAAAAGTTCTTGCCAAAACGAATTACATGTCGATTGGCTATTTTTCACACGAATTCCTGCCGACCCTTTTGATCTGGGCATGATTCTTGGAGTAACACTGGCTCGCGCGACACAGGCGCAAAGTGCGCTTTTGCCATGAAGCCAACGAACCCTAGCAGCGCCACCGCAAGTGCGACGACAGAACCTTCGGAGCCAAAACTCCCGCCGGTCAGCCACACAGGGCCGATCAGCTGCCCTTGAAAGATTCCAGCGCCGTCCTTGGTGCCTGAGACGAGTGAGGAAAATACCTGGCTCTGCGCGAAGTTCCATGCGAAGTGGATTCCGATGCAGATCCAAAGTCTTCCGGTCGCCATATACGCGGCCGCAAAGAGCATTCCGAACGCTGTGCACGTCAGCAAGCCGATCGGGTTGGCACCGGCGTTCGGGGCGTGGACTAGCCCGAAGAAAAGCGCGGAAATGGCGATTGCCCAAACTGTGCCCAGCGCTTGCCTGGTAATTCCGAACCAAATGCCGCGCCCGACGAACTCCTCAAGCAGTGCGACGCCCACGTAGAGCGGCACAACCGCAAGCATCGCTGCGCTGGGCGCAACCAATCCGTGAATGCGGTACACCCCCATCGCCCACAGCACCGCAAACAACAATGCCTGCATGGACAGCCCCACGAGCAGCCCCGCCCCCAGCTCGCGCAACGCACCCCGGGTCGACAACTCCAATACAGGGCGGCGCTCGATGCGAAGAACGAAGAAATGGTAAGCCAGCCAAACCAGGGCGGCCGCCAGCAAGGTTGGCCAGACATGCCCGTAAGGGGCCGGGATCAACGCATGGGCGGTTTTGGTGATTAAGGGGGCCGGCAACCACACCAGCACCGATCCAATTACGATTCGCACAACGGGGTTAGCGATCAGGCGTGCGGCGAGTCCGCGATCTGTCGCAATGCGTAAGGCGTTGTCGTGCATTTTCGGGATGCTCCTGGGTCCAGTGCGGGCCGTAGCCGTAAAGCAGAGGCCAAGACCGCCGCTGTAAAGCGGGGCTGCGGCTCGTGTGGACTCACGCCTCAGCGCGCGCCAATCAGGTCCAGCGTCGCAACGCCAGTGCGGGGATTGCGGACCTTCATCCGCAGGTGCTGGCCCCGCTCCGATGCCAT
>JBBRAI010000102.1:0-7023 GCA_038206915.1 Burkholderiales bacterium | reverse complement strand
GATCGCCAGGTAGAGCAGGCCCGGTTGATACATATGCTTGTCCGATGCCGACAGCATGGTGATGCGCGCCTTGCCCGCGCGCATTTCGGCGCTCAAGCGCCGCGCCAGATTGTTCGCCAAAATGGTGCCGCCCATGCCGCCACCGATTATGAGTATTTTCATTTCCGTCTCCTCAGATTGAAATCAAACGCCACCGCTTCAATTCGGTTTTGCCTGCCGCTATTTGCTTTTCCTGACCGTAATGTGCCAGACACCCGCCTCTTCGGTCGTCCCAACGTACTCGTGGCCCACCTTGTGCGCCCACTCCGGGATGTCCTTCGCCGAGCCCTTGTCGTTGGACAGCACCTCGAGCTCATCGCCGATCTGCGACATTTTCAGTACGCCGATCAATTCCATGAGCGGCCCCGGGCAAAAACTGCCCCTGCCATCGATGATTTTTTTCTCCGCCATTTTCTTGCCTCCTCGGTTCGCCTTGCGGCTCGTTTCGCAACCAGCGAAACGGCCATTCAATCATCAGGGCGCCGGAGATATGCCTCCGGCTCGAATCACGATCTCAGAACGTCCAGACTTGCGCACCCGCAGCCGCGTTCAAGAACGCGGTGAGCCCGGTCGGCTCGCCCACGAACGGCTCCAGCGTATTGGGCTCGATCGCGGCGACATCCATCGCCATGGAACAGGGCAGGATTTTCGCATCCCCGAGTTCGACCGCCTGCCTGAACAGCGTCTTGAAATCGGGCGCCTTCTTCTGCACCAGCAGATCGCCGAACTGCCCCTCGCTGGGCGCGTCCGTCGCGGCGCCTTTGATAAAGTACGGCACCGCATTCATGGAAAGGAATATGGTGACCTCGATGCCGCTCACGGCGGCAACCGATGCCGCCATGGCCGCCATCTGCAGGCGTTCACGCGTTCCGGAGACCACCACCACGCAGATCTTTTGTTCTGCCATTGCAATTCTCCCTCTGTCACCCCGTTCGACGTCTCGGCGCCGGCGGACTTTGCGCTTGCGCGCGTTATCGAAGAAAGACTACCCCGCGCAAGGGGAATGCGCAATCCATAACATCCCCTATTCAAACCAACAGAATTACCGATTCTCATCCGCAGGCCGCAGTGGCGCCCGCCGGCTCAATTCCCACGGCCGGAGCGCGGCATCCGGCTGTTTCCGCTTTCCGAAAAATTCAGCCTGGCGGGGCGCGCGGGCATTGCAACCGCATCCATCGCGCTCATGAAATCGCCTGGTAGTAGAGATTCTGCGGGTGCCGCGCCTGTGCGAAAAAGTACCAGCGCTCGGCGAGCAGGCCCAGGTACTGCAGCAGGAAGGCCGCGGCCAGCACCGGCCAGGAACCCAGGCTGGCGCCTGCGGCGAGCAGGGCGAGCGGCAGCGGAAACACCAGCAGCAGGAACGCCCATTTCACCAGGCGCAGCCAGGCCAACGATTTACCGTGGAAAAACTCGCGCGTGTTGAACGAGCCGCCCATGGAACCCTGCGCTATCTGCGCGATCCGCGGATGCTTCACCCCGATTGCGGTCTGCAGCGTCGATTTCGGCCGCAGGCGCGCGTTGCGCGCAAGCGAGGCGCTGCGCGTGACCAGGGCCGCCAGCGTAAGTCCCGCTGTCCATGCGGCCAAGGCGCCAAGCACCGCGGGCGCTTGCGCCGCGGCCCAGGCCGTGGCCAGCAGGAAGCCCGAGGCGCAGCCCAGCAGCAGGTAGTTCAGCACGGTGAGCGGCGTATGCCATTCCTGCAGGAACTGGATGCACGCGTAGATCATGCCGGTGCAGATAAACAGCAGCAGCGCCAGCCCCAGGCCCGCCGCGCCCAGCGCCAGGCTCAGCTCTCCGGCGCCGCGCAGGTAGTGCGCCAGGCCGTAAGCGGCGACCGCAGCCATGAACGCGGGCAGCGCGATCACCTCGCGCGACAGCCAGGAAGTGCGCCACTGCGTGGCCGAGCGCCAGGCGCGCTCGGGCCGGCCCAGGTGGAAGAACGAGGCGAGCAGCCCGGCCGCGAGCAGGGCCAGTGCGATCAGACAGCCGAAGACGAAGTACCCCGCCGCGGGCATGGCCCAGGCGCCGAGCAGCGCGCCGAGTTCGGCGACAAAGAGCGCGGCGAACAGGCCCTGCCCCGCGCCGATCAGCGTGGTCAGGAATATGACTGAGAATGCGGGACGCATGGCGTCTACCAGGAAGTGCTGTCGTCGAGCGACGGCGTCTTGATATCGGGCTTGGGCAGCTTGCCGTCGATCTTGAGCGGATTGTCGACGCGCTCGAGTTCGTCGCGATGCAGCGTGATTTCGGTCTTGCGCCGCGGCAGATAGTGGTTGGCCGGATGCGTGCCCCACTCGGGCATCAGGGCGTAACCGCCCGCGTCGCGTATCGCCTGCGACACCGCCGACTCCGGATCGTGCACGTCGCCGAACAGGCGCGCGCTGGTCGGGCAGGCCATGACGCAGGCGGGCCTGCGGTCGGCCTGGGGCAGCATCTCGTCATAGATGCGGTCCACGCACAGGGTACATTTCTTCATCACCTTCTGATGCTCGTCGACCTCGCGCGCGCCGTAGGGGCAGGCCCAGCTGCAGTACTTGCAGCCTATGCATTTGTCGTAATCGACCAGCACGATGCCGTCCTCGGCGCGCTTGTAGCTCGCGCCCGTGGGGCACACCGGCACGCAGGGCGGATCCTCGCAGTGCAGGCAGGACTTGGGGAAGTGCACCGTCTGCGTATTCGGAAACTCGCCGACTTCGAAGGTCTGCACGCGGTTGAAAAAAGTCCCGGTCGGATCGCGCGCATAGGGATTGTCGTCCGACAGGAATCCGGCTGCGCCCGAGGTGTTCCATTCCTTGCAGCTGGTGACGCAGGCGTGACAGCCGACGCAGACGTTGAGGTCGATCACCAGCGCGAGCTGCTTGCTCATTTTTTCACCCCGGCGACGAACGCGAGCCAGGTCTTGCGCACGCGGTCCATGCCCGGCAGCGCCTGCACCGCGCTCACCTGCGGCCAGCTCTGCTTCGGCTCGTCCGCGCCGGCCTTGTAAATGCGCACGCGCACGTCGTACCAGCCGGCCTGGCCGGTCACCGGATCGGAGTTGGAGATGTGCTCGCTCGCCGGAGAACCCTCACCGCCGGCCCCTCTCCCGGAGGAAGAAGGGTGAGGAAGTTCGTCGCTGATCAGGTGATTCAGCAGGAAGCCGAGTTCGGCCTCGTTGGCGCCGGGCGCCAGGTTCCAGGCGCCGGGCGCCTTGCCGATCGCGTTCCAGGTCCACACCGTGCCCGGCTCCACTGCTTCGGAGTAGCGCGCCATGCAGCGCACCTTGCCCCACATCGACTCGACCCAGATCCAGTCGTCGTCGGCGATGCCCTGCGCGCGCGCCGCGACCGGATTCACGAACAGGTAATTGTGCGCGTGGATCTGGCGCAGCCAGGCGTTCTGCGAATCCCAGGAGTGATACATGGCCATCGGTCGCTGCGTGATCGCGTTCAGCGGATACTTGTGCGCGTCGGTCACCTGCGCCTCGAGCGGCTCGTAGTAGAACGGCAGCGGATCGAAATAGGTTTCCACGCGCTTGGCCAGGTGCGGCGGCGGGCGCCGCTTCGCCGGCCCCCTGCCCTGCGCCGCCATGCGGAATTTCTGCAGCACCACCGAATAGATCTGGATCACGATGGGATCGGCGTAACGGCGCAGTCGCGCGCGCTGCGCCCATTCGTGATAGCCCTTGTTCCAGTTGCGCATGTACTGGTAGGACGGCGGTAGCTTCTGCTGGAACACGCAGTTGTTCTTGGCGTACATCTCCCACTGGCGCGGGTTGGGCTCGCCCTGCATGAATTTTTCCCCGCCCTTGCCGCGCCAGCCGGCGAGAAAGCCGATGCCCGAGCCGGGTTCAGTCTCGTAGTTGACGATGAAATCCGGATAGTCGCGATACTTGCGGCTGGCGTCGGCGTTGACGAAGGCGGGGAGCTTCAGCCGGCCGGCCAGTTCGATCAGCACTTCCTGGAACGGCTTGCACTGCCCCGTCGGCGGCAGCACCGGCACGCGCACGGCGTCCACCGGCCCCTCGAATTCGGAGATCGGGCGGTCGAGCATGGACATCACGTCGTGGCGCTCGAGGTAGGTGGTGTCGGGTAGGATCAGGTCGGCGAACGCGGTCATTTCCGACTGGAACGCATCGGACACGACGATGAACGGGATCTTGTACTCGCCGCCCTCATCCCGGTCGTTGAGCATCCTGCGCACTTCGGAGGTGTTCATGCTCGAGTTCCACGCCATGTTGGCCATGAATATCATCAGCGTGTCGATGCGGTAAGGGTCGCCGCGCCAGGCGTTGGTGATCACGTTGTGCATCAGGCCGTGCACCGACAGCGGGTACTCCCAGGAGAACGCCTTGTCGATGCGCACCGGCTGGTTGTCGGCGTCGATGAACAGGTCGTCCGGCGTGCCGGGCCAGCCGAGCGCGAGCCCCGCGAGCGGGGTGTCGGGTCGCACGCCTTCCGGTCCCTTTGGCGTCTTGGCGAGCGGCGGAATTCCGCGCGGGAACGGCGCCTTGTGGCGGAAGCCGCCGGGGCGGTCGATGGTGCCGAGGATGCTCATCAGAATCGCGAGCGCGCGTATGGTCTGAAAACCGTTGGAGTGCGCCGCGAGGCCGCGCATCGCGTGGAAGGACACCGGATTGCCGGTGATCTTTTCGTGCTCCGTGCCCCAGCTGTCGGTCCAGGCGATAGGCAGTTCGATCTTCTGGTCGCGCGCAGTCACGCCCATTTCATAGGCCAGGCGCCGGATGGTCGCCGCGGGGATGCCGGTGATGCCCTCGGCCCATTCCGGCGTGTAGTCCTTCACCCGCTCCAGCAGCAACTGGAACGCTGGCTTCACCGGGGTGCCGTCGTCGAGGTGGAACTCGCCCAGCAGGTACGGGTCGGCATCGGGTTGGTGGCAGGGCGCGGGCCGCTCGGTGAGCCGGTTCCACCACAGCATGTTGCGCGGATATTCCGGGATCTCTTCAAGCGCGCTCGCATCGCACACCGGCATGCCCTGCGAATCGGACTGCGGGTCGAGGTTGATCAGGTAGCCGGCGTTGGTGTAGCGCGCGAGAAATTCGCGGTCGTACAGGCCGGTGTGGATGATTTCGTGGGTCAGCGCGAGCAGAAGCGCGCCGTCGGTGCCGGGCTTGATCGGCACCCATTCGTCGGCGATCGCGGAGTAGCCGGTGCGCACCGGATTGATCGAAATGAAGCGCCCGCCGGAGCGCTTGAACTTGGCGATCGCGATCTTGAGCGGATTAGAGTGGTGGTCCTCGGCCGTGCCTATCATCACGAACAGCTTGGAGCGCTCCAGGTCCGGCCCGCCGAACTCCCAGAACGAGCCGCCTATGGTGTAGATCATGCCGGCGGCCATATTGACCGAACAGAAGCCGCCGTGCGCCGCATAGTTCGGCGTGCCGAACTGGCGCGCGAACAGGCCGGTGAGCGCCTGCATCTGGTCGCGGCCGGTGAACAGCGCGAACTTCTTCGGGTCGGTCGCGCGAATCTTGCCGAGGCGTTCGGTGAGCATCTCGAACGCCAAGTCCCAGCTGATCGGCTCGAACTCGCCGGCGCCGCGTTCGCTGCCCTTCTTCGGCAGCAGCGGCTGCGTGAGCCGCGCGGGCGAGACCTGCTTCATGATCCCCGACGCGCCCTTCGCGCAGATCACGCCTTGGTTCAGCGGGTGGTTCGGGTTGCCGTCGATGTAGCGCACTTCACCGTCGCGCAAATGCACGCGGATGCCGCAGCGGCAGGCGCACATGTAGCAGGTGGTGGTCTTGACCTCGGTGTTCGCGGTCGGCGTCGGCGAGGCGAGCGGATTGTGAATGGGCTCGCGCGACAGGAACTTGAACACCGGCATCTCCTCGAGAGCGCGCGCGACAAGTATCGCGCCGAGTGCAGATCGTAGCGATTTGCGCTGAAAGGTGAAAGCGCACAATCACGGTCACACCGATCTGAAAATCAGATCATTCGTTCGGAGTCAGATTCGATGCCCGCCTCGCCCACCGCCGTCTCCCGCCTGCGCCTGAACCTGCGCCAGCTCGAAGTCTTCGTCGCGACCGCGCGCGGCGGCTCGACCCGCGCCGCCGCCGAGCGTGTCGCGCGCTCGCAGTCGGCTGCGAGCACCGCGTTGGCCGACCTGGAGACGGCGCTGGGCGCGCCGCTGTTCGACCGCGTCGGCCGCCGGCTGGTGCTGAACGAGAACGGCCGCGCGCTGCTGCCACGCGCCGCCTCGATGCTCGACGAAGCCGCCGATGTGCAGCAGCTCTTCTCGGGCGAACACCTCGCCCCGCTGCGCGTCGGTGCGAGCCTGACGATCGGCGAGTGCATCCTGCCCGATCTGGTCAGCGCCTGGAAGGCGCGGCACGCGAAGAGCCCGGTGCGGCTGTCGATCGGCAACACCCGCGACGTGATCGCATCGGTCGCCGCGTTCGATGTCGATGTCGGCTTCATCGAGGGCACGCAGACGCACCCCGATCTGGTGGTGAGGCCGTGGATGAAAGACGAGTTGGTGATCGTCGCGTCACCCGCGCACGCCCTCGCGGGCCGGATCGCCACGCCGCGGCTGTTGCGCGATGCCGAGTGGGCGCTGCGCGAGAGCGGCTCGGGCACGCGCGAGGCCGCCGACCGCTGGCTCGTCGAGCACCTCGGCCACGCGAACGTGGCCTACGAGCTCGGCAGCCCCGAGACGATCCGGCGTCTCGTCGTCGCAGGCACGGCGCTGGGCTTTCTGTCGCGCCACGCGGTCGCGCAAGCGCTCGCCGGAGGTTCGCTGGTCGAATTGAAGACCCGCCTGCCGGCTGCGATCCGGCGCCTCGCGATCGTGCTGCATCGCGACAAGCGGCTCGGCACGGGCGCCGACGATTTCGTGCGCCAGTGCGTCGCGGCGGCGCAGCGGCTTGGCGCGTAATTCAGAACGCACACGCGAAAATCTCGCTGTCCTACGCCGCGCCTGGCTGGAGGTGTCGACACTGGCCCATTGCCCACACAATTCGGAGGCTGCCAATGCCGTCGCTGTCCC
>JBBRAI010000101.1:0-7414 GCA_038206915.1 Burkholderiales bacterium | reverse complement strand
CGCTCGGCATTGCCGAACAGCAGCAGGTCGGCCTTGGCGTCGGGCAGGATCGAGCGTTTCATCTTGTCCGACCAGTAGTCGTAGTGCGCGATGCGGCGCAGGCTCGCTTCGATGCTGCCGATCACCAGCGGCGCATCGGGATAGGCCTCGCGGCAGCGCTGCGCATACACCGTGACCGCGTGGTCCGGACGCTTGTCCGGCGCGCCGTCAGGCGTGTAGGCGTCGGTGGAGCGGATTTTGCGGTCGGCGGTATAGCGGTTGACCATCGAATCCATGTTGCCGGCGGTGACGCCGAAAAACAGCCTGGGTTTGCCCAGGCGCCTGAAGTCTTCGGCGGAATGCCAGTCCGGCTGGCTGATGATGCCGACGCGGAATCCCTGCGCTTCGAGCAGCCGGCCGACCAGCGCCATGCCGAAGCTCGGATGGTCGATGTAGGCGTCGCCGGTGACGATGATGACGTCGCACTCCTCCCAGCCCATTGCCTGCATCTCGGCGCGCGACATCGGTAGGAAGGGTGCAATGCCGAAGCGCTGCGCCCAGTGCTTGCGGTAGGAAAAAATCGGCTTGACGGCGGCTTGCATGCGGTGCGGATCAGCTGCGCCAGGCGCGCAGGCGGCGCATCAGCGCGTTGGTGGACGCGTCCATCGCGGCTTCGATCGCGGCGGCGTCCGCCTGCGCCAGGGTGCGCGCGATTTCCTTGCCCAGTTCCACGCCCCATTGGTCGAAGCTGTTGATGTTCCAGATCACGCCCTGCACGAACACCTTGTGCTCATACAGCGCGAGCAGCTGTCCCATGGTGCGCGGGTCGATGTGCTTGAACATGATGGTCGAAGACGGCCGGTTGCCGTCGAAGCGCCGCTGCGGCTGGCTCGCGTCGCGCCCCGTCAGCAGCGCGGCCGATTGCGCCAGCGCGTTCTCCGACGCGGTTCCCGTTCCCGCAACCGGCACCAGGAAGTCGCAGGGCACGAGGTGCGTCCCCTGGTGCAGCATCTGATGGAAGGCGTGCTGGCTGTTGGTTCCGACCGAGCCCCACAGCACCGGCACCGTGGCGTAGTCCAGGGATTGTCCCTCGCGGTCCACGCCCTTGCCGTTGGATTCCATTTCGAGCTGCTGCAGATAGGCCGGAAGTTCGCGCAGCGCCTCGGCGTAGGGCAGCACGGCCAGCGTTTCCGCACCGAAAAAGTTCGTGTACCAGATCCCCAGCAGCGCCAGCAGCACCGGCATGTTGGCTTCGAGCGGGGCCGAGAGGAAATGCTCGTCCATCGCGCGCGCGCCCGCGAGCAGCTGCTCGAAGCGATCCATGCCGATCGCGATGGCTACCGGCAGCCCCACCGACGACCAGACCGAATAGCGTCCGCCGACCCAGTCCCACAAAGGGAAGCAGCGCTCGGGCGCAATGCCGAACGCGGCCGCCGCCTCGAGGTTGGTCGTGACCGCGGCGAAATGCGCGTTCACCGCCGCCTCGCTGCCCAGCGCTTCGACCAGCCAGCTGCGTGCGAGCTGGGCGTTGCCCAGGGTCTCGACCGTGGTGAAGGTCTTGGACGCGACGATGAACAGCGTCGTCTCCGGCTGCGCCTGCGTCAGCACGTGCGCGAGGTCTTGCGGATCGGCGTTGCTGACGAAGCGCACTGACTGCGGCGCATCGGCGTGGCGCCACAGCGCCCGGGTGAGCATGCGCGGGCCCAGGTCGGAGCCGCCGATGCCGATGTTAATTACCGTGCGCAGCGGCTTGCCGGTATGCCCGAGAAGGCGCTGCCCGCGCACTGCGTCGCTGAATTGGCGCATGCCTTCGCGCGCCTTGCGCACCAGCGGCATCACGTCCTTGCCCGCGGGAAACGCCGGCGCAGCCGAGCGCAGCGCCACGTGCAGAACGGCGCGGTCCTCGCTGGTGTTGATGTGCTCGCCGGCGAACATGCGCGCGCGCCAGCCTTCGACGTCTGCCTGCCGTGCAAGCGCGAAGAGCAGCGCGAGCGTCTCGGTGGTCACGCGGTGCTTGGAATAATCCAGCAGCAAGCCACCCGCTTCGAGCGAAAGGCGCTGCGCACGATCGGGTTCGCGCGCGAACAGTTCGCGCATCTGCAGCGGTGCGATCGCCACCTGATGCGCCTGCAGCGCATTCCATGCGACGCTTTGGGTCAGCTTGCTGTTCATCGGTGAATTCATGGTTTCGCCGTATCCTTCGCGTAAAGGCGCCATTTTTCCGTGCGATCCCCGGTGCGGTTGCCTTCCCAGATTTTTTTCCAGGATGTGCCGGGACTGACTTCGGGTTCGCGCGCGTTTTCCTGGACCAGCAGAAGTGGGCAGCCGCGGCCGGCGTGGGTTTCGCTGCGCACGGTGACTATGCCTGCATGATAGTCCAGTACCGCGCGCTGTGCTTCGCCGAGGCCGCGACTGGCGACGCAGCCCGGATATTCAGGCAGACTCGCGCGCAGCGCGGCCGCCACCGGGCGGTAGCTCTTGCCGTGCTCGATCCAGGGCAGCCACAGCAGCATCGTCAGCGCCCAGAACAGCGCAAGGCCGGCGGCCCAGTAGGTGACGCAGCGCTGGTATGCACTGGTGCTGCGCAGAATCAGCACCATCCAGGCAAGGGTGATCGCGATCGCGCCGAGGAAGGGCAGCCAGGCGAAGTGCGAGGCGAAGCCCGGTTCGATGCGCGCGGCATTGGCCGCGACGCGCGGCGGAAAGCCCGTCTGCAGCGCGACGTAGCCCAGCCAGATGACGCCGCCGAGCAGGCTGAAGGTCATCGCGCCGAACCATGCGAGCGAGTTGGCCGCGCCGCGGCGCAGATCGGGCAATACCTGCGCGCCCAGCAGAGACAGCGGCAGCAGCAGCGGCAGCAGCGGCAATTCGCCGTTCGCGCGCGCGAGCGGGTTGATGACGATGCCGGCGACAAGCGCGATCAGCGGCAGCATCACGCGGGCGGAACTCGGCTTCCTGCGGTATAGCCACAGCGCCCACAGCGCGATCGGCCAGGCCGGCCAGGCAAACCAGGCGAGGGTGCCCAGCTCCTGCGCGGCGGCATGCAGGCCGGGCGTGTGCGCGAGCGCGGCCAGGCGGCCCTGGTGCAGCCACGCGGCGAAAAACTGCGGCGAGCGCGCATAGAGCAGCGCCGGCCAGATCAGCAGCCAGGGTGCGAGCACCAGCGCGCCCAGGGCCAGGCTGCGCACCGCCTCGCGGCTGCGCCAGTCGCGCACCAGCAGCGGCGTCGCGAGCAACGCCAGCGCAAACGGCAGGATGTGAACAATGTCGGAGGCGAGAAACGCTGCGCCCAGGCCGCAGCCGAGCGCGATTGCGGCCGCGTACGGTCGCTTTTCCACCAGCCCCGCGCCCCAGTAGGCGCAGGCGAGTCCGGCGAGCAGCGCGGTTTCGCTTGCCGCCTCGTGCGCGTGCACCAGCAGGCCGGTGCAGCCCATGAACAGCAGCATCACGGCATTGCCGCGGCTGCGGCTGTCCTCGCGCCGGCTGTCGCTGTCATGCGGGTCCTGGTAATGGAACGCGCGCCCGGCGAGGCGCAGGAACAACAGCGTCAGCGCGATGCAGGCGCCTGCCGCGAGGCGTATCGCGTCATGCTGGGCGATGAACCCGCCGAGCAGGCGCGCGAACGCGGCGCCGATCCAGTAGAACAGCGGGCCGTCCTCGGCATAGTGCTCGCCCGCCAGCCGCGGCAGCAGCCAGTCGCCATGGCTGGCGAACTGGTGCGCAATGCCGATGGCGATGGCGTCTTCGTTTTTCCAGGGATCGTGGCCGAACAGGCCCGGCAGCAGCCAGACCGCGATCAGGATCAGCAGTGGAATGCGCGCGAGCGGCAGCGCGATGCGCAGGCCGGCCACTATGCGACCGCCCCAAGTGTTTGCCCCGTTTCTGCTCGATCACTGGGAGTCATGGGTGCATTTTACTCGGCGACAAAATAAAAAAGGCAGCCGAAGCTGCACCCAAACAAAAAGGCAGCCGAAGCTGCCTTTTCCGGAGCGGCTGCTACCTCAGGCCGTCTTGGCTGCTGCCTCGGCGGCGGGCTTCTTCGCGTATTTCTGGCGGAACTTCTCCACGCGTCCGGCCGTGTCCACGATCTTCTGCTTGCCGGTATAGAACGGGTGGCAGTTGGAACAGACTTCGACGTGGAGTTCCTTGTTCATGGTCGAGCGCGTCTGCCAGGTGTTGCCGCAGCTGCAGATGACCTTGATTTCGTGATATGCGGGGTGGATGTCAGTTTTCATGGCGCTTTCCTCAAATGCGGTCCGGAAATAGGAGCCGCGAAAGGGGGGAATTATCGCAGAAATCAGGGTGCTAAGCAATACTGATCGTTGGGGCAAGGTGAGCTTGGCGGCCGTACTTGCGCGGACGGCGGCCCGTCCGCGCGGATCGCCAAATTAGAACGGATGAAAAAGCGCCATCCGCTCTAATTTGGCGATCTTGTAGAAAAATCTACCTCGAACCGCTCTTGCTTTTATCCATAACCGTGTTTTCTATACGGATGCGCTTTTCATCCGTATAGAAAACACGGTTGGCGCGCAGAGCGCGCAATGGCCGATCGGCGCATGCGCCCCCAAAGGCACGGAAGAATTCGTTGCGACGCTGCTATTATCCGCGACGCATTGAATCAAAGAAATCCGCGTTATTCTTGGTCGCGCGGATCTTGTCGACCAGAAATTCTGCCGCTTCCAAGTCGTCCATCGGGTACAGAAGCTTCCTCAGCACCCAGACCTTGGACAGCACTTCTTTCGCGATCAACAGCTCCTCGCGGCGCGTGCCCGAGCGGTTGACGTTGATCGCTGGGAAAATGCGCTTCTCGTACATGCGCCGGTCAAGATGAATTTCCATGTTGCCGGTGCCCTTGAACTCTTCGTAGATCACGTCGTCCATGCGGCTGCCGGTGTCGATCAGCGCGGTGGCGAGAATGGTGAGCGAGCCGCCTTCCTCGACATTGCGCGCCGCGCCGAAAAAGCGCTTCGGGCGCTGCAGCGCGTTGGCGTCTACGCCGCCGGTGAGCACCTTGCCCGATGCGGGCACCACGGTGTTGTAGGCGCGCGCAAGCCGCGTGATCGAATCGAGCAGGATCACCACGTCCTTCTTGTGCTCTACCAGGCGTTTCGCCTTCTCGATCACCATTTCGGCGACCTGCACGTGGCGTGTGGCCGGCTCGTCGAAAGTGGAGGCGACCACTTCGCCGCGCACCGTGCGCGTCATCTCGGTCACTTCCTCGGGGCGCTCGTCGATCAGCAGCACGATCAGCACCACGTCAGGATGGTTGGCGATGATGGCGTGCGCCATGTGCTGCATCAGCACCGTCTTGCCGGCCTTGGGCGGGGAGACGATCAGCCCGCGCTGGCCCTTGCCGATGGGCGCGATGATGTCGATGATGCGGCCGGTCATGTTCTCTTCGGCCTTGATGTCGCGCTCGAGCTTGAATACTTCGTCCGGGTGCAGTGGCGTCAGGTTCTCGAACAGGATCTTGTTCTTCGAGTTCTCCGGCAGGTCGCCGTTGACCTTGTCCACCTTGACCAGCGCGAAATAGCGCTCGCCGTCCTTCGGCGTGCGGATTTCGCCCTCGATGGTGTCGCCGGTGTGCAGGTTGAAGCGGCGGATCTGGGACGGGGAGACGTAGATGTCGTCGGTGGATGCGAGGTAGGAGGTGTCGGGCGAGCGCAGGAAGCCGAAGCCGTCGGGCAGCACTTCCAGCGTGCCGTCGCCGAATATGGATTCGCCCTTTTTCGCGCGGTTTTTCAGCAGCGCGAAGATGAGTTCCTGTTTTCGCAGGCGGTTGGCGCCTTCGATTTCATGCTCCACCGCCATCTCGACGAGTTCGGTGACGTGCAGGGTTTTAAGCTCGGATAATTGCATGCAGAAACGCTCGTATGGAACGAAACAGGCTAAGGATGCCTTGGGATTCGAGAAAGGAAGGAACTGACGTCCGAATCCGGCTGGGGTGCTTACGATATGCGGGGATGTCTCCCCACATGTTCCCCTACGTCAGGGGTCGTTTCGATTACGCTGAAACGGCCTCTGAGAAATACCGCCGGTGACGCTACTGACGCAAGGATAGAGGGTCTAGATGTTGCTGTCAAGAAAGGCCGTCAGCTGCGACTTGGACAGCGCGCCGACTTTGGTTGCCTCGATGTTGCCGTTCTTGAACAGCATCAGCGTCGGGATCCCGCGGATGCCGTACTTGCGTGGAATCTCCTGATTCTCGTCGACGTTGACCTTGGCGATCTTGAGCTTGCCGGAGTACTCCTTGGCGACTTCCTCCAGGGTCGGCGCGATCGCTTTGCACGGACCGCACCACTCGGCCCAGTAATCGACCAGCACCGGGCTTTGCGATTGCAGCACCTCGGATTCAAATGTGTCATCGGTAACGTGATGGATATTGTCGCTCATGCAGTCCTCGTGTTGATGTGGGTATGGGTACGCGCTTGACCCGCAGCCGCTGTGGCCGGGTAGGGGTGAGGCCCAATTCTAGCCCTAATTCGAACTTGCCGCAGGCTGCGGTCCTGGCCTGCATATGGGGGCGGGCCGCCGGGTTTCAAGTTTCAGGCTGCCAAACGAATATGGTAAACTCGCCAGCATAAAAATCACCTTACGCCCCATTCCAGGACCTTATTCATGACCTACGTCGTAACCGAATCCTGCATCAAATGCAAATACACCGACTGCGTCGACGTGTGCCCGGTGGATTGCTTCCGCGAAGGGCCGAACATGCTGGTCATCGACCCGGACGAATGCATCGACTGCACCCTGTGCGTGGCTGAGTGCCCGGTGGAGGCGATTTTCGCCGAGGATGATGTGCCCGACGATCAAAAAGAATTCACCGCAATCAACGCCGAACTGGCCAAGGCGTGGAAACCCATCATCGAGCGCAAAGACGCGCCTGCGGATGCGGAAGAGTGGTCGAAGGTGAAAGAGAAGAAAAAGCTGCTGGAGAAGTAGCCAAGGCAGTCTGTTTTCGCATCCCGGACGCGCTCCAGGGTCGCATCCCCGGCGTTCGCCGGGGCCCCAGCCCCGCACCACCCCCCGCGCAGCGGGCGGGGTGGTTCTGCCCGAGGAGGGGTGCCCGTGCAGCGGGCGGGGTGGTTTAGCCCAAACGGGCGGGGTGGTTGCGTGGTGTGTCAACGCGCCGGGTCATGGTGACGTTTCCGACGCATGGGACTGAACAACGCCAGAACACTGAAATCTCGCCGCCGCCAGCTAAGAGCAAGCCTCACGCCGGCCGAGGCTGCGCTCTGGCTGCAACTCCAGCGCAGTCAGCTGGGTGGCCGCAAATTCAGACGGCAACACAGCTTTGGACCATACATCCTCGATTTCTATTGTCCCAGCGAACGTCTTGCGATCGAATTGGATGGCGCTGCGCACGATTCCGGGGCTGCAGCGGAGAAGGATGCGATTCGCAATGAATTTCTCAATTCGCACACCATTCGCGTAA
>JBBRAI010000100.1:0-7446 GCA_038206915.1 Burkholderiales bacterium | reverse complement strand
GCGGTTGGCGCGCGCAGCGCGCTGGGTTTTGGAAAACCTGCGCGGCCGAAAACCCGGCCGCGCGGATCGTCGATTGCGCGCGGATGATGAAGCTATCCGCGCGCAATCGACGATCTTGTATGAAAACCCCCGCACGTTCGGTGGGTTTAACCATAACCGCGTTTTGTGCGCGGATGCTTTTTATCCGTGCACAAAACGTGGTTGGCGCGCACAGCGCGCAGGGTTTTGGAAAACCTGCGCGGACGAAAAACCGTCCGCGCGGATCGTCGATTGCGCGCGGATGATGAAGCTATCCGCGCGCAATCGACGATCTTTGGGGATACCGTTTTACTGGTTTGAAACGGACTGCGAGTCAGGAATGAATTGAATGGGTAATCAGAATGATTTGTTTGAGGGCCTCGCGATGACCGCGACCGAAAATGCGTTGAAGCCCACGGCCGCTAGCACCACGCCCGCGGCTGGCGACGACGCGGGGGCGCAAACCGGCAGCGCGACACCGCCGACGGCAAATGGCGGCTCTCCCGGCGGCAACAGCGGCGACGGCGGCGGCAAGGAGCCGCCCGATTTCGCGCCGCTCGCGGGCGAGTTCGGCGACACGCTGCCGCTCGCCAAATACGCGGCGCTGCAATACCTGCAGTACGCGGTGAGCACGGTCAAGGACCGCGCGCTGCCGCGCGTGGCCGACGGGCAGAAGCCGGTGCAGGCGCGCATCCTGTATGCCATGTGGGAAATGAACGGCCGCGCCGGCACGCCGAGGAAGAAAAGCGCGCGCGTAGTCGGCGACGTGCTCGGCAAGTTCCATCCGCACGGCGACGCCTCGGTGTACGACGCGATGGTGCGCATCGCGCAGGACTTCAGTCTGCGCTACCCGCTGGTCGACGGCGAGGGCAACTTCGGCTCGCGCGACGGCGACGAGCCGGCGGCGATGCGCTATACGGAAGCGCGCCTTACCAAGTTCGCCGAAGTGCTGCTGGCCGAACTCGACAGCGGCACGGTGGATTTCGCACCCAATTACGACGGCAGCATGCAGGAGCCGCAGGTGCTGCCGGCGCGCCTGCCGGTGGTCCTGCTCAACGGCGCTTCGGGCATCGCCGTCGGCATGGCTACGGAGATACCGAGCCATAACCTGACCGAAGTCGCCAACGCGGCGATCGCGCTGATCCGCGATCCTGAACTCACACTCGCCGGCGTGATGAAATACATCAAGGGCCCGGACTTCCCCGGCGGCGGCCAGATCATCACGCCGCGCGCCGAAATGCGCGAGGCCTATGCCGGCGGACGCGGCGCGGTACGGGTGCGCGCGCGCTGGAGCATCGAGCGCCTGGCGCGCGGCCAATGGCAGATGGTGGTGTACGAATTGCCGCCGGGCGCCTCTTCGCGCAAAGTCCTCGAGGAAATCGAGGCGATCACCAATCCTCAAGCAAGGCCGGGGAAGAAATCGCTCACGCCCGAGCAGCAGCGCGAAAAGCAGCTGATGCTCGCCATGCTCGACCGCGCGCGCGACGAGTCCGACCGCACGCATCCGGTGCGCCTGGTGTTCGAGCCCAAGACCTCGCGCCTCGACGAAAACGAATTCGTCAATCTCATGCTGGCCAAGACCAGCATGGAGACCAACGCCTCGATCAACCTGGTGATGGTAGGCCTCGACGGCCGGCCCACCGGCAAGAACCTGAGGGACATCCTCGCTGAGTGGCTGCAGTTCCGCTACACCACGGTGACGCGGCGCACGCGCCACCGGCTGGACAAGGTGATCGATCGCATTCATGTGCTCGAAGGGCGCCTGATGGTGCTGTTGAACGTGGACAAGGTGATCAAGCTGATCCGCAATTCGGACGAACCCAAGGCCGACCTGATGCGCGCGTTCAAGCTCACCGAGCGTCAGGCCGAGGACATCCTGGAAATTCGCCTGCGCCAACTGGCCAAGCTCGAGCACATCAAGGTGGAACAGGAACTCGGCGCTCTGAAGAAGGAGCAGAAGGGGTTAGAGAAAGTGCTCGGCAGCCGCAAGTCGCTAGAAGCGCTGGTGATCGAGGAGATCGAGGCCGACCTCAAGGCCTTCGGCGACAAGCGTCGCACGGTGATCGAGGAATCGGAAAAAGCCGTGCTCGAGACGCCGGTGCTTGATGAGCCGGTGACGGTGATTTTCTCGAACAACGGCTGGGTGCGCGCGCGTCAGGGGCATGGCGTCGACGCGGCTACGCTCACGTTCAAGGAAGGCGACAGCCTCGCCGCGCTGATTCCCTGCCGCACCGTGGACCCGGTGATCTTCCTCGATTCGGCGGGCCGCGCCTACAGCGTCGATGCGGCGAGCCTTCCCAGTGCGCGCGGCGACGGCGCGCCGGCTTCCTCGCTGGTGGAAGTGCAGAACGGCGCCAAGATCATGCACTGCATCGCGGGCAAGGCCGAGACCAAAGTACTGGTCGCATCCAGCGGCGGTTACGGCTTTCTGTGCAATATCGGCGACATGGTTTCGAGCCGCCGCGCCGGGCGCGAATTCATGAGCGTGGAGGCGGGCGAGACGCCGCTTGCGCCCTGCACCTACGAGGCAGCGCCGGGCAGCCGGGTGTTCGCGCTGTCGGCCAACGGCCGGCTGCTTGCCTTCAATATCGCCGAAATGCGCGCCATGTCCAGGGGACGCGGCGTGATCGTCATGGGTCTGGACCAGGGCGAAAAGCTGGTCGCGGCCGGGGTCACCGCGCTGAATGCGGTTACCGTCAGCGGGGTCGGCCGCGGCGGCAAGGATAAATCCATCGAAATCAAAGGTGAGAAGTTGCGCCACCATGTCGGCCACCGCGCGCGCATGGGGCGGGTGCTGCCGGAGAAGCTCAAACCCACGGGCTTATCCCTCCCGCCGGTGCGGCAACTGGACGGCAAATAGAGGAAATATTTCTGCTGCGATGCGGTAAAATCAGCGCTTTTTAGGCCGACAGGCTGCGCAGCAACATGGCACTGATAGTCCAGAAATTCGGCGGCACCTCCGTAGGCTCTACCGAACGCATCATGAATGTCGCCAGACGCGTCGCGCGCTGGAAGGCGAAGGGGCACCAGATCGTGGTCGTCCCGTCGGCGATGTCGGGAGAAACCAACCGGCTGATCGCGCTCGCCAAGGAAATCTCCCCCGATCCCGATCCGCGCGAACTCGACGTGGTCGCCTCCACCGGCGAGCAGGTCACCATCGGCCTGTTGTCGATGGCGCTGATGGAACAAGGCATAAAGGCGAAGAGCTACACCGGCGGCCAGGTCAAGGTGCTCACCGACAGCGCCTTCACCAAGGCGCGCATAGAGCGCATCGACGAGAACCGCATCCGCGCCGATCTCGAAATGGGCTTCGTCGTGGTGGTCGCCGGTTTTCAGGGCGTCGACGTCCTGGGCAACATCACCACGCTCGGACGCGGCGGCTCCGACACCTCGGCGGTGGCGCTCGCGGCCGCGCTGAAGGCTGACGAATGCCAGATCTACACCGATGTCGACGGCGTCTATACCACCGACCCGCGCATCGTGCCCGAGGCGCGGCGCCTGGACACCATCACTTTCGAGGAAATGCTCGAGATGGCAAGCCTCGGATCCAAGGTGCTGCAGATCCGCTCGGTGGAATTCGCCGGCAAATACAAAGTGAAGCTGCGCGTGCTGTCCTCATTCGAAGACAAGGAAGGACCGGGCACGCTGATTACGTATGAGGAAGACCCAAAAATGGAAAAAGCGCTTATTTCCGGCATCGCATTCAACCACGACGAGGCCAAGATCACCGTCATGGGCGTGCCCGACCGTCCGGGCATCGCCTACCAGATCCTCGGGCCGGTAGGCGAGGCCAATATCGACGTCGACATGATCATCCAGAACGCCAGCGTCGACAACATGACCGATTTCTCCTTCACGGTGAATCGCAGCGAGTACAACAAGGCGATGGACGTGCTCAACAAGCAGGTGAAGGCGCACATCAATGCGACCGATATCCGCGGCGACGCCAAGGTGTGCAAGGTGTCGCTGGTGGGCGTGGGCATGCGCACCCATGCAGGCGTCGCGGGCAAGATGTTCCGCACACTGGCGGAGGAGGGCATCAACATCCAGATGATTTCCACTTCGGAAATCAAGATCGCGGTGGTGATCGACGAGAAATACATGGAACTCGCGGTGCGCGCGCTGCACAAGGCGTTCGACCTGGACCAGCCGCCGTGATGCCGGCTTTTCGCCCGGGGCCGCGCGCGTGATATAGTTAGTTTCAACCTGATCCGGAGAGGTGGCCGAGTGGTCGAAGGCGCGCCCCTGCTAAGGGCGTATATGGCTTAAACCGTATCGAGGGTTCGAATCCCTCCCTCTCCGCCAAATTAAAAGGCCCCCGCTCGGGGCCTTCTAATTTGGTGCAGGGGGTGGGTACTTCGAGAGCCCTCCGGTTCGACCAGCGGCGTCCGGGGGACGCCGCGCAGGACGCTGAGTCGCCTCAGCGACTCAGCGGTCCCGAAACGCAAGGCGTTTCGGGATGTCCGGATCGCCTTAAGGCGATCCGGACACAATCCCTCCTGCACGCAAGACGCCAACGCTTCGTCGCATTGCGTCTCCGGCTGCCCCGATCGCCCTAAGGCGAACCCACCACGATCCCTCCCTCATCCACCAAATCTCGCGGCGTCATCCTGCTAGTGCTGGACAAACTATGCCACTAAGTGGCACAATAGCTGAATGGCACGTATCTTCAAAACGCGGCATTTCACCCGCTGGATGCGCAAAACGGAGTTGACCGACAGATCCCTCTGCAAAGCGGTGGTCGAAATGTCCCAAGGGCTGATCGATGCCGACCTCGGTGGTGGTATTTTAAAAAAGCGTATCGGATTAGCGGGTCGAGGTAAGCGTGGCGGCACGAGGACGCTGGTCGCTACGAACCGGGGAAATCGGTGGTTCTTCGTCTTCGGGTTTGAGAAAAATGATCGACCCAATATTGCAGACGATGAACTGGAGGCGTTGCAGGACTTGGCTGGACAGTTGCTAGCCAGAACCGGACGGCAACTTGACGAAGCGGTCGTAGATGGTTCGTTACAGGAGATATGTCATGAGCACAAAGACTAGGGTCAAGAGCCGAATTTTAGACGCTGTCCACGAGACGGCTAGCGACCTTCATCGTCTGGGGTTCATCGATAAGCGAAAAATGCGAAAGTTCGACGCGTTGTGCCTTGACCCTGTGCCGAAATATGACAGCATAAAAATCCGCGCGCTACGCGACCATCTCCAGTTGAGTCAGGCCGTCCTTGCCGCGGTCCTGAACACGAGCCTGTCGACCGTACGAAAATGGGAGATAGGCGAAAAGCACCCAAGTGGCCCTTCCTTGAAGTTGCTCAATCTTCTGGATCGCAAAGGATTGGAAGCTGTCCTTTGATCGCGATCCGGCCGCTGCCAGTACGGGATCACGGCAGCACTGCGAGTAAAAGGGTGTCGGTGGGGGTATTCGCAAAATCGACGAGGCGTAATGCCGAATGAATAGGGCGTTTCCAGCCATGATGCGGACGACTCCCTCGGCGCAGGCAGCCGGAACATAATGCGCGCTCAGTAGTTTGTTTCTCTTGCGCCGATCAACAAGCTATGCATCCGCCAAATATCGCAGTACGCTCAAAACAATCGAGCGATCGGAGAAAAAATGCGTAAAGCAATCCTGACGCTGCTGCTGGCCGCGGCGAGCGGCAGCGCCGCAGCGGATTTTGGAAAATGGGAAATGGTCGACCGCACCGACGCGTTCGTCGTGTACGCGGACACCTCGACCATACGCAGCCTGGGGGACAAGATACAAATGTGGGACCTGTCCGATGCCAAGACCGACAAAGCGCTTGCCATGGTCAAGAAGGCCCGCTCGTTCAAGATCGAGCGGGAATATGATTGTGCCAAGCAGCAGTTGCGGCTGCTTTACCTCGCCTGGCATGCGGAAAACATGGGAGAAGGTGCGATCGTCGGCAGCAATTCCGTTGCCGGCCCCTGGCAGCCGGTGCTGCTGGGCACCATAGGCGAACGGCTGTGGAACATTGCATGCGGTGTCAGCCGCGGCCGGCGCTTCTGATTCGAGCCGCCGGCGGAGTTACCACAAGGACATCGACAAAATGACCGAGAAGAATATCAAGGCCGACACCATTGCCACGCACGCAGGACGCGATCCGCAGCGTTTCAGCGGCCTCGTCAATACGCCGGTGTTCCGCGGTTCGACGGTGCTGTTTCCGGACGTCAAAACCTATGAAACGCGCAATCCGGACGACTACAAGGTGATGCGCTACGGCATCTACGGCACGCCAACCACGTTCGCGCTGGAGGAAGCCGTGGCCGAGCTCGAAGGCGGCCACGCCGCCGTCGCGCTGCCGTCCGGCCTGGCGGCGATCGTTGCCGCAATCGCCGCATTCGTAAAATCCGGCGACCATATACTCGTTGCGGATTCGGTGTACCAGCCGACGCGTAATTTCTGCGACAGGCGCCTGCGCAGTTTGGGCGTGGAGACCGAATACTACGATCCGCTGATAGGCGCGGGCATCGCCGGCCTGATCCGCGCCAACACGACCGTAGTATTCTGCGAAGCGCCCGGCTCGCTCAGCTTCGAAATGCAGGACATCCCCGCGATTGCAGCGGCGGCGCACGCCAAAGGCATTCCGCTCCTCGCCGACAATACCTGGGGTACGCCGTATTTCTTCCGCTCCTTCGAGCGTGGTGTCGACGTTTCGATTCACGCCGGCACCAAGTACATTAGCGGCCATTCGGACGTGATGATGGGACTCATTGTCACCAACGAGCAGCATTGGCTGCCGGTGCGCCGCGCCGTCGCCGATTATGGTTACTGTGTCAGCCCTGACGACTGCTATCTGGCGCTGCGCGGCCTGCGTACCATCGGCGCGCGCATGCGCCAGCAGCAGCAGAGTGCGCTGGCGGTGGCGCGCTGGCTGCAGGCGCGGCCCGAGGTAGCTCGCGTGCTTTACCCGGCCCTTGAAAGCGATCCCGGGCACGCGATCTGGGAGCGCGATTTCAGCGGCGCGGCCTCGCTATTCGGTGTGGTGCTCAAACCCGCGAGTGAGCGGGCTGTGGCGGCGCTGATCGACGCGCTGGCGCTGTTCGGCATCGGCTCGAGCTGGGGCGGGTTCGAAAGCCTGGCCATTCGCGCCGACCCGGGCAAGATCCGGACCGCGACACGATGGAATCCGGGCGGACCTTTGCTGCGCCTGCACATCGGTCTCGAGGACCCTAGCGATTTGATAGCCGACCTGGAGCAGGGTTTCGCGCGCATGCAGCAAGCCGGCTGAGCATCCGCCTGTCTCTACTACCGAGATTTCGGTACAGCTTGCCTGCGGATCTGACCGATGCGCCAGGCGATCTACAAGACCTACGGTCGCTGACGCGAAGCTGACTTCGCGGCGCGTTCCGCGCTCGCGATTATCCACAGATTTTGTGGATAATCCTGTGGACAAATCAGCGCGACGCGCGGGCTTT
>JBBRAI010000099.1:0-7578 GCA_038206915.1 Burkholderiales bacterium | reverse complement strand
CCTGTGACCTTGGGAATTGGCCAGCCATCTCGATGCATTTCTTCGAGGGGGATTCTCGGAATTGATTCAACGTACTCCTGCTGAGGAAAAACAAGAAGTCCGAGCATGGAGTTGATTAGCTGAGTTACCTCGAAAACTCCGGCATCAAGGCGCTGAAGGGCTTCAATGGCCTCAAGGTTCTTTCGAGTCCGAAGCGCAAAGTCTCGGATCACCTCTTCATACATCATGGGCAAGCCTCCGTCGGTCTCGACGCATAACCAGTATTAGTTGACGTATTAGTTGACAAAATTTAGTTGACTTTTTAGTTGACAGATTTTCACCTGCTGTTTGTGCATTCTGCGCCTGCCTTCTGTCATCTATCAAGCCTTGTCGCCCGTTAATTCAACGAATAGGTCTATTGGCCTAGCGTTTTGGGGAGGATGGGATGGATGAGTCTGAATCCGGTTCCGTGGGGGCGCGGCCGCCGCCGCGCCTGATCGAACAGGTGCGCGACACAATCCGCCGCCGGCACTACAGCCTGCGCACCGAGGCGGCCTACGTTCACTGGATAAGGCGATTCATTTTTTTCCATGACAAGCGCCATCCGGCCGAAATGGGCGGAGCCGAAGTCACGGCCTTTCTCAGCCACCTGGCGCGCGATCGCGACGTGGCGGCGGCCACGCAAAACCAGGCGCTCGCCGCCTTGTTGTTCCTCTACAAGGAGGTGTTGACGCTGCCCTTACCCTGGCTCGATGGCATCGATCGGGCCAAGCGCCCGGCGCGTCTGCCCACGGTGCTGACGATGGAGGAGGTGCGCGGCATTCTTTCCCGCATGACAGGCGACAAGTGGCTGATGGCCAATCTGCTCTACGGCGCTGGACTGCGCCTGCGCGAGTGCCTCAAGCTGCGGGTCAAGGACATCGATTTTGGCTACGGCCAGATCCTCGTGCGCGACGGCAAGGGCGGCAAGGACCGCGTGACCATGCTGCCGCAGGCGGTTGTGGTGCCATTGCGCGCCCATCTCGAGCAGGCAAAGCTGCTGCACGAGCGCGATGTGGCCGAGGGCTATGGCGATGTCGAGTTGCCCGACGCGCTGCATCGCAAGTACCCGCGTGCCGCTTATGAGTGGGGCTGGAAGTTCGCCTTTCCCTCGTACAAGCGCTCGGTCGATCCGCGCACCGGTGTGATACGCCGCCATCACGTCTATGAAAATTACCTGATCCGCGGCGTCAAGCAGGCGGTGCACGCAGCCGGCATCACCAAGCATGTGAGTTGCCACACGTTGCGCCACTCCTTCGCCACTCACCTGCTTGAGGGTGGCTACGACATTCGCACCGTGCAGGAATTACTCGGCCACGCCAGCGTCGAGACCACCATGATCTACACCCATGTCATGAACAAGGGCGGACGCGGCGTGGTGAGCCCTGCGGACCGGATTGCGCAGGTTTGTGCGCCGTATCAGGCGCCGCTTGCCACCGTGGTTGGCACTGCGCTGCCTTAGTGCTATCGGCTGGAAACCCGTGCCAGACGGGCGTTTCCAGCCGATGGCCTGGTTATCGGTAGCGCCGGAACTGCCCCACCACGACGCCGAAAATTTCGAGGTCCTCTTTCGGTCGTATGACCGGGTAGGCCTTGTTCTCGGGGATCAGCACCATGCGGCCTTTTTCGCGGCCGAGGCGCTTGAGGGTGAAGTCGCCCTCAACGATCGCGACCACGAGGTCGTTGACGTTGGCGGTGGCGCGCTTTTCGACGACGACGATGTCGCCGTCGTGGATGCCCGCGTCAATCATCGAGTCGCCCTTGACGGTGATCAGCGTGGTCTTGGACGGGTGATAGACGAGGTAGTCGTCGATCGACACCGTGTCGGGGCGCGAGTCGAATGCCGGGTGCGGCATGCCCGCGTGCACGCTCTCGGCGAGGGTGCGCTCGAAAAAGCGCTTGCCCGGCTTCAACCTGCGGTCCGGTGTGCTCTCAACCAGGCGTTCGGCCTTGAGGCGCAGCACCAGCTCGGCCACCGAAGCCTTGGATGAGAGGCCCACCAGCTCGCCCAGCGTCGAGTAGGACGGCATCACGCGGTGCTTGGCGTAATAGTCCTGAAGTTTTAAAAGATATTGATTATCGTCAGCCATGGGGGTACATTACCGAACGTTCGTTCGGCTGTCAAGACTTTCGCAATACGGCTTTTACCCGGTCTGGGCAGCAACAAATTTGTTGGCAGGAACAGTCAACCCGGAAGACGGCCGCACCGTTTGTGTAAGAATGGAGACAAACATGCTGACATTGCTGAAAGACCAAAAAGGACACAAACCCATGGACGAAAACAAGGCAAAGGCGCTCGCCGCCGCCCTCGCGCAAATCGAAAAACAGTTCGGCAAGGGCTCCATCATGCGCATGGACTCCGAAGTGGTGCCCGACATCGCCGTGGTATCCACCGGCTCGCTCGGCCTCGATATCGCCCTTGGCGTCGGCGGCCTGCCGCGCGGCCGCGTGGTCGAGATCTACGGCCCGGAATCCTCGGGCAAGACCACGCTCACGCTGCAGGTCATCGCCGAGATGCAAAAAATGGGCGGCACCGCCGCCTTCATCGACGCCGAGAACGCGCTCGACGCGCAGTACGCCGGCAAGCTCGGCGTCAAGGTCGATGACCTTCTCATCTCGCAGCCGGATAACGGCGAGCAGGCGCTCGAGATCGCCGACATGCTGGTGCGCTCGGGCTCCATCGACGTCATCGTCATCGACTCGGTCGCGGCGCTCACGCCCAAGGCCGAAATCGAGGGTGAGATGGGCGAGCCGCAAATGGGCCTGCAGGCGCGCCTGATGAGCCAGGCGCTCCGCAAGCTCACCGCCAACATCAAGCGCACCAACACGCTGGTGATTTTCATCAACCAGATCCGCATGAAGATCGGTGTCATGTTCGGCAGTCCGGAAACCACCACCGGCGGCAACGCGCTCAAGTTCTACGCCTCGGTGCGCCTGGACATCCGCCGCATCGGCTCGATCAAGAAGAACGACGAAGTCATCGGCAACGAAACGCGCGTAAAGGTGGTGAAGAACAAAATGGCGCCGCCGTTCCGCGAAGCACTGTTCGACATCCTCTACGGCGAGGGCATTTCGCGCGAGGGTGAAATCATCGAACTGGGCGTGAAGCATGGCATCGTCGAGAAATCCGGCGCCTGGTATGCCTATAACAAGGACAAGATCGGCCAGGGCAAGGACAACGCGCGCGACTATCTCAAGGAGCACCCCGAGCTCGCGATTGAAATCGAAGCGCGCGTGCGCGAAGCGGTCGGCGTCAACAACCCGGGCGCGAAGCCGGCTGCAGCCCTGAGCGTCGTCGCGGGGTAGCGCCGGGGCGCCAGGCCCGTGGCAAAAAGGGAGATCTCCCTGCGCGGGCGGGCGCTGGCCATGCTCGCGCGGCGCGAGCACAGCCGCGCCGAACTTCTGCGCAAGCTCAGTCCGCATGCAGAATCCGCAGCGCACGTCGAGCTGCTGCTGGATCAACTCACGGCGCGCGGTTGGCTGTCGGAGCAACGCTTCGCCGAGTCCCGCGCCAATGCGCTCGCGCGCAAGTTCGGCAGCCGTAAGATAGAGTACGATCTGAAGAGCCGCGGCGTATCGGCAGAAGTTGTCGACCGAGCCGTGGAACAGGCGCTTGCGCAGGAGTTCGAAAACTGTCGCGCCGCCTGGCAACGGAAATTCGGCGCGCTGCCGCAGAACGCGGCCGAGCGCGGGCGGCAGATGCGGTTTCTTGCCGGGCGCGGATTTTCCGCCGAAGCGGTGCGCCAGGTACTCAAAGCCGGAGACACAGACTGATGTCGGAAAGCGAGAATTCCCTGGATGGATGGCGCGAGGAAATGCGCGCGGCCTACCTCTACCGGGTGATGGCGGTGGCCGAGGCCGGCACGCCGCGCGCCGCGCTGTTCAGCGGGCTTGCGGTGGAAGCCGAAGGCCAGGCCGGGATCTGGGCGCGCAAGAGCGGCGCCGCCGTGGCCAGCTACACGCCCGATCTGCGTGCGCGCATGGTCGCCGCGCTGGTGCGGCGCCACGGGCCGCGTCCACTGCGTGCGATACTGGTGGCAATGAAGGTGCGCGGCCTGTCGGTGTATTCCCACGCAGCGCCGGGGCATCCGCTGCCGACCACCTTGGAAGAAGTGGGCAAACGTCATCGCGGGATCAGCGGCGGCGGCAATCTGCGCGCCGCAGTGTTCGGCGTCAACGACGGCCTGGTTTCCAACGCCAGCCTGATCCTTGGGGTCGCCGGCGCTGCGGCCAACAATTCCATCATCCTGCTCTCCGGCGTGGCCGGCCTGCTTGCAGGCGCATTCTCGATGGCATCGGGCGAGTACGTGTCGGTGCGCTCGCAGCGCGAAATGTTTGAGCACCAGATCGGCCTGGAGCGCGACGAGCTCGCGCAATATCCGGAGGAGGAGGCCGAGGAACTGGCGCTGATCTACGCCGCGCGCGGACTGGAAAGGGAGGATGCGCTGAAGCTCGCCAAAACCATCATTGCTGACCCTGCGCTGGCGCTGGATACGCTCGCGCGCGAGGAGTTGGGCCTTAATCCTGACGCGCTGGGTTCACCCTGGGGCGCGGCGATTTCTTCCTTCCTGGCCTTCGGCACGGGCGCGCTGGTGCCGCTGCTGCCCTTCCTTGCGCTCGCCGGAGAGCGCGCGCTCCCGGTTTCCATCGTCATTACCGCGCTGGCCCTGTTCGGCGTCGGCGCCGCGATCAGCCTTTTCACCGGCAAGAGCGCGCTGCGTGATGGACTGCGCATGCTCGCGATCGGCGCCACCGCAGGCGCTCTGACCTATGGCATAGGCAGCCTGCTCGGGGTAAGCCTGAGCTGACAGCCGGCGCGCGCATTTGCATGCGCGCCTGATTCGGGCGAAAATTCAACCTTTTACGCTTGGCCGCGTTGCATAACGCAGTTTGCAGCGGCTAGGGCGGCAGACTTGGGGAAACGTATTCCCTCGGCCTGTTACTAACTCTGAGGATCGTTTGAATCGCGGGCGCAATTCGCCCGGCCCGACGCAAAATTATGAAATCAGCCGAAATTCGCAGCAAGTTTCTGGAATTTTTCGCCCAGCGCGGGCACACAGTGGTGGCGTCGAGTCCGCTGGTGCCGGGCAACGATCCGACGCTGCTGTTTACCAACTCGGGCATGGTGCAGTTCAAGGATGTGTTTCTGGGCAAGGAACAGCGTTCCTACAAGCGCGCCACGACATCACAGCGTAGCGTGCGCGCCGGGGGCAAGCACAACGACCTGGAGAACGTAGGCTATACCGCGCGCCACCATACCTTCTTCGAGATGCTAGGCAATTTTTCCTTCGGCGACTATTTCAAGCACGACGCCATCCACTACGCCTGGGACCTGCTCACGCAAACCTACAAGCTTCCGCCGGAAAAGCTGTGGGTGACCGTGTACCAGACCGACGACGAGGCTTACGACATCTGGGCTGGCGAGATCAAAGTGCCCAAGGATCGCATCGCGCGCATCGGCGACAAGCCCGGCGGCGGTTCGGACAATTTCTGGCAGATGGGCGACACCGGCCCGTGCGGACCGTGCAGCGAAATCTTCTACGATCACGGTCCGGGGATACCCGGCGGCCCGCCGGGCTCGCCCGACGCCGACGGCGATCGCTATATCGAAATCTGGAATCTGGTGTTCATGCAGTACAACCGCGACGACGCGGGCAAGCTGCATCCGCTGCCGCGGCCTTCGGTGGACACCGGCATGGGGCTGGAGCGCATCGCTGCGGTGTTGCAGGGCGTGCATTCGAATTACGAGATCGACCTGTTCCGGGACCTGATCAAAGCCGCCGCGCGCGAGACCCATGTCAAGGACCTGGCGAGCAATTCGCTCAAAGTGATCGCCGACCATATCCGCGCAACGTCCTTTCTTATCGTCGACGGCGTGATTCCGGGCAACGAGGGCCGTGGTTATGTGCTCCGGCGTATCATCCGCCGCGCCATCCGCCACGGCTACAAGCTCGGGCAGACCGAGCCGTTCTTCTTTCGCCTGGTCGAGGAGCTGGCGCGCGTCATGGGCGAGGCCTATCCCGAGCTTGTGAAGGCGAAGGATCGCGTGGCGCGGGTGCTGAAGACGGAAGAAGAGCGCTTTGCCGAGACCCTCGAGCACGGCATGAAAGTGCTCGAAGGCGCGCTCACGCGCGAGGACAAAATGCTCGACGGCGAGACCGTATTCCAGCTCTACGACACCTACGGATTCCCGGTCGATCTGACGGCCGATATCGCGCGCGAGCGCGATGTGCGTGTCGACTATGCCGGTTTCGAGGCCGCGATGCAGCGCCAGCGCGAGCGCGCGCGCGCCGCCTCCAGGTTCACCGCTTCCGCCGGCGTGGAATATTCCGGCCGGCCGACCGAGTTCCACGGCTACGACACGCTAACGCTCGAAGCGACGGTCGCCGCGCTGTACCGCGAAGGCAACTCGGTAGAAGAGATCGGCGCGGGTGACGCGGCGGTGGTGGTGCTGGACCGCACCCCGTTTTATGCCGAATCCGGCGGCCAGGTGGGGGACCGCGGCGAGCTCGCGGGGGCCAACGGCAGCTTCAGCGTGGAAGACACGCAGAAGATTCAGGCCGAAGTGTATGGCCACAAGGGCGAGCTCAAGACCGGGCGCATGCGCGTCGGCGACCGCGCGATGGGGGCGGTGGACAGCGCCGCGCGTGCGCGCGCAGCGTGGAACCATTCGGCCACCCACCTGATGCATGCGGCGCTGCGCAAGGTGCTGGGCGCCCACGTCCAGCAGAAGGGCTCGCTGGTCGATGCGCAGCGCACGCGCTTCGACTTTTCCCACAACGAGCCGATGAGCGATGTGCAGCTGCGCCAGGTCGAGGATCTGGTCAATCGCGAGATCCGCCACAACTCCGAGATTTCGGTGCGGGTGATGAAATACGACGACGCGATCAAGGCCGGCGCGATGGCGCTGTTCGGCGAGAAATACGGCGACGAAGTGCGCGTCATCGGCATGGGCGAGTTTTCCACCGAACTGTGCGGCGGCACGCACGTGCGGCGCACCGGCGATATCGGCTTTTTCAAGATCGTGTCGGAGTCGGGCGTGGCTGCAGGCATACGCCGGGTAGAGGCGGTCACCGCCGATGGCGCGCTCGCCTGGGTACAGCAGCAGGAGGCGCGTCTCGCCGAGGCTGCGGGCGCGCTCAAGGCGCAGCCGCAGGAACTCGGGCAGAAGATCGCGCAGATCATCGAGGGCGCACGGACGCTGGAAAAAGAGCTTGCGCGCCTGAAGTCGAAAGTGGCATCGGCGCAGGGCGACGATCTGGCGTCGCAGGCGGTAGAGGTCGGCGGCGCGCAGGTGCTGGCGGCGGCGCTCGAGGGCGCCGACGCGAAGACGCTGCGCGAGACCATGGACAAGCTGAAGGACAAGCTGAAGTCTGCGGCAGTGGTGCTGGCCTCGACCGAAGGCGGCAAAGTCAGTCTTATCGCCGGCGTCACGCAGGACCTGACCGCAAGGGTGAAAGCCGGGGAGCTGGTCAACTTCGTCGCGCAGCAGGTCGGCGGCAAGGGCGGCGGCCGCGCCGACATGGCCCAGGCGGGCGGCACCGAACCGGCCAAGCTGCC
>JBBRAI010000098.1:0-7718 GCA_038206915.1 Burkholderiales bacterium | reverse complement strand
TGCCGGCCGCAGATTCGCGAACAGGCCCAATTCCTTGCGCAAGCCCAGTATCGCCTGCTCCGGGCGTTTTGCGCGCGGCAGCTGGTCGTACTGCCAGCCGCCGACCGCGCCGAACAGAATTGCTTCGGCCTCGCGCGCGAGCTTCAGCGTCGCCGCAGGCAGGGGATCGCCGGCCACGTCATAGGCGGCGCCGCCGACCGGCGCCTGCTCGATTTCCAGCTTGAGGCCGTCCTTGGCCAGCGCATTCAGCACTTTCAAGGCCTGCGCGACAATTTCCGCACCGATCCCGTCGCCGGGCAGCACTGCTATCTTCATTGCACCCCTCGATTGCTTCAGCCGAACAGCCAGGGCTGATCGGCGCGCCGCTGCGCCTCGAACGCGCGGATCTTGTCGGCGTGCAGCAGCGACAGGCCGATGTCGTCGAGCCCGTTGATCATGCAATGCTTGCGGTGCGCATCGACGTCGAACGCGATCTGTGTAGCGCCGTCGGGCGTAAGCACGATCTGGCGCGGCAGGTCCACGATGAGCTTATAGCCGGGGAACGCGTTGACGTCGTGGAACAGCTGGTCCACGCGCATTTCATTCAGCACGATGGGAAGCAGTCCGTTCTTGAAGCAGTTGTTGTAGAAAATGTCGGCGAAGGAAGGCGCGATGACGGCGCGAAACCCATAATCGGCGAGCGCCCAGGGCGCGTGTTCCCGGCTCGAGCCACAGCCAAAATTCTTGCGCGCAAGCAGTATGGCGGCGCCATTGTAGCGCGGCTGATTGAGCACGAAATCGGGATTGAGCGGACGCTTCGCGTTGTCCATGCCCGGCTCGCCGACGTCCTTGTAGCGCCATGCATCGAACAGGTTCGGCCCGAAGCCCGAGCGCTTGATCGACTTCAGGAACTGCTTCGGGATGATGGCGTCGGTGTCCACATTGGCGCGGTCGAGCGGCGCAACGATCCCGTTCAGTATAGTGAATTTTTCCATGGTCTATTTTTTGCAATGCGCTCGATGGCTACGCCGCCCTATCTCCAATTGCGTACGTCGACAAAATGCCCCGCAATCGCGGCACCTGCCGCCATTTCCGGACTGACCAGATGCGTGCGCCCGCCAGCGCCCTGGCGGCCCTCGAAGTTGCGGTTCGAGGTCGAAGCGCAGCGCTCGCCGGGTTCGAGGCGGTCCGCGTTCATCGCGAGGCACATCGAGCAGCCCGGCTCGCGCCACTGGAAACCCGATTCGGTAAAAATGCGGTCCAGCCCTTCCTGCTCGGCTTGCGCCTTGATCAGGCCGGAGCCGGGCACCACCATCGCGAGCCGGATATTCGAGGCTACGCGCTTGCCACGTACCACCGCCGCAGCCGCGCGCAAATCCTCGATGCGCGAATTGGTGCAGGAACCGATGAACACTTTGTCTAGGCGAATATCCTCTATGCGCGTATTCGGCTTCAGCCCCATGTAGACCAGCGCACGCTCCATGCCCTCGCGCCGCGTCGGGTCCTTCTCTTTCTCGGGATCGGGCACGCGCGCATCCACCGGCACCACCATTTCCGGCGAGGTGCCCCAGGTGACTTGCGGACGAATTTCGCGCGCGTCCAGCCGTACCACGCGGTCGAACTGCGCACCAGCGTCGGAAACCAGCGTGCGCCAATAGGCCACGGCGCGATTCCAGTTCTCGCCGCTCGGCGCGAACGGACGCCCCTTGAGATAAGCGATGGTGGTGTCGTCCGCCGCCACCATGCCGGCGCGTGCGCCCGCCTCGATTGCCATGTTGCAAACGGTCATGCGACCTTCCATGCTCAGCGCGCGTATGCTGCTGCCGGCAAATTCGACGGCGCAGCCGGTACCGCCTGCCGTGCCGACTTTGCCGATAACAGCAAGCGCAATGTCCTTGGCGCCGACGCCGCGCGCGAGCGACCCTTGCACGACAACGAGCATATTCTGCATTTTTTTCTGCACCAGACACTGGGTCGCCAGCACATGCTCGACCTCGGAAGTGCCTATGCCGTGCGCGAGACAGGCAAACGCGCCGTGGGTGCTGGTGTGCGAATCGCCGCATACCACCGTCATGCCGGGCAGCGTCGCGCCCTGCTCCGGCCCGATCACATGGACGATGCCCTGGCGCCGGTCGAGAAACGGGAAATAGGCTTTGGCGCCGAATTCGCGGATATTCGCATCCAGCGTCTCGACCTGCAGGCGCGATATCGGATCCTTGATGCCCTCGTTCCAGTCGGTGGTGGGCGTATTGTGGTCGGCGGTGGCGACTATGGAATCGACGCGCCAGGGTTTGCGTCCGGCCAGCCGCAGGCCTTCGAATGCCTGCGGGCTGGTGACTTCGTGCACCAGGTGTCGGTCGATGTAGAGCAACGCGGTGCCGTCGTCCTCGAGGTGCACCACGTGGCTGCTCCAGAGCTTGTCGTACAGGGTCTGCGGCATGATCGGGTATGGCGTTGAGCAATTTTTAATTATGCCACACAAAACAGGGATTTGGAGCGTGCTACGGGCGCCAAACCGTATCCCGGCAATGTCTATTGCGACGCAATATGCTCAGATATGCGCAGTACGCACTTTCCACTGCAGCAAGGCGTAGCCCGCGAGTGCGGCGAGCGCTGCGGCGCTGAACGTCCATGCCGGCCCGATGCCCTCCCAGGCAAGGCCCGACAACGCGCTTCCGGACACGCCACCGGCGCCGAAGGACACCGACAGATAGATGGCCTGTCCGCGCACCTGATGCGCCCCTTGAAACCAGCGGTGTATCGCCGTGACCGCGGCGGCATGGTAGGCGCCGAAGCTCAGCCCATGCAGCAGCTGGGCGCCGAGCAAAACCAGGACGGAGTCCACGCCCCAGCCTATCATCAGGAAGCGCAGCGCCGTGGCGGCGAAACACACGCGCAGGATCAGCGACAGCGAATGGCGGCGCATCAGCGCGGGCATCAGCATGAACACCATTATCTCGGCAACTACGCCAACGCTCCACATCCAGCCCACCGCGGCTTTGGTGTATCCGTGTCCGACTAGGTAGAGTGAGTAGAACGCGTACAAGGGGCCGTGTGCGACGCTCATCAGGAAACACGCACCGAGCAGCGCCGCGACTTCGGGGCGCCGCAGGATGTTCCATACCGGTCCCGGCTCCGCGTGGCCGCCGTCGGCAATTGCGTCCGGAACAGTGAACGCGCAGGCCCCGCATAGCGCGTAGGCCGCGAGCACCATCCATAGCAGGCTCGCCACCGGCAACACATCCAGCGCATAGCCGATAAGCGTCACGGTAATAATGAAGCCGACAGAGCCCCACAGGCGGATGGAGCCATAGCTGCTCACGTCCCCGCGCAGGTGCGACAGCGTCAGCGACTCCGTCAGCGGCATCGCCGCGCTGGAGAAAAATCCTGTCGCAAGCAGAAGGGCGAACAGTCCCCAGAACGAAGTTACGAAGAAGAAACCGGAGAAGCAGGTGGCGCCCAGCGCCAGCGTAAACCAGACGATGCGTGCGCGGCGCTGCGTGCGGTCTGCAACCCAGCCCCAGAAGTTCGGACCGACTACCCGCGTCAGCGAACCAAGGGATAGCAGTATGCCTATTTGTGCTGCGCTCAAGCCGAGCGAAGCCAGATACAGACTGAAATACGGCGCGACAGCGCCAACATAGGCGAAATAGGCGAAATAGAAGGCTGAAAGGCGCCAGTACGGAACGGGCATGGATCGAAAGTTGCGGATGAAAGGAATCGGATGGCCGGCGCCTTGCCAGGATATCCTGTTTCAGGCTGGTTTACACGACACCGGCGCCGCCCGGTTCACCGCTGGCCCGGCTAGACCGTTCGATCTAGTCGGAGCCGCGCTATCTCATCCTTTTGGATGATGCGCCTGCAGCCTTTACACAGCTAACATCGAGGCGCTGGCTCGGACCTTGTTTCGATTCAGCTTTATTCATACGGAACACCAGGGGGAAATATGAAAAAAGCGCTTGCGATTGTTGTTGCGTCGATGTTTGTTGCCGGCAGCGCCTTGGGGCAATCCGCCCAAGGAAATCAGGGAGCCGGGGGTGCCGGGGGTGCCGGTGCTGCAGGTGGCGCAGCCGCGGGCGGTATCACCGCCGGCATGATCGCTGCTGCGGTAGCGGTTGCGGCGGTCGCTGTCGCCGCGTCGACTTCGGACAACAACAACCAGACTACGACTACCGTCACGACCAAGTAGCGCGAAGCAGCGCAGCACGAATCGCCCGGCGGGTCCAGGGCGCAGAATTGGATTGGATCCACTTATTTCCGGTTTCATGGGAGGCTCCCGATGGAAATAGACGAGTTCGCTGGCGAAATCGTGGAAATTGTACAGGCCTTGTGCGTCGCGGCCCTGCTCCTGGGTGGATACCTAGCGTTCGCGTTTGGCGGTTACTTCAATCACGCACCTGGTCACCAGGCGGGCAAGCAGGCCTCCGCTGCAACTCAATCCGACGCCGATGACGTCCGCCCAGTCGCCGGCATGAATAAGCCGAAGCGCTTTTCGCATACGGGCGCAGATTTGGAATGATGACCGCCGCCGAAGACGGCGGCATATTCGTAACGAATCCGTTGTAACCGGCCCAGGAGCGAGCTCCGGGATTTCTCCGCCATATCGGGCCGGCGCGGGTGTGAATTGGCCGGGATCTCCTCCCCTTGCCAGCTCAGTATCCGCACTTCGGACCGGGCAGCGTGCCTTCGGGTGTGTTGCGAATTGCTCGTATCTGCCCTTCAGGCCCCGATTTTTCCGGGGCCTCTTTTTTTGCTTGCGCTGCCTGGCACTGACAACACTGGCAGACGGCTTTTTTTTAGCCGCTACCAGCGGCCGGAAGCGCACAGCGACGCGGTACAGGCTGTCGCGGTATCTAAGCTTCTTCCGGGTCGGGATCGTCCACCGGCTTCGCCGCGTGCTTTGCCGCGACATCCCGGCCGGATGCCTGCGCGGCGATTTTCGGCGTGGACGTGCTGACATCTGCATTCTGCGCGCGCTGCCTCAGCGCGTGATCGGCGAGCACCAGCGCCAGCATCGCCTCCGCGATGGGCGTGGCGCGGATGCCGACGCAGGGATCATGGCGGCCGTGGGTTTCCACGGTCACGGCTTCGCCCTTCTTGTTGATCGAGCGGCGCGCGAGCCGAATGCTCGAAGTCGGTTTGATCGCCAGGTTCACCAGCAGATCCTGCCCGGTCGAGATGCCGCCAAGCACGCCGCCGGCGTTATTGGAAACGAAACCTCCAGGCGTAATCTCGTCGGAATGTTCGCTGCCCTTCTGCTCCACCGATGCGAAGCCCGCGCCGATCTCCACGCCCTTCACCGCATTGATGCCCATCATGGCGTAGGCGATGTCGGCGTCGAGCCGGTCGTACACCGGTTCGCCCCAGCCCACCGGCACGCCCGCAGCGACGACCGTGATCTTCGCGCCGCAGGAATCGCCGGATTTACGCAGCGCGTCCACATAGTTTTCGAGCGCCGGCACGGCATCCATATCGGGCACGAAGAACGGATTGCGCTCGACCGCGCTCCAGTCCCTGAGCGCAATCTTGTTCGGTCCGAGCTGCGACAGGTAGCCGCGGATCGTGACGCCGTATTTTTCACGCAGCCATTTCTTCGCGATCGCGCCCGCGGCAACCCGCACCAGGGTCTCGCGCGCCGAAGCGCGTCCGCCGCCGCGATAATCGCGTATGCCATACTTCTGCCAATAGGTATAGTCGGCATGACCGGGACGGAAGCTCTCGGCGATGTTGCCGTAGTCCTTGCTCCTCTGGTCCTCGTTGCGCACCAGCAGTCCGATAGCCGTTCCGGTGGTGCGTCCCTCGAACACGCCGGAGAGGATTTCCACGCGGTCTGCCTCGCGCCGCTGCGTCACGTGGCGCGAGGTGCCGGGCTTGCGCCGGTCGAGTTCGTGCTGGATGTCGGCCTCGGACAGTTCCAGTCCGGGCGGACAGCCATCCACCACGCAGCCGTATGCAGGGCCATGCGATTCGCCGAAGGACGTCACGCAAAACAATCTTCCCAGTGTGTTGCCGGACATCGTTCTCGCTCGCGGATTTTCCGGGTCGAGTTTAGCATATCGCTCGTTGCGGCCAGGATGGCCCGGAGGGGGAAACGAACATGCCAAGACAGACAAGTCCCGCTGCCGCGGGTGAGCGCTACGACTGGGTTGCCCTGGTCGAAGCGTTGAATCGGCGACGCCTGCGCGAATCCGGCGCCGCTAGGCCGGCGAATCCTTGATATAGCCCTTGAGCATGCGGTTCTCGAACGCCTGCTCTTCCAGCACCGCTCGCGCCACATCGTGAAACGAGAGAACGCCGATGAGCTTTCCACTCTCGACCACGGGCATGTAGCGGATATGATGCTGCAACATCACGCTGCGCAGTTCATCGACTTCCACGTTCGGCGCGATGATCTTGGGATTCTTCACCATGATGGCATCCACCCGCATACCCTGGATCGAGCCCTTGTTCTTGTGCAGCGCCTGCAGCACTTCGCGGAACGTCAGCATGCCGACCAGGCTGCCCTGGTGCATCACCACCAACGAACCGATGTCCTTCTCGGCCATGGTATTGACCCCGTCGCTCACCATTCCATCCGGGGCGATGGTGACCAGCAGGTTTCCTTTTATTCTGAGTATTTCCCGCAGTTGCATAATGTCCGCCTCCTCACAAAACGAACAACAGTTTAGACCATGCCGCCGCCGCCTGCCAGTCCGCGCCCGGCGCCGTTCGGACGATTCTTCCAGCGGCTTGCGGCACCGCGCCCCGGCCCGCCGCAGTGCGATCCGGACCCATCGCAGGACCCCTGCTGAAATGTATTCTAGGCCGGGTTCTTTGCCGGCCGGTTCACCAGCGCGATACCTGCGCCGACCAGCAGTGCCGCGGCGAGGAAGGCCGCGCTGAGCGGCTCGGACAGCAGGATCACGCCGAACGCGACGCCGAACAGCGGTGTCAGAAACGAGAACACCGACAGCCTGCCGGCGAGATAACGCGTGAGCAGCCAGAACCACGCGAGATAGCTGGCGAATGCGACTATCACCCCCTGATACGCGAGGCTCGCCACCACCACGGGCGATAGCGCCACAATTCCGGGCTCGCCCGCGAGCAGCGACGCGAACGGCAGGACCAGCGCGGAAATGCCGAGCTGGTAGAACAAGGTCTTGGTCGCGCTGGCCGAACCCAGTCTGCTCGAGCGGATCACCACCGTGGTCGCGGCCCACAACGCCGCCGCGATCACGCCGAAAGCATCGCCGATCAGGGTCGAACCGCCGGCCGCGCTGAAGCCGTCGGCAAACGCCAGTGCCACGCCGAGAAAAGCCAGCGCGACACCGATCCACTGCAGCGCGCTCAGTCGCTCGCCCGGCACGAACCATTGCAGCCCCAGCGCCGTAAGGCAGGGCGCAAGGTATATGAATACCACCATGCGCGAAGCCGCGGTGTGTGCAAGACCGGCGTAGATAAAAATGAACTCGGCCGCGAACAGGGCGCCGGCGACCATGCCGCTGGCAAGCGTGCCGTCGCGGCGGAATAGAGGAATGCGGCGCAGCTGCGCCCAGGCGAGCAACAGCGCGACCGCGATGATGGAGCGCAGCCCGCCCTGCATGATGGGCGAAATGCCCGCGGCGGCAAGCTTGATCGCAATCTGGTTGAAGCCCCAGCATAAACACAGCACGATCATCATCGACACCGCCAGCGCATCGGCGGGTTTGCGTTCGGAGGACACTATTGGAGGCCCCTGGGAATTGTCATTCCGAGTGAAA
>JBBRAI010000097.1:0-8089 GCA_038206915.1 Burkholderiales bacterium | reverse complement strand
CGCGAAGCGTCTGCGCACACAAAGGATGCCCGATTCGGTTGAGATTCGCGCGGTGCGTAGCAGCGCGGCCGCGCCTCAGGCTAAGGCGCACGGGATTCGCGCCGGCGCCATCATCGAACAGGTACGCCGCGCGAGCGTCGGCAGGCTGATCCTCGTCGAGGGCGGCCCCCGATTGCTCGGCGACTTTTGCGCCGCGCACCTTCTGGACGAACAGTTCCTTACGCTCGCGCCGCAGATCGCCGGCCGCGACGCCGGCGACGACCGGCTCAGCCTCGTCATGGGGCGGACGTTCGCGCCGCGGCACCCGCTATGGGGGACTCTGATCGACTTAAGACGCGGCAGCAGCCACCTGTTTCTGCGCTACACCTTGCGCTGAGATGCCCTCCGCGCAACTACAGCGGCCGGTGAATAGCCTATGCACCGGGTTGACCAGAGACGTGGACAGGATGGTGTCTGGGGATATCAGAAAGTAGTCGGTCGAATTCCTTCTTGACCACCGCGTAACACTCGCATACCGCCTTTTCCAATCCGGGGCGGTCGAGCACCTCGATGTGGCCGCGGCGGTAACTGACAAGTCCGGCACGCTGCAACTTTCCGGCAGCCTCCGTAACGCCTTCGCGGCGCACGCCAAGCATGTTCGCAATCAGTTCCTGCGTCATGACCAAGGTATTCGAGGACAGGCGGTCGAGGCTCAACAACAGCCAGCGGCACAGTTGCTGCTCGACCGAGTGATGCCGATTGCATACCGCGGTCTGCGCCATCTGCGTAATCAGGGCCTGGGTGTAGCGCAGCAGCAGGGGTCGTAGCGGTCCGACGCGGTTGAATTCCTGCATCAGCACCTGCACTCCCAGGCGATAGCCGCAACCCGCGCTCTGCACGATGGCCCGATTGGGCGTGGTTTCGCCGCTCATGAATATCGAAATGCCGACTAATCCCTCGTTGCCGACTACCGCGATTTCGGCGGATGCGCCGTCCTCCATTACGTAGAGTATCGACACGATGGAAGTGGCGGGGAAATAGACATGTTTCAGGTGTCCGCCCGGCTCGTAAAGAACTTCGCCGAGCGGCATCGGAACCAATTTCAAACGGGGAGACAGGCGCTCGAACTCGGCAGCGGGCAGGGCCGCGAGAAGGTGGTTTTGCGCGGGACTGTGGGATACGGGCTTCGGCATCTATGGCCGAAAAGCGGAAGCTCAACCTCGCGCTGACGTAGGTCAGCTCACGCGACCGAAACCGGCCACCAACGCAGAATCCGCGTCACCAGGGACGCTCGAAATTGCCTCTGCGATTCAGGCGCTAGCCGAATCCCGGAACGCCGTACCATCAACGAGTGCCGGCGCGATACCTAGCTTTTTCCACCAATGCACATAGGGGACATATAGGCGTGTATCCCTCCTGTCGTCTAGGACTCCTAAGCGGTTCGCCTGGCCCGAATAGGCTAAAATAAGGCCACACATCGACTGGAGTTTGTGGCAATGGCAAGAATTGTGAAATGCATCAAGCTCGGCCGCGAGGCCGAAGGTATGGATTTTCCGCCCTACCCGGGCGAGCTGGGAAAGCGCATCTGGGAAAACGTGTCCAAGGAAGCCTGGCAGCAGTGGATCAAGCACCAGACCATGCTGATCAACGAGAACCGCCTCAACCTGGCCGACAGCGCGGCACGGAAATACCTGGCCGAACAGCTGGAGAAGCATTTCTTCGGCAGCGGCGCCGACGTGGCAGCGGGATACGTGCCGCCGACGCAAAAAAAGTAGCATTCATCGTCCCTACGGGCGACGGCGGCCCGGCCGCAAACCCGAGCTTTACAGCCCTTCCACGTGCGGTTCGTCGCGCATGTGGCGCACGTCGCGGCCTTCGACCATATAGACCACGTACTCGGCCATGTTCTTGGCATGGTCGCCGATGCGCTCGATCGCCTTGGCCACGAACAGGATTTCCAGGCAGTAGGTGATGGTGCGCGGATCTTCCATCATGAAGGTGATGAGCTGGCGCAGGATGGAACGGAATTCGTCGTCCACGCCGCGATCCTGCTTCACCACCTCCAGCGCGGCGTTGACGTCGAGCCGGGCGAAAGCGTCCAGCGCCTTGCGCAGCATTGATAGCGCGAGGCTTGCCACGTGCTTGAGCTCCAGCCGCGGCGGCTGCACCCGCTCCGCGCCGTGGATCAGCTTGCCCATGCGCGCGATTTTCTCGGCTTCGTCGCCGATGCGCTCGAGGTCGGTGATGGTCTTGATGATCGCCATCACCAGGCGCAGGTCGCCCGCCGCGGGCTGGCGCCGCGCGATGATGTGGCTGCAACTCTCGTCCAGGCCGACTTCCATCGCATTGACGCGGTGATCGTCCTCGATCACGCGGTCCAGTACCGCGATATCGCCGCTGGCGAGCGCATCCACCGCTTTGATGATCTGCTCTTCCACCAGACCGCCCATTTGCAGTACACGCGAGCGCACCGCCTCCAGTTCGGCGTCGAACTGCTTCGAAATATGTTCATGCATTTGCGGAGCTCCCATTGACCGGGCAGGCTAGCACCGTATTGTGACAGATTGGTTACCGCGCGCGGTTCGCGCGTCGTCGGTGCCG
This sequence comes from Burkholderiales bacterium, assembly GCA_038206915.1. GTDB lineage: Bacteria > Pseudomonadota > Gammaproteobacteria > Burkholderiales > SG8-39 > 2-12-FULL-64-23. Next base: position 5,509 of record JBBRAI010000097.1, on the reverse strand, counting down.
CTCTATTTTCTCTTGATCGTCTTGACCCCGGCCGCGGTTCCCAACAGAAGCACGTCCGCCCCGCGCCGGGCAAACAGGCCATTGCTGACTATACCGGTGATATTGTTGAGCTCGGCTTCGAGTTCCAGCGGCTTGAGGATGCTGAGCCCGTAGACGTCGAGTATCAGGTTGCCGTTGTCGGTGGTGAACCCCTGGCGCAGGGCCGGCTGCCCACCGAGCCTGACCAGTTCGCGCCCCACATGCGAGCGCGCCATCGGCACCACCTCCAGCGGCAGCGGGAATTTGCCGAGCACCCCCACCAGCTTCGATTCGTCGGCGATGCAGACGAACTTCTGCGCCACCGCGGCGACGATCTTCTCGCGCGTCAGCGCGCCGCCGCCGCCTTTGATCATCGCGAGGTGCTCGGTGATCTCGTCGGCACCGTCGACATACACCGGCAGCTCGTTCACGCTGTTCAGGTCCACCACGCGGATGCCGCAGGCTTTCAGGCGCTCGGCCGTCGCCTGCGAACTGGCCACGGCGCCCTCGATCCGGTTCTTGATCTTGGCGAGTTCGTCGATGAAGCAATTCGCCGTCGATCCGGTACCGACGCCGACGATGGCGTCCTCGACCACGTACTTGATCGCCTCGCGGGCAACCGCCTGCTTCAATTCATCCTGGGTCATCGGGTTCCTGTTATGGTTTCTTGGACACGTACATATCGGTGATGCTACCCAGCGCCATTTCGGCGGCGAAGAAAGGTGTTTCCGACAGTGTCGGATGCGGGTGGATGGAAAGGCCGATATCTTCCATGTCGGCGCCCATCTCCAGCGCAAGCACCAGTTCGGCGATCAATTCGCCCGCGTTCACCCCGACGATGCCGGCGCCGAGTATGCGTTTGGTCGCCTTGTCGTAGAGCAGCTTGGTTACGCCTTCCTCGCGTCCGATCGACAGCGCCCGGCCGCTTGCAGCCCAGGGGAAACTCGCCTTATCGTAGGCGATGCCCTGTTCCTTCGCGTCGGTTTCGGTGAGCCCCATCCAGGCGACTTCGGGGTCGGTATAAGCGACCGAGGGAATGGTCATGGCGTCGAACGCCACCTTGTGCCCGGCGATGGTCTCGGCCGCCACCTTGGCTTCGTGCGTCGCCTTGTGCGCGAGCATGGGTTCGCCGCAGACGTCGCCGATGGCAAAGATGTGCGCGACGTTGCTGCGCTGCTGTTTGTCGACCGGAATATAGCCGCGCTCGTCCACCACGACGCCGGCGCGCTCGGCGCCGATGTCGCCGCCGTTGGGGCGGCGGCCGACCGCCATCAGCACGCGGTTGAACATCTGCTGCTGCGGTTTGACCTCGCCCTCGAAAGTGGCCAGCAGCCCCTCCGGTTTGGGCTCGAGCTTCGCCACCTTGGTGTTCAGATAGATCGCCTCGTAGCGTTTCTCGATGCGCTTGGCCAGCGGTCGTATCAGGTCGCGGTCCGTGCCCGGTATCAGGCCGTCGGCCATCTCGACCACGGTAACCTTGGACCCGAGCGCGTCGTAGACGCAGGCCATTTCCAGGCCGATGATGCCGCCGCCGATCACCAGCAGCCGCCGCGGGATGTCTGCGAGCTGCAACGCGCCGGTCGAGTCCATCAGGCGCGCATCGTCATAGGGAAAACCCGGGATCCTGGTCACGCGCGAGCCCGCCGCGATGATGCAGTGATCGAACGAAACGCGCTTCACGCCCTCGGCCGTCTCCACCGCGATCTGGTTCGGCGATTCGAATTTCCCGACGCCCTGCAGCACGGTCACCTTGCGCTGCTTGGCCAGCGACTCCAGGCCCTTGGTCAGGCGGCCGACCACCGCGTCCTTCCAGCCGCGCAGTTTGTCGATATCGATCTTGGGCTTGCCGAATGCGATGCCCGAGTGCCCCATTTCCTCGGCCTCCGTCACCACCTTGGCCGCGTGCAGCAGCGCCTTGGAAGGAATGCAGCCGACGTTGAGGCAAACTCCGCCCAGAGTCGCATGGCGCTCGATCAGGACGACTTTCTTGCCCAGATCGGCTGCCCGAAATGCGGCGGTATAACCGCCCGGGCCCGCGCCCAGCACCACCACCTCGGCGTGCAGGTCGGCACTGCCCGAGGCCGTGCCGGGGACAGGGGCCGGCGCCGGTTTCTGCGCGGGAGCCGCAGCGGCGCCGGCCTCCTTGGCCGCAGGTGCAGCGGCCGGTGCCGCCGCCGCGCCAGGCGCAACCGTGGTCGCCGCGCCGCTCGCCTCAAGCAGCATGATCAGCGTGCCTTCGGAGACCTTGTCGCCGACCTTTAGCTTCATTTCCTTTACCACGCCGGCTGATGGCGAAGGGATTTCCATGGTCGCCTTGTCCGATTCCACCGTGATCAGCGAGGTTTCCTTTTCCACCGCGTCGCCCGGTTTGACCAGGACCTCGATCACGTCGATATCCTTGAAGTCGCCGATGTCCGGGACCTTGATCTCTACCGTGTCGCTCATGCGTATCCCCGCTTCAATTTAAAGGTGTGCACTTCGTATGACGCGGCTAGAGCAGCGAACGACGGATGTCGGACAGCACCGACGCGAGATAGGAGGTGAAACGCGCCGCCGAGGCGCCGTCGATGACGCGGTGGTCGTAGGACAGCGACAAAGGCAGCATCAACCGCGGCTTGAACTGCCCCGCCTCGCCTTTTGCGCCGACCCAGACCGGTCGCATCGCCGATCGGGACACGCCGAGGATGGCGACTTCCGGGGCGTTGATGATGGGCGTGAACGCGGTGCCGCCGATGCCGCCGAGGCTGGAGATGCTGAAGGTGCCGCCCTGCATGTCACCCGGCTTGAGCTTTTTGTCGCGCGCGAGCTTGGACAATTCGGCCAGTTCGCGCGCCAGGTCGTACACGCCCTTGCGGTCGGCATCGCGTATCACCGGCACCACCAGACCGTCGGGCGTGTCCACGGCCACGCCGATGTGGAAATATTTCTTCAGCACCAGGTTCTCGCCGCCGCGCTCGAGCGAGGCGTTGAATTCCGGGAACTGGCGCAAGGCGGTGATGCAGGCCTTGATCAGGAAGGCGAGCATGGTGAGCTTGAAGCCCTGCTTTTCGCTGGCTGCGCCGCTTTCCTTGCGGAACGCCTCGAGCTCGGTGATATCGGCTTCGTCGAACTGGGTGACGTGCGGAATCGAAATCCAGTTGCGGTGCAGGTTGGCGCCGGAGAGTTTCTTGATGCGCGACATCGGTTTGAGTTCGACCGGGCCGAATTTGGCGAAATCGACCTGCGGCCACTCCGGCAGGTTGAACGGCACGCCGCCCGCCGGCGCGACCGCTGCCGCCGGCGCCTGCGTCATCACATCCTTGACGAAAGCCTGCACATCCTCCTGGGTAATGCGTCCCTTGGGGCCGGATCCGCGCACCCTGGCCAGGTCCACGCCGAGTTCGCGCCCGAACTTGCGCACCGAGGGACTGGCATGCGGCTTGAATCCGGGCACCTCGGCGACGGGCTCTAGCGGCACCGGCGCAGGCTTGGGTATCGGCGGGGCCGCGGGTTCGGCCGCGGGCGCAGTCGCCGCAGCCGGCTTCGGCGCCGGAGCGGATGGCGCAGTCGCCTCCGCGGCCTTAGGCACTGGTGCGTCTGCCGCGTCCGCGCCGGCTTCCAGCAGCATGATCAAGCTGCCTTCGGCGACTTTGTCGCCCAGCTTGATCCTGATTTCTTTCACCACGCCTGCCGCCGGCGAAGGAATTTCCATGGTCGCCTTATCCGACTCGACGGTAATCAGCGACGCCTCCTTGGCCACCGTGTCGCCCGGCTTGACCAGGATCTCGATGACATCGACTTCCTTGAAATCGCCGATGTCGGGAACCTTGATTTCCGTAATGCTGGACATGGAGTTTCCTTTTAGAGCCAATTACCATATGAGGGGATATCCCCCGAGGGGACTTTCCCGTCTCCCGTCAAGCGGGACCGAGGAAGCGGGATCGAGACCTCCGGGCGCATCCCCTCATACTCCCCTAAATCAGTCCGTTGCAAAATTCATTTTGCAACGGGTTCTTACACTGTTACCGGATTCGGCTTGTTCGGATCGATGCCGTACTTCTTGATCGCCGCGGCCACCACCGACGCCTTGATCTCGCCCTGGTCCGCGAGCGCCTTCAGCGCGGCCACGGCAACCCAACGGCGGTCGACTTCAAAGAAATCGCGCAGTTTCTCGCGCGTGTCGGAGCGGCCGAAGCCGTCGGTGCCGAGCACGCGGTACTCCCTGCCCTTGGGAATGAACGGACGGATCTGCTCGGCGAAGGTCTTCATGTAGTCGGTCGAAGCCACCACCGGGCCGGTGCTGCCCTTGAGGCTTTTCTCGACCCAGGATTCGCGCGCCGTCTCGGTCGGATGCAGCAGGTTCCAGCGCTCGCACGTGAGGCCCTCGCGGCGCAGTTCGGTGAAGCTGGTGCAGCTCCAGATATCGGCGCTCACGTCCCAGTCTTTCTCCAGCAACTCAGCCGCGGCGATGACCTCGCGCAGGATGGTGCCCGAGCCGAGCAGCTGTACTCTGAGCGGCTTGTCCGCGCTGGTCTTGGCTTTTTGCTTGGCGCCGGACTTGAACAGATACATCCCCTTGAGTATCCCTTCCTCGGCGCCCTCTGGCAGCGCCGGGTGGGTGTAGTTTTCGTTCATCACGGTGACGTAGTAATACACGTCCTCCTGGTTCGTCACCATGCGCTTCAGGCCGTCGTGGATGATCAGCGCCAGCTCGTAGCCGAAGGTCGGGTCGTAGGAGACGCAGTTCGGGATCACCGATGAGAGGACATGCGAATGCCCGTCCGCGTGCTGCAGCCCTTCGCCGTTCAGCGTGGTGCGCCCGGCGGTGCCGCCGAGGAGGAAGCCGCGCGCGCGCTGGTCGCCCGCAGCCCAGGCGAGGTCGCCGATGCGCTGCAGCCCGAACATGGAGTAGAAGATATAGAACGGCACGCTCACCACGTTGGTGGTGCTGTAGGAAGTGGCGGCGGCGATCCAGGAACAGAACGCACCTGCCTCGTTGATGCCCTCCTCCAGGATCTGGCCGGCCTTGTCCTCGCGGTAATACGTTACCTGCTCGCGGTCAACCGGCACGTACTTCTGGCCCCCGGAGGAATAAATGCCGAGCTGGCGGAACATGCCTTCCATGCCGAAAGTGCGCGCCTCGTCCGGAACGATGGGCACGATGTGCTTGCCCAGGCTCTTGTCGCGCAACAAGGCATTGAGGATGCGCACGAACGCCATGGTGGTGGAAATTTCGCGATCCGTCGCCTTGAGCACCGCGTCCAGCGCCGACAACGGCGGCACCTCCGGCACGGTGTCCGCCTTGCGCCTGCGGCTGGGCAGGTAGCCGCCCAGCGCCTTGCGCCGTTCGTGCAGGTATTTCATCTCCGGCGAATCGGCCGGCGGAATATAGAACGGCAATTCCTCCAGCTTGTCATCCGGGATCGGAATGTTGAAGCGGTCGCGAAACACGCGAATGGAATCGATGTCCATCTTCTTCTGCTGGTGGGTGGCCATCTTGCCTTCGCCGATC
>JBBRAI010000096.1:0-8096 GCA_038206915.1 Burkholderiales bacterium | reverse complement strand
TCGCACCCGGAGGAACTCGTCGCCCGCGCACACGAACTCGGCTACAGCGCGCTCGCCCTCACCGACGAATGCTCGTTCGCCGGCGTGGTGCGCGCGCACGCCGCGGCCAAAGAGTGCGGCCTGCCGCTGATCCTCGGCAGCGAAATCCAGCTCGCGCATGGCCCGCGGCTGGTGCTGCTCGCCACCGACCACGAGGGCTACGGCAATCTGTGCGAACTCATCACCCGCGGCCGCCGCCGCGGCGTGAAAGGCCGCTACGTCCTCGAAGCCAAAGACCTGGACCAGGGACTGCCCGCTTGCCTCGCCCTGCTCCTCCCGGGTGCCGTTCCCGATATCGCGCAGGCACGCTGGCTCGCCGAGCGCTTCGCCGGGCGCGCCTGGATCGCAGTGGAACTGCTGTGCGGATCGAACGACAGGGCGCGCCTCGCGGCGCTGCGCGCGCTCGGCGCGGCGAGCGGCCTGCCGCTGGTGGCCTCGGGCGACGTGCACATGCATGTGCGCTCGCGCCGGAAACTGCAGGACACGCTCACCGCCATCCGCCTGTGCCAGCCGCTCGCGCAATGCGGCCAGGCGCTCTACCCCAACGCCGAGCGCCACTTGCGCCTGCGCCTGCGACTCGCCAACCTGTATCCGCGTGAACTGCTGGACGAAACCCTGCGCATTGCCGCGCGCTGTTCGTTTTCGCTGGACAGTCTTCGCTACGAATACCCGGAAGAAATCGCGCCGCCGGGCGTCACGCCTGCGGCCCACTTGCGCGCGCTCACCGTAGCCGGCCTGGTGCGGCGCTTTCCGGCGGGTGCGCCGGACAAGGTCCGCGCGCTGGTCGAGCACGAACTCGCGCTGATCGCCGAACTCGGCTATGAGCCCTACTTTCTCACCGTGCACGACATCGTCCGCTTCGCGCGCGGCAGGAACATTCTTTGCCAGGGCCGCGGTTCGGCGGCGAACTCGGCGGTGTGCTACGCGCTCGGCATCACCGAGGTCGACCCGGCGCGCATGAGCATGCTGTTCGAGCGCTTCATTTCGCGCGAACGCAATGAACCGCCGGACATCGACGTCGACTTCGAGCACCAGCGGCGCGAGGAGGTGATCCAGTACATCTACGCCAAATACGGGCGCGAGCGCGCGGCGCTCACCGCGACGGTGATCCGCTACCGGCCGAAGAGCGCGATCCGCGACTGCGGCAAGGCGCTCGGCCTGGAACTCGCGCAGGTCGAGCGGCTGGCGAAATCCCTCTCCTGGCGAGACCGGCGGCAAAACGCGCCAGAACGCCTCGCCGAAGCAGGTTTCGATCCGGCGAGCCCCACCATCCGGCGGCTGCTCGCGCTGACGGACGCGCTGCTCGGCTTTCCGCGCCACCTGTCGCAGCATGTCGGCGGCTTCGTCATCGCGCGCGGCCTGCTGTCGCGCCTGGTGCCGATCGAAAACGCGGCCATGCCTGATCGCAGCGTGATCCAGTGGGACAAGGACGATCTGGATGCGCTCGGTCTGCTCAAAGTCGACGTGCTCGCGCTGGGCATGCTCTCCGCGATCAAGCGCGCGCTCGAGTTCATCGGTCGGCAGCGGGATTCTGTTTTCAGCATGAGCGATGTGCCCGCCGAAGACCGAGAGGTGTACGTCATGATCCAGCAGGCCGACACCGTGGGCGTGTTCCAGATCGAGTCGCGCGCGCAGATGTCGATGCTGCCGCGCTTGAGGCCGGCGAATTTCTACGACCTGGTGATCGAAGTTGCGATCGTGCGCCCCGGCCCGATCCAGGGCGGCATGGTGCATCCCTACCTGCGCCGCCGCCAGGGGCTGGATCCGGTGGACTATCCGAGCGATGCGGTCAGGGCCGTGCTCGAGCGCACCCTGGGCATACCGATATTCCAGGAGCAAGTGATGCAGCTCGCGGTGGTCGCGGCCGGCTTCACCCCGGGGGAAGCCGACCAGCTGCGCCGCTCGATGGCGGCGTGGAAACGCAAAGGCGGCCTGGAGCACTTCGAGCAGCGCCTGATCCGCGGAATGGGCGAGCGCGGCTATGCGCGCGAGTTTGCCGAGCGCATCTACCAGCAGATCCTCGGCTTCGGCGAGTACGGCTTTCCCGAATCGCATTCGGCCAGCTTCGCGCTGCTGGTCTACGTGTCGGCCTGGCTCAAGTGCCACCACCCCGCCGCCTTCCTCGCCGCGCTGCTGAACAGCCAGCCGATGGGCTTCTATGCGCCCTCGCAGCTGGTGCAGGATGCGCGCCGGCACGGCGTCGAAGTGCGGCCGGTGGACGTGCTCGCGAGCGGCTGGGAGTGTGCGCTGGAGCCCTGCGCGGGCGGTGCGCCTGCGGTGCGACTGGGCCTGCTCATGGTGAAGGGCCTGTCCGAGGCGGCGGCACAGCGCATCGTCGCCGCGCGCGCGCAGGAAGCGTTCGCCTCGGTGGAGGAACTCATGCGCCGGGCGCAGCTCGACCGGCGCGAACTCAACTGTCTCGCTGCAGGCAATGCGCTCGAATGCATCGCCGGCCACCGGCGGCGCGCCTACTGGCAGGTCGCCGGCGTGGAACGCGCGCAGCACCTGCTCGGCGCGGCGGCCATCCACGAAACCGATGCGCAGCTGCGTGCACCGGGCGAAGGCGACGGACTCGTCGCCGATTACGCCAGCCTCGGGCTCACGCTCGGCCGCCATCCGCTCGCGCTACTGCGCCCGCGCCTGGCGCGCATGCGGCTTGCCGCCGCCGCAGACGTGCGCCGCCTGCCGCACGGGGCCGGCGTGCGCGCCGCCGGCATCGTCATCGGCAGACAGCGTCCCGACACCGCCTCGGGCGTGGTATTCGTGACCCTGGAGGACGAGACCGGCTGCGTCAATGTCATCGTCTGGCGCGACCTGGGCGAGCGCCAGCGGCGCGAACTGCTATCGGCGCAGTTGATGGCGGTCTATGGCTCGGTCGAGCGTGAAGGCGAAGTGGTGCACGTGATCGCGCGAAGGCTCGCTGATCACAGCGAGCTGCTCGGCAGGCTGGGGACAAGGTCGCGGGATTTTCACTGAGCCGCAAATCCGCCGAGCCAATTACCCCAATTCAGCGGCTTTACGAATCGCAGGCAGTCGCTTAAGCAATTCCGGCAGGGCAGTCAGCACCGTTTCCCACACCACATCGAGGTTGATGTCGAAATAGCCATGCGCAACGCGATTGCGCATACCCTGCATGTTCCGCCACGGCACATCCGGATACTTGTCGAGGAAGCTGCCGTGGTTCTATAGCAACTTCGTCGCAGCCTCGCCGATGATGACGAGGTTCAGGATCACGGCCTGCTGAGTACGCTTGTCCGCAAGGAAGTCTTCCTTGCTCATGCCTTCGATGTAGCCGCACGCCTGCTGCGCGGCTTCCAGCATGTGATCAATGTAGTCAGGCAGCCGGCTCTCGCTCATACAGGGAGAGCCTCCGCAAGTACCTGATCGCGAAACTTAGGCGGCAGATCGCCCGGCGTCAGCAGATCGACCGGCACGCCAAGCAGTTCTTCCAGTTCGACTTGAAGGCCGCCAAGGTCGAACAAGGTAGCGCCGGGCAAGGCGTCCACCAGCAAATCAAGGTCGCCGCCGTCTCGGTCTGTGCCATGAAGCACGGACCCAAACACGCGAAGATTGGCCGTACGAAAGCGGCTTGCCGCTGCGCGCGCCGCACTGCGTTTTTGGTCAAGGGCAACAGACGGTTTCATGCGAAATTCCACAATGTAATGCGGTTTCATGATAGCCGAACGCGGACGACGTAGCCAACACAATCCGAAGCCGCCGGTCGTCCCCGATTATTTCCGGATAGCGTGTAAACCCTTACTGCTATTGGCTTCCAGACCGATTGCCGCCTAGTCGCAAGCATCGCCGTGTCAACTCGCTAGGAACGCAGTCCGTTGTTTCCTCAGTGAACCCGCGAGCCTATCCGGATGCTGAGTCCCGTTCGTTTCGAGATTCCCGGCCACCCGCTGCATGTTATCCAGCGCGGCTACCTGCGCTCGGCGTGCTTCTTCGGTGAAGAGGACTGCACCGCCTACCTCGGTTGGCTGGGCCGCTATCGGGCGCACTTTGGCTGCTCCGTGCACGCCTACGTGCTGATGGGCAACCACGTACACCTGCTCGTGACTCCTTCGCGCACGGACGGCGTCGCCGGCCTGATGCGCTCGCTGGGCGAGCGCTATGCGCGCTATTTCAACGATGTCCACCAGCGTGACGGCGCGCTATGGGAGGATCACTACGAAGCGGTCCCGGTGCATGTCGGGCGCTACCTGCTCTCCTGCATGCGCTACATCGAACTCAATCCGGTGCACGCCCGCGTGGTTGCGTCGCCGGGACAGTATCGATGGTCGAGTTTCCGCGCAAATGCGCTTGGCCACAACGACCCGCTACTTACGCCTCACGCGCACTATTGTGTACTCGGGCGCAGCGCCGAGGCGCGCCAGGCGGCCTACCGGACGCTGTTTCCCGACACGGACTTGCGGCGAAGACTACTCGGCAGACTGGGGACAAGGTCGCGGGATTTTCACTAGCTCAGTCTGCACGATTCGCAGTGATAATATGCGAAACCGCACCCAGACCATGAGCGAAAATCTCAAACTCCTGCGTTCAGCAATTCCCGGAATCGCCTGGCCCGCTCTGCCCGACGTCCCTGGATCCATCGCGCTTGCACTGCAATATCAACTGGAATCCAGCCAGTGGCTTTCGCTGGCCGAACTCGGAAGCTTGCAGACGCGCCAACTGGGGCTGGGGCTGCGCCACGCCTACGACACGATTCCATTCTGGCGCGAACGCTTCGACGCAAGCGGAATCAACCCGCAACTTGAACCGACGCCGGAGCTGTTTCGATCCTTGCCCATAATGACGCGCCCAGACGTCCAGACGCAGGGGCGCGCATTGCTGTGCGCTAGCGTGCCGCCTGCGCATGGCGCGCAGCTGCAGGGCGAAACCTCCGGTTCAACCGGCAGTCCGATCACCTACTACGGATCCGAGCTCACCCAGTTGTTCTGGCGCGCTTTCACCTTGCGCGACCATCTGTGGCATCGGCGCGATTTTTCCGCAAAACTGGCCTCGATCCGCACCAAGGTCGGGACCGGCGAGTCGGAAAGTTGGGGACCATCCACCGATACCGCGTTTACGACAGGGCCATGCGTCCATATGGGATTGCCGGCCGATATCGATGCGCAGCTCGACTGGCTGTGCCTGCAGTCGCCGCAATATTTGATCACCACCGCATCGAACCTGTACTGGCTCGCGCGCCGCAGCATCGAACGCCAGATCCGTCTGCCCGGACTGTTGCAGGCGCGCTCTTTCGAGGGCGTGCTTCCGGACGGTACACGCGCGGCAGTGCGCGAGGCCTGGGGTGCATCACTCGCCGATATCTACACTGCGGAAGAAGTCGGCTATATCGCGCTGCAATGCCCGCAGCACGAGCACTACCATGTGCAGGCAGAGAATCTGGTCGTCGAGATACTTGATGATGCCGACCGGCCATGCGAGCCGGGCCGGATCGGACGCGTGGTGGTAAGCACGCTGCACAATTTCGCCATGCCGCTGTTTCGCTACGCGCTGGGCGATTACGCCGAGGCCGGCGCGCCCTGCCCCTGCGGACGCGGGCTGCCGGTGATCCGGCGCATTCTCGGGCGCGAGCGCAACATGCTCAGTTTCCCCGACGGCAGGCGCGTATGGCCGAGTTTTCCCAGCGCGAAGTGGGCGCACCTTGCACCGATACGCCAGTTGCAGATGGAACAGACGACGCGCGAACACATCGTGTTGCGCGTGGTCGGGTCACGCGAATTCACAAAAAGCGAGAAAAAAGCCCTGATAGCGGCCTTGCAGGACTGTCTGGGTTACCCGTTCAAGTTTGCGTTTGAACAGATGCAAGCGATTCCGCGCAGCGCGAGTCACAAATACGAAGACTTTATTTCCCGGGTTGCAGACTAGCGGAACGCGCCGAATACAGGCGAAAGCCCGCGACTACTGCACGGCACACTGGCTGTCGTTGCCCTTGCCGATGCCACGGCCGGAAGAATCGTTCTGGCTGATGCTGGTCGGCATGGTCACTTGTATGCCCTGCGACGGCGGCACGATCACCGGAAGCGAGTTTGCATTTTGCACAAAACCGAACTGGCCGGTGTTGATCACCTGCGAGCCAGCCGAGTTCTTGACCACGATAGCTCCGGAAGCAACGTCCAGATGCAGGCCGTTCTCCGGCGGCTTGCCGGTCGTAGTGGGAACGCCGCCGCAGTCGCTCTGACAAAACAGGGCGCCGAAATGGGTGCCACGAATGCCGATGGTCGCCGTTACAGTGCCATCGCTCACGGCGTCGCGATTGCGCTTGCCTACCAGGCCGGTCACCGCACGCATTCCACCCTTGAGCATGTCCAGGAATACGTTGTCGGCTTCGGGCTTGGCCTGGTTGAAGGAATAGGCTGCAACCTTCAGTTGTGTGCCGGGACGCAGTACCACTTCACCGTTGTCGGAAAACTTGATCCGCGCAAAAGTCTCCTGCTGCGTGGAAAGCGTGTCCCCCTCCTGCACCTCGGACTTGACCGAGAGCAGCTTGGTCGTACCATCGGCACGCTTGGCGATGAGCGTACCCGACAGGTGCGTGACCTGTCCGACCACGTTGGCCGCATACGCGATGCCGCTGGAGGCGACTGTCGCCAGAAGCAGCAACCCTGCCAGGATGGACGCAAGTCTGGTCATGGTCAGTGCTCCACTTAGCTACAGGTCGAAAGCTTCTTCGTTGTCGGCTTGTCGTCTTGCTTCTTCAACCCGGTTGCCTTGTCGGTCTTGTCCTTGTCTTCGTCCTTATGTTCGCTTTTTTCGTCGGAGGATCCGCCAAACGTGCCTTCGGTGCCGCCGATCCCGCCGGAATCCAGCGTTCCGCCCAATTTTGCTTGCGGCCCCAAGCCGCCGCCAGTCCCGACCGGCGTACCGAACGGCCGGCTTATCGGTGTGCTAGTCGCATTGACCGCAGCCAGGACTGCGTCAAAAAGGTTTGCTACCGTCGGAGGAGTAGCCGTCGGAGGAGGAGTAATGTTGGCATCGGGCGTACCTGTGCTGTAGGCCAGCTTGAGTCCGGCTCCGAACGTCGCGGGAACCTTCGCCGCGCCGTAGAACAGGCCGCTGCTGCCCGGAACCGTCACGAAATTCAGCGGATCCACTGCAAGGCCATCCACCACCAAGCCGCCGGAAGCGCGCGCCGGGAAAGACAGATTGACGGTGCTCGGTGCCTGCGCCCACAAGAACGCAGGCGGCAGCCCGGTCGTGTCGTTGAGGTAAAGCGTCGAAGTCGGGCCGAGCATATTGATGAAAATGTCATGGCCCGCGGTGAAACTCGATCCATTGAGGCGCAAATCACCGGTAACGGCGGCCGAGATGTCGTGTCCTGCTGAAACGGCCGAATTTGTAGCCGTTAAATTGCTGGCCGCAAATATCACGTCGTGGCCGGCATTGGTTCTGGATCCGGAACCCAGGATGATCGCGTCGGCGATGATGCCGACATCGTCCGCCGCGCTGACCGAGCCGTTGATGTTCACGCTCGGTGCGGTGAACGCCGCCGTGCCGGTCCCGCCGGTGCTGACGCTGCCGCCGACGCCGACGCTGATCGAGCTTGTGGACGACAGGGCGAGGTCGACCGGAGAGGACAGCGCGCCCTTCACCGCTATGCTGCCGTCGGCGCTCATGAGCATGCTGCCGCTGGGCGTGCTCAGAGTGCCGCCGTCCCAGCTGATGTTTCCGTTCGACAGCAGCGCCAGATCGCCGCCGTTCAGGGTCGTCAGCGTGTAGCCTGAGGTGCTGTCGATGTTTCCAGTGTTGAGGAAACTGACGCCGGCACCCGCGAGGGCATTATCGACCAGCACTACGCTCACCGGTTGCGCGCCGGTGTTCTTGAAGCGGATGCCGCCGAAGTTCGCGCCCGAGCCGACCGTGGCCGAAAGCGCGCCGGTAAGCTGAGTGTTCGCACTGATCGCGAGTCCGCCGGACTTGCCCCCGAAAATGCTCGCCAGGTCGGCCGACCCGGCAAAGATGTTGGTGCTGGCATCGGTTCCAAGCGCCTGGAGTATGGCGCCGCCCGCCTTGATTTCGACTGCGTTGCTGCCGGCGTTGATTGCGCC
>JBBRAI010000095.1:0-8316 GCA_038206915.1 Burkholderiales bacterium | reverse complement strand
TCCATGATCCGCACACCGATAAGGTTGCCGACCCGGGCGTACGCGCTGCCCGACCTTTCCTGCACCATCAGCGGCGCCGCCTCGGTATCGAGCGCATCGCACAGGCGCATGCCGATCCCCGGCATGACCTCGGTGATGTCGTAGAGCCGCAGCGGCCGGCGACTCAACTGCTCGATCCATGAGCGCTGGGTGGCCGTGAATGCCGGCCCGCCCGGCCCGAGCAACAGGCCCGCCACATTGCGCTGCACGCTCTTGACGGCAATGCTGCCTTCGCTCAGCAGCCACTCCATCGCATTGATCTGCATTCCCTTCCATTCGTCATCGCCGAGCTCTTGAAGCAAGGCCTGCTCTGAGGCGTCCAGATCATCGTTGAGCATGGCCGCGACCGCAGTCTTCACCGCTTTGCCGTGGCGGCTGGTCAGCCATGCAATCGCTTTGCCGACGCCACCGTCTTTGCCGTCGTCCGCGACGGCTTCGGGGCTTTCCTTGCCGCAGCACTTCTTGAACTTCTTTCCGGAGCCGCAAGGGCAAGGATCGTTGCGGCCGACCTTGGGCGTGTCCCTGAGGACGGTGCCGGTGCTGTGAGCGGGCTTGTCAGGCCAGCCCGAGCCGCCGGCCCCTTGATCCGGCTCGGGAACCTCGTAACAGTACCAGGACGCCAATTCATCCAGGGCATTCCCGATATAGCGGTTGTTCTCGTTCGCGGCGGCTTCGGCGATACAGTCCGCCACGGGCATGGCGGCACCCCTTTCGAATTCTTTGATACCCGTGACGCTCGGGTCGATCAGCCCCTCGCCTAGCCAGCCGCGGATTTTCTCCAGCATGGGCGCCGGGCCCAGATCGCGGCTAGTGTCCGCGGCCCAGGTCAGAAACGCATCGAGATCAGCGTCGTCGTTCGGTGCCGTGCGACGCAGGAAGTCCGCCTCCCGTTCGCACAAATCCGCAATATAGGCGAGCGCCTCGTCGCGCCCGCCATCGCCCTCGATCACCCGCACCGTGAGCGCGTGCATCGCCGCGTAACGGCACCACAGGCCGGCGCCGCGATCCTCCGCCAGCGCTTTGAGCGGCGCGAGATCGCCATCGCAGACCGAGGCGAGAATTTGCCCGAGGTTGCCACCGGCGTCATCGCCAAACAGTTCCCCGGCACGCTCCGCGGAACAATGGCAGGCCCGCGTCAGCGGTCGGTAGGCCCTGGCATCGCGCTTTTCCGCCGCCAGATAGTTGGCGAAGGAAAACAGACCGTCCCACTCCCCACCTGCCTCATCGAGCGTGGTCGAGCCGCCATCGGCAACGCGCTCGATCTCCGCCACGAAAAACGGAGCGAGTTCATCCCATCGCGCACGCGCCTCCGCCGCGGCGGCATGAGGAAAGGGAGGTTCCATGCGCGAGAGCGCAGCGCGAATGTCCTGCCATTCCATGGCTGTAGCCCTATATGTCATCGATGGTGAATGCGGGAAACCTTCCGAAAGCGCGGGTGATTAAGTCCCCCACAGCGAGACATTACAAGAAAACTGGATGCATGGGGCAGGACGAGAGTCGAGCAGCTGCATAATTCGACGGAGCGGATCGCTGGTTGAATAGTCGGCGCTGGAGGTCCGCACACCTCGATAGCCGCTATTGAAGAACTTAGTGGCGTACCTCCGTGCAGCTTGCTTTGTGGTCAGGCGGCCTGGTTGTTCATCGCGCCCTTGCCGCCGCTTTCCCGGTGGACCGCACCGAAGACGGTAAAAATCTATGCCGTCTGCAGCTCACCCTTAATCGGTTTGATGCCGGCGAGCTTCTCAGGCCTTTGCGCCACTTCCCATAGATCCACTGCTTCCTGCATACGCAGCCAGCTCTCCGGCGTCGTATTGAGCAGCTTCGCAACGCGTGCGGCCATCTCCGGCGTGAAGGAGCGTTTCTCATGCAGCAGTTCGGAAACGGACAGCCGGGACACGCCAAGCCTTTGTGCAAGCTCGGCCTGGGTCATTCTCAAGGCCGGCAGCACGTCCTCGCGCAGGATCGCGCCCGGGTGCGTCGGGCGACGGTTTGGGTCACGTAGGCTCTTCATCAGTGATAATCCTCCAGATCAACATTGGTGGCGTCTTGGCCATCGAATCGAAAAGTAATACGCCAATTTCCTGTCACCGCCACGGAATACACACCCCTGCGACCGCCCGATAGCTGGTGAAACTTGAAGCCGGGAATGTTCATGTCATCGGGCTTCACCACGGAGTCCAGGCGGTCAAGGATTCGTTCGACCCGCACCTCGCTCTTGGCAATGATGCCGCGGTGGTCACCTTTCCTAAAAAACCGTTCAAGTCCGCGGTGCTTGAATGTCAGTATCATGGCGTTATGTAATCTACTGCATTAGATTGTAATGCGCTGGATTGTAATGTCAAGCGGCACGTTTCCGCGTGCGTTTGGAACGGAGAGCGTAACTCGCGAGAAAATTAGATCCCTCGCCGTTCGGCGTGAAAATGGCTCAGGCTGCATAGATGGAACTGAACAATAAGGTGCCGAATAGGCGACAATTGCTTCGCATTTTCCTAGTATCGTAGTATGGAATTGAAATGGCGCGCCAGGAAAAACGTATGGCTGCGAACGCAACGGAGTATTTCGCTTGAGGACGTCGTCGTTGCTCTCGCGACAGGCAACTTGCTGGCAACCCGCCGCCATCACAACACCGATCGATATGCGCACCAGGAAATTTACTTCGTCGACGTAAAGGGCTATGTCTACATAGTGCCGTTTGTACGCGAAAAACAATGGATTTTTCTCAAGACGGTGATTCCGACCCGAAAGGGCACCCGCGAATTTATGCAGGAAATAGAAGGCTGATTAACCGGAGCGAACCCATGGCCAAAAAGCTAACCCACAATTTTGATTTGGAAGAGACCGCGCTGCTTGGGGCGTTTGAGCGGGGCGAACTCAAGATCAAGCGTGCTACAGCGACGGAAAAAGGGAAGGCCAAGCGCATTGCTGCCACCACTTTGAAGCGCGATAAACGGATGAACGTGCGAATGTCGTCGATGGATATGATTGAGCTTCAGACCAAGGCGGCAAAACTCGGAATGCCTTATCAGACCCTGGTGGCGAGTGTTTTGCACCAATATCTGACCGGCCACCTGATCTCGACTGACTCTTAAGCTTAAGGGCATCACGATGGCGACGGTCGTTAATCGCTCAGTCACGGCGCAGAATCGTGACATCGTGATGGCGGTCGTATCCGGGGAATACACGCTGTAACACAGACCAAGAAAAAAGCGGTTGTGACTCTCGTCACAACCGCTTAATTTAACTACATTTATTGGCGCGCCTGGCAGGATTCGAACCCACGACCCCTTGGTTCGTAGCCAAGTACTCTATCCAACTGAGCTACAGGCGCGAGGGGCGGATTATAACAGATGCCCGCGCCGGGCCGCCAGAGCACCCTCCCGGTCGCCCTGCGGCGGCCTCCGTGCCGCTGGCTGCCGGCGCCGGTTTCGATTAGGCTTACGCCCGTACGCACTTGCGAACCGTCGCTGCCAATTCCTCCCAATGAGTTCCCTCTCCGCTGAATCCATAGTTCTGGTTTCCGACACCGCGCCCGGCGCGCGCGCGCGCCTGCAGGTCGCGGCGTGGCTGCTCGCCTGCTGCGCGCTGGTGTTCGCCATGGTCGTGGTGGGTGGCGTGACGCGGCTCACCCATTCCGGCCTGTCCATCGTCGAGTGGCAGCCCATCGTCGGCACGCTGCCGCCGCTGAACGCGGCGCAGTGGCAGGAGATCTTCGCCAAGTATCAGCTGACGCCGGAATACCGCAAGGTCAATCACGCGATGAGCCTGGATGAGTTCAAGGGCATCTTCTGGTGGGAATATTTCCATCGCCTGCTGGGCCGCACGATAGGACTGGTATTTCTGCTGCCGCTGCTGTGGTTCTGGTGGCGCGGGCGAATCGACCGGCCGCTGGCGCTGCGGCTGGCGGGCGTGTTCGTGCTCGGCGGCCTGCAGGGCGCGATGGGTTGGTACATGGTGAAATCGGGTCTGGTGGATGACCCGCGCGTGTCGCAGTACCGGCTCACCGCGCACCTGGGCATCGCGCTGGCGATCTACGCGGCCATGCTGTGGACCGCGCTGGGCCTGCTCTACCCGCGCACGACCGCAGCCGGTGCGCCGCAGCCATCGCTGCGCCGCTTTTCCTGGATCAACACCGCCGTGGTCGTCTATATGGTAGTGACCGGTGGTTTCGTCGCCGGCACCCATTCCGGCCTCGCCTACAACACCTTCCCCTTGATGAACGGCCATCTGGTGCCGCCGGAGATTTTCATGCTCCGGCCCTGGCATCTGAATTTTTTCAACAACCCGGCCACGGTGCAGTTCGACCACCGCCTGGGCGCGTGGCTGCTGGCGCTGCTCGTGCCCTGGCTATGGCTGAAGGCGCGGCGCGCGGCGCTGGGTCCGCGCGCGCGCCTGGCGCTGAACCTGCTTGCAGCCGTGCTGGCGCTGCAGATCACCCTGGGGATCTCCACCCTGCTGCTGCTGGTTCCGGTGCCGCTGGCTGCGCTGCATCAGGCCGGGGCGGTGCTGCTGCTCACCGCCGCGCTGCTGGCGAATCACGCGCTGCGCTGAGCGCGTCCCGCCGCGCGCCTCAGCCCACCCAGACGCGCGCGTTGCGGAACATGCGCATCCACGGGCTGTCCTCGCCCCAGCCCGGCGGATGCCAGGACTGCTGCACGCTGCGGAACACGCGCTCCGGATGCGGCATCAGGATGGTGAAGCGGCCATCGGCGGTGGTAAGTCCGGTGATGCCCGCCGGCGAGCCGTTGGGATTGGCCGGATAGCGTTCGGTCGGCGCACCGCGGTTGTCGACGAAGCGCAGCGCGACCAGCGCTCCTGCCTGATCGCGCGCAGCAGCGAACACCGCCCTGCCCTCGCCGTGCGCCGTGGCCATCGCCATGCGGCTGCCCGCCATGCCGGCGAAGAACAGCGACGGGCTGTCGGTGATTTCGACCATCACAAAGCGCGCCTCGAACTGCTCCGACTTGTTCTTGAGGAATTTCGGCCAGTGCGCGGCACCGGGGATGATGTCGCGTAGATTGCTCATCATCTGACAGCCGTTGCACACGCCCAGCGCGAACACGTCGCCGCGGGCGAAGAAGGCCTCGAACTGCGCGCGCGCACGCACATTGAGCAGGATGGACTTGGCCCAGCCCTCGCCCGCGCCAAGCACGTCGCCGTAGGAAAAACCGCCGCAGGCAGTCAGCCCGCGGAAACCCTGCAGCGAGACGCGGCCCGCGATGATGTCGCTCATGTGCACGTCGACCGCCTCGAAGCCGGCGCGGTCGAACGCCGCCGCCATTTCGACGTGTCCGTTCACGCCCTGCTCGCGCAGTACGGCGATTCGCGGCCGCGCGCCCTTGCCGATGTAAGGCGCCGCGACGTCCTCCGCGGGATCGAAGCCGAGGCTGGCGTGCAGCCCGGGGTCATCTGCGTCGAGGATCTGTTCGTATTCCTCGCGTGCGCATTGCGGATTGTCGCGCAGCGACTGCATGCGCCAGCTGGTTTCGGCCCAGGCGCGCTGCAGCTCGACGCGCGGCGCCGCGAACAGCGTCGCCGCGCCGCGCGCGATGCGGATCTCGCCGCCCGTGCCGGGCGCGCCGACGGCGTGCGCCTGCAGGCCGTCGGCGGCGAGGCGCGCGAGCACCGTGTCGCGATCCTGCGCGCGCACCTGCAGCAGCGCGCCCAGCTCCTCGCTGAACAGCGCGGCGAGCGCGCCTTGCGCGTCGGCGCCGTCCGGGCACAGCGGGCCGATGTCCAGCGTCAGGCCGCAGTGCGCGGCGAAAGCCATTTCGCAGGCCGCGGCGAACAGGCCGCCATCGGAGCGGTCATGATAGGCGAGCACCAGGCCGTCGGCGTTGAGCGCCTGCACTGCGTTAAAGAAACGCTTCAGCGCCGGCGCGTCATCCACGTCCGGCGCCATGTCGCCGATTTGCCCGTAGACCTGTGCCAGGATGGAGCCGCCGAGGCGGTTCCTGCCGCAGCCCAGATCGACCAGGATCAGCGCGCTCGCGCCCGCATCCAGGCGCAGCTGCGGCGTGAGCACGCGGCGCGCATCGGCGCAGGGCGCGAAGGCCGACACGATCAGCGACAGCGGCGCCACCACTTCCTTTTTCTGCCCCGCCTCCGCCCAGCTGGTTTTCATCGACAGCGAATCCTTCCCCACCGGGATGCCGATGCCCAGCGCCGGGCACAGTTCGAGCGCCACCGCGCGCACGGTATCGAATAGCGCAGCGTCCTCGCCCGCGTGCCCCGCCGCGGCCATCCAGTTGGCCGACAGCTTTACGCGTGACAATTCCACCGGGGCAGCCGCGAGATTGGTCAGCGCCTCGCCCACCGCCATGCGCCCCGAAGCCGGCGCGTCGATGAGCGCGAGCGGCGAGCGCTCCCCCATGCAATAGGCTTCGCCCGCGTATTCCTCGAAACCGAGCAGGGTCGCCGCGCAATCGGCTACCGGGACCTGCCACTGACCGACGCAGGGATCGCGCGCGCACAGGCCGCCCACGGTGCGATCGCCGATGCTGATGAGAAAGGTCTTGTCCGCCACCGTCGGATGGCGCAGCACGCGGTGGCAGGCTTCGGCGAGTTCGATGCCGGCGACGGAGAACGGCGCGAGTTCGCGCCTGCGCCGCACGACGTCGCGCAGCATGCGCGGCGGCTTGCCAAGCAGCACGCCGAGGTCCATGTCCACCGGCAGGTTGCCGAAACGCTCGTCGGCTAGCCTGAGCTGCTGCTCGCGCGTCGCGGCGCCGAGCACCGCGAACGGGCAGCGCTCGCGCGCGCAAATCGCGCTGAAGGTTTCGAGCTGTCCGGGCTCGATCGCGAGCACGTAGCGCTCCTGCGCCTCGTTGCACCAGATTTCGCGCGGCGACATGCCCGGCTCTTCGCTCGGCACGGCGCGCAGCTGCAGCGTCGCGCCGCGGCCGGCGCCGTGCACGAGCTCGGGCAGCGCGTTCGACAGCCCGCCCGCGCCCACGTCATGGATCGACAGGATGGGGTTCGCGTCGCTCAGCTGCCAGCAGCAGTCGATGACCTCCTGCGCGCGGCGCTGGATTTCGGCGTTTCCGCGCTGCACCGAATCGAAGTCCAGGTCTTCGGTATTGGCCCCGGTGGCCATGCTCGAAGCGGCGCCGCCGCCCATGCCGATGAGCATGCCCGGTCCGCCGAGCTGGATCAGCAGCGCGCCCTCGGGCAGTCCGAGCTTGAGCGCATCGCGCGCGGCGATGTTGCCCACGCCGCCGGCGATCATGATCGGCTTGTGATAGCCGCGCACTTCGCCCGCGGCCTGCATTTCGAAGCTGCGAAAGTAACCTGCCAGATTGGGGCGGCCAAACTCGTTGTTGAACGCGGCGGCGCCGATCGGTCCCTCGAGCATGATGTCCAGTGCCGAGGCGATCCGCCCGGGCTTGCCCACCCAATTTTGCGCGCAGCGCTCGACGCTCCCCTGTCCCCCTGGGAGAGGGGCTGGGGAGGGCAGGTAGTCCTCCCACGGTTGAATCGCGCCGGGTATGCGCAGATTCGACACCGAAAATCCCGCGAGACCGGCTTTGGGCCTGGCTCCGCGGCCGGTTGCCCCCTCGTCGCGGATCTCGCCGCCGGAGCCGGTGGCCGCGCCGGGAAAAGGCGAGATTGCAGTCGGATGATTGTG
The DNA here is from genome assembly GCA_038206915.1 of Burkholderiales bacterium. Lineage (GTDB taxonomy): Bacteria > Pseudomonadota > Gammaproteobacteria > Burkholderiales > SG8-39 > 2-12-FULL-64-23. The sequence continues at coordinate 653 of JBBRAI010000095.1, read as the reverse complement.
CGTCTCCACTTTCATCAGCGTATGCGTGGACTCGCGATGATAGCCATAGCGGCCGGACGCGTCGGGGTAAAAGCGCGCGAATTCACGCCCTTCCATGATGGCGGAGTTGTCGGAATAGGCGAGAACCGTGCCCTGCGGATTCGCCTTCTCGGTCTCGCGGATCATGCCGAACAGCGTCTGCGTCTCGGCTTTGCCGTCTATGACCCAGGCGGCGTTGAAAATCTTGTGGCGGCAGTGCTCGGAATTGGCCTGCGCGAACATGGTGAGTTCGGCGTCGGTAGGATTGCGGCCGATGGCGCGGAAATTCTCCAGCAAATAGTCGATTTCGTCCGCCGACAGCGCCAGGCCCATGTCGCGGTTGGCCTCCTCCAGCGCCTCGCGGCCGCGCGCGGACTCATCGATCGAGACCAGCGGCCGCGGCGCCACATGGCGGAACAGCTGCTCCGCGGCGTCCAGCGTATCGAGCACGGCCTCGGTCATGCGATCATGCAACAGCGCGGCCACCTCCCATTTGTGCCCGTGCGCGCCTTCGAGGTAATACGCGATGCCGCGCTCGAGGCGCCGCACCGCGGGCAGCCCGCACTGACGCGCGATGTCGGTGGCTTTGGAGGACCAGGGCGAGATGGTGCCGATGCGCGGCACCGCCAGAATCA
>JBBRAI010000094.1:0-8578 GCA_038206915.1 Burkholderiales bacterium | reverse complement strand
TGTTTAGGGCGGAAATCGGCTTCGGGCTATGCCCCGAAGGAAATCCCCCTGGGGGACGCCCTGCGCCGCTTCCCGCCCTCAACAGAAAAAGCGGACAATTCATGTGCTACAGAACCGGACAAGTCTAAAAACCCGCGACACCCGAAACGGCCGCCGCACCGCCGCCGAAAATACAACTTCCCTTCGCAGACAAGGGCTTGGCGCAATCCTCACGGATTGCACCGCGCTGCTGCGCCGTGCAGTCGAGACATTCGCGTGATTTGGCGCGCCCGGAGCGGTCGCGCCCGCGGGGTGCCCTAGCCGCCGTGCGCGTCGCGGCTGTCGGCGGGCGCTTCGGCGCGCTCGCCCATGCCATAGTCGCGCAGCACGCTCGCCACGCGCAGGCGGTAATCGGCGAATACGCCACCGCGACCGCGCGCCTGCGCCTGGCGGTGGCCTTCGAACTGGCGCCAGCGCTTCACCGCGTCTTCGTCGCGCCAGTACGACAGCGACAGAATCTTGCCTTCATTGCTCAGGCTGGAGAAGCGCTCGATCGAGATGAATCCGTCCTGCTTCTCCAGCTCGGGCCGCAGCGCCGCGGCCAAATCCAGGTATTCCTGCTTGCGTCCGGGTGCCGGAACCACTTCGAATATTATCGCGATCATGCGCGCCTCCCTCCCATGATGTAACAGCCGCTAGGGCCGCAGATTCGCGTCGGCGCTGGCGCGATAGTGCCGGTCCGCTGCCTCGGCCCTGCCGATGCGGTCGGACAGTTGCGCCAGCGCGACGTGCGCGCTGCGGCTGGGCGCCTCGGACAGGCTGGCCTCGAGATAGCTCTGCGCCTTGCCCCACAATTCCTGCTGCAGGCACAGGCGCCCCAGCGTGAGCAGCAGCGCGCGCTCGCGCGGCTGCGACTTGAGCCACTTCTCGGCGCGTTCGATCTGCGCCAGCACATCCGCGCCCAGGCACTCGCCGTAGAGCAGGATCAGCTCCTCGCTCCAATTCGCTTCCAGCGCGGCGGCGATGATCTGGTGCGCGCGGAGGCAATCGCCGCTGTCGATGAACAGGCGCGCCGCGGTACGCGCGACGCGCGCATCCAGCCGGTCATCGGTGCGCTGCCAGCACTCGGCGAGTCCGGCGGCGTCCCCCGCCTGCTGGCGCAGCGCCTCGATCTGCGCGGTGATGCGCAACTGCGCGGCGGCCGCCTCGGGCAGCGCGCCGCGCTTGCCCAGCGCGGCAGCCAGCCGCCGCACCTCGTCCCAGTGTCCGAGGCGCTCGTGCGCCTTCAACAGCATGCGCTGGGTGGCGATGCGCTTGGGTTCGTTCTCCGACAACTCGCGCAGCACCACGAGCGCATCGTCGTAGCGCCGCTCGTCCAGAAGCAGGCCCGCCTGCACCGCAAGCCGCGCCTGGCGCGCCTTTCCGTCCGCGGATCCGGCGCGTTCCAGCCACTGGTCGCGCCGCCCGAGTTCGCGCAATTCGCCGGCTGCGCGCGCCGCGATCAGCGCGGAAAGAGCCGGCGCCTCGCCCAGATCGCAGGCTTTGCCTGCCGCTTTTTCAGCGCGCGCGTAGCGGCCTTCGAACAGCGCCTGCAGCGCGGCGAGCATCGCCGCACGGCCTTTCCTCTCGCGCCGGCGCAGGCGGAACTCGCGCACATACAGCGGCAGTCGCAGCGTGTGGCCCACCATGCGCAGCAGCAGATAGCCCAGCGTGAAGCCGGCCAGCCCGAGCAGGATGGCAAAATTAAGCGAAAGCTCGGCGCGATAGGGCGGAAACACCAGGATCGCGTAGCCGTCGTTCAGCTGCGCGGCGAGCGACAGGCCCACCGCCAGGGCGAACACCGCCAATACCCACATCAGGCCGCGCACCGTCAGTCCCCGCCCGCCGCGTTCACCGCGCGGCCTTGTCGCGCGACACCTTGAAATTGCGCACCGCCGCGAGGCTGTCGGCGATGCTCGGCAGCTCGACGTTGATGCTGCTGGCCTCGAGCTGCTTCAGGCTCGCCAGCGCCGCGGCGGTGGCATTTGCGCGGGTGTCGTAGTAGCGCATGATCCAGGTGCGCGCAGTGTCCAGATCCGAGCGGTAGCGCGCCGGGTCGCGCGCGAGCAGCGCCATCCTCGCGTCGAGCAGGCGCAGCTGCAGGTTCTGGCGCAGGAAATAGGACTGCGCCGGCGACAACAGCGCGACATCGGGCTGATCCATGCTGCGGATGCGCACCAGCTGCTTCAATTCGCCCCACACCTCGTTCAGCACGCGCAACCAGACGCTGTCGGCGTTCGAGGGCTGCGTCGATTTTTCCGCGTCGAGCGTACGTTCGTCGAAGTGCAGCGGCAGGTGCTCGGTCTCGGCGATGAGCTGGTCCAGGCGCAGCGCCATGCCGGTGATGTCGAGATGGGGAGCGGTCTTCAGGTGCTCGATGTCGCGGTTGAGCACGCGCCGCAGCGGAATGAACTGGGGCCGGTCCGAGCGCGCCAGCCGCCCCTCAGCGGTGCGCAGCGCGAGCAGCGCCGCCTGCGCGTTGCCCGCGAGCTGCAGCTGCTGCGAGGCCACGGTGAGCATCTGTTCGATCTCGGCCAGCGCCCATTCGTCGTGGCTGCGCGACAGTTCCTGGTACAGGGACTCCAGCGCGAGCTGCTGGCTCTGCGACTCGGCGATCTTGTTTTCGAGCACGCTCAGCTTGCCCTGGGCGTCGCGCGCGCCCTCAAGCGCCTGTTTCGCCAGCGCGCGGCTCTCGCTCGCCACGTTGTCGCTCGCGCGCAGACGCTGCGCCAGCTCCTCGCGGATCGCATCGAGGCGGCTGCGCGTGTCGTACCATTGCCAGGAAACCACGCCGATCGCCGCCAGCAGCACCAGCAGCACCGGCAGGCGCCAGTTGAGAGCGGACGGCTCGCGCGCGCTGCGGCCGCTGGGCTCCTCCGGCGGAACGGCCGCTAGCGGCTCCGCAGCGACGTGGTCCGGTTCGGAATTGCTTTCGTTCATGGATGTCGTTATAAGCCTGCGATGTTCACACTTTAGCAAAAAAACCGGCCAATCCCGCGACCAGTCCTTCGTCACCCGGCCCGGTCAACACCACGGTCTGCACGTTCAGGACGCGCGCCGCTGCAACGATGCGCGCGTGCGGCGCGAACAGGGGCGTGTCCTGCAGGCATTGCGTTCCGGCATCACCCAGCATTGCGTGCAGGTTGGCCAGACCCTCGCTCGAGGTCACGGTGAACGCATCGAGTTCGCGCCGCGCGCACAAGGCGAGCAGCGGCGCGGGATCGGCTTCGGGGCGGCCGCGGCGATAGCATTCGGCATACTCGACTGCGGCGCCGCGCGCGACGAGCGTTTCGCCGAGCAGCTCGCGCCCGCCTTCGCCGCGGAAGATCACCACGCGCTTGCCCTGCATACGGGCAATTTCGGGCAGCGCCAGCAGGCCATCGCTGTCGAAGCGCTCGCGCGGGGCGATCACGCCGGTGAAGCCGTGGCGCTCAAGTTCGCGCTCGCTGCCGCGGCCCACCGTGGCGACGCGCAGGCCCGGCGGCCAGTCGCGCCGCGCGCGCACCAGCGCGAGCGCGGTGCTCGCCGCATTGGCACTGATGAAAATCGCGAGATCGAAGCTATCCAGCCGCCCGATCAGCGCGCGCAGCTGCGCCGACTCGCCGAGCGCGAAAATCTCCAGCACCGGATACAGCAGCGCTTCGCCGCCGGCGGCGCGGATCAGCTGCGCCAGGTGCGCCGCCTGACCCGCGGGGCGCGTCACCACGACGCGGCGCCCGGCCAGCGCCGTCGAACTCATAGCAGTGCGGCGAGGATGCGCTCGGCGCCTTGCGCGCGCAGTTCGGCGGCGAGGCGCATGCCCAGTTCCTCGGGCATTCCGGAGGGGCCGGCGACTGCCGCGGCGACCATGTCTTTTCCATCCGGGCTGGCCACCAGGCCGCGCAGATCGAGGGTCGCGGCGTTGGCGCTGGCGTAGGCGGCGAGCGGCAGCTGGCAGCTGCCGCCGAGGGCCCGGCTCACGGCGCGCTCGGCGCGCACCGCCAGTTCGGTGGCGCGGTGGTTGAGGGCGGCGAGGCACGCGGCAATGTCCGCGCGTTCGCTGCGATATTCGATCGCGAGCGCGCCCTGTCCCGCGGCGGGCAGGCTCTGCTCCACCGTCAGCACCGAGCGGATGCGCGCACCCAGGCCGAGGCGCTTGAGGCCGGCGGCGGCGAGGATGATGGCATCGTGTTCGCCGCGGTCAAGCTTGGCCAGTCGCGTATCGAGGTTGCCGCGCAGGCTGTTGACCTCAAGCTGCGGGTAGCGGCTGCGCAGCTGCGCTTCGCGCCGCAGGCTGGAGGTGCCGACCACGGCCCCCGCGGGCAGTGCGTCGAGGGTTTCGAATTTTCCGGAGACGAAGGCATCGCGCGGGTCTTCGCGCTCCAGAATCGCGCCCAGCGCGAAGCCGGCGGGCAATTCCATCGGCACGTCCTTGGCCGAATGCACCGCCAGGTCGGCACGACCTTCCGCCAGCGCCAGCTCCAGCTCCTTCACGAACAGGCCCTTGCCCCCGATCTTGGCCAGCGAGGTGTCGAGGATTTCGTCCCCGCGCGTGGACAGCGCAAGCAGTTCCACCCGGCAATCCGGATATAATCCGCGCAGCCGGTCGCGCACATGCTCTGCCTGCCACAGCGCGAGGCGGCTTTGGCGCGTGGCGATGACGATGCGATCAGGATGACTCAAGACTGGAATCTTGGAATTTGCCGCAAAAAAAGAGGGGCACCGCCCCCTCGCACTTCCCCGATAACGAAGCTGTTTCGGCAATTCCGAAACAGCCCATGACCAAGGCCGCGCATTCAATGCTTACGCGATGGATTCTAGCATGCCTCGCGGCGCTCATCGCCGCGCTCGCCTGCGCCGCGCCGGCGGCTGCGCAAATGGCGCAGGCGCGCGATCTCGCCGCGGACGCGCGCCTTGCCGCCGAGCGCGGGATTCCGCTTCTGGTGCTGTTTTCCGAGACCGGCTGCGCCTGGTGCGAACGCGCGCGGCAGGAATTCCTGCTGCCGATGCAGCGCAATCCGGACTACCGCGCCAAGGTGATGATGCGCGAGGTCGTGGTCGACAGCGGCGCGGCAATGGTCGATTTCGGCGGGATCAAGACCACCCATGCGGAATTCGCGCGCCGCAGCCGCGTCAGCATGATGCCGACGGTGATGCTGTTCGGCCCGCGTGGCGAGGCGCTGTCCGAGCCGCTGGTGGGCTTCGGCAGCACCGATTACTACGGCTATTTCATCGACCAGCGCATCGACGCCGCGCTCGCAGCCCTGCGCGAGCGCCGCTAGCGCGCCGCGAGTTCCTTCACCGCCTGCCACTGGCGCCGGCTCACTGCGAGCCTCTCGGCGCAGCCCTCGAGCAGCACCACCCAGCCCTGCTCTCCGTCCTGCACTTCGCCTTTCTCGAATCCGCGGATGCGCGACTTCGCCACCAGGCAATTGCGGTGCACGCGCACGAATGCCTCGGCGAATTCCTGTTCCAGGTGGGTCAGCGATTCTTCCAGCAGGTACTCGCGCTCCGCGGTGCGGATGGTGACGTACTTCAGCTCCGCCCTGAGATACAGGATGTCGGCCACCGGCACCAGGCTGATGCGCCCGCGCTCGGCCACGGGCAGGTGCCGGCGCGGCGTGCGCTCGATTCCGCGCAGCGCTTCGCCGCTGGGTGCGGCGAGGCCGCGCGCGCGCTGCAGCGCCGCGAGCAGCCGCGCGCGGCGCACCGGCTTCAACAGATAGTCCAGCGCGCGCAGCTCGAACGCCTTGATCGCGTACTCGTCGTAGGCGCTGACGAAAATGATCGGCGGCGGCGCGGGCAGCGCCAGCGCGTGGCGCGCGAACTCGATGCCGCTCATCTGCGGCATGCGAATGTCCACCAGCACCAGGTCCGCCGCGACCGACGCAAGCAAATCGAGCGCTTCGCGCCCGTTGGCAGCCTCGCCCACCACCTGCGCCGGCGCGAGCGCCGCGCAATCGGCGATCAGTTCTTTCAGGCGCGCGCGCGCCGGCGCCTCGTCGTCCACCAGCACTACCCTGAGCGCGCCGCTCAATCCTGCCTCCGGTAGGGCAGGACAATGCGAATCTCGAATTTGTCGCCGACCACTTCGGTTTCCAGGCTGGCCTCTACGTCGAAGTGCAGCGCCAGCCGCTCGCGCAGGTTGGCAAGCGCCATGCGGTTGCCGGCGCGGTGCTGGTAATCGGGGTGATAGGGATTGGCGACGAGCAGGTGCAGCTGGTTCTTTTCGCGCGCGATGCGAATGCGCACCGTGCCCGGCTCCAGTCCCGGCTCTATGCCGTGGTAGATCGCGTTCTCCACCAGCGGCTGCAGCAGCAGCTGCGGCACCCGCGCATCCCCGGGCGCGGCCTCGACATTCCATTCGATGCGCAGGCGCTCGCCCAGGCGCAGCTGCTCCAGGCTCAGGTACTGCCGGCACAGCGCCAGTTCGTCGGCCAGCGTGGACAGCCGCCGGTTGTCCTGCATCAGCGCGCGAAACAGCTCAGCCAGGTCTTCCAGGGCCTCCTCCGCGCGCTTCGGTTCGCGGCGCATCAGCGACAGCACGGCATTGATGCTGTTGAACAGGAAATGCGGCCGGATGCGCGCCTGCAGCGCCTGCAGCCGCGCGTCGGCGAGCGCGGGCGAGAAGGCGCGCCGGCGCCAGTAGAAGTAGGCGCAAATCAGCGCCGCAAGCAGCGCGCCGAGCAGCGCCGCGCGCACCAACTCGTAGGCCACCGGCGCGGCGCCGAGGAGCGCGCCCAGCTGCAGCGCCAGGGCGCTCCAGGCCGCGACCAGCAACATCACAACAGCCACGCCCCAGGCGTAACGCAGGCGCGCCAGCCCATTCGACAAGGCGTACAGCGACACCAGCGCGGCGAGCAGCGCCGGCTCGAGCACCGCCGCCGACTGGGCGAACTGCGGCACGAATTGCGCGGCATCGCGCGACTGGATCAGCGCCGCGGCGAAGCCGGCGACATTGCCGAGCAGCAGGATGCGCACCGCCACGCCGAGGTTGCGGAAATCCGGGAGGGAGTCCGATGCCGCGTTTTGCTCTATACTTGACACGGATAAGGCATTGAAAATCTATGTTAATTGGCGCATATGCGCCGGACTTTTTCGATTCTGACTGCATTCAGCGCAATGAGCAAGAACACAGCCAAGAAGCCGCAAGCGCGCGCCGCCTGGTCGGGGCGCTTTGCCGAACCGGTCGCCGAGCGCGTGCTGCGCTATACCGCCTCGGTCGCGTTCGACCAGCGCCTCGCCGAACACGACGTCCGCGGCTCGCTCGCGCACGCGCGCATGCTCGCCGCCTGCGCGGTGATCAGCAAGCGCGACCTCGCCGCAATCGAAGCGGGCATGCGCACCATCCTCAAGGAACTGCGCAGCGGCAAGTTCAAGTGGTCGCTCGCGAACGAGGACGTGCACCTCAACATCGAACGCCGCCTGACCGCGCTCGCCGGCGACGCCGGCAAGCGCCTGCATACGGCGCGCTCGCGCAACGACCAGGTGGCGACCGACGTGCGCCTGTGGCTGCGCGACGCGATCGACCTGATCGGCGCCCAGCTAAAGGCGCTGCAAACGAGCCTGCTGGATCTGGCCGAACGCCACGCGGGGACGGTGATGCCCGGCTTCACCCACCTGCAGGTGGCGCAGCCGGTGACCTTCGGCCACCACCTGATGGCCTACTTCGAGATGTTCGCGCGCGACCGTGAACGGCTCGCCGACTGCCGCAAGCGCGTGAACCGCCTGCCGCTGGGCGCGGCTGCACTCGCGGGGACCTCCTACCCGATCGATCGCGCCATGGTGGCGAAGGAACTGGGCTTCGACGGCGTCTGCGCCAATTCGCTCGACGCGGTGTCGGATCGCGATTTCGCGATCGAATTCTGCGCCTGCGCCGCGCTCGTGATGACCCACGTCTCGCGCATAAGACTCCAATTAACATAAAATTCTCTATCAAGATCTGCTTCTGTAAAACCATATGTTTTATAATCAAATTCATGATGTACTGATCTAACTAGCTTAACACCTGTTTGTTCTTCTTTTTTATTTAGATCTATATAATTATCCATTTATAAAAATTAACCTTTTAAGTATTCTTTTAATGTCTTACGTAAGGGATCATAATCAGCATTTTCATGACCTCTTCTCATATATGATGTGATCATTAAATATATTGAAAATGATTCTTTTATAGCTCGCTTAGCATTTTCATCTATACCACTTATACTTTGATAAGAATCTCGAGTTGGTTGTGTTGATTCATAATATTTTTCATTAGGTAATCCTTTTGCGATATTAGCGAAGTAAGCATCCCATGATGGATGGACACTATTTTTATCCTTTATCCAATTTTCATACATCTGCTCCATATATACACTATTAGTTCCTGATAAAATGCTATCATTAAATGATGAAGATTGTTGTTGATTTTTTAGATATTTTATCTGATGATAATATTTGAGATTTGGTCGAGCAAATTTATAATTTAATAATCCATGTTTAGTAATTTTTTTAAGCATGCTAGCAAAACACTAACAAAAAAAAATAAAATCTTGTCTTCTTATATATATATATATCCAAATTGCTTCGGAAGATTTCT
>JBBRAI010000093.1:0-9051 GCA_038206915.1 Burkholderiales bacterium | reverse complement strand
CCGGCGTGTTGCGGTCGGTGATCAGCACCGTCTCGCCCTTGCGCACCAGGTCGATGTAGGCGGAGAGACGGTTCTTGGCTTCGGAAATCGAGGCGGTTTTCATCTGGCTATTATAGCCAGATTGGGAGCGGAATCCAAGTGACTGTAACTGCAGCGCGCGACTGCGTTTCAATACAGAAGTCGGTGCTTCCGGATCAGAAATTCATCCGCCAACCAGCCTGGAAGTCAATAGGGACGCGGGTTTCATGCCTACGATGCAGGCGGCGAGCAACTATTTCGCGAGCAACTCCGACAGCCTGGCTTTCGCCTGAAACACTCCGGCGTTCGACACAATTCCTCCTGCCTTCGAATTCTGCTTGTCCAGAATTCATTCGACCCCAATCCGCGCGGTGTCAAGTGTTCTGAATTACGATATTCGGAAACTTCGACGTCATGTCTTTCGCCTGCTCCGAGATCTTGACCGCGACGCGGCGCGCAATGGTCCGGTAGATCTCCGCGACGCGCCCGTCGGGGTCGGCCACCACGCTCGGCTTGCCCGAATCGGTCTGCTCGCGGATCGCCATGTCCAGCGGCAGCGCGCCGAGGAGCTCGGTATTGAAGTCTTTGCACATCTTCTCCGCCCCGCCGCTGCCGAATATATGCTCCTCGTGGCCGCATTTGGAACAGATGTGGATGCTCATGTTCTCGACGATACCGATGATGGGGATACCGACCTTCTCGAACATCTTCAGGCCCTTTCTCGCGTCGATCAGCGCGATGTCCTGCGGCGTGGTCACGATCACCGCGCCCGTGACCGGTACTTTCTGCGCCAGCGTCAGCTGGATGTCGCCCGTGCCCGGCGGCAGGTCGACCACCAGGTAGTCGACGCCATGCCAGCGAGTGTCCTTGAGCAACTGCTCCAGCGCCTGCGTCACCATCGGGCCGCGCCAGACCATCGGCGTATCGACTTCGATCAGGAAGCCGATCGAAATCGCCTGCAGGCCGTGCCCCATCATCGGCTCCAGCGTCTTGCCGTCCTTCGACTCGGGCCGGCCGGTGATGCCCAGCATCATCGGCTGCGACGGCCCGTAGATGTCGGCATCGAGTATGCCCACGCTGGCGCCTTCGGCGGCCAGGGCCAGTGCCAGGTTCACCGCGGTGGTGGACTTGCCCACGCCGCCCTTGCCCGAGGCCACGGCGATGATGTTCTTCACTTCGGGTATCAGCTTGACTCCGCGCTGTACGCTGTGCGACACGATCTTGCTCGTCACGTTGACCGTGACCTTGCCCGTGCCCGGAATTGCGGCGAGCTTGTCCTTCACCAGCTTGCGGATCAGCTCGAACTGGGTCTTGGCCGGATAGCCGAGCTCGACGTCGAGCGACACGTCTGCGCCGGAGAGCTTGATGTTGCGCGCCGACCTGGTGGCGACTAAATCCTTGCCCGTATTGGGATCGATGATTTCCTTTAGGGCGGCTTGAATCTGCACCTCTGAAACTGACATTTTCCGTACTCCTGGTCGCTGCGGCCGCACCGCTCGCGCGGCCCGATAAAAGACGTTCATTTTAATGGATATTAGAGGGGCTGCGCGATACAATTAACCATTCCCGAGTCGCGGTTTCTGCCCATGGCGGGCAGGCGGCCCGGCTTTTTGCATTTGATCGAGTATGACGCGCAAACTCTTCGTCACCACCGCCCTGCCGTACGCCAATGGCTCGTTCCACATCGGCCATATCATGGAGTACATCCAGGCCGACATCTGGGTGCGCTTCCAGCGCATGCAGGGCAACGAAGTGCATTTCGTCTGCGCCGACGACGCGCACGGCGCGCCCATCATGCTCAAGGCCGAGGCCGAGGGCATCACGCCCCAGCAGCTGGTCGCGCGCATCGGCGCCGAGCGGCCGAAGTACCTCGAGGGCTTCCACATCGGCTTCGACAACTGGCACTCGACCGATTCGCCGGAGAACACCGAGTTCTCGCAGGATATCTACCGCAAGCTCAAAGCCGCCGGACTCATTTACGCCAAGCCGGTCGAGCAGTTCTACGACCCGGTGAAAGGCATGTTCCTCGCCGACCGCTACATTAAGGGCGAGTGCCCCAAGTGCGGCGCCAGCGACCAGTACGGCGACGCCTGCGAGAACTGCAGCTCGGTGTATTCACCTACGGATCTGGGCAACCCGTATTCGACGCTCTCGGGCGCCACGCCCGAGCTGAAGACCTCGGAGCATTATTTTTTCGAGCTATCCAATCCGGAATGCGTCAGATTTCTGCGCGAGTGGTTTGCCGGGGTAAGGACCGGTGGCAAGATACCGGTGCAAGCGCAGGTCGCAAACAAAGCCAAAGAGTGGTTGGACGGCGAGGGCGACAAGGCGCTCGGCGACTGGGACATCTCGCGCGACGCGCCCTATTTCGGCATTCCGATTCCCGATGCACCGGGAAAGTTTTTCTACGTCTGGCTGGATGCGCCGATAGGTTACCTCGCTTCCCTGAAGAACTACTTTGACAGCGGGAAAGCGAAAAACAACGGCGAATCGCGTTCTTTTGCCGAGTTTCTCGGCGCCAGCGATACCGAGCAGATCCATTTCATCGGCAAGGACATCATCTACTTCCACACGCTGTTCTGGCCGGCCACGCTCAATTTCGCCGGCTACAAGATTCCGAACAATGTCTATGTGCACGGATTCATCAACGTGTCCGGTGAAAAAATGTCCAAGTCTCGCGGCACCGGTATCAGTCCGCTGCGTTATCTCGAAATCGGCATGAACCCGGAATGGCTGCGCTATTTCCTTGCAGCCAAGCTCAGCGCGAACGTCGAGGATATCGATTTCAATCCCGACGATTTTCTGGCGCGCGTGAACAGCGATCTGATTGGGAAGTACATCAATATTGCGAGCCGCTGCGCCGGGTTCATCACCAAGCGGTTCGACGGCAAGCTGCTCGGTGAGGAAGATGGCAATGTGATCATCACCGATATGCAAGACGCGGCGTCCGCGATAAATGAACTGTTCGAGAATCGCGAATTCGGCAAGGCGATGCGCGAGATCATGCTGCTTGCGGACAAGGCCAACGTTTTCGTCGACCTCAACAGGCCCTGGGAGATTGCCAAGACCGGGCGAGACGTTGACCTGCACCGGACGTGCACAGATGCGTTGCAGATGTTCAGGCTTCTGACGCTCTATCTCAAGCCGGTGCTCCCCGAACTGGCGCGCCGCGTCGAGTCGTTTCTGAATATCCCGGAGCTCAAGTGGGTGGATGCGGCGGCGCTGATGCCCGCCGATCACGTCATCAATAACTACCAGCACCTCATGACCCGCGTCGAAGAAAAGCAGCTCGACGCACTGCTGGACATCCAGCCGGCAGCCCCGGCGAAGGAGCAGACAAAAGTGACAGACACCTCTAAGACTGGCTCGCAGAGCCACTCTCCGGCGAATAGCCCTGCTACGCGGCATCCGGTTTCCCCCTCTCCCCAGCCCTCCCCCGCCAGGGGGGAGGGTGAGAGCGGCGCGGCTGGCGCCGCGACTATATCGATTGACGAATTCGCCAAAATCGACCTGCGCATCGCGAAGATCGTAAAGGCCGAGCATGTGGAAGGCGCTGACAAGCTGCTTAAGCTCACGCTCGACATCGGCAGCGAGCAGCGCACCGTTTTCGCCGGCATCAAATCGGTCTACGACCCGGCGGCGCTGGAGGGCCGGCTCACGGTCATGGTGGCCAACCTCGCCCCGCGCAAGATGAAATTCGGCCTGTCGCAGGGCATGGTCCTCGCCGCGAGCGGCGACCAGAAAGGCGCCAGCGGCGACGCCGCCGGCATTTACCTGCTCGCTCCCGACAGCGGCGCGCAGCCCGGTATGAAAGTGAAATGATGCCGGCGCACAATGAGAGATAGAATTAGCATGATCGCCGCAACACCAGCGCCTGTGACTCACCCACGCATGCCCGCGCCTGCGCGCCGCCGGCCGGCCCGATGAGTTTTCTGAATACAATGCAGGCAATGCCTACGCCATTGTCGGGTTCGCTCGATGTTGCCGCCGCCTGGATTGCGATCGCCGTGCTATCGCTGGTCCCGTCCGGCAATGCGTATTTCGCGCGCAGGATCGCTTTTGCCCTGGGAACGCTGGCGGGACTCGCGCTGGCCGCGTTCGGACTGCAGGCGATATGGCTGGCGCCGCAGCAGATGACCCTGCCGCTCGGCCTGCCGGACCTCCCCTTCCACCTGCGCTTGGATCCGCTCGCGGGCTACTTCCTCATGCTCCTCGGCGCGGTATCCGCGGGAGTGTCGATCTACTCCATGGGTTATTTCCGCAAAGAGACTCCCGGGCGCCTGGCGCTGATCGCGCTCGAGTACCATCTGTTCCTGGCGAGCATGGCATTCGTGATCCTGGCAGACGACGCCTACCTGTTCATGGTCGCCTGGGAGACGATGGCGCTGTCCTCGTATTTTCTCGTCACCACCGACCACAAGCTGCCCGCGATCCGCAGCGCGGGTTTTCTCTATCTGCTCATCGCGCACCTGGGCGCGATCGCGATCCTGCTGTGCTTCGGCGTGATGAACGGCGGGCATGGCGACTACACCTTCGACGCATTGCGCGAGGCCCGGCTGCAGCCGCAGTGGGCCACCGTGGCGTTTCTGCTCGCGTTCTTCGGCTTCGGCGCCAAGGCGGGGATGATCCCGCTGCACGCCTGGCTGCCCGAGGCGCATCCGGCCGCGCCCACGCCGGTTTCGGCGCTGATGAGCGGCATCATGCTCAAGACCGCCATCTACGGCATGATCCGCGTGATCTACGATCTGATCGGGAATGTGCGCTGGGAATGGGGCATCGTGGTGCTGGTGATCGGCGCCGGCACGACGCTGTTCGGCGTGCTCTACGCGCTGATGCAGCACGATCTGAAGCGCCTGCTCGCCTATCATTCGGTGGAGAACATCGGCATCATCCTGCTCGGCCTCGGCATGTCGCTGGTGTTCGTCGGCTTCGGCCACCCGGCGGCGGGCGCGCTCGGACTGATCGCCGCGCTCTACCACACGCTCAATCACGCCGTGTTCAAGGCACTGCTGTTTCTCGGCGCGGGATCGATCCTGCATTCCACGGGCCTGCGCAACCTCAACAGCATGGGCGGCCTGATCCACAAGATGCCGCAGACCGCGTTCTATTTCCTCGTCGGCGCGCTCGCCATTTCGGCGCTGCCGCCGCTGAACGGCTTCGTCTCGGAGTGGCTCACCTTCCAGACCGCGCTGCAGGCGCCGATCCTGAAAAACGGCGTGGTGCGCAGCCTGCTGCCGCTGTTTGCCGCGACGCTGGCGCTGGCCGGCGCGCTCACCGCGATGTGCTTCGTCAAGGTCTACGGCATCGCCTTTCTCGGCCGCGCGCGCGAACCGCAAAAGTCGGAGCACAGCGGCGACGCCGGACTGATGGAACGCTTCGGCATGGCCTGGCTCGCCGCGGGCTGCTTCGTGCTCGGCCTGTTTCCAACTTCGTTCCTGCTGATGCTCAACCGGGTCAGCGTCACGCTCACGCGCGAAGGCCTGCCAGACGCCGCCCTGGCCTCGCACTGGCTGTGGCTGGTCCCGATTGCGCCCGCGCGCGCGAGCTACAGCCCGATCGTGTTCCTGATCGTAATCGCCAGCGTGACGCTGCTCACCTTCTACCTCGTGCGCCACTTCTACCATGGCCGCGTGCGCTTCTCCGAGCCCTGGGGCTGCGGCTATTCCGATCAGTCCGCGCGCACCCAGGACACTGCGGATGCATTCGGCCAGCCGATCCGCCACGTGTTCGGTCCGCTGTACCTGATGAAGCGGCACATGCCCGCCGCAGACGATCCGGCGCCGCGCTTCTCGCTGAAGATTTACGACCGCCACTGGTACTGGCTGTATTTGCCGGTCGCGCGCCTGACCGAATTCATTTCGTCGAAGGTCGCCTTGCTGCAGCAGGGAAGGATCAGCATCTATCTGCTCTACAGTTTTCTCACGCTGATCGCGCTGCTGGTGTTCGTCCGATGAGCCCCGCCATGGTCGACATCCCCGGAATCGCGTTCCAGATCCTGCAATCGGTGTTCGTGGTGCTCGCCGCGCCGCTGCTCATGGGCTGGGCGAACCAGTGCCGCGCCTGGCTGCAGAACCGCTCTGCGCCGAGCATCCTGCTGCCCTACTACACGCTCGCCAAGCTGTTCCAGAAGGATGCGGTGATCGCGCACAACGCCTCGCCCCTGTTCCGCGTCACGCCCTACCTGCTGTTCGGCTGCATGTGGCTCGCCGCGGGCATCGTTCCGGTGCTCGCCACCGATCTGCCGTTCGCGCCGGCAGCCGACATCATCGCGCTGGTGGGCGTATTCGCGCTGGCGCGGGTGTTCTCGGCGCTGGCTGCGATGGATATCGGCACCTCGTTCGGCGGCTTGGGTGCGCGGCGCGAAATGCTGATCGGCTTCCTCGCCGAACCGGCAATGCTGATGACCCTGTTCACCGCCGCGTTCATCAGCGGCTCGACCCAGCTCAATACCATCGTCGAAACGCTGGCCGGGCGCGAATTCGCGATCTACCCCAGCCTCGCCTTCGCGGCGGTGGCCTTTCTCATGGTGCTGCTCGCCGAAAACGCGCGCATTCCGATCGACAACCCGACCACGCACCTGGAACTCACCATGGTGCATGAGGCGATGATCCTCGAATACTCGGCGCGCCACCTGGCGCTGATCGAGTGGGCGGTGGCGATCAAGCTGTTCGCCTACATGAGCATCGGCATCGCCCTGTTCCTGCCCTGGGGCATCGCCCAGGCTGGCGATTGGGGCGCGCTCCCGCTCGCCTTCGCCGCGCTCGCAGCAAAACTCGCGCTTGCCGGCGCCGGTCTCGCCTTTCTGGAGACGCTGCTGGCGAAGCTGCGCCTGTTCCTCGCGCCGGAGTTCCTGTCCACTGCATTTCTGCTCGGGGTGCTGGGAATGTTGACCCACTTCCTGACGCAGGCCTGAGGAACGCGCCATGGCTCAATCGCTCTCCAGCCAGTTCGTCAATCTGCTTGCAGCGTTCCTTCTGCTGATCGCCTTCGCAATGCTGTCGCAGCGGCGCATCCTGACGCTGATACGCCTGTACGCCTGGCAGGGCGCGGCGCTTACCGCCTCGACACTGATCGTGGCCTATTCCACCGACCAGGCCCACCTCTATTATTCCGCCGGACTCACCCTGCTGCTCAAGGTGCTGCTGATCCCCTGGGTGCTGCACCGGCTGATCGACCGGCTGCAGATACGCTGGGACGTCGAGACCCTGATCAACATCCCGACGACGATGCTGATCGGCATCGGCCTGGTGATCTTCGCCTTCGCGCTCGCCGCGCCCATCACGGAGTTGGCGAACACTCTCACGCGCACCACCCTCGGCATCGCGATGGCGAGCGTGCTGCTGTCGTTCCTGATGATGATCGTGCGGCGCAAGGCCGTGCCGCAGGTGATCGGCTTCCTCGCGATGGAGAACGGCTTGTTCTTCGCCGCGACCTCCGCCACCTACGGCATGCCGCTGGTGGTCGAGATGGGCGTGGCGCTCGACGTGCTGGTGGGCACCTTCATCTTCGGCATTTTCTTCTTCCATATCCGCGAGCAGTTCGACAGCCTCGACATCCGGCATATGGAAAAGCTGAAAGAAGACTAGCCGGAATGGAAATCGCCCTCGTCCTCGGTGCACCCCTGCTCGGCGGCCTGCTGCTAGCGCTGGTCGGCCACAAGCGCTGGGCGCCGGAGCTGAATGCGACGATGAGCCTGGTGACCTTCTGCGCCGCGGCGCTGCTGACCGCCCGCGTCATCGCCGACGGCCCGATGACGGCGCTGGAGGAGCAATTCTTCGTCGACCCGTTCAACGTGTTCCTGGTGGCGCTCACCGCGTTCGTCGGCTTCACCACGGCGCTGTTCTCTCGTCCCTACATGCGCATCGAGGAGCATCACGGGCGCCTGAGCTCGGCGCGCCTGCGCCTGTACCACAGCATGTACCAGCTGTTTACCTTCACCATGATGCTGTGCCTGCTGTCGAACAATGTCGGCATCCTGTGGGTGGCGCTCGAGGGCGCGACGCTGTCGACCGTGCTGCTGGTGAGCCTGTACCGCACGCCGGCGAGCCTGGAGGCCGCATGGAAATATTTCATCCTGTGCTCGGTCGGCATCGCGCAGGCGCTGTTCGGCGTCATCCTGCTGTATTTCGCGGCGGAGAAGGTCCTCGGCGCGGGCGGCAATGCGCTGCTGTGGACGCACCTGTACCAGGTGCGCGGGCAGCTCGAGCCGACGGTGCTGTCGCTCGCGTTCGTATTTCTGCTGGTCGGCTTCGGCACCAAGGTCGGCCTGGTGCCGCTGCACAACTGGCTGCCCGACGCGCATGCGGAAGGCCCGACGCCGGTCTCCGCGGTGCTCTCCGGACTGCTGCTCAACGTCGCCTTGTACGCAGTAGTGCGCAGCAAGGTCCTGGTTGACGGCGCCCTCGGGCACAATTTCTCCGGCGGTCTGATGATGGGCTTCGGCCTGCTTTCGGTGGTGGTGGCGGCGTTTCTGCTGTCGCGGCAGAAAGACATCAAGCGCATGTTCGCCTATTCCTCGATCGAGCATATGGGCATCATCGCCTTCGCCTTCGGCATGGGCGGGCCGCTGGCCAACTTTGCCGGCCTGCTGCACATGACCATGCATAGCCTGACCAAATCGGCGATCTTCTTTGCGGTCGGCCATATCGCGCAGGCCAAGGGCACGCAGCGCATCAGCGAAATCCGCGGCCTCACCGTCTCCCACCCCTTGCTCGGCTGGCTGCTGGCGCTCGGCGTCGTCGCCATCGTCGGTCTGCCGCCGCTCGGCATCTTCACCAGCGAATTTCTCGTCGTCAGCTCGACTTTCGCCCGCCAGCCCGTCCTGGCCCTGCTGCTGGTCGGCGGCCTTTTGGTGGCGTTCGGAGCGCTGATGCTGCGCCTGCAGGGCCTCGCTTTCGGCGAACCCGTCGGCGTGAGCCATCCGGTCGAGGCCTCCTATGTGCCGACGATCGCCCATCTGGCACTGGTGCTGATGGCCGGTCTCTATCTGCCGCCGCCGCTGGTCGCCTGGTTCCAGCATGTCGCCAGGCTGCT
>JBBRAI010000092.1:0-9056 GCA_038206915.1 Burkholderiales bacterium | reverse complement strand
ACGCTTCGCCGCCGAATTCGTAGACATAGGCCTGATCGGCCTGCACGCCGTAGATCGCATAGGCCGCAGAGCCAATACTGGCGCGCTTCTCCAGCCGTTCGGCCGGGAGCGGCAGCGTGCGGTAGGCGGCGTCGTCGCGCGGCATATGCGCGTCGCGCGCGCGTGCGCGCATGGCCTCGATCGCCTGCGCATCGGCCGGCGTGCAGCCTGTATCCGCGCCGCCCGCACCGCCGACGTTTCCGGCGCTGCAGGTTCCGAACACGCCGCGGTCGGCACCGGTCCAGCCCAGCCGGCGATAGAACTCCGGCTGCGCGGTGAACAGCACGGCGAATGAAGTGCCGCCGGCGCGCAGCTGGTCCTGCGCCGCGCGCAGCAGCTGCGTGGCGAGTCCCTGGCCGCGCTCGGCCGGCCGCGTGTACACCATGCCTATCATCGCGCCGCGCCAGCTGCGCCCGGACGCGATCCAGTCGAAGCGCTTGACCACGATGCAGGCTGCGATGCGTTCGTCGCGGCAGACGAGGAGGACGTTGCGGCAGTTTGCCTCGCCCAGCACCGATGGAAAGCGCCGCGCCAGCGAGACGCTGCGCCCTTTTGCAAAAATGAATTCCTCGTCGAGCAGCGCGACCAGCGCCGGCAGTTCGGCCGGCGTGCATGGACGGACCCGCGCCGGCGCTACCATCCGGCGCGGATGCAGGCGACGATGCGCTCGCGCTCTTCGGGCGTAAGCCACCAGCCGCAGGGGATGGACAGGTTCTCGCGATCAAACAGGTCCACGCCGGGCAGTTCCGCGTCGCGGCGCGCATCGGCGAAACAGGAATAGCGGTCGTTGCGCACATGCAGGCGCTGGCAGCCTACGCCCGCCTGGTGCAGCTTACGCATCAGGCCGTCGCGGCGCTCGGCGCGCAGCGAATAGGTCCAGTAGCCCGAGGCCGAGTCGGCACGCCGCGCAAGCAGCGTGATCCCGGCGACGCCGGAGAGCGCGGCATCGAAATGGCGCCCGTTGGCGCGCTGGCGCGCGACCACGCCGTCGGCGAGCGGCAGCTGCGCCAGGCCCAGCGTGGCGGCGATGTTGTTCATACAGAAATTGAAGCCGGCCACCGCGATGTCGCTAATCGGATTGAGGTCGCCCGAGGGCAGGCGGAAGCTGGTCTGGTCGATGCCGTAGCGGCGCAGCTTGCGCGCCTGCGCGTGATCCGCGGCGTCGGCGCAGAACAGCGCGGCGCCTTCGCCCGCGGTGATTTGGCGCACCGCGGCGAAGGAATAGACGCAAAAATCGCTGCCCTGTTTGCCCAGGCGCGCGCCGCGGTGCTCCGCGCCGAATGCCTCCGATGCGTCTTCGACCAGCTTCAGGCCGTGGGCGCGCGCCGCGGCCTGCAGCGCGGCCAGGTCGGCGACGTCGCCGGACCAGTGATAGGCGAGGATGGCGCGCGTGCGCGGCGTCACCAGTTCGGCGACCCGTTTCGGGTCGAGCATGCCGGTGACCGGGTCCACGTCGCACCAGCGCGGGCGCGCAAACAGGTTGGCGATGGGCATGCTCGTTGCGAGGCAAACCATGGGTGAAACGATGACTTCGTCCTGGGGGCGCACGCCGGCGAGGTACAGCGCGAGTGCCAGCGCGCCCGAGACTTCGCTCATCGCGTTCACGCGCGCATTGCCGACCCAGGTGGCGAGCCCGCGCTCGAACTCTTCTACTTTGGCGCCGTGCGCGAGGTAGCCGCTCGCGAGCGTGGCCTCGAGCGCCGCCGCCGCGCCCGCGGGCATGTGCACCTTGAATAGCGGAATCGAAATGGTCATGTCGAGCTACCAGCCCTGGCGCAGCGCGGCGGCGATGCGTTCGCGCTCGGCGTCGCCCACCCACCAGCCGCAGGGAATATGCAGCATCGTGCCGTAGAAGCGGTCCACGCCGGGCAGCTCGCAGCGGCTGGCGGCGAATACGCTGTGAAGGTCGTTGCGCTTGTGCGCTAGCGAATTGCCGATGCCCAGTTCGGTGAGCCGGCGCGCGAGATCGTCGCGGCGCTCGGCGAGCACGGTGTAGAACCAGTAGGAGGGCTCGGCAGCTGCGTCCCAGGCGCACAGCTCGATCCCGGGGATGCCGCGCAGCGCGGCGTCGAAAAATTTTCCGTTGGCGATGTGGCGCGCGATCACCGGCGCGATGTGATCGAGCTGCACCAGCCCGATGGTCGCGTTGACATTGTTCATGTGGTACTTGTAGCCGACTTCGGCCACGTCGACTTCGGTGCGCAGTGCGGCGCGGTCGATGCCGAACCAGCGCAGGCGCCGCCCGCGCGGCAGCGCGTCCGCGCTGCGGCAGGCGAGCATGCCGCCGTCCACCGTGGTCAGGTGCTTGATCGCCTGCAGCGAATACATGGTGTATTCGGACTGGCTGCCGATCGGATTGCCGGCGTAGCGGGCACCCAGCGCGTGCGCCGCGTCTTCGATCACCGGCAGGCCGTGGCGCTCGGCGAGCGCCCGGATTGCGGCCATGGACGCCGGGATGCCGCCGTAGTGCACCACCAGGATGGCGCGCGTGCGCGGCGTGATTTTCCGTTCGATCGCGTCAGCCGCGAGATTGCCGTTGCGCGCGTCGACGTCGGCCCAGACTACGCGCGCGCCGGCGTGCAGGATCGCAAGATTGGTCGGTTCGGCGGTCATCGCGGTGGAGATGACTTCGTCCCCCGGCCCCGCGCCCGCGAGCAGCAGCGCGACGTGCAGCGCGGCGGTGCCGGAATAGAACGACAGGACGTTGGGCTGTCCGGCGAAGGCGCCGAAGCGCCGCTCGAACTCGGCCACCGGCGCGCCTTCGGAAATCTGCCCGCTGTAGAGCACCTCGCGCAGGCGCGGCAGCAGCGCGGCCTCCGGTGCCATGAACACCTTGAACAGCGGTATGCCGGCTGGCGCTGCGCTCATGGATCGAGGACGCGGCAGTGCCAGGCCGCAGCGGGCGTGGATTGGTCGGCGCGGAAGGCTGCAGGCATGTCGATCCGGAGGAAGCGGCGATGCCGGGATTCTAGCGGTATTCCCCTGCGCCGACCACGAACGATGTCACACTCGCCGGTGCGGCTCGCGCCGGATCAAAGCCGCAGCCAGCGGTCCGGAACGAGGTCGGGCATCGGCTGCTGCCGGAACCATTGCGCCGGCGCGATCACCATCTTTTCGGCGTTCGTGCACAGCCACGCGCCCCACCAGCTGAGCGAACTGTTGGCGACGATGTGATGCCGGCACAGGCTCATCAGGCGCAGGTCTTCCTGCGGCGCCTCCGGTCCGTTGTGGGCGACGAATGTCAGCGGGGCGTCGATGCGCAGATTGCTACTTGCCCAGCCTGGATCGTCGGAGAACACGAAGAAATGCGCGCCGGGCAGCGCTTCGAGGATGCTGCGGCTCGCGCGCTGGTAGTACTCGAGCGGCAGCACGCCGAACAGCTTGTCCAGATACGGGTTGCTCGCATAGTCGCCGCGCCGGATGTGCAGGCTGACCGCGTCGGCCGCGCCGATGCTCCGCGCGAGCACGAGATTGTCGCCGGCAAGTTCGTGTTTCAGTCGCAAATCGTCGCGGATCGCCGCCTCGACCGGTTTGAAGTATTGCTCGGACTGCCAATAACCCTGCAGATAGACATCCGCGGGCGTGCGCAGAATTTCCGGAAGATAGGTCCCGGCGAGGCTATCGTCGGTGGCGAAAATAGCGCTGCGCGCACGCCGGCGCAAAATGCTGCTGAAGCCCCAGCGGCGCGATCGCCCCGCCTGCGCCCTGGATTTCAGCGCGCCGATTTCCTCCGGCGTGGCGACCTCCTGGGCGATGCAGAATCGGTCGAGCAGGTAGCCGCGCAAACGGTAGGCCTGAAACGCCGAAATGTCGAGCTTGAGCGGCGTGCCGTGGTGCAGGGCGAGGCGCCGCCCGGCCGCATACATGAAGAGCTGGTTGCCCAGTCCTCCGGTGATTTGAACGATGACCATCAGGGCGCGCGCCCGCGGGGTCGTTCGGGCCGGCTCGTCGGTTGCAGAATCGAAACTCCCTCGGCGCAGATGCTGCTGTAGTTTATAGCAGGCGCAGGCTAAAATCCACGCATGGGATCGGTGACTACAGGGCTGCCGGGCGCGATCGTGCTGGAACTCGCCAGACTGGGCGACACCCCGGTGTTCGTCGAGACCGGAACCTTCCAGGGCCGCAGCGCGCTGTGGGCGTCGAAGCATTTCGACGCCGTATATACCATCGAGAAATCGGCGGCGCTGTTTGCGCTGCACGAGGAGGGATTGGCGCAGTTGCACGGCGTCAATCCGCTGCTTGGGGATTCGCGCACGGTACTGCCTGGCGTGGTCGCCGTACTGGGCGCGCGCAATGCGCTGTTCTGGCTCGACGGCCATTGGTCGGGCGAGGGCACCGCCGGGGACGACGATGAATGTCCCCTGCTGGGCGAGCTGGCGTGTTTGGCGGGGCGCGAGCGGGACATCATCCTGATCGACGATGCGCGCCTGTTTCTCGGCGCGCCGCCGCGGCCGTATCGGCCCTCGGCCTGGCCTAACATCGCGGAGGTCATTGCCGCCTTGCCCGGTTCGCCCGGCCACTGGTTCATCCAGGTCGTCGAAGACGTGATCTTCTGCGTGCCCGCGGATAGTCCGCAGCTGAGAAACCGCCTGATCGAATATGCGCAGGATCGCGCCGATGCCATCTGGCAGGAGTTCCTGGCGGCGCAGCCCGACGCTGCGCCCAAGAGCGGCTGGCGCGGCGCTTTCTCCGCGCCTAAACGACGCGACACCAGCACATGATCCGTGGCGACCGGCCCGGCGTATCGGCGCCACCTGCGGGATTGCGCGCGTGAACCGCGGCGGCGCGGCCGGCCGTTTCGGCGCCGGCGCGCTCCTGCGCCGGGTACTGCGCCGCTTCGGCGCCGATCCGCCGGTTACACCGGGCGTGCTGGAGCCCGCAGAGCTGCGGCGCCTGGTCGGAAAGCCTGATCCGGTCATTCTTGAAATAGGCTGCAACGACGGCACGCACACGCTGATGTTTCTCGCATTGTTCGAGCGTGCACGCGTGTATGCATTCGAACCCGATCCGCGCGCATGCCGGCGCTTCCGGGACGCGGTCTCGGATGCACGCGCGCGCCTGTTCGCGACCGCCGTGGGCGCCGCGGACGGCGTGAGCGACTTCTACCCCAGCGACGGTGCCCCCAGCCCCGAGTGGGCGGCGCGACTGCCGGACGGCTGGGACCATTCCGGATCGATCCGCAAGCCGAAACAGCACCTGGCGATACATCCCTGGTGCAGCTTCCGGGAGAAAATCCAGGTCGAGGTCACGCGTCTGGACACCTGGGCAGGCAAGCAGGCAATAGGGGAGGTCGATTTTATCTGGGCAGACGTGCAGGGCGCCGAAGCGGACCTGATCCTGGGCGGCCGCCAGACCTTGAAGCGCACGCGGTTCTTCTACACCGAATACAGCAACGCCGAACTATACGAAGGCCAGGCAAGCCTGCGGCGGCTGCTCGGGATGCTTCCGGATTTCGAAGTCGTGCACCGGTATCAAGGGGAAGTGCATCGCTATCAGGGGGACGTGCTCCTGCGCAACACGCGGCTCGGCCGATAGCGGGTAAATGCATCGGGCCCTGCGCTTGCGCTGCGGCGCCCGGGAGGTAGACGGCGCGTTGCTATAATCGGCGCATCTGTTGTGTACACTGGCGCCTCGATGGACCCGGATGACAAGAAAGAAAAGCTGGAACGCGCCGTGCGCCTGCACAATGAGGGCAAGCTGGATGCCGCCGAGGCTTTGTATCGCGAGCTGCTGCGCGTCGACCCGGGGCACCAGACCGCATTGCACCTGCTCGGCGTGATCGCACATCAGCACGGCCGCTTTCGCGAGGCGGTGACCCTGATCCAGATGGCGATCGCGGGGGGCGCGAGGACGGCACCCATCCATACCAACTGCGGCATTGCGTTCCGCGCATTGGGCGAACTCGAAACGGCGGCACGGCATATTTCCTGGGCGATCGCGCTGGATTCGGAATTCGCGCCGGCGCATTTCAACTACGCACTGGTGCTGCTGGACCAGGGCGCGCCGCAGTCCGCGCTGGAGCACCTGGAGATCGCGCTGCGACTGCGCGATGATTTTCCCAGGGCGCATTTCCATCTCGGGCAGATCCGCCTGGAAGCTGACGAGCCGGCGCTTGCGGTCGAGCAGCTGCGACTGGCGTTGCAGCTGGAGCCCGAGCACGCCGAGGCGCATTTCCTGCTCGCGCGCGCGCTCTACGCGCTCGGCGACATCCCGGGCGCGCTGCACAGCGCCGACGCGACGTTGCAATTGCAACCGGGCCACCGCGACGCAACCCTGCTCGCTGCGAAGGCGGGCTTCGAGCTTTGCCGCGAGCGCGCCGCGCTGGCGCGGCTCGACCGCGCGCTGGGCGGCGCGCCACCGGCGCAGGACGCAATCGTGCTGCGCGCCGCGCGCGCGCAACCGGGGCTGATGGAAACCTGGTGTGCGGCCAACAAGCAGCGCTATACCCGCCTGGCGCGGCCGCAATGGCTGAACCTGCCGCAACTCAAGGCGCTGCCCGAAGAGGAATTGCAGCATTTCATCCTGCCCAAGCCGTTTGCGCTGGAAATCTCCCTGGCGCGCCTCAGGGATGTGCGTGTGCTGCCGCAGGATCTGCTGCTGCTTGCGTCCGACGGCCATCTGTTCCTCGAAGGTTATGTGCGTTTTCCGCAGCATTATGTGCTGCGCGAGGACGGCGCGATCCGGCACAGCGCCGACGACGGCCGCCTGCTGCTGGCCCTGCCCGAGCGCCGCGTCGTGCTGGAGCAGGCCTGCGTCTGGCTGGGCGCCGGAAGCAGCCATTTCGAATGGGTATTCGAATCGCTCGCGCGCCTGTGGGCGATCGAGCAGCAGGCGGAACTGCGCGAGCTGCCGCTGATCGTGCAGGCGGGATTGAATCCGCAGCAGCGCGAACTGCTGCAGCTGCTCGGTTACGGCGCCGGGCGCTGCATCGAGGCGCCGCGCGACGCCGTGCTCGAATGCCGCGAGCTCACCGCCGCATCCATGGTGTCGGTCGGCCATTTCATTTCGCCGATGGCGATCCAGCACCTGCGGCGCGAACTGTCCGCCCGCGTCGCGCCCGCCGCGGATGCGCCGCGGCGCATCTACCTGACACGCAAAGGCGCGGCCACGCGCAGGCTGGCCAACGAGGACGAATTGCTGCCGATGCTGCAGCAGCACGGTTTCGTCGCGGTGGACGCGCAAACCATGAGCACCGCCGCGCAGCTGGCGCTGTTTCAGCGCGCGGAATTCATCCTCGGCGTGGAAAGCGCCGCGATGGCCAATCTGTTCATGGCGCCCGCCCACGCCAAAGTCGGCATAATCGTCGCGCGCGGCCTGTACCAGCTGCGGCACTACTACGTGTCGGCACCGCTCGGCCACGATTTCACCTACCTGATCGCGCACCCCGACTATGCGTCGCACGCGCGCCTGACCGAGTGCGACGTCACGCTCGCGCCCGAAGCCTTGCAGGCCTTCCTCGCCGCATGCTGATCGCGCTGCAGCGCGCGCAGGAATTGCTCGCGCAGGGCCGGCCCGATGCGGCGCTGGCCAATCTCGAGCCGCTGCTCGCGCGCAACCCGGACGACGCGGACGCATGGTTCGCCTCGGGACAGGCGCAGGGCATGCTCGAGCGCCACGCCGGCGCGGAGGCGGCGTTCCGCAGCGCGGCGCGGCTGCGCCCGGGCATGCACGAGGCGCATTTCAATGTCGCGCTCTCGCTCGTGTACCAGGACCAGCCGCGCGCATCGGTGGCGAGCTTCCTCGCCGCGAGGGCGCTGCATGCGGATATCCCCGGCATGGAGCAGATGCTGCTCGATGTGCTGCTGCAGATCCTGCAGGACGAACATCATGCCGATGCGCCCGACAAACTCGCGCTGCCGCCGCTGGCCGCGGCGCCGCTGGTAAGCGTCGTGGTGCCGACGCGTGACCGGCCGGCCATGCTGCGCGACGCGCTCGAGTCGGTGTGCGCGCAGGACTACCCCAACTGGGAGGCCATTGTCGTCAACGACGGCGGCGCGGATATTTCCGGCGTGCTGCAATCGCTGCCAGCGGCGGCGGCGCGGATTACGCTTATCCGGTCGGTGCAATCCGCGGGGCAGGCGCGCGCGCGCAACCGCGGCATCGCCGCCGCGCGCGGCGACATCGTCGCATTTCTGGACGACGACGACCGCTACAAGCCCGACCATCTGGCGCGGCTGGTCGCCGGCCTGCGGGACTCGGGCGCGGCGCTGGGCTATACGCGCGCCGAAGCGGTATGGGAGCGCATCGCCGAGGGCAGGCGCATCGACCTGAAGCGCGGCCCGGCGTCGCCCTGGTTCCGCTACTCGCGCGCGCTGCTGCTGGTGCGCAACTGCATGCCGATCGACAACTGGGCGGTGCGCCGGGAATGCTTCGACGCCTGCGGCAATTTCGATGAATCGATGGTTTGCGCCGAAGACTGGGATTTGCTATTGCGATTTTCGCAGCGCGCGGATCTATATCAGATCGCGGAAATGACGACCGAGGTGCGCGTGCGCGAGAACGCGCTCGACAGCGTCTCCAAGCGCAATCTGCTGCGGCCGATGTGCGAGCGGCTCTACCACCGCCATGGCACCGACGGCCATGAACTGGTGGAGCTCGCGCGCGAGCTGTACCTGAAGTCGCTGCCTTAGAACCCGTTGCAATATGACATATCATTCCGAGGCCAAGGGCCGAGGAATCTGCTTTTCGCATAAATGCAACAGCAGATTCCTCGCTGCGCTCGGAATGACAATTCTTGCAAGCGTCATTTTGCAACCGTTGTCTAAGTCACACCACGCGGCTGCCGCTCGCACCAGGCGCGCCACATGGCGCGGTAAGCCACCTCGAGGTCCGCGGTGAAGCGCGCCGTGTCCGTGAGGGGGGAAGCCTGCAGACGAGCGCGCAGGCCCTCGCGCAGGGCCTGCAGCGCAGGCAGGTCCGCCGCCAGTTGCTGCGCGATCGCCAGATATTCTTCTTCGCTCTGCGCGATGTGCTGCGTCAGGCCGCAATTCGACAACATGCTCACACCGGCGCGCGAC
>JBBRAI010000091.1:0-9173 GCA_038206915.1 Burkholderiales bacterium | reverse complement strand
CGCATAGAACCCGAGAAAAGCAGTATTGCCCCTGGTGCGCCCCAGGATCGCGGCGCCCGACAGTCCGTGGCGCACGGCGTAGATGATGGTGGCCAGATGCACCAGCACGCACAGCGCGAGCACCACGGCGCTGGCGCGCTGTACGATCCACAGCCGGACTTCGATCCTGGCGCCGGCTGGGGCCGCGGCCGGCGCGCCGGCCGGCGTATTGCCATAGGCCCGTTGCGCGCCGTTCACAACTCCCCCTTCCATGCCGCCAGCGCCACCGCGCGCTTGAGACCGGCGATGGCGGCGGTGGGCGCGATGTTCTTCGGACAGCGCTCGCTGCAGGACAGATGCGTATGACAGGCGTGGCAGCCGGCATCGCCCGCGACCGCAGCCAGCCGGGCGCTGCCGTCCCGGTCGCGCACGTCATTGACCAGTGTCCAGGCGCGGTTCAGTGCGGCCGGACCGAGGTAGTCGGGATTCCAGGAGACGACATCGCAGGAGGCGTAGCACACACCGCAACCTATGCACTCGATGCCGGCGTTGGCGGCGACGCGCTCCGGCGAATCGGCGGCCACGCGGGCGAATTCGTCCCTGCGCGTGGTGCCGGGGATGAAGCGGCCGCGCGCACGCGCCCATTTGTCGAAAAATTCGCGCATGTCGGTCACCAGGTCCTTCACCACCGGCAGATTCGCCAGCGGCGCGATCTGTATCGCGTTGCTTTCGGCCACTTTCGCCACATGGGTGCGGCAGGTCCAGCGCGCGACGCCGTTGACCGTCATGGCGCAGGCGCCGCACATGCCGACGCGGCAGGCGAAGCGATAGGACAGCGTGGGATCGATGCTGCGCTGGATGTAGGTCACCACATCGAGCACGCTCTGGCTTTCCTCGCGCGGCACCTCGTAGACGCGATATCCGCCCTCGGCGCCGCCGCGCCAGACCGAGACCTGCAGCATGTTCATGGGTCGATTCTACCCACGTCGGCCCCGCCCTGGCCCTTCGACGGCGTGGCTTTGCCCGATGCGCATCGGCAGGGGCTCAGGCGCCCCGCTCCAGCCGCGCGCGGGCCGCATCCCAGGCATCGGGGTTGACCAGGTGCGCCGGCCGCTCGCCCGAGAGCACCTGCAGAACTTGCGTCACCGCCGAATGCGCAAGATCGCGCAGCGCGTCGCCCGACAGGCCGGCCACGTGCGGCGTGAGCATCAGATTGTTCAGGTCCCACAGCGGACTCGGCTCGGGCAGCGGCTCTTCTTCGAATACGTCCAGCGCCGCGGCATCGATGCGGCCTTCGGCAAGCGCGCGCTCCAGCGCCCTTTGCTGCACGATCTTGCCGCGCGCGGTGTTGATCAGGATCGCGTGCGGCCGCATGCGCCGCAGTTCGGCTTCGCCGATCATGCCGCGCGAGCCCGCGTTGAGTTCGGCATGAATGGAGACCACGTCGGAGCGCTCGAGCAGCTCGCCCAGGTCGGTGAGCATGGTCGCGCCCAGCGCCTCGGCTTTGGCGGCCGGAACGTGCGGGTCGTAAGTCAGCACCTTCATATTGAACGCGGCGATGCACTTGCGCGCCATTTCGCTGCCGATCAGTCCCAGGCCGATGATGCCCAGCGTGCGGCCGTTGACATCGCGCACGTCGAGATCGGTGCGCTTGGCCCAGGCGCCGCCGGCGCGCAGCGTCCGGTCGCTCAACTCCAGGCGGCGCGACAGCGACAGCATCAGCGCCACCGCGTGCTCGGACACCGGGATGGTGCCCAGTCCCGGGTTGTTCACCACCGCGACGCCACGCGCGCTGCAGGTCGCGACGTCGATGGAATCGGTGCCGCGCCCCGACGAAGCGACTACGACGAGTTCGCCGGCGCCGGCCAGCGCCGTCGCGTCCACCCGGTGCGGGTAGCGCACGATGGCCGCGTGCGCGCCCTTGAGCGCCGCCGCGATTTCGGCGGGCGCGGGATGCTCGAGCGCCACCACATCGGCGCGCGAGCGCAGCAGCTTGCCGGCGTCGGCGTGATAGATCCCGCCGACCAGTACGACCTTGGGACGTGCCATTGTGCTAATTGGCAATTGAAAAAAGCTTCCCGAACAAAGAAATATCTTTCATCGTCGCGTCTTCTCCGAGGGAAGCATTTTTCAATTGCCCTGACTTGGGGGATATAAAAGGGGGCGTCGCCCCCTTTTTCAATACTACTACGCGCTTTCGTACAGGCGCGTCAGCACGAACTCGCGATGGCCCAGCGCCTCGGCCGCGGTGAGCCGGCCGTTGGCGGTGCGGAACATGCACTCGAGCAGCGCGTCGCCCGCCTCGTCCGGCGTCATCTCGCGGCGCAGCAGACCGGACACGTCGACGTCGATGTGTTCGGACATGGTGCGCACGGTGCGCGGATTGGCCGACAGCTTGATCACCGGCAGGATCGGGTTGCCGATGACATTGCCCTGCCCCGTCGGAAACAGATGCACGACGAAACCCGAGGCGGCGCACAGGGTCACCATCTCGGCTGCGGCCGATGAAGAATCCATGAACCACAGTCCCGGGCCGCCGGGCACTTCGCCCTTGTCGATCACCCCGTCCACCATGCACTTCCTGCCGATTTTCTGGATGTTGCCCAGCGCCTTCTCTTCGATGGTGGTGAGCCCGCCGAGGATGTTGCCCTTGGTCGGCTGCGAATCCACCAGGTCGCTGGTCTTGTGCCGCTCGATCACCTCCTGGTAGCGATCGAACATGGCCATGAATTCCTTCTTCACCTTGGGCGTGCGGCAGCGCGCCGCCACCAGATGCTCGCCGCCGGTGATCTCCGTGGTCTCGCCGAACACCAGCGTCACCTTGTGCGGGTACATCTTGTCGAAGGCGTTGCCAACGGTGGGGTTGGAGCCGCAGCCCGAAGTGGTGTCCGATTCGCCGCACTTGGTGGAAACCCACAGATCCTTCAGCGGGCGCTCCACGCGCTGCAGCTCCGAGGCCCATTGCAGGTATTTCTTCGCCGCCTGGGAGGCGCGCATGATGGTGTCGTGATCACCGTGCTGCTCGATGCCGAAGCCGCACACCGGCTTGCCGGTCTTGGCGATGCCCTCGACCACGCGCTTGGTCCACTCCTCCTCGATGCCGATCACTACCACCGCGGCGACGTTGGGGTTGGAGCCGGTGCCGATCAGGGTGAGAAAGTGCAGATCGAGGTCGGCGCCGAACTGCAGCCGGCCGTATGGGTGCGGAATCGCCATCGCGCCCTTGATGTTGTTGGCCACCGCTTCGCACGCCGCGTTGGCCAGATCGTCGACCGGCAGGATGATGACGTGGTTGCGCACGCCGATGCGGCCGTTTTCGCGCTTGTAGCCCTGGAATGTAGCTTTGGAAAGATTCATGGCTACCACCTCTTGGTCTTGATGTTTTGCACATGGGCGTGTTCGCCCAGCTTGATCGCGGCTACGGCGCGGCCGATGTCGGTGCCGTACTTGATCACGGTGTCGTCCTTCTTCAGCGCCTTGATCGCCAGCTTGTGGCCGATCGGGATGTCGCTTTGCGCCTTGACCTTGATTTCCTTGTCCTGGTCCATGATCCAGCCGTTGAGCTGCTGGCCGGACTTGACGCCCTCGACCACGACCACGCCGACCGAGTCGTGCTCGTCGTGAACTACGAAATGAATCATGTTTACGCCTCCTTGACCAATTCCAAACGTTCGAATCCGCGCTGTCGGCGTCCGCTGGCATTCGCGGCCGGTCGCATCCCCGCCGGGCGGAGCCCCTGCTCCCTGCTCATGCCCGCCTCCTACATTGCCCGCAGGCGGTTGCGTAACAGTTGCGGAACAGCGATGGTAGCCTCGGCCGCCGGCAAAGTCAACCCAATTCAACTATATGACTTGTATGATATAGATGATGTGCTAACATGATCGCATGCAGCCACCGTCCCGAGACCACGCATGATCGGCCAGCCGCTCGCCGCTGAGTCCGGCGGCGCACTGCCGCTGTACAAGGAGGTGAAGCGCGCGCTGACCCGGAACCTTGCCGCGGGCGAATGGCAGCCGGGCGTGCCCCTGCCCTCCGAGACGCGCCTGGGCGAGCACTACCGCGTTTCCATCGGCACCGTGCGCAAGGCCATCGACGAGCTGGTGGCCGAACGCATCCTGGTGCGCCACCAGGGCCGCGGCACCTTCGTCGCCGGCCACGGCGCGCGCCGCTCACTGTTCCATTTCTTTCACATCGTGCCGGCCGACGGTGCGAAGGAGCAGCCGCAGACCGAGCTGCTGTCCTTTGCGCGCGCCAAGGCCGACGCAGCCGGCGCAGCGCGCCTGAACATCGCGCCGGGCGCGAACGTGTTCCGCATCCGCAACCTGCTGCTGCTGCGCGGGGCGCCGGTGGTGCTCGACGAAATCACGCTGCCGGCGGAGCGCTTTCCGCGCCTCAGCGAAAAAGTACTCCGCGAGCGCGACAGCACCATTTACCAGCTCTACCAGGAGCGCTACGGCATCAACGTGGTGCGCAGCGCCGAGCGCTTGAGCGCCGCGCTCGCCGACCGCGCGAGCGCGAAGCTGCTCGGCGTCGACGTGGGCGCGCCGCTGCTGCGCATACGACGCACGGCACTGACCTACCACAATGTGCCGGTGGAACTGCGCGTGAGTCTGGTCAATACCGCGGAACACGAATATTTCAGCGACCTGGGCAAGGATTAACATTGCATCTGCGCCCGATCGACGCTATCCCAACGCTCTCAACGCAAAGCCGATGCCCATCATGCGCACCATTCAGACTGACATCCTGATCCTCGGCTCCGGCGGCGCCGGGCTGTTCGCGGCGCTGCACGCGCATCAGGGCGCTCCGGAACTGGACATCACCGTCGCGGTGAAGGGGCTGCTCGGCAAATGCGGCTGCACGCGCATGGTGCAGGGCGGCTACAACGTTGCGCTCGCTGCCGGCGACTCGGTCGAGCGCCACTTCATGGACACCATCGAAGGCGGCAAGTGGCTGCCCGACCAGGATCTGGCGTGGAAGCTCGTGACCCTCGCGGTCGAGCGCGTCCACGAACTGGAGAACGAGCTGGGCTGCTTTTTCGACCGCAACCCCGACGGCAGCATCCATCAGAAGGCGTTCGCCGGACAGACTTTCGACCGCACCGTGCACAAGGGCGATCTCACCGGCATCGAGATCATCAACCGCCTCGCCGAACAGGTGTGGGCGCGCAAGATCAAGCGGCTCGAGGAGCACCGCGCGGTCGCGCTGATCAAGGCGAAGGACGGCAGCGCGCTTGCCGGCGTGCTCATGATCGACATGCGCACCGGCGAGTCCGCCTTTGTCCAGGCGAAGGCGGTGCTGCTCGCCACCGGCGGCGGGCCGACCATGTACAAGTACCACACACCCTCGGGCGACAAGAGCTGCGACGGACTGGCGATGGCGCTGCGCGCGGGCCTTACGCTGCGCGACATGGAAATGGTGCAATTCCACCCCACCGGCCTGCTCGCGGGTACGCACACGCGCATGACCGGCACGGTGCTCGAAGAAGGCCTGCGCGGCTCGGGCGGATTCTTGCTCAACGGCGCGGGCGAGCGCTTCATGGGCAACTACGATGAAAAGCTCGAGCGCGCCACGCGCGACATCGTGTCGCGCGCGATCTACGCCGAAATGCGCGCCGGCCGCACCACGCCCAACGGCGGCGTGCATATCAGCATGGCGCACCTCGGCCGCGACAACGTGGTGCGCCAGTTCAAGGGCATGGTCGAGCGCTGCGCCGACAGCGGCTTCGACCTCGCCGGCGGTCTGGTAGAAGTGGTGCCGACGGCGCACTACATGATGGGCGGGGTCGAATTCGGGCCCGACTGCTCTACCGCCCTCGCAGGCCTGTTTGCCGCGGGCGAGGACACCGGCGGGGTGCACGGCGCCAACCGCCTCGGCGGCAACGGCGTGGCCAACTCGACCGTGTACGGCGGCGTGGCGGGCGACGAGATGGCAGCCTGGGTCAAGGCGCAGGGCGCGCTGCACGAACCCGACCGCGAGCAGATCGCCGCGGCCGAGGCAGCCTGCCGCGCGCCGCTCGCGCGCCCGGTCGGCGACCTCGAAGGCGTGCGCCATGCGCTGTACGAACTGATGTGGGACGACGTCGGCATCGTGCGCGACGCCAAGGGCCTCGCGCGCGCGCGCGGCGCGCTGTCCGAACTGCAGGCGCGGCTGGATGCGACCGGGGTCGATGCGGCCGACCTGCGCTACAACCTGTCCTGGCACGACTGGCTCAACCTGGACAACCTGATCCTGGTGAGCCGCGCGATCTGCGAGGCGGCGCTGGTGCGCGAGAATTCGCGCGGCGCGCACTATCGCGAGGACTTCCCCGACGCGGGCGACCTGGCCACTTCGAACTACAGCCTGGTACAGTCCGCCGGCGCCGGCTTCAGCGTCAGCCGCCAGCCGGTGAAATTCACGCGCGTGCGCCCAGGGGAAAGTCTGATCGGCTGAGCGCGCGCAATACACGGGAGCCGCTGTGTCCCGCGTCAGGCGCGAAATTGTCCGACTTTCAAATCGTCTGGATCAAGCGCAACGCCGTGTGTAGCCACATCGCGTTGCCACATTTGACAATTATATCTAGCCGGCAGCGCGCGCTTCGAGCACCGCCACCGCAGGCAGCGTCTTGCCTTCGAGGAATTCCAGGAACGCCCCGCCCGCGGTCGAGATGTAGTCGATGTCCTCGGCCACGCCGAACTTGTTGATCGCGGCGACGGTATCCCCGCCGCCCGCGATAGAAAACGCCTTCGAAGCCGCGATCGCGCGCGCCAGCGTCTTGGTGCCCTCGGCGAACTGATCGAACTCGAACACACCCACCGGGCCGTTCCAGACGATGGTGCCGGCGCGCTTGAGGCTCTCGGCCAGCCGCGCAGAAGTCTCGGGGCCGATATCCAGGATCATCTCGTCGGCGCCGACGTCCGCCGCAAGTTTCACCGTCGCCGCGGCGTTCGCGGCGAGCTCCCTGCCCACGACCACGTCGGTCGGAATCGGCACTTCGGCCCCGCGCGCTTTCATCGCTGCCATTATTTTCTTCGCTTCGCCCACCAGGTCTGCTTCCGCCAGCGACTTGCCGATCGGCAGCCCGACTGCCAGCATGAAGGTGTTGGCGATGCCACCGCCGACGATGAGCGCGTCCACTTTCTCGGCGAGCGCGGCGAGGATGGTGAGCTTGGTCGACACCTTGGAGCCGGCCACGATCGCTATCAGCGGGCGCGCCGGCGCGGCCAGCGCCTTGCCCAGTGCCTCGAGTTCCGCCGCCATCAGCGGGCCGGCGCAGGCGACAGGCGCGAACCTGGCCACGCCGTGGGTGGTGGCCTCGGCGCGGTGCGCGCTGCCGAAGGCATCGTTGACATACACGTCGCACAGCGCCGCAATGCGTTTCGCCAGCGCCTCGTCGTCTTTTTTTTCGCCCTTGTTGAAGCGGCTGTTCTCAAGCAGCACGACCTTGCCCGGCTCCACCTGCACCCCGCCGAGCCAGTCGCGTATTAGCGGTACCTCGACGCCGAGCAGGCCGGACAGATGGCGCGCCACCGGCGCCAGCGATTCGGTTTCGCTGAATTCGCCCTCCTTCGGCCGGCCGAAATGCGAAGTCAGCATGAGCCGCGCGTTCTGGCCGAGCGCGTAGCGTATGCCGGGCAGCGCCGCGCGGATGCGCGTGTCGTCGCTAATCTCGCCGTCCTTCACCGGCACGTTGAAATCCACCCGGATCAGCACGCGCTTGCCGCGCAGATCGAGGTCGGTCATTTTCAGGATAGCCATCGCTCGCTCCGTAATCTATGCGGCAATGAAAAGCGCACCGCCGTTGTTGCCTTTCACCAGAACCATGCTTTCTGGTCGGATGTGCTTTTCATCCGACCAAAAAGCATGGTTGGCGCGCGCAGCGCGCAATCCCGGCAAGTCGAACTGCGGCGGAATAGCTTGCGCGGACGGCGACCCGTCCGCGCGGATCGTCGCTAGCGCACGGATGAATAGCGCATCCGTGCGCCATCGACGATCTCGTATAAAGGCCACCCCTAAGCGCTCTCGCCTTTATCCGCCCGTGGCATGTCGGAACAGAAGTTCGAGCTATTTCGCGTGCATCAGCGCAACCGTGGTGTCGAGCATGCGGTTGCTGAATCCCCATTCGTTGTCGTACCAGGCACACACCTTCACCAGCGTGCCGCCCGATACCTTGGTCAGCGTGGAGTCGAAAATGCTCGAATGCGGATTGTGGTTAAAGTCCACCGACACCAGCGGGTCCGCGTTGTACGCGAGGATGCCCTTGAGGCTGCCTTCCGACGCCTCTTTCATTACCTTGTTCACTTCATCGGCCGTGGTCGCGCGTTGAGCGATGAACGACAGGTCCACCACGGAAACGTTGATGGTGGGTACGCGCATGGCGAAACCGTCGAGCTTGCCGTTCAGCTCCGGCAGCACCAGGCCCACCGCCGCCGCCGCGCCGGTCTTGGTCGGGATCATCGACATGGTGGCCGAGCGCGCGCGGCGCAGGTCCTCGTGGTAGACGTCGGTCAGCACCTGGTCGTTGGTATAGGCGTGGATGGTGGTCATCAGTCCGCTGACGAGGCCGATCTTGTCGTGCAGCGGTTTGACCATCGGCGCGAGGCAGTTGGTGGTGCAGGAGGCATTCGAAATGACGGTGTGCGACGCCTTCAGCACGCTCTCGTTCACGCCGTAGACCACGGTGGCGTCGACGTCCTTGCCGCCGGGGGCGGAGATGATGACCTTTTTCGCGCCGGCCTTGAGGTGGGCGCCCGCCTTTTCCTTGCTGGTGAAAAGGCCCGTGCATTCCATCACCACGTCCACACCGAGTTCTTTCCAGGGCAGTTCGGCCGGATTGCGCACCGCGCATACGCGGATCTTGTCGCCGTTGACGATCATGAAATCGCCTTCGACTGCCACGGTGCCAGGGAACTTCCCGTGTGCAGTGTCGTAGCGCGTAAGGTGCGCATTGGTCTGCGCATTGCCCAGGTCGTTGACGGCGACGATTTGGATGTCGTGTTTCTTGCCGCCCTCATAAAGTGCGCGCACGATGTTGCGACCGATGCGGCCGTAGCCGTTGATTGCGACCTTGATCGTCATGACTTGCTCCTAGCAATAGAATGGAACCACGGGTTCACAGGAATAAAACAGGTATACACGGATCGCCTCGCCCTCTGCTTGAGAAAGATCAATCCGCAACCACCCGCCCACAACCGCTCAGATCACGCTCTTCACCG
>JBBRAI010000090.1:0-9220 GCA_038206915.1 Burkholderiales bacterium | reverse complement strand
CGACTTTCAGCGCGGGACGATCGGCCGGCGTGTTCTCGGCCATGCCGAATTTCGGCAGCACCGTCGCGGCAATCGCCGCCATGATCAGGAAAATTCTGCTCCTTGTCGCATCCATGGTGTCTTCCCCTTCCTCGATAAATTTTTGTAAGTAGCCGCGCCCTGCCAATATTGAAAAGTCCCGTATTCGCGCTGGCGCAATGTAGCGCAATTTTGGGTGAACTGCATGCGTTGGCGCATCATCCGTTTGGATGATGCGCCGCAGCGGGCGCGCGGAAGGCGGGCGAAGGACGAACACGGCCGCCGGCGTCCGAGATAAAATGCGCACATGCCGTTTTACGAATACGCTCCCACATCAGAACGCTGCGACAGGTGCTATGGACTATTCGAACCGCGTGATGAATCGCCACCGAAATGGCTGCTCATCCGACGTGCCCAGCATTTCTGACAGCAGACCCCGTAGGACGACCGAACTCGTTAGACCACGGTAAGGGAATCGATGCGGCGAGGCACTGAGGCATCAACCGGCCGTCTCGCGACACCACGGCACTGAATTGCATCTTGCGGGGAGGGGGCGGTTGTGAACAGCATTCTCCAGGACTTATACGAACGCATCGGGTTGCCCAGGAATGCCAGCCGCGAGGACATAGAACAGGCCTGCCTGCGCCTGGCTGATAAATATCGACCCGACCTGCATCCCGGCGATCCGGTCGCGGCGGCGAAGTTCGCGCAAATCGAGGCCGCGTACGCGACGCTCACGGAGCCGACCCGGAGGACCGCGTACGACAAGCAATTTTCCCACGCCGACACGCCCGTGGCGGGAGACCTACGCCGCAGCGAACATCTCTCGTTCACGGGCACGGCGAATGAGTATTTCCGCATTTGGATTGTCAACCTAGCACTGTCTATTTTGACACTGGGCATTTATTCGGCCTGGGCGAAGGTGCGACGCAAAAAGTATTTCTACGGCAACACTCTGCTGAACGATGCCGCGTTCGAGTATATTGCAGACCCGAAAGCGATCCTCAAGGGCCGGTTGATCGTGGTGACGACCTTTGTGGTTCTAAGCCTGCTTGAGAAGTTCTCGGGGACGAATCTCTTCTGGATCGTGTACCTGGGCGTGCTGCCTTACGTAGTCATCAAGGCGGGTCGCTTCAATGCAACGAATTCAGCGTTCCGCAACGTGCGCTTCCGTTTCGGCATTGGATTTCCGCCGCAGACCGGCTGGTCGCGGCGCTATATCGCCGGGTACAACAAGACCAGCCAGTTCCTGATCCTGCCACTAATTCTGGTGCCCCTCTCGCTTGGCCTGCTGTACCCGTATTACGTATATCGCAAGAGACAGTTCATTCTCGAGCACAGCGCCTACGGCATGACGCCCTTCGCATTCGATGCGCATCCCGGTGCGTTTTACTTTGCCTATTTCAAGGCGGCGCTTCTGTTCTTGCTATTCCTGGCTGGCAGCGTCGTGACCATAGGCATCGGGGCGCTTCCCTTGTATATCTTGTTCGCCGCACACCGCGATGCCGCCGTGGGGCGCCTTTCCTGGAAGCACGCGTCGCTGGGCGATCTGCGTTTCAACTGCCACTGGCGAACCTGGGATCTGTTCAAGCTGCATCTCCTGAACAGCCTTGCGATCATATTTACTCTCGGATTGATGGTGCCCTGGGCCGCGATCCGTACGGCGCGCTACGAACTTCAAGGCCTGTCCATTGGGCCCATCGATGCCGTTGACGGCTTTGTCGCCGCAGCGCAGGAACAAGTGAGCGCAACAGGCGGCGAGGCCGGCGAGCTCCTCGGGTTCGATTTCGGTTTGTGAACATGATTGAAGCGCTCTTCCACGACGGCAAATCGTCGCAGCAGCGAAACGTATTGATATACGCGGATCCACCGGGTCACCTGCGCGTGATCGGCGACGGTGTCGACATCGGATACACGCTTGCCGAAGTACGTCCATCGGCGCGGATCGGAAACACCCGGCGCCATTTGCGCTTCGCTGATGGTTCGCACTGTGAAACCGAAGACAACGACGCGATAGACCGGATTTTCTCCGACGTTCGTGCGACAAAGTTTGACGGCCTGCTTCACCGCTGGGAAAGCCGGATCGGATACGTCATATTCGCCCTCGTACTGGCCGCGGGCGCCCTCTGGGCAGGCCTGACTTATGGCATTCCGGCGCTGGCGAAACAGGTCGCCTTCAGCCTTTCGCCTGCGACCGACAGGATGCTCGGCCAAGAGGCGTTGGCTGGACTCGACAAGGTCTTTCTTCGACCCTCGCAGCTGCCGCCCGAGCGCCAGGCGGGGCTGAGGGCCTTGTTCGCGGAAATAACGACAAGCGTCCCGGGTGCTGCAGATTACCGGCTCGAGCTGCGCACAAGCAAGGCGATCGGAGCCAATGCACTGGCCTTGCCAGCGGGGATCGTCGTGGTGACCGATCCGCTGGTGGAACTCGCGAAAAACGACCATGAGCTGACTGCCGTGCTTGCTCACGAAATCGGCCACCTCGCGCAGCGTCACGCCTTGCGGAGCGTGCTGCACAATTCAGCATCCGCGCTTGTCATTGTCGCAGTGACCGGAGACCTGGGATCGCTGGTATCGGTGACCGCCGCGTTCCCTACCCTGCTGGTGAATTTGAAGTACTCTCGCGACTTTGAGAGAGAAGCCGACGATTTTGCCTACGACTATCTAAAGCGGCGCGGTATTCCGACCGAGTCCTTGAACGCAATTCTTCTACGCTTGGAGAAGAAGACTGGGGCATCGCGCGACGTTCCGGACTATCTGTCGAGCCACCCGCCGGTGCGGGAGCGCGCAGAACGTTCCCGGGTAACAAGGTAAAATTCTGCCATGCCCATCTACGAATACGCTCCCATCTCGGGCCAGTGCGACAAATGCAATGGCCGCTTCGAGGTTATGCAGCGCATCGCCGATGCCAAACTCACCACCTGCCCGGACTGCGGCCAGCCCTGCGAGCGGCGCATCAGCGCGGTCGCCCTGGGCGGCAGCTACTCGGTGACGGACGACAAGATCAAGCACTCCGGGCTCACCAAGTACAAGAAAGCCGGCGACGGCGTCTACGAGCGCACTGCGGGCACCGGCGGCCCGGAGGTAATCGTCAGAAAGTAGCGGCGCCGGCGCCTTAGGCGCCTGGATTGCTGATCACATAGCGCACGAAGCCGCTATGCGGCGTGTACTTGTCGTACAGGCCGCGCGCGCGGTAGTTGTTCTCCTTGGTGTTCCAGTAGAGCCGCGACCAGCGCGTCGCCTTCATCTGCGCCAGCAGCCAGTCGATCAGCGCCTGACCCACGCCGGCGGCGCGCTTGTCCGGATCGACGTACAGGTCTTCGAGGTAGCACACCGGAGTGAGCGTCCAGGTGTTCTCGTGGATGACGTAATTGGCCATGCCGATCACGCCCTCGCCGGCGCGCTCGGCCACGATCGCGTGCACCGGCGCGGCCGGATCCATGATGCGCGCCCAGGTGTGGCGCGTGACCGCCTCGGTAAGCTCATGCTCGTAGAAGCGGCAATAGCCCTCCCACAGCGCACGCCAGCGCGGCTCGTCGCGCGCCTCGATCATGCGTATCGACACAGTCATGGCCTGTAACCCTTTCAAGACAGGAATCCGCACCTTAGCACAAGCATGCGAGCGCTTATTCCGCATCCGGTCAGCGCCGGAGGCGCGCCAGCGCTTACAATGGCGCTGACGTCATTCGTGCCAATTCCATTGCACCTGCACTCGGAGACATTCATGGGAAGACTTGGAGGCAAGCGCGCCATCGTGACCGGCGCGGGCAGCGGCATCGGACGCGCCAGCGCGCTGCTGTTCGCACGCGAAGGCGCCGCGGTGCTGGCGGTGGACAAGACGCGCGATGCGGTGGAGGAGACCGCCGCGCAGATCGCCGCCGCTGGCGGCAAGTCGATTACCATGGTGGCGGACGCCGGCAACGAGTCCGAGGTGCAGGCCTATGTCGCGCGCGCGATCGCCGAATTCGGCGGCCTGGACGTGGTGTACGCCAACGCCGGCATCAGCGGCGGCCTGGTGCCGCTGTTCGAACAAACAGTGGAGCACTGGCAGGAAATCCTGCGCGTGAATCTGATCGGCGCCTTCCTCGCGGTCAAGCACGCCGGCCAGCACATGGTGAAACAGGGAAAGGGGTCGATCGTCTGCACCGCGTCGGTCGCCGGGCTGCGCGCGAACGCAGGCGGCAATCCCTACAGCGCAAGCAAGGCCGGGGTCATCAGCCTGGTGCAGACCGCCGCAAATTCCTTCTTCGGCAGCGGCGTGCGCGTCAATGCGATCTGCCCGGGGTTGATCGAAACCGGCATGACCAAGCCGATTTTCGATTATGCCAAGGCGCGCGGCACCGCGGGCAATCTCGGACAGCTCAATCCGCTCGGGCGCTACGGCGAACCTCAGGAAATCGCCGCGATGGCGGCCTTCCTCGCGAGCGACGAGGCGTCCTATGTCAACGGCCAGGCGATTGCGGTGGACGGCGGCCTGTCGTCCACGCACCCGTTCCGCCGGCCGCGTCCCTGAACGTATCGCAACTGCCGGCAAGCCAACCAAGTCTATGAAACCGCGATTTGCACTATGACCATTTACAGCTGCAAGGATATCCTTTCCGGCCGAGCGCCGGCCGATTCTCCGGTCACGCTCAAAGGCTGGGTGCGCACCCGGCGCGATTCCAAGGCGGGGATCTCCTTCGTGCACGTCTCCGACGGCTCTTCGTTCCATCCGGTGCAGGTGGTGGCGCCGAATACGCTGTCAAACTATACCGATGAAGTGATGCGGCTCACCGCCGGCTGTGCACTCGAGGCGACCGGCAGCATCGTGCCCTCCCCGGCCAAGGGCCAGCCGTTCGAAATGCAGGCGAGCGAAATCAAGGTACTCGGCTGGGTCGAGGACCCCGACACCTATCCGATCCAGCCCAAGCCGCACACCATGGAATACCTGCGCGAAGTGGCGCACCTGCGGCCGCGCACCAATGTCATCGGCGCCACCGCGCGCGTGCGCCACAGCGTGGCCAAGGCGATCCACGGTTTTTTCCACGAACACGGCTTTGTCTGGGTCAACACGCCGATCATCACCGCGTCCGACGCCGAAGGCGCGGGCGAACTGTTTCGCGTGTCCACGCTGGATTTGATGAAGCTTCCGCGCACGCCCGAGGGCAAGGTCGATTACGCGCAGGATTTCTTCGGTCGCGAAACTTTCCTCACGGTATCGGGTCAGCTCAACGTCGAGAGCTACTGCCTCGCGCTGTCCAAGGTCTACACCTTCGGCCCGACCTTCCGCGCGGAAAACTCCAACACCAGCCGCCACCTCGCCGAATTCTGGATGGTCGAGCCCGAAATCGCGTTCGCCGACCTGTCCGACAACGCGGCGCTGGCCGAGGCCCTGCTCAAGCATGTCTTCGCCGCGGTGCTCGCGGAGCGCGCCGACGACATGGCTTTTTTCGAAGAGCGCATCGAGAAGGGCGTCATCGCCAAGCTGCAGGGCATCGTCGACAAGGCTTTCGTGCGCATGGACTACACCGAGGCGATCGCCGTTCTCGAAAAGGCGAAGGCCAAATTCGAATTCCGGGTGCACTGGGGCATGGACCTGCAATCCGAGCACGAGCGCTACCTCGCCGAAACGCACGTCCGCGGCCCGCTGGTGCTGATGAACTACCCGAAGGAGATCAAGGCCTTCTACATGCGCTTGAACGACGACGGCAAGACCGTGGCGGCGATGGACGTGCTCGCGCCGGGCATAGGCGAAATCGTCGGCGGCAGCCAGCGCGAGGAGCGCCTTTCCGTGCTCGATGCACGGATGGACCAGGCTGGGCTCGATAAGACGCACTACGGCTGGTACCGCGACCTGCGCCGATACGGCAGCGTGCCGCACGCCGGATTCGGCCTCGGCTTCGAGCGCACCGTGTCCTACATCACGGGGCTCGCCAATGTGCGCGACGTGATCCCGTTTCCGCGCACGCCCGGCAACGCGCGCTACTGATGCGCGTCATCGTCCTGGGTGCAGGGGTAACCGGCCTCACCACGGCTTATTTCCTCGCGCGCGACGGCCATCAGGTCGAAATCATCGAACGCCAGGACGGCGTCGCGCGCGAAGCGAGCTTCGCCAACGGCGCGCAGCTGTCCTATTCCTACGTCGCGCCGCTCGCCGGACCGGGCGTGCTGCCGAAGATTCCGCCCTGGCTGCTGCGCGCCGACTCGCCGCTGCGCTTCTATCCGAAGCTCGATCCGCAGCAATGGCGCTGGCTGATCGAATTCGTGCTCGCCTGCAATCGCCGCCAGAGCGAGTCGAGTACGCGCCGCCTGCTGGAACTGTCTTTCTTCAGCCGCACGCTGATGCATGCCTTCGTGCGCGAGGAGGCCATTGATTTCGGCTACGCCAGGAACGGCAAGCTGGTCTTGTATTCGGAACAGGCGAATTTCGACGGCGCGCGGCGCCTGCTGGATTTTCAGCGCCAGCTTGGCTGCGAGCAGGAGACACTCGACCGCGACGCCTGCTTCGCCCTCGAACCCGCCCTCGCGCATCCGGACTCGGCCCTCGCGCGGCGCATAGTCGGCGGGATACACACGCCGAGCGAAGAGGTCGGCGATTGCTACCGATTCTGCGTCGGAATGGAACAGCGTCTGAAGGATCTGGGCGTACGGCTGCGCCTGAATACCACGATACTTGCGCTCGACGCCAAAGACGGGAAGATAAGCGCAGTGCTCACCAGCGCCGGCAGGGTAGGCGCCGACTGCTTCGTGCTGTCGCTGGGCACGCAAAGCCCGCTGCTGGTTCGCCCGCTGGGCATGCGCCTGCCGATCTATCCGCTCAAGGGTTACAGCGTCACCCTGCCGGCGAACGAAGGCGCAAGCGCGCCGCAGCTCGGCGTCAGCATCACCGATTTCAAGCGCAAGATCGTATACGCACCGCTCGCCGGCGACGGCGGCGGCGCATTGCGCGTCGCTGGCATGGCCGATATCGCGGGGTATTCGAACGATCCCGACCCGGCGCGGCTGAACCTGCTTTTCAGCGAGGCCAAAGCCGCGTTTCCCGCGGCCACCGACTACAGCCGCGGCCCG
The DNA here is from genome assembly GCA_038206915.1 of Burkholderiales bacterium. Lineage (GTDB taxonomy): Bacteria > Pseudomonadota > Gammaproteobacteria > Burkholderiales > SG8-39 > 2-12-FULL-64-23. The sequence continues at coordinate 2,155 of JBBRAI010000090.1, read as the reverse complement.
CAGGCGATGCAGCCCTGGGCCGGCCTGCGCCCGGCGACCCCCAAAGGCACGCCGCTGATCGGGCGCAGCGCCTGCACCAACCTGATCCTGAACTGCGGTCATGGCGCGCTCGGCTGGACGCTTGCCCTCGGCAGCGCGCGCATCGCCGCCGACCTCGCTGCAGGCCGCGAACCCGCATTCGATCTGGGTGCCTTTCGCGCCGGCTGAGCACGCCGCGTCGCCGCCGGGGACCCTGTCATCCCCGGCGCAATGCCCGGCCGATGACCTGATTCCCGCTCGCGCAATCCGCCAGCGCTGTGTGCGTCAACGCACCGAAGCGGCGGCGGATTCCGCGTAGCTTCGGAGTTGCGGATCCTCCGCCGCGCAAACACGCAAGGACTCATTATGAAAACTTCGAAACTGATCGCAGCGGCATTGCTGGCGGCTTTCACGCTGAGCGCCTGCGTTGCCGGGATTATCGTCCCGGTTCCCGCGGGCAGCGCGCAATCGACGCAGAACGCCGATCAGAACCAGCGACGCTGAATGTTTCCGGACGTAAGCCACGTAGGGCTTCGTCTGAGCGGACAGGGCAAGTCGGACTGGATGCAATCGGCTCACGCCAGCGCAGGAGAATCAGGCCCGTGTCGGTCGCAATTCGCAGGGCGGTGATATTCCTGGCGTTTCTCGCGGCTGCGGGCCCGGCCGCCGCCGCCCTGCCGGAAAACTATTCTGCCGCGTCCTTGCGCGCCAAAATCGGGAGTCTGAGCGATCAACTCAGGCACAACCAGTTTCAGCGCGCGCTCTACCTCGATTCCAGCGAATCACCGGACCAGTCGGAAGGCGAGATTTACGCACTGGTCGAATATCCGTTCGCGGCCGTCGGCGCAGCATTCAGGCGTCCGTCGCAGTGGTGCGAAATGATGATCCTGCATGTCAATACCAAATACTGCGGCACCACGACCGACGGCGCGCACGACTCAATGATACTCAATGTGGGCAGGAAATTCGATCAGCCGCTCAAGGACAGCTACGCATTCGATTTCGCCATCCGCGTCACCTCGGATACGCCGGATTACCTCCAGGTCCGGCTGAACGCGCATGACGGTCCCCTGGGTACCAGCGACTACCGCATCGTGCTTGAAGCCGTTCCGCTCGACGGCAATCGAAGCTTCCTGCATTTCAGCTATTCCTACGCCTATGGGATCGTCGGGCGCGGGGCAATGCAGATTTATCTCGCGACCATCGGCCGCAACAAGGTGGGATTCACCGTCACCGGCAGGCAGCGGGATGGCCAGCCAGACTATATCCGCGGCGTGCGCGGCATGGTCGAGCGCAATACCATGCGCTATTACCTTGCGATCGAGGCCTATCTCGGCGCCCTGGCCGCTCCAGCCCCGAAGCGCTTCGAACTGCGCCTGGAATCGTGGTTCGATGCGATCGAGCGCTATCCGCGCCAACTGCACGAAATGGAGCGCGGCGCCTACCTCGATATGAAACGCAGCGAAGGCCTGCGCCAGCACGCGGCGCGCTGAATCTGAAGGTCACGCAAGCGGCATGGGCTCGCGCCCACGGCGCCTCAGCGGTCTTGCGCTGGCTCGGCGGCTGCCGGCATCGACCTGGTTTGACGCGCCGTGCTCAAGTGCAGCCATTCCGCGTCGCCGTGCACGATTTCGCGGTAATCGTCATCGCGCAGGAAATGCGGGCACAGCTCTTCCTTGAAACACCAGAAACCGTCCGACCACAAAAGTATGTTTAGCGGATTCATGCGACTGCCCCAGGAAATAAATTTGCCTCGACAGTTCAGCTAAACGCTTTGCGCCCGATGTACGGCTGCCGGGCAGCGACGCGAACGAACTGACCTGCATCGAGACTACAGCTAGGGGACAGGCAGGGATATTGGTCAATACAGGTAGTGCACTACCTGCGTTACGGTAAGGCGCGGCCCGTCGTCGCAGAATTCACCGACAAACGAGCCGCAGCCGGCGGCTGAGCGGCCGAACACTCGCGCCGCGGCGAAATTTCCTGCGCGCGGACGGCGCGCGCTCAGGCGCCGTAGCGTCCGACGATGCTGATCGCGGACACGTTCTGGCTGGGGAAACCGCCCAGGTTGTGCGTCATGCCGAGCACCGGATCCGGGCGCTGGCGCTCGCCGGCGCGGCCGTTCAGCTGCAGGTAC
>JBBRAI010000089.1:0-9465 GCA_038206915.1 Burkholderiales bacterium | reverse complement strand
GGACATTACGCGCAGGTAGGTGCCGATGGAGGGGGCTGGATCGCCGGCTTCGACTGCCCGAAGGGTGTTGCGGGTGATCCCGGCGCGCGCGGCCATATCGACCGTGCCAACTCCCTGCGCTTTGCGCAGGCGCTTGAGCCGGTCGCCCAGTTGCAGCAACAACTGGCGTTCCAAGACGGTGCTGATTTTCGAAGCGCTCATTTGGTCATAATTTTAACCATAAGGGCAGGATTTGGTCAATATATTGCCCAAAATATCAACCTGGCACGGAGCGGTTGGCCGTGGCGTCAAGGCGTGGGCGCGGTGGTCAATACTGCCAGAGTCCGCGCGGGTGACTCGGTCACGGTCATCGGTCTGGGCGGCGTCGGGCTGAGCGGTGTGCTCGGCGCGAGATTGGCCGGCGCCGAGACGATCATTGCGATCGACCGCGATGCTTCCAAGCTGGAAGTGGCGCGCAGAGTCGGCGCCACGCATGTGCTGTGCACGCTGGAGGCCGGTTGCGTCGACGCAGTGCGCGAGCTGACTGGCGGCGGCGTCGACTACGCCTTTGAACTGGCGGGCAGCATAGACGCGATGAGCACCGCCTATGCGCTCGTCCAGCACGGCGGGAGACGAATACCGGCGCGCCGTAATACGGCATCGCGCCCGAAACGGCCGGCGTCGTTATGTGGAACGCCCCGGCGGCGCATCCAGCAGGGCGCGCACGCGCTGCTCCAATTCTGCCGTCACGCGCAACAGTGCCGCGAGCAGCGCCTCGTCCACCTCGATGACGCCTTCGTATTCGGCCAGGTTGCGCTTGCGGTGGGCATCGTCGAGCACGCGCCATTGCGCGGCCGGCAGCTTGAGCGTGTGGCTCAGCGTCTGGAACACCAGATAGCGGTTTTCCGAGCGGTAGCCATGCCAGCGCAAGGCCGCGAGCGAGAACGCATGCGCGGCGTTGTAGGCCAGGTCGAAGCGGCTTTCCGGGTTCAGCTCCGCGCGCTGCGCGTCGGCCAGGCGCGCCGTGCCCGAGCGCAGCAGCCCCTCCAGTTCACTGGCAGCGCTGGGCTCGGCCTTGAGCTTGCCGATGCGCGCGAGGTTATCCAACTCAGCCAAGGGCACGGATGTCTCCGAGCAGCGGGATCAAGGCCCCCGCCAGCAGCTTGGTGACGAAAGCATTGCCGCCCTTCTTGCGCCGGCGGAACTCCGCCGGGGTGTAGAGCGTGACGCTGATGCGCCGGGCCAGTAACTGCTCGGTCGCTTCCAGCGCGGCGTGCGCCTGTTCCAGCGTCATGCTCTCGGCCACCAGCAGGAGGTCGATGTCGCTGCTGGCCGTATCGCGCCCCGCCGCCACCGAGCCATATACGCAGGCAGCCAGTACGCGCCGGGCGAGCGGTTGCAAAGCTGCGCGCAGCGGCTCGGCCAGGCCGCTGGTCTTGAGCGCGATCTCGCGCAGCGGCGCAAATAGCGGCGAAGCCGGGTTGGCCTGGTAATGGCGTTGGTTGCCCACGCTGGTGACCGTGGCCAGTCCGCTCTCGGCCAGACGCTTCAATTCGCGCTGCACCGCACCCGAACCGGTGCCCACCAGGCCGATCAGCTCGGTGGCGAAGAAGCTGCGCCCCGGCTGGCCGAACAGCAGGCCCAGCACCCGCTGCTGGGTGCGGGTAAACAGCGCATCGGACAGGCTGGTGCGGCCGGTCGGGGTTTTCTTGACGGCGGTCTTTATACCCATTTTGGGCATGTTAATACCCTTTTTGGGTATGCGCAATGGAATCAGGGTGACTTCCAATCGGCCTAATCGGCCGTTGGCGCGAGGAAATTCAGCTTTGTTGCGTGAGTGGTTCGAGCCCTGGTTGGCTCCCCGACCAAGGCAAAAGTGGGCACCAATGGCGAGTTCGGGTGATGCTGGATTGGCGTTTTAGCTCAGCGACATGGCGAGCGGGTTAACTACTGTGTGCTGATTCTCTCTATTTAAGCCTCTTTCGGATTTCCTCCAGTTCCATGAACTTGAGGCCTGGAACGGACGTATGGGCGAAACGGAACTTTTCATCGTACCCCTTACCAACAATGAGACCCGACACCGGTTTCTTGTCGGCTAGATGTTTCTGGACCCATCCCATATAGCTGGCAATCTGCCCGACAACATCCCTTCCCACCCGCGCCACTTTTAGCTCAACAACGACGAGCCCACCACTAACGCGATCCCTACATAGCAGGTCGATAAAACCTCCCGCGTCAACGCACGGGTATTGCCTACCATTTCGACCATCTTCGTCAACGTAAATCTCAAGATCGTAGTCTGGCCGGAACGCTTGAAGGTTTGTTATCAGGCTCTCTTCAAACTCCTTTTCCGACAGAATGTCGGCAGAAACAGCCATCCCTTGCAATCGCTGCGCTATCTTCGCAAATCCGGAATTAGTTTTCTGAATTTTGCTTACGAGATGACCCCACACCCGTTCGGGAATTTCGTATGAGCGCATTCGAAACCCTGCCCGAAGAGCTCCCCACTCCTTACTGAGAAATGGATCGGATTTCAGTTCTGACAATGTCAGCGGTTTGTCGAACTTGAATCGGGGCTTCCAATCGCATACAAAGGAACCGTCCCATTCACTTGTCTTGTGTGCGACGCGTGTGTTCTTAGGAAGTCTGCCATGCGCTAATACATGACTCTCGACTTTATCGTATAGAAGATCGACAGCGAGAGTTTCCTCACGAAGCCATTTCTTTCGCTGACTTGAGGCCCATTTGTTCCACTGGTCGAAAAATGAGCCCGGTTCAGGTGGAGTTCTTTTTTTCGACATCTTCACTTGATATTCAGCCCCTACGGACTTGAGGTCGTCTAGCGTTTCGTCTCGATCCCTCACTTCGTCTAGCAACTTTGCGAACTTCTTGTCTTTCGCAAGTAGCTGATTGGCTAATCGGTCAAAGTCCTCATAAGGAAGCTCGTCCTTGCCCGGTTTGGTAACAAGCAAACAACCAGCGGATTTTGCTTCCAACAAGTAGGCAATATCAGATTTGGGTCTTGTCCGGTAAAGCAATACTAGGTCGCCTGCCTGAGTGTCCTTATGACAAGTCCACCACCCACCTGCTTCGATGCCACTCTTGGGATCTAGAATATCTCGGTCTTGCTCGGCCTCATCGAAATAGTAATTAGGTCCCGTTACCCAAACCCAGAATCGCTTTTTAGGTGCCATCGATAATTCTCCTCACTTGATGCAGACCTTGAATAGTTTGGCCGCTCGTTTGGGAATACGGAGAGCTTGGAACGGTCTGTCCACTACCACTGGTTCTTGATCGGCGGTAGAAAAATCTTTGGAGATGTAGGTCGCGGCTGTTGCGGACTCTTGTCGCCACCGCCAGTCGGCGAAATCCAGGACGTCGGACTCGCCCTCGAGGTTCCAGGCACCGGAGGGTCCGACATTAATGACGTCGACTCCTGGCGAGCGCTTCCGTGCGGTCTGCTGTGGCTCGTTGTTGCTGAACACGAGAAGGTCCCAATCCGAGCCTTCGTGAGCGTCATCATTAGCGCGAGAACCAACCAGCCAAATTGATTGGGTTGATGCGGTGGCCACGAGTTCGTTCACCACTGTGCGGACGAAGTCAGGAAGGGATTCAATGAGCGGCGACGAACTAGTCAAGGAGAGCTTCTCTGTGTCGTTGGCTAAAATGAAATATTTCTCCCCCGTTGCGGTAACACGGGGGCCTATGGATACGCAGCCTACGACTGGGTGCCACGCTTGTCTATAGGCCGAAAGTTTTAGTCCACGGAAGAATTGCCGTCCCCATGCGCGACTGCGAGCTTAGCCGCCATTTGTACCACTGGTGAAGTGCCCAAACTTGCACCGAATCGGCTCCCCGGCTAGGGCTCGAACGCGGGGCCCAATATCAGCAGTTGCGAACGATCGCTCAGAGTCGGATGCGCACGGCAAGCCAGCCCAGATTCCACGCCGCCGTTCGGGCGGCTTCTCCAGAGCCGGTAGAATGCGCAAGGTGAAGCCCGAACAAATCGATCGCAGGCGCAGGGATCCGAAGCACTCCCGATACTCGGAGGCCGAACTCGACCAACGCCGCGCCGCGTGCCCCAAGCCGCAATATCCGGAAGAGCTGCCGGTCAGCGCCAGGCGCGCCGACATCGCCCAGGCGATCGAGGCGCACCAGGTGGTCATCGTCTGCGGTGAAACCGGCTCGGGCAAGACTACGCAGCTCCCGAAGATCCTGCTCGAACACGGGCGCGGCATTGCCGGCCTGATCGGTCACACGCAGCCGCGGCGCATCGCCGCCCGCGCGACCGCGGCGCGCATCGCGCAGGAGCTGAAGACCGAGCTCGGCGGCGCCGTCGGCTACAAGATCCGCTTCAACGACAAGCTCAGCCCGCGCTCCTACATCAAGCTCATGACCGACGGCATCCTGCTCGCCGAAACCCAGAGCGACCGTGACCTCAAGCAATACGACGCGATCATCATCGACGAGGCGCACGAGCGCAGCCTGAACATCGATTTTTTGCTCGGCTACCTGAAGCAGCTGCTGCCGCGGCGGCCCGATTTGAAACTCGTCGTAACCTCCGCAACCATAGACGCAGAGCGCTTCTCCAGGCATTTCGGCAATGCGCCGGTGATCGAAGTCTCGGGCCGCTTATTTCCGGTGGAAATGCGCTACCGGCCGGGCACGGAGAAAAAGTTGGGGGGCGCCGCCGCGCAGCGCGCGGGCGCAGGCGAGGCGCAGGACCCAGTCGAGGCCATCGTCGACGCGGTGGACGAACTGGCGCGCTGCGGACCTGGCGACGTGCTGGTGTTCCTGCCCGGCGAGCGCGAGATCCGCGACACGGCAGAGGGGCTGCGCAAGCACCATCCGCCGCACACGGAAATCCTGCCGCTGTACGCGCGCCTGTCGACGGCGGAGCAGGAGCGGGTGTTCAAGCCGCACACGGGGCGGCGCATCGTGCTCGCCACCAACGTCGCCGAGACTTCGCTCACCGTGCCGGGCATACGCTACGTCGTCGATCCGGGCGAGGCGCGCATCAAGCGCTATAGCTATCGCAGCAAGGTGGAGCAGCTGCAGGTGGAGAAAATCTCCCAGGCGAGCGCAAACCAGCGCGCCGGGCGCTGCGGCCGCGTCGCCAGCGGCGTGTGCATCCGCCTGTACGCCGAGGACGATTTCAAGGCGCGCCCGGCCTACACCGAACCCGAGCTGCTGCGCTCCTCGCTCGCCGGCGTGATCCTGCGCATGAAGTCGCTGCGCCTGGGCGAAGTGGAGGATTTTCCCTTCCTTGATGCGCCGCTGCCCAAGGCGGTGAGCGACGGCTACGGCCTGCTCGCCGAGCTCGGCGCGGTGGACGAGGCGAACGAACTGACCGAAACCGGCAGGCAGCTCGCGCACCTTCCGCTCGACCCGTGCATCGGGCGCATGATCCTCGCGGCGAAGCAGGAAGGGAGCCTCGCCGAAGTGCTGATCATCGCCGCCGCGCTGTCGCTGCAGGACCCGCGCGAGCGGCCGCAGGAGCGCGCCGGCGCGGCCGACGCGGCGCAGGCCAAGTTCGAGGACGAGAAATCCGATTTCCTCGCCTACCTCAAGCTGTGGAAGTTCTACCAGGAGGCGCTCGAGCACAAGAAGTCGAACCGCAAGCTCGCCGAGCTGTGCCGCGACAATTTTCTCTCCTACAAGCGCATGCGCGAATGGCGCGACATCCACAGCCAGCTGCATACTTTCGTCGCGGAGCTCGGCTGGAAGCTGTCGGAGAAGGAGGCGGGCTATGCGCAGATCCATCGCGCGCTGCTCGCGGGCCTCTTGGGCAACATCGGCTGCAAGTCCGAGGACAGCGAGCACTACCTCGGCGCGCGCGGCATCAAGTTTCTCGTGCATCCGGGTTCGGGCGTGGGCAAGAAGGGCGGGCGCTGGATCATGGCCGCGGAAATCACTGAAACCACGCGCCTGTACGCGCGCTGCGTCGCGCGCATCGAGCCGGAGTGGCTGGAGAGCGTGGGCGCGCACCTCGTCCGGCGCAGCCAGTACGAGCCGCACTGGGAAAAGAAACCCGCCCACGTCGCCGCGTTCGAGCGCGCGACGCTCTACGGCATCGTGCTCTACGCCAAGCGGCGCATTCACTACGGGCCGATGGACCCGGCGGAAGCGCGCCGCATATTCATCCGCCAGGCGCTGGTCGAAGGCGAGTACGAGACGCGCGCGCCGTTTTTCCAGCACAACCAGAAACTCATCCGCGACATCGAGACGCTCGAACACAAATCGCGCCGCCCCGACGTGCTGGTGGACGAGGAGTTGATCTACGCGTTCTACGACAGCCTGATCCCGGATGGCATCCACAACGGCGCCGCGTTCGAGCATTGGCGGCGCGAAGCGGAAGCCGGTAAGCCGCAGCTGCTGTATCTGAAGCGCGAAGACCTGATGCGCCACGAGGCCGCCGGCATCACCACCACGCTGTTTCCGCACCAGCTCGACATCGGCGCTCGCAACTACGCGCTCGAATACCTGCACGACCCGGGCAATGCGCGCGACGGCCTCACGCTCACCGTGCCGCTGATCGCGCTGAACCAGATTTCAGCTGCGCGCTGCGACTGGCTGGTGCCGGGCCTGCTGAAGGAGAAAGTCGCGCTGCTCGCGAAGACGCTGCCGCAGAAGCTGCGCCACAAACTCGGGCCGCTGCCGGAATTCGCCGAAGGCTTTGTCGAGGCGACGCAGGCGGCGGGTCAGCGCAAGGACGAGCCTGCGCTGACCGAAGCGATCGCGCGCCGGGCGCGCGAGACGCTCAACCTGGTGCTGCCGCTCGATGCCTTCCGCCCCGAGCTGCTGTCCGCGCACCTGGCGATGAATTACCGCGTGGTGGACGAGCACGGCCGCCAGCTCGCCATGGGCAGGAATCTGGCACAGCTGCGCGCCGAGTTGGGCGAGCGCGCGGGCGAGCAGTTCAGCGCCGTGGCCCAGCCGAAGGCGGCACTGTCCGGCATCAAGAGCTGGGACTTCGGCGAGCTGCAGGAGGTCATGGAAATCCGCCAGGGCGGTCAGACGCTGATCGGCTATCCGGCACTGGTCGATCGCGGCGACAGCGTTGACTTGGAGGTGCTCGACGCGCCGCAGAAGGCGCAGGCGCAACATCGCGACGGCCTGCGCCGCCTGTTCATGCTGCAACTGAAGGAACAGACGAAATACCTGGAGAAGAATCTGTCCGGGCTGCGCGACATGTCGATGCATTTCCTGCCCTTCGGCGACGCCGCTTCGCTGAAGGACCAGCTGCTGCGCGTGAGCTTCGATCGCGCCTGCATGGCCGAGCCCTTGCCGGTGGCGCAGGCGCAATTCCTGCGGCGCTGCGAGGAAGGCAAGACGCGGCTGTCGCTGCTCGCGCAGGAAATATGCCGCCTTGTCGGCACCATCCTCGCCGAGCACCAGGCGTTGCAGAAGAAACTTCAGGGGCTGAAGAATTTTCCGCAGGCACAGCGCGAAATCGAGGAACAGCTCACGCGGCTGCTGACCAGGGACTTCATCGCCGCGACCGCCTGGGAGCGGCTGCAGCATTTTCCGCGCTATCTCAAGGCGGTGGCACTGCGCCTGGACAAGCTGCGCGCGGACCCGGCGCGCGACGCGCGCTTCGGCGCCGAATTCAATCCGCTGTGGCAGGCCTGGCTGCGCGAGGACCTGAAGCAGAGAAAGCAGGGCGTGGCCGACGCCCGGCTCGAGCAGTTCCGCTGGCTGCTGGAGGAGCTGCGCGTGTCGCTCTACGCGCAGGAACTGCGCACGCCGGTGCCGGTCTCGGCGAAACGGCTGCTGAAAATGTGGCAGAGTATGCAGCGATGAAATGGAGAGCACGAGCATATGACTGAGATCGGCAAAGCCCTGCTACGCGCGTTCACGAGCCTGCTGCATCCGCGCATGCTGCTGCTGATGCTGTGGCCGCTGGCGGTCGCGCTCGTGCTGTGGCTCGCGCTCGCATACGCGTTCTGGTCGCAGGCGGCGGCCTGGCTGCAGCTGCATTTCGACCAGTCGGCCGTGATCGGCTGGGCCATCACCGTTTGGCCGCTGACCACGATAGCCACGCATCTCGCCTGGATACTGCTCGCGATCCTGTTCGTGCCGCTGGTGCTGGTCACCGCGGTGCTGATCATCGGCATGTTCGCCATGCCGGCGATGGTCGCGCACGTGGCCGGGCGATCCTATGCGCAGATCGAGCAGCGCCGCGGCGGAACATTTGCCGGCAGCGCCTGGAACAGCGTGATGGCGCTGGTGTGGCTGGTGGTGCTGACGCTGCTGTCGCTGCCGCTGTGGTTTTTCCCGCCGCTATGGCCGTTTCTGCCGCTGCTGCTGTTTGCCTATCTGAACCAGCGCGTGTATCGCTACGACGCGCTGGCCGAGCACGCCAGCGCCTGGGAAATGCAAACGCTGATCCGGCGCGACCGCTGGGAGCTGTTCCTGCTCGGCATCGCGCTGGCGCTGGGCGGCATGGTTCCACTGCTCGGGTTCTTCATGCCGGTGTACGGCGGCCTCGCATTCATCCACTACTGCCTGGCGCGCCTCGCGCAGCTGCGCGCAGAGCCGGTCGCGACACAATAACAACGCCACTCGGAGAAATGACATGGCTTTCGGTGCAATCATCATCGGCGACGAAATCATGCGCGCCAAGCGCCAGGACAAGCACATGTCACAGCTGATCTCTATCCTGCGCAGCCGCGGCCTCGCGCTTGCCTGGTGCCAGTACCTCGGCGACGACCCGGCGCTGATTACCGCCACGCTGAAGCGCACGCTTGCGGGACACGACATCGTGTTCAGCTTCGGCGGCATCGGCGCGACTCCGGACGACCATACGCGCGCCTGCGCCGCGGCCGCGGCCGGCGTGGAGCTGGAGCTGCATCCGGAAGCCGAAGCCGAGATCCGCGCGCGCTTCGGCGCCGACACCACGCCCAACCGCCTCAAGATGGGCGAGTTCCCGCGCGGGGCGGCCACCATACCCAACGACTACAACCGCATCCGCGGCTTTTCCCTGGGGGAGCATCACTTCGTGCCGGGCTTTCCGATCATGGCCTGGCCCATGGTCGAGTGGGTGCTCGACAAGCGCTACGCGCATCTGTTCCACGGCAGGGCAGAAGCCGAGGCCTCGATCATCGTGTACGAATCGGCCGAGAGCACGCTTACGCCGCTGATGGAGGCGGTCGAGGCGAAATACCGCGGCCTCAAAGTGTTCAGCCTGCCCAGCGTGGGCGAGGGCGGCCGGCGCCGGCATATCGAACTTGGCGTGCGCGGTGCGCCCGATGAAGTGCCGGCGGCGCTGGATGAACTCAAGCGCGGCGTGACCGACAGCGGCGGAACCTGGGAAGCACTCGGCGCACCGCCCGCGTAGCGCGCGGTGGGGCAATGTTAAGAGGACTTGCGCTCGCGCTCTGGTCGGGGGACGTCGTCAGCGATCGTATTTACGTCGCGTAAGTTATTTCGATGGCCAGGGCCGGCCTTCCACAAAGCGGACAAGCATCCGTATCATATCGACCC
>JBBRAI010000088.1:0-9502 GCA_038206915.1 Burkholderiales bacterium | reverse complement strand
CTGGTCCCACCCCTTCCCATCCCGAACAGGGCCGTGAAACGGCGTCGCGCCGATGATAGTATGGATTACCCATGCGAAAGTAGGTCATCGTCAGGTCCCTAAAACCAAAAAGCCCCAACCATCCAGGTCGGGGCTTTTTGCATTTGCGGCCCGCGCAAGCACAGCGTGAGGAAATTCGAATTAGGTCGCTGGCTTCTCACGCTGGTCACCGGTCTCGCCGGCGAAGCGCAGCGCCCAGCCGACCAACGGCGGTCCGAGGAATTCGAACACTGCGACCGCCGCAAGAACCAGCGCGGTGACCGGGGCCGCAGCAGCCGGGAACAGGCGTTCGCTCGTCTGCACCAGGCCGATCGCCAGTCCCGCCATAGGCAGCAGCAGCAGTCCCGATGCGGCGGACTGACGCATCGGAATCCGGAACGCGGCTCCGCCGATGAACACGCCCAGCCATTTGGACAGCGCGCGGGCGCCGACCAGCGCCAGCGCGGTCCAGCCGTATTGCATCAAATCCCCGATGTGCAGATTGGCGCCGGCGAACACGAACAGCACGATGAAGAACAACTCGAACGCCTCGCCGAAATCCAGGTTCGACACCAGGTCCTTATGCTCGAGGTTCTTCACCACTATGCCCAGCACCAGGGGCGCAAACAGGGTGGACAGATTCAGCGTCTTTGCGGCGCCCAGCGTAAACATGATCGCACCTGCAACCAGCGCGAAATGATACTGGTTGGCATCCTTGGTCTTGCGCGCAAGGTAGTGCAGCAGGTGGCCGACGACAGTTGCCAGCACGATGGAGCCCAGCAGTCGGTACAGCGGCTGATACACGATCGTCTGCCACGGCGCGTCCGCCGCAGAATGCAGCGAGGGTAGCAGCGCGGAAAAGACCAGAAAGGCAATGACGTTGTTGAGTGCCACCAGCGACAAGGACGCATCGGTGACGGGTCCGCTGGCGTTGTCCTCGTGGGCGACGTGGATCAGTACTGCAGGCGAGGAGGAAATCGAAATGGCGGCGATCAGCGCCGCGGTGAGGGCCGAGAAGCCGAAGTACCCAAGCGTCAAGTACACGGCCGCGAATGTCGCTGCACTCTCGAGAACCGCGGTGACGAGCAGGTGGGGCGCGCGGGCGATGATCCCCAGATCCAGGGACAGCCCAAGGCGATATAGGATGAGCCCCAATGCGATGTCGACGAGCACGTGCGCGTCCGACAGCACCTGAGCGGTGAGCAGGTCTACCCCGCTGGGGCCGATGAGCATGCCAACGAGCATGAAGCCGGTGATGCTCGGCAGCCACGGCCATCGGTGCGCGAGGAAGCCGCCGAGCACGCCCGTGGCGAGCAGAATGCCAAACACTGCCAGCGTGTTGAGTTCGAGAGGCCAGGCCGGAAGGAAACCCATACGGCAGTTTATCGCTGACGCGCCGCGCGCGTACGCCGCGTCCTAGCGCCGGTTTCGATATGCGTCTGCTGGAGGCTAGTGCAGGCGCCGACGCTGCGCCGGCGTCAGTCCGCGCGGGGACGAGGTAGAGTGGGCATCGCCGCTCTTCTCCGCCCAGTTGCGCTCAAACAGCTGGTTCACCAGCGCCGCCACTTCGCCGATTTCCGCCTCGGAGAAATGCCGCGCCAGCACGCTGGACACGTCGTCGATCATGCGGCTTTTCTGCCGCTCGTGGATGGATTCCGGCGTGGGGCCGACGAACACCATGCCAAACTCGTCCTGGCCGTCGTCGTGGTAATAGCTCACCTCGATTTCCGCGGCCGCGTCGGTAAACGGGCTGAGCGCCTGCAGCGCTTCCTCGATCAGTTCGCGAAAGCCCCGGCCGACGTCGCCGGTCCAGCAGATTTCCAGGGTCTTTCCCTTGGCGTCGAAATTGAAGCCGGGTTCGTCTTCGTACACGCTGCGCGCGTCGGCGAGGCTCTCTTCGTCGATATAGCGCAGCCAGGGGCGCAAGACAGACTCAATCTGGGACAAGGTAGTCTCCGCCCGCAGCGGGATAGTGCCGTGTACGTGTGCTTCGATGCGCATAGTGGGCTCCAAATGTAATTATACCCCCTGCGAATCGGCGTTCGACCTCATTGTCGCAAGGAACCCGAACGGCCTGTGCTGAAAATCGTATTGCTATGTCCCGAATCGAGGCGCGATACGGAAATGCGCCCGCCAAATGTGGCAAACGCTAGATATCGTCGAATGCGCCATGCCGCCCCTTGCCAGAAGCAAAGCGCCCGGCGCCGCGTACCGCCCCGGCCAGCGTGTCCGCGCCGCCCGCCCATTCCTGCTTCATCGCTGCGCGCAAGGGCAGGCCGTGCTGGGCGTAGGCCGAACGCCGGTCGGCGCGCACGGCGTCCTGCGGAAAGCCCGCGATCTGCAGCGCCAGCGCTTCCGCGGCCTGCCGCGCCTGGCCGCGCGGCACCACGCGCTCGCACAAGCCGATACGATACGCCTCTTCGGCATCGACCTTGCGCCCGGTGAGTATCAGGTCCATCGCACGGCCCATGCCGATGATGCGCGGCAGGCGCACCGTGCCGCCGTCGATCAGCGGCACGCCCCAGCGGCGGCAGTAGACGCCGAAGTAGGCATCCTCCTCCATTACGCGCAGATCGCACCACAGCGCGAGTTCCATGCCGCCGGCTACGGCCGCACCGGCGACGGCGGCTATCACCGGCTTGTCCAGCACCAGACGCGAAGGACCCATGGGTCCGCGCGGCGGCGCCGCGTCGCCCTGCGGGAATTCGAGATTGAGTTCGCTGCGCGCGTGCTCGCCCGCCAGCGATGCGCCGTATTTCAGATCCCAGCCCGCGCAGAACGTGCCGTGCGAGCCGAAGAACACCGCCGCCTTTGCCTCAGTGTCTCGATTGAAATCTTCGAACGCGGCGACCAGTGCGTCGGCGGTAACCGGATCGACCGCGTTGCGCACATTGGGCCGTTCCAGGATGATGGTGGTAACCGGGCCGTTCTTTTCCGCGTGAACTGACATGGGCAGCTTCCTCGATTCGATCACAAACGCGCCGGCGGCGCGCTCAATCCAATGCGCTTAAGAGGCGCTCAAAAGAACGCGCCTAAGGCGCCATCAAACGAACGCGTTCAGGGCGCGCAGGGCAATATCCGCGCCCCACTCCTGCACGAAGTGGCCGGCTTGCGGATGCTCGTAAGGCTCCGGGCAGCCGCGAATGACTTTGCGCAGCGCATGCATCACCGGCGCGCCTAGCACCGGATCTTTCATGCCTATGGCCATGAACGCGCGCCCTTGCCATTCGCTGCGCCACCAGTCGCGTGCCCGGCGCGAGAGCTCCGCGCCGTCGGCGTCTGGCCGGTCCGGCACCAGATTGGGAAACCGGCGCACTCCGGCCTTGTAGCTCGCGTCCGGATACGGCGCGGCGTAGGCGGCGGACTCGGCTGCGGACAGATGTGGGCAGCTGCGCGCCATGAGCTTGCCTATATCCATGTCAGGGTTCTTGTTGTTCCACGCGAGCCAGGTGATGAAGCCTTCGCTCAAGGGCGTGTCGCCCGTGCCCAGCGCCGTGTTCATTACCAGCAGGCGGCCGAAGCGCCGCGGCGCGTCCATCGGCAGCGTCAGTCCGAGCAGACCGCCCCAGTCCTGGCACACCATGGTGATATTGTGCAGGTCGAGGCGCTCGATCAGCGCCGCGAGCGCGGCGCGATGGCGGCTGAAGGTATAGAAGCCTGCGTCGTCCGGCTTGTCCGACTTGCCGAAGCCGAACAGATCGGGCGCGATCACGCGTCCGCCGGACGCGACGAATGGCGGGATCATTCTGCGATACAGATAAGACCATGTCGGCTGACCGTGCAGGCACAGCCAGGTATGCGCGGCATCGCGCGCGCCTTCGTCGAGGTAATGCAGGCGCAGGCCTTCGAATCCGGGCAGGTCCTGGACGTAATTCGGCGCGTAGTCGTAGCCGGGCAGATCGCGAAAGCGTTCGTCGGGGGTGCGCAGTGCGTGCATGTCGCAGTTCCGTTCCGTCCGGAAATCCAAAGTCTACCGCCAAGAGCAGGGAAATGCAGCCGCCACTGCGCAAAATGGTCTAGAATCGCGCCCTGTTTATATTCCCAGACATCACTTCAATGGCAAGCAGAAGAAGCAAAACGCAGCGCCGCTTCGCGGTGCGCAATTCCGGCATACATGGCAAAGGCGTATTCGCGCTTACCCGCATTTTTGCGCAAACCCGGCTGATCGAATACACGGGGCAGCGCCTTACCGAAGCACAGGTGGACAAGCGTTACGCGAACGACGACAACCCGCACACGTTTCTGTTTGCGCTGGACGACGGCATAGTCATCGACGCCACCATCGGCGGCAACAGCGCGCGCTGGATCAACCACAGCTGCGCGCCCAACTGTGAAGCCGTGGACGACGGCGACCGCATCTACATTGAGACGCTGCGCGCAATCCAACCGGGGGAAGAATTGAGCTACAACTACGGCATCGAGCTCGAGGAAAGGCATACGCCCGAACTCAAGCGCGTTTACCAATGCCGCTGCGGTGCGCGCCGCTGCAAAGGCACCATCCTGCAGGCGAAGAAGAAAAAGAAATAGGGTCCGGGAAGGGCGCGCAGGCTTCAGCGCCGCTTTTCGAGTATTTGCGCCAGCGTTGCCTGCGCTTCCGGCAGATTCGGTCCGCCGAGGCTAACCGCCTTGCGCGCGGCGTCCAGCGCCGCGTCCAGCCTGCCCTGATCCGCCAATACCTGCGCGAGATTGTTGAACGCTGCTGCAGCAGAAGGATGTGCGAGCGCCGTCTCGCGGAACGCCGTTTCGGCTTCGGCGACGTGGCCGAGCGCATAGGCGGTATTGCCCAGGCCCATCAGGCCGACCAGATCCGCCGGCCAGCGCTGCAGCAGCGCGATGTAGGCGATCCGCGCCGCGGCGACGTCGCCACTTTTTTCCAGTGCGGCAGCTGCGACTGCGAACCTCGCTTCCTGCGCACTCGCGGGCATGCGGTCCGGCGCGAGCGCCACCATGGACCAGCGACCGCCGTCGATCCAGAGAAATTCGAACAGCCCCATAGCCATGGCGCGGCGCGCCCTGGCGCCGGAATGCAGCAGGATTACGTTCTTCTCCAGGTCGTAGCCAATGACCACGGCGTAGTGCCAGTAGGGATGGAAGGCCCAGAGGCCCAAGTTCTGCAGCACGATCACGGGATTGCCGGCGGCGACTTCGGCGAGCACATCCTTCAACTCCGGTGCAAGCTCGTAGGCGAGCAGCCCGTGGCGCCGCGCACCGGCCAGCATTTCCACCTGCAGACTGCCCTTGCGCCCCGGGATGTACACCTCGTCGGTGAGTTCCCCCGGCGTGACAGCCAGGCCAGCGGCGTCGAGCGCCATCGCGAGCGCGGCCGGGCCGCACTGATATTCCTCCTGGGCAAAGAACGGCACCCTATCCAGTTCCACCCGCGGCGGCAGACCGGCTGCGACCTCGCGCCGCAGCGCCTCGGACTGCGGCAGACTGACGCAGCCGGACAGCAGGCACAGCACAAAAACAAAGCCCGCGATCACGCGGGCTTTGGCGTAAGGCCGTCGCAATGCGGCGGTCACTTGACCCAGTAATACCAGATCAGGCCGATCACGATCAGGGCCGCGGCTACCGCCCAACCGCTGTTGCCGCCCGCTGGCAGAGCGTCGATCTGGCCGGCTATGCTTGCCACTTCGGGGTCGGTCAGGGCGCTGACGCGCGCCTGCGCCGCGGAGGGGCTGATGCCCAGGCGCTGCAGCTGACCGCGCACTTCGCTGCGACCGAGGAAGTTCTGCAGCTTGTCGCGCGCTGCCTGGGTCTGCGCTGCGGCGACAATCTGGTCGGTGCCCACCATGCCGGCGTAGGCGCTGAACGGGACAGCCGCCATGCATACGATCAACATGCGGCAGATATAGCGGACGAAAATGCTTTTCATCGGAATCCCCTTATGTCGGAATGGAAGGAACTGCCCCGGGCCGCGTCCAGGCCGCGACGCGCCCGTGCGTAAATTTAGACCCGCAGCACCGGCGGCGTCAAGTTGCCGCAGAATGCGCCGCGCATTCCGTCGCCGGCCGCGCCCGGGCGCGCGCCGCCGGCAAAGGCGGGACAACATCCGCTATGATGGACATGGTTCCGGCCCAAGGCCGAACCAAGGCAAACCCCCTGCATCCAGCGAGAAAGGTGAACCCTATGGCGCAGCCGCAAAACACAACGGAAATTGCCACCCTGGCCGGAGGCTGCTTCTGGTGCCTGGAGGCCGTATTCGACGATCTCAAGGGCGTGGGTTCGGTCGAGTCCGGCTATATGGGCGGTGATCTGAAGAACCCGACATACGAAGACGTGTGCAGCGGCACCAGCGGCCACGCCGAGGTGGTGCAGATCCGATTCGATCCGGTCGTGGCGAGCTTTCGCGAGATCCTGGAAGTATTTTTCGTCATCCACGACCCGACCACGCTCAACTATCAGGGCAACGACTACGGCCCGCAGTACCGCTCGGCGATTTTCCATCACTCGTCCGAACAGAAGGCAACGGCCGAGCAGCTGATCGCCAAGCTCGTTGCCGACCGCCTGTGGGACAATCCCATCGTCACCGAAGTCACCACGGCAAGCACTTTCTACATCGCCGAGACCGGGCACCAGGAATATTTCCAGCGCAATCCCAACCAGCCTTACTGCATGATGGTGGTGCAGCCCAAGGTGGCCAAGTTCCGCAAGAAATTTCTCGACAAACTGAAAAAATAAGACTGCATCGCACGGCGTTCAGCGCGGTCAAATCGGCTTCTGCGCGATGACGGTGGCGAACTCTTTGCGCGTACCCCCTGGCGCCGGGAAGCTGTCGTGCCGCGTCGCGAGCAGAGTCCAGCCGTCGAAGGCCTGCTCCAGCGCGTTCGTGCCGAACAGATAGTATTCGCCCGGCTTGAACATGCCCAGGTAGCTTGTGCCTTCGACCAGGACGTTGACGACGGCGCGCCCGTCCGGCCGCACCCGCTGCTGGATTTGCCGCAGCAAGTCGAGCGCGCGTTGCTCGCGAAAGAACATCAGCAGCCCGATGGCAACGATAGTGTCGTAGTCGCGCTCGATGCGATAGCCGGCCAGATCCGCCTGCTCCGCCCGCAGCCGGAGCCGCTCCTGCGCTGCAGCCGCACGCAGGCGCTCGACTGCGGTGGGGCTGGCATCGACCGCGGTAAGGCTGCAGCCGCGCCGCGCCGCTTCCAGGCTGAGATTGCCCAGGCCGCAGCCCAAGTCGAGCACATCGCCCGATACATGCGGCAACGCTAGCTGCTCGAACGGATTCAGCGCGAAGTCGGTTTCCCGCACCTGGCGCCGGAACTGCTGCTCGAAAAATTCGACCGGGTCAGGGGTGGTCATACGGGGATACGGAAAGCAGACCGCGCCGGTTCACCCGCGGACAGGCTTCAGTCGAGGAATTTCGCCGGACGTTTTTCCCGGCCCGCGGCGAGCGCTTCCTCGAGGTCGGTGGACAGAAGCATCGCGGCGTTCCAGGTGGCGACATAGTTCAGGCCGTCGGCGACGGTGTGATCGCGCGCGTAGGTGATCATTTCCTTGCAGCCGCGCAGCGCGAGCGGCGGTTTTGCCGCCAGCGAGACCGACAGTTCGCGCATCGCCGCCATCAGCGCCTCCCGATCCGGATAGCACTGGTTCACCAGGCGCAGTTCCTTCGCTTCGGCGCCGCTCACCTTGCGTCCGGTGTACGCCAGCTCGCGCGCCGCACCCTCGCCGACAATATGCGGCAGCCGCTGCAGCGTGCCGACGTCGGCGGTGAGGCCGACGTCGATTTCCTTGACCGCGAAATAAGCATCGGCCGAGCAGTAGCGCAGGTCGCAAGCGGTGATGAGATCGATGCCGCCGCCGACGCAGGCGCCGTGGATCGCCGCGATCACCGGTTTGCGGCAGCGCTCGATCGAGCTGAGCGTGTCCTGCATGTCGAGGATCACGCGGCGCAGCTTTTCGCGGGTGCGACCGTCGCAGTCATTCCGTGTCTGCGCCTGCATACCGGCGAGCAGGCCAAGGTCGATGCCGGAGGTGAAATGCTTGCCGGCGCCGGACAGCATGCCGACGCGCACCTGCGGCGTCTCGTCGAGCCAGCGCATCGCATCGCGCAGCTCGGTCCACATCGCCAGCTCCATCGCGTTGGCGCGCTCGGGCCGGTTGAGCTCGATGCTCGCGACCTTGCCGGTGAGCGCGACTTTCAGCGTTTTGAACTCCATGCGCTTGCTCCGACTTAGGCTGCTTCTACGCGGCCTTGACCGAAGGCAGTCCGGCCAGCGCCATCGCCAGCTCGGCCTCGTCGTAATCGAGGTCCTGCAGCTTGCCGCCGAAGTAGTCCATATAGGCCTGCATGTCGAAATGGCCGTGGCCGCTGAGATTGAACAGGATGGTGCGCGACTTGCCTTCGGTCTTGCATTTCAGCGCTTCCTCGATCGCGCCTTTGACCGCGTGGTTCGCCTCGGGCGCGGGAACAATGCCCTCGGCGCGCGCAAACATCACGCCCGCGTCGAAGCAGGTGGTCTGGTGGTAGGCGACGGCCTCGATCAGGCCGAGCTCCTTGATATGGCTCACCATGGGCGCCATGCCGTGGTAGCGCAGGCCGCCGGCATGAAATCCGGGCGGGGTGAAGGTCGAGCCCAGGGTGTGCATCTTGGTCAACGGGGTCAGATGCGCGGTGTCGCCGAAATCGTAGGCGTACGGTCCACGCGTGAGGCTGGGGCAGGCTGCTGGCTCGACCGCGACGAAGCGCACTTTCTTGCCGCCGCGCAATTGCGCGCCGAGGAAGGGGAACACGAGCCCGGCGAAATTCGAGCCGCCGCCGGTGCAGGCGACGATCACGTCGGGATAGTCACCGGCCATGTCCATTTGCGCCATCGCCTCCTGTCCGACCACCGTCTGGTGCAGCAGCACATGGTTCAGCACCGAACCGAGCGCATACTTGGTGTCCTCGCGCGGCGCTGCCATTTCCACCGCCTCGGAAATGGCGATGCCCAGGCTGCCCGGATGGTCGGCGCGCTGCGCCAGGATCGCCTTGCCCGCCTGGGTTTCGTTCGAGGGCGAAGCGGTGCAGGTCGCGCCGTAGGTTTCCATCAGCGCGCGGCGGTAGGGCTTCTGGTTGTAGGACACACGCACCATGAATACTTTCACCTCGAGCCCGAACAGTGCGCCGGCGAAGGCGAGCGAGGAGCCCCACTGCCCGGCGCCGGTTTCAGTGACCAGGCGCTTCACGCCAGCCTGCTTGTTGTAAAAGGCCTGCGCCACCGCGGTGTTGGGCTTGTGGCTGCCGGCCGGGCTCACACCCTCATATTTATAATAGATTTTCGCCGGCGTCTGCAGCACCTGCTCCAGGCGGCGTGCGCGGAACAGCGGCGACGGGCGCCATTGTTTGTAGACCTCGCGCACTGGTTCCGGAATCGGAATTTCGCGCTCGGTCGAGACTTCCTGCATGATCAGTTCCATCGGGAACAAGGGCGCCAGGTCGTCCGGTCCCACCGGCTGCAGCGTGCCCGGATGCAGCACCGGCGGCGCCGGAGTC
>JBBRAI010000087.1:0-9507 GCA_038206915.1 Burkholderiales bacterium | reverse complement strand
CCGCACCAATCACGACAACATCCACGTGCGCGGCTACAAGGAAGAGGGCACCATCACCACGCCGTTCGACATGACGGTGCTGAACGATCTGGACCGCTTTCACCTGGTGATGGATACCATCGACCGCCTGCCGCAGACCGGTGACAAGGGCATCTACCTGAAACAGCAGCTCAAGGACAAGCTGATCGAGCACAAGCAATACATCGACAAGAACGGCCAAGATCTTCCGGAAATCCGCGATTGGAAGTGGGGGAGCTCCAGATGAATGCGCAAATGCTCATTGATACCGCGCGATCCCTGGTCGCCGGCGACAAAGGCCTGCTCGCGATGGATGAAAGCAATCCGACCTGCAACAAGCGATTCGCCAAATTGGGGATTCCCCAGACCGTGGAAGCCAGACGCGCCTATCGCGAATTGATCGTGACCACGCCAGGCCTAGGCGAGAGCATCAGTGGCGCCATCCTCTACGACGAGACCATCCGGCAGCAGAAAAAGGATGGCACACCCTTTGCCAAAGCCCTCGCCGATGCGGGCATCGTCCCGGGCATCAAAGTGGATACCGGGGCAAAAGACCTGGCAGCTCATCCCGGAGAAAAGATAACCGAAGGTCTGGACGGACTGCGCGAGCGCCTGGCCGAATACGCAAAAATGGGGGCACGTTTCGCTAAATGGCGCGCAGTGATTGGCTTGGGCGACGGGCTTCCGAGCCGCGCCTGCATCGAGGCCAACGCGCACGGCCTGGCGCGCTATGCCGCGTTGTGTCAGGAGACCGGGCTGGTACCCATCGTCGAGCCGGAAGTGCTCATGGACGGCGCGCATACGCTGGAGCGCTGCGCCGAGGTGACGGAGCAGGTCCTGTGGACGGTTTTCGGCCAGCTTCACACCCAGGGAGTAATGCTGGAGGGGATGATCCTGAAGCCCAATATGGTGCTGCCGGGCCTGGACTCTCCCAGGCAAGCGCCGGTGGACGAGGTCGCAGACGCGACGGTGGGTTGTCTTCTGCGCGCCGTCCCCGCTGCCGTTCCGGGGATAGCGTTCCTGTCGGGCGGCCAATCCGCCGAACTGGCGTCGGCACGTTTGGACGCCATGAATGTCCGCTTCAAGTCGCGGCTGCCCTGGGCCTTGGCGTTTTCATTTGCCCGCGCGATCCAGCAACCGGCCTTGGAGATTTGGCAGGGCAAGGAGGCGCAGGTGCCGGCGGCACAGCGGGCTCTGCTTCATCGAGCCAGGTGCAACAGCGCTGCGCGCAGGGGCGAATACGGCGCCGCGATGGAAAAGACAAGAAAACCGTGACAAACCAGGCGATGACATCGTGTTTTTACCTCGTTCGACATGGAGAAACCGAGTGGTCGCTTTCCGGCCGGCACACCGGCCGCACGGACATTGCGCTGACCGCGCATGGCGAGGAGCAGGCGCGGGAACTCGCACCGCGCCTGCGGGGCGTCCAGTTCAGCCATGTGCTCACCAGTCCGCTGCAACGCGCGCGAAGGACCTCTGAGCTGGCCGGGCGGGCGGCGGCGGCCGTAATCGAAGCGGACCTGGCGGAATGGGACTATGGCGATTACGAGGGACTGCGCTCGGAGGACATACGCAAGCAGCGCGCGGGCTGGAATGTTTTTTGGGACGGCTGCCCGAACGGTGAAACGCCCGCGCAGGTTGCCGAGCGCGCTGATCGGCTGATCGCACACCTTCGCGCGCTGGACGGAAACGTCGCGCGGTTCTCACACGGCCAGTTCGGCTGCGTGCTCGCCGCGCGCTGGATCGGATTGCCGCTCGCCGAAGCGCAGCATTTCGCGTTCGGGCCGGCCGCGCTCGGCATCCTCGGCCACGATCTCCACCACCCCGAGGTGGCGGTGATAGCCTTGTGGAATTCCGCGCCGAACGAAATTCTCGATGAGGC
This sequence comes from Burkholderiales bacterium, assembly GCA_038206915.1. Taxonomy (GTDB): domain Bacteria; phylum Pseudomonadota; class Gammaproteobacteria; order Burkholderiales; family SG8-39; genus 2-12-FULL-64-23. Next base: position 7,607 of record JBBRAI010000087.1, on the reverse strand, counting down.
CGCGGACGCGGGCGCCGGCGACGCAGCAACCATTAAACAGCGGGCGATCCAGCGCTGGGAAAACGAAGGGGGCGAGATTCCAGCGGGCGCGGGCTCCGGTCTGCCGAAAAAAGATGAACGCTAAAACGCTATTCTCGAATTCCGCAGTGCTCGCCGCCGTGCGCGGAAGGCAAGCGTAATTGCAGAGGGAAACAGCGATGGCCGGGCACGACGATTCGACCGTGACCATTTTGTTTGCGCTGGGCGCCAATGCACTGATTGCCTTGGCCAAGGGCGCAGCGGCCTGGGTGACTGGATCCAGCGCGATGCTCGCCGAGGCCGTGCACTCGCTTGCAGACTGCGGCAATCAGGGCCTGCTGTTGTTCGGACTGAAGCGCTCGGCGCGCCCGCCTGATGCCGACTATCCGCTGGGACATGGACGCGCGATCTACTTCTGGTCGTTCATCGTAGCCCTGATGCTGTTCAGCATGGGCGGCATCTTTTCGATCTACGAGGGCGTGCACAAGATGGGCAGCGGCCGGCCGATCGAGGACCCATGGATCGCGATTGCTGTGCTCGCGCTCAGCCTTGCCGCCGAATCGGTGTCGCTGTGGAAGGCCCTGACCCAGGTCAGCGCGCTGCGCGGCGCCCAGTCGTTGTGGCGCTGGTTCCGCGCAACCCGGCGCAGCGAACTGCTGGTGGTTGTCGGCGAGGACATTGCCGCGACACTGGGCCTGAGCCTCGCGTTGCTCGCCGTCGGGACGGCGATGCTGACGGGCAACCCGGTCTACGACGCCCTAGGCAGTCTCGCGATTGGCGTACTGCTCTTGGTCGTCGCTGTTTTTGTCGGCATCGAAGTCAAGGCGCTGCTGGTAGGGCAGAGCGCCGATCCTGCATTGCAGGATGAGATTCTCCGGTTTTTGATGGCGCAGGAGGAGATTGCCGAAGTGCTGAATCTGATCACGCTGCAAAACGGCGCCGATGTGATCGTGGCGGTCAAGGCGCGGATGACCGAGGGTGTTTCTGCGCCGGCGATGATAGATGCGATCAACCGCTGCGAACGCGCCTTGCGCGCCGCGTTTCCGCAGGTGCGCTGGCTGTTCTTCGAACCGGACGTGGAGAAATAGCGGCATGAGCAGGGAGCAGGGGCCCCGCGCAGCGGGGATGCGACCGGCCGCGATTGCCGCCTGACGCCGACAGTGCGGACGCTGGAACCAACACAATCGATCGGAGGCGTCGCGGCATGGGCACCCCTTCCGCCGCCGCTATGTGCGGTGGCGCACGGTAGTCCGGCGCCGGCATGGCGAAAATGAGGCACGTATTGCCTTACCAGAATGAGGAAAAGGAAGGAGATGACCGAAGGTGGACCTAAGGCCGATGCGCCGAATCATGGCGTGGTCGCGGCGGTGCGCGGCAGCGTGGTGGACATACGCTTCGACGCGCATTTGCCGGACATCTACTCCCTGCTGCATGCGCAGCAAGGGGAAATCGTGATCGAGGTACTGGCGCAGCTCGACGCGCGCCACGTGCGCGGGATCGCGCTGACCGCCACGCAGGGCCTCGCGCGCGGCATGGCGGTGGAGGATACCGGTGGCCCGCTGCAGGCGCTGGTGGGGAAAGGCATCCTGTCACGCATGTTCGATGTGTTCGGCAACGCGATCGACCGCGAGGCCGCGCCCACCGATGTTCAATGGCGTTCGGTGCATCGGGCGCCGCCGCCGCTGGGGCGGCGCTCCACCAAGTCCGAAATCTTCGAGACCGGCATCAAGCTCATCGACGTGCTGATGCCATTGGAGCGCGGCGGCAAGGCGGGCCTGTTCGGCGGCGCGGGCGTGGGCAAGACCGTGTTGCTCACAGAGATGATCCACAACATGGTCGGGCAGCACGAAGGTGTGAGCATTTTCTGCGGCATCGGCGAGCGCTGCCGCGAGGGCGAGGAACTGTACCGCGACATGAAGGCGGCCGGCGTGCTGCCGAACATGGTGATGGTGTTCGGCCAGATGAACGAGCCGCCTGGAGCGCGCTTTCGCGTCGGCCACGCGGCGCTGACCATGGCCGAGTATTTCCGCGACGACGAGCACCGCGACGTGCTGCTGCTGGTGGACAACATCTTCCGTTTCATCCAGGCCGGCATGGAAGTGTCCGGGCTGATGGGGCAGATGCCCTCGCGCCTGGGCTATCAGCCCACCATGGGCACCGAGCTCTCCGGCCTGGAGGAGCGCATCGCCAACACCGACACCGGCGCCATCACCTCGATCCAGGCGGTGTACGTGCCGGCGGACGATTTCACCGATCCGGCGGCGGTGCATACAGTCTCGCACCTGTCCGCGTCCATTGTGCTGTCGCGCAAGCGCGCGAGCGAAGGCCTGTTTCCGGCCATCGACCCGCTGCAATCGAGTTCCAAGATGGCCACGCCGGGCATCGTCGGCGAGCGCCACTACGCCCTCGCCCAGGAGATCCGGCGCACGCTGGCGCAGTACGCGGAGCTCAAGGACATCATCGCCATGCTCGGCCTGGAGCAGCTGTCGCCGCAGGACCGCAAGGTGGTAGGCCGCGCGCGCCGCCTGGAACGCTTCCTCACCCAGCCGTTCTTCACCACCGGGCAGTTTACCGGCCTCGAGGGCAAGCAAGTCAGCCTGAAGGACGCGCTCGACGGCTGCGAGCGCATCCTGCGCGACGAATTCAAGGACTACCCGGAGAGCGCGCTGTACATGATCGGGGCGATAGGCGAAGCGAAGGGCAAGGCGAAGCCCGGCGCGAACGTAGGCGCGGCCGAAAGCGGGGAGAAAACCGGGAAAGGCATGAAGCCGGCTGCGGTGTCTCCGGTCGAAGCTGCGCCGAAGCCGCAAAACAACTCTGAGGCGACACCCCGAGCGGAGGCGGAACATGCCGAAAGCGAACATGAATCTTAAGGTCCTCCTGCCGTTCAGGGTCTTCGCCGAGAAGACGGACGTGCTGCGCGTGGTCGCGGAAACGCGCGCAGGATCGTTCGGACTGCTGCCGCAGCGTCTGGACTGCGTCGCGGCGCTGGCGCCGGGAATACTGGTGTACGAGACCGCGGCCGAGGGCGAAGTCTGCATGGCGGTCGACGAGGGCGTCCTGGTCAAGGCCGGAGCCGACGTGCTGGTCTCGGTGCGCAATGCGATCGAAGGAACCGATCTGGATCAGTTGCGCGCGGAGGTCGAGCGGGAATTCCTCGACCTGAACGAGCAGGAGAAGAGCGTGCGCTCGGTGATGGCAAAACTCGAGGGCGGATTCATGCGTCGTTTCGCCGCATTTCATCATGGATGAGAAGCCGGAAATGACGCCGGGCGCGACGCAATTCAGCCGCGAGGTAGGCGTGAAGGCGGCGCGCAAACTCAAGGCGCAGCGCCACGTTACGCAGACTGTATGGTCCGGCCTTGGGATGATGGGCCTCGTGGGCTGGTCGGTGGCAGTGCCGACACTGCTTGGCGCGGCATTGGGGCTCTGGCTGGACAAGAATCATCCCGGTGGCCACTCCTGGACGCTGGCGTTGATGGCCGCCGGCCTGGGTCTCGGTTGTATGAACGCCTGGCATTGGGTGGCCAAGGAAGAAAGGGAAATCCACGAGCAGGACGGCAATGATGATGAATGAGCCCCTGATCGCGGCGTTTGCGCTGACAGCAGGGGTTTTACTCGGCGTGATGTTTTACGGCGGCCTCTGGTGGACGGTGCGGCGCGGCGTCTCCTCCGGGCGCGCGGCGCTTTGGTTTCTGGCCAGCCTGCTGTTGCGCATGGGCACCGCAGTGGCCGGCTTTTACCTTGTCTCGGCCGGTCAGTGGCAGCGCCTGCTGCTGTGCCTCGCCGGATTCATCGCCGCGCGGCTCGCCGTGATTTGGCTGACGCGGCCGGCGGGAGAGACCTCGCTTCTCAATAAGTCGTTGAAATATGACCTAAGCAAGAGTTGTCATTCCGAGCGTCCCCCAAGGGGACTTTCCCGTCAAGCGGGATCGAGACCTTCGGGGCGAAGCGAGGAATCTGCTTTTGCGTCAGACGAAAAGCAGATTCCTCGGCCGTTGGCCTCGGAATGACATTTCACTTTCAATGAGCACTAAAGCCTTGGAAAGCGGCCATGCACCTTAGTCCCGACGAAATCGTGTTCTGGCAATTCGGCGTTTTCAAGCTCAACGCCACGATCGCGTATACCTGGGCGCTGATGCTCGTGCTCGCCGTCGGGTCGAAACTCGTGACGCGCAGGCTGTCCACGGCACTGCAGCGCTCACGCTGGCAGAATCTCCTCGAAATCATTGTCGCGGGCATCAAACAGCAGATTGCGGAGGTCGGCCTGCACCAGCCGGAGAAACATCTCGGATTCCTCGGCACCTTGTTCGTGTTCGTCGCGACGGCGAGCCTGTTCACCATCGTTCCGGGTTACGAGCCGCCGACCGGATCGCTCTCGACCACGGCGGCGCTGGCAATCTGCGTGTTCGTGGCGGTGCCGCTGTTCGGCATCGAGGACCGCGGACTCGGCGGCTATCTCAGGGAGTACCTGAAGCCGACGGTCATCATGCTGCCGTTTAACATCATCAGCGAGCTTTCGCGCACCCTGGCACTGGCGGTGCGTCTGTTCGGCAACATGATGAGCGGGACGATGATACTCGCGATTCTGCTGACCATTACGCCGTTCATCTTCCCGATCGCGATGAGCGCGCTCGGGCTGCTGACCGGCATGGTGCAGGCTTACATCTTCAGTATCCTGGCCACGGTCTACATCGCCGCTGCCACGCGCGCGCGCAAGCCGGCACCGGAAGCGAAGGCAGCGCCCAAGCCTGATACCAAGACCGAGCCCAAGCCCGGGGCTAAGGTCGAGCCCAAGCCCGAGGCTAAGGCCGAGCCCAAGCCCGACGCCAGGACGAAACCCGGGCCGGAGCCCGCTTCCGCGGACTGAATCGATTACGCCACTACGAAAGGACACACCATGGATAGCACGACACTGATCGCGATCGCTTCGATCATTACCGCCGGCATGACCATCGCCATAGGGGTAATCGGCCCTTCGCTTGGCGAGGGCAAGGCCGTCGCGACGGCCTTGAGTTCGCTGGCGCAGCAACCGGACGCTTCGGCGACCATCACCAGGACGCTGTTCGTCGGCCTGGCGATGATCGAGTCCACGGCCATCTACTGTTTCGTGGTCTCGATGATCCTCATATTCGCCAATCCGTTCTGGAACCACGTGATTGCGGCTGCCGCGGGAAAGTAAGCCATGCTGATCGACTGGTTCACCGTCGCCGCGCAAGTCGTCAACTTCCTCATTCTGGTGTGGCTACTGAAGCGCTTCCTTTACGGGCCGATTCTCGACGCCATCGATGCGCGTGAGAAACGCATCGCCAAGGAACTGGCGGACGCCGATGCCAAGAAGGTCGAGGCGCAAAAGGAGCGCGACGAGTTTCAGCACAAGAACGAGGCGTTCGAGCAGCAGCGCGCCACGCTCCTCGCCAAGGCGACCGACGAGGCCAAAGCCGAAAGGCAGCGGCTGCTCGACGAGGCGCGGCAGGCCGCAGACGCCCTGGCTGCCAAGCGGCGCGAGGCGCTCAGAAGCGAGCAGGCGGGCCTGAACGCGGCGCTGGCCCGGCGCGCGCAGGATGAAGTTTTTGCAATTGCGCGCAAGGCGCTGACCGATCTCGCCGCGACGAGCCTGGAACAAAGCATCGGTGAAGTGTTCGTCCACCGCCTGCGCGGCTTGGACGGCGAGGCGAAAGCGAGCCTGGGCGAGGCGCTTAAATCGGCGTCCGCGCCCGCGATCGTGCGCAGCGCGTTCGAGCTGCCCGCGGCGCAGCGCGCGCAGATCCAACAGGCGCTCAACGAAACTTTCTCCGCTGAAATCCGCGTCCGATTCGAGATCGCGCCGGACCTGGTGAGCGGCATCGAACTCGCCACCGATGGACACAAGCTGGGCTGGAGCATCGCGGATTATCTGAAATCGCTGGAACAGGGAGTCGACGAGCTTCTCAAGGAAAAGGACAAGGCAGAAGCACGGTCACCGTCCGACCTGAACCGGCGCATCGGCAAGCGCGCCTACGAACTCTACGAAAAGCAGGGCCACAAGGAGGGGCGCGCAGCCGAGGACTGGGACAAGGCGGAGCGCCAGATTCGGCAGGAGACTAGCGACCCGGCCGAGACCAAGCCTAAGTCCGAAGCCAAAGCCGAGCCCAAGCCTGAAACCAAAGCCAAGTCAAAACCTGAAGAGCCCGTGAAGAGCAAACCATGAACACGGAGCCTGTTGATCGCCTGCAACAGGTTTTCGATGCTGCGTTCGCCGGCATGCGCGAGGCACGGGAGGCGTTCACGCCGCAACTCGCGCTGCAGGAAGTGGGCACGATCACCAGCATCGCCACCGGCATCGCCAAGGTGTCCGGGCTTCCCGGGGTCGGCTTTGATGAACTGGTGCAGTTTCCCGGCGACGTGCTCGGCATCGCGTTCAACGTCGACGCGGATGAAATCGGCGTTGTCCTGCTCGGCGAATACTGGCATCTGCATGCGGGAGACGAAGTCCGTCGCACCGGCCGGGTCATGGACGTCGCGGTAGGCGAAGGCCTGCTCGGGCGCGTCATCGACCCCCTGGGCCGGCCCCTCGACGGAAAAGGGCCGGTGGCCGCCAGCGAACGCCTGCCTATCGAGCGCACGGCGCCGCAGATCATGGATCGCGCGCCGGTCGAGGTGCCGCTGCAGACCGGGCTCAAGGTCATCGATGCGCTAATTCCGGTAGGGCGCGGCCAACGCGAGTTGATCGTCGGCGACCGTCAGACGGGGAAGACCGCCATCGCGATCAACACCATCCTGAACCAGCAAGGCAAAAACGTGCTGTGCGTCTACTGCGCCATCGGCCAGCGCGCATCCGCGGTCGCCAAGGCTGTGGCAACACTGCGGGAGAAGGGCGCGCTGGATCACACCGTCCTCGTCGTGACCGAGGGCAACGACGCGCCGGGGCTCGCCTTCATCGCGCCCTACGCCGCGACCAGCATCGCCGAGCATTTCATGGAAGCGGGCCGCGACGTACTGATCGTGTACGACGACCTCACCCATCATGCGCGCGCCTATCGCGAGCTGTCGCTGCTGCTGCGCCGCCCGCCGGGGCGCGAGGCGTTTCCCGGCGACATCTTCTACATCCACGCGCGGCTGCTCGAGCGCGCCACGCGCCTGCGCAAGGAACTCGGCGGCGGTTCGCTGACCGCGCTGCCCATCATCGAGACCGAGGCGCAGAACATTTCCGCCTACATCCCGACCAACCTGATTTCCATCACCGACGGGCAGATCTACCTCTCGCCCTCGCTGTTCGAGCTGGGCGTGCTGCCGGCGGTCGATGTCGGAAAATCGGTTTCGCGTGTCGGCGGCAAGGCGCAGCGCGCGGCCTACCGCGCCGTGGCGGGCGATCTCAAGCTCGCCTACGCGCAGTTCGAGGAACTGGAGACCTTTGCGCGCTTCGGCGCCCGCCTGGACGATGACACGCGCAACATCATCGAGCACGGGCGGCGCATCCGCTCCTGTCTCAAACAGGCGGAATTCGCGCCGGTATCCGTGCCTGCGCAAATCGCCATTCTGCTGGCGCTGAGCGCAAAATTGTTCGACGCGGTGCCGTTGGAGCAGATGAAAGACGCCGAGCAAGCAGT
>JBBRAI010000086.1:0-9972 GCA_038206915.1 Burkholderiales bacterium | reverse complement strand
ACCGCTTCACAATCTCCACGCCTGCAGAATAGAATCCAACGATGGGATATAGCCAGCTACGCCGTGGTCGGGTGTCCATTAGCGGGCAGATTTATCACATTATCGCCACGACGCTGCAACGCGTGCCTGTATTTTCAGACTTCAACCGGGCGCGCATTGCCATTCGGGTTCTGATGGACGAGGACAAGCGAGGCACGGTTTCTACGCTGGCCTTTGTTCTGATGCCGGACCATTTGCATTGGCTGGTCCAGCTTGGAGAGCACGCCAATATCGGCAACGTCGTCGGCAGGGTCAAGTCTTTGGTGGCGCGGCGCCTCGACGTGCCTGTCTGGCAGGCAGGATTCTACGACCATGCACTGCGAAAGGATGAGGACGTCGCCACGGTAGCGCGATACATTGTGGCGAACCCGATTCGCGCGGGGCTGGTACGCCGGATAGGCGATTATCCGCACTGGGACGCCATCTGGATGTAAGCACGATGCAAAGTCCGATCGGCCCGGGGGCGGGCCTCCTACAACACTGTGTCGATTTTGCCCCCCCAAGAGGACTTCCTTTGGGCGTGGGAGCGGCGCCCTCGCCGCGATCGGTACCAACTCGAAGTCTGATCGGCCCGGGGGCGGGCCTCCTACAAACCTATATCGGTGATCGGCCCGAGGGCGGGCCTCCTACAGAAACCTCAGAACTTGGCGAATTCTCCGCCAGCGATCTCCAGGGCTTCGAACTCGCGGTCGGCGCGCTCTATCAGGCCGGCGATTTCTGCGTTGCCGATGAGATGCTCGTCCGAGGCGTATTCGCGCTCGAGCTGATGCGGGGTGCGCTTGTCCCACCAGGGCAGGATTTTGTAATAATCGCCCTGCTCTTCCACCCGCAGCAACTCCTCTTCCGACACCAGGATTTCGGCGAGCTTCTCGCCGGGCAGCATGCCGATGATCTTGTAGTCGAGCTTCCTGCCGGCGGCTTCGCACAGCACGGCGGCCATGTCGGTGACGCGCGCGGCCGGCGCCTTGCGCACGAAAATCTCACCACCCTGGGCGTGTTCGGCGGCGTAGAGCACTAGGTCGATGGCGTCGTTCAGCGTGAGCAGGAAGCGCGTCATGCGCTCGTCGGTGATGGTGATCTGCTGGTTCAGCTGCAGCTGGCGCCGAAAATGCGGGATCACCGAGCCGCGCGAGCGCAGCACATTGCCGTAGCGCACCGCGGCGAAGCGCGTGCCATGATTGGCGCGCGACTGGTTGGCCTTGATCACCAGGCGTTCCTGCAGCGCCTTGGTCATACCCATCACGTTGACCGGCTTCACCGCCTTGTCGGTGCTGATCATGACGAAGGCTTCGAGGCGGTGGCGCATCGCGGCATTGATCAGGTTGTTGGCGCCAAGCACGTTGGTGCGCACCGCTTCCATCGGGTGGTATTCGCAGGCCGGCACCTGCTTCAGCGCCGCCGCGTGGAACACGATGTGCGCGCCGCTCATGGCCTCGTCGAGCTGCGCGTCGCTGCGCACGTCGCCTATGATGAAGGCGAGGTCCGGGCGCTGCTGGTAGAACACACGCATGTCGTGCTGCTTCTTCTCGTCGCGCGAGAGCACGCGCACCTCGCGCGCACCGAGTTCGAGCAGGCGGCGCACGACGAAGTTGCCGAACGAGCCGGTGCCGCCGGTGACGAGGACGTTCTTATTGGCGTAGGGATTGGTGGGCATGGGTGGCTGCCGATATAGGAGATCGCTGGATTCTAGCGAACATTGGGACCGCGGACCACGAACATATAGGCGATTTTTACCGCGATCGGTATGAAATCAGGATCGCTTGAGGTCGCGATAGAAATTTTCGTGAGGGCCGATGGCTTCGAGGTAAATCAACCGCACTGTTTCTTCGATCGTGTAGCCAAGCAGGTAAAGCTGCCCCTGACTGCGAAATTTATAGACAAACAATCCTGCAAGATCTGCTTTCTTGCGTTCTCCGATAGACGGTTTGGTTGAGACGGCGCGCACAGCTGCGTCGACGTCGATGACGACGTTGTCGTGAAGTTTCTTATATTGCCGGGCAAAGCGCCTTGTCTGCAGGACTTCGTAGCTCACGCCTTTCGCTTCCGCGGTACGAACGGTGTTGCATCGTCGCGGGGCTCAGACATCGAGAGCAGCGATTCGGCCACGAAAGTGACCGGCAAATCTGGATTGTCGAGGGCGGCCCTTCCCACCATCGCCCAGAATTCGATCTGGCCCGCAATGGTACGGCGCTCGATCTTTGCCTCAGCGCGCGCCTGATCGTAGAGTGTGTCGTCGATTCGGACGGGCATTCCCATAGCGTCACCTCGTTGCATTGCTACAAATGTAGCGGGATTATATGGCATCGGGACTCGCCTCGCAAACACACTGGTTCGTCGATGCACTCCAACTCAATTTCAGGAAGCCCAGAATATTCGCTAACTCTCGCGCCCAGCTTCGTGCAGGGTCTTCTGCACAGGCGCAAGCAGGTATTGCAGCACCGTGCGCGTGCCGAGCTTGATTTCGGCATTGACCTGCATGCCCGGCGACAAGCGATAGCGCTTGCCTTGGGCTTGCAGGAAGGGCTCGGGCAGCTCGATCAAGGCGCGAAACCCCGTCGCAGACTGATCCTGGATGCCGGCGCTCCTCGCGCTCTTTTGCTCGCCCGGATCACCCGCGTCCGGGCTGATGTGTTTGACGCGGCCATCCATCATGCCGTACTGCTGGAACGGATAGGCGGTGAGCTTCAATCTCGCGGCTTGCCCAGCCTGCACCTGCCCGGCATCCAGATGCGTCACCCACACTTCCGCCAGCATCGCGTCGCCTGCCGGCACCAGCGTCATCACCACCGTGCCCGGCGCAACCACACTGCCCAAGGTGTGCGTTGCGAGGTCTTTCACGGTCCCGTCCTGCGGCGCCTTTAGTTCGAGCAGAGCCTGGCGGCGCGCCTGCTTGTCCCAGTCTTGGCGCAGCTTGTGATACTGCGCCTCGGCGTCCATTCGTTCGTTCTGCAATTGCTGGTTATAGCTCGAGGTGATCTGGGCGATGCGTTTGTTGACCTGGCTGATGGACGCTTTGAGGCTGGCGATGTTGAATTGCTGCGCGCGCAGGTCTTGTTCCCGCTCAATTCGGACACGCTGTTTTTCCATATGCATCAGCTTTCCGGCGAATCCATCCTTCACCAACTGATCGTAAGCGGCCTCCTGCTGCAGGAATAGCGGAATGGTTTTCTGCAGCTTGGCCTCGACCTCCCCCGCACTGCTCAGATCCTGCTCGGCCTTGGCCAGCATGGCGCGCTCGATCTCGAGCGCACCCAGGTGCGCCTGGCGATGCGCATTGAGCTGCGCTTCGACCTGCCCGACCAGCTCGGGCGGATCATCCGCACGCCGCTGCCAGGGCGCGCCTCCCAACTCGGCATCGATGCGCCGCAGCTGAAGGCGCTTTAGCTTCAGCTCGTTCTGCAGCTGCCGGCTGTCGGCATCGGACGCGCGCGCGTCCATGCGCGCGAGCACCTGGCCAGCCTTCACCTGCGCGCCTTCCGCCACGAGTATTTCGGTAATTACACCCGATTCGCTCGGCTGCACGATTTGCAGATAGCCTTGCGGAACGATCTTCCCGGGCGCGACCGCGATGATGTCAAGCGGAGCCAAATAGGCCCATAGCAGCAGCGAACCGACCAGCGCGAGTCCGGCGTAGAGCACCGCGCGCGGCAGCGGCGCAGGTTCCGACTCGCTTAGCGGCAGGAATTCGGAGGCAACGCGAGTCGATGCGGCCATATTGCTACTCTCCCTATCAAACGACGGCGAGGCCGGCGTAGCCTTCAGCTATGCCGCGCATGGGCTGTAACGCGTTGCCGCCGATCGGCGCCATGCCGGGGCTCTGGCCGAACCATGCTGCCGACGCGATGTCGGAAGCACCTGCGGCGTCGGCGCCAAGGAAAGTGAATGGATTTTTCTCCGGGGCGGCGCCACCTGCCGCCGTGATGCCTTGCTCGACGCCGGGATGGGCATCGAGCCATGCCGCGATGTCTTCGTAGCTCTGCGCGATTTCCTCCGGCGTAAGTGCTTCGGCCTGCTGCGCCTCCGGAATATCGTCGGGCGGATTCAGCCGCACAAGATCCTCCGTAGACGGCAGATGGACGTCTTCGATTTCCGCGGCAGCTGCGGCTTCGCGCGACGCGGTGACGGCTCGCCCGCGCGGCCCGAGCCAGTCGTCCAACCACGCTTGCATGCTCGGCTGCGCCGGACGCAGAGGGCTGAAAAGTGAATCCGGGCCGGAGGTAGCGGCGGCGGGCTCGCCGCCCGCCGGATTCGAAAACAGATCGATCGGCTTCGCGGTACTACGCGCGGGCGCTGGAGCAGACAGCGCATCTAATTCACCAGATTGTAAAAGTGCCGAGAGCAAGGGACTCTGCGCACTCCGAGCCGCCAATGCACCCGATTGCGGAGGCGCGAGAACTGGTACAGCGCCGGCCGCAACCGACGACACGCCAACATCGAACGCGATTCCTGTTGCGGCGCCGGGCCGGGTCGATCCTGTGGACGACGCGATACCCGCGCGGATGTCTGCCACCTGTTCGCGGAACGCATCAATTGCATCCGCATCGTACTGGATCGGGCCAGTAGCGGAGATCGCTCCGGCGTCTACCAGGCTTGCGTCGCCGATCTTCGGCGATTCCGCGCCAACTGCGATCAGTGCACTATCCGCAGCCGGCGCTTGCCCACCGCCGGTTGCATCGCTCGCAGGATCTGGCGAGGATTCAGGCACAGCGCGACTTTCCAACATGGCGCTATCCCAAATCGTGCCGTCGCCAAACTGGACGCGCTCGATCCTGCTGCCGTACTGAGGTTGCCACTCGATATCAAGCCGGTCGCCAGCGCTCACGACCAGGCTGAGCAGGCCGTTGCTGCTGCGCACGCCCAGGTTTTCAGGCGTGATGCCATTGCCGAGCACAATGGTATCGACGTTGTCCGGCGCCGCGTCCTCATCGAGTATGGAATCGTGACCCGACCCGAAGCCGAAATAATATGCGTCGTCGCCGGCGCCGCCGATCATTACGTCGTCGCCAGCGCTCGCATGGAAGCGGTCCGCCACGCTGGTCCCAAGTACCACATCATCGCTATCGGTTCCAAACAAGTCGAAACCCCGGCTGACCAATTGCGCGTGGGACAGTACCCTACCGTCGGCAAACTCGAAGCGTTCGATCGCGCCGGCGGTGCCCGCGTCGTCGGGATCGAAACCATCGATATAGATTGCGTCGCCGCTGACGCCGATGCGAATCAACAGCGCGCCCGAAACGCCCAACGTCAGCGAATCAGGATTAATACCCGGACCGAACGCCAAGGTGTCTGCGCCTTGCGTCCCGCTGTCGAAAATGACATCGATGCCGTCGCCCGGGTTGAATACATAGCGATCGCTTCCGTCGCCGCCGTCGAGGATGTCGTTGCCAAGGCCGCCGCTGAGCACGTCGTCGCGCGATCCGCCAATGATTATGTCATTGCCTTCCTTACCGATCAGCGTGTTCGAGAGTCCCTCGGCGGCGATCAGCGTGCCGCCTTCGGATGTGGCAGCCTGGCTTGCTGCGAGATTCTCCCAGGACACGAGCTCGCTGGTGGTCTGCGGAGCCTGCTGGGGAGAGAGATGTTCCGGATCCGCATCGTCGTCGTAATAAGTTCCGAGCCTGACATGATTCAATTCGACCGCGGGCATCACGCCCCCAGGTGACGCGCCCAAGTCGATGCAGTCGCCAGCGTTACCGTAGTTCAGTTTCCAGTTGCCGTCGGCGAATTCGAATCGGATGCTGCCCACCGCAATGGGGGCATACATGTCCGGGCCGCCGAGTTCGGACGGCGCGATTTCATAGGACATCAGCCGGATACGGTTTTCGCCAGCGTCGTCAACGATGTAGGAAGTGCCGGAGCCAGGAATGAACACATAAGTATCGTTTCCAGCGCCGCCGAAGAGCCAGTCTTCACCGTAGCCGAACAACAGGTCGTCACCGTCATCGCCGTACAGATAGTCGGCCCCTGGAGTGCCGACAAGAATATCGTTACCCGCTCCCCCGTGTGGCTCGTCACCCCCTTGGATAGAATCGTTTCCGTCGCCGCCGTCGATGTAAGCATGAGCGCTGCCGGCCATAATAAAGTCATCGCCGGCGCCGCCGAGTAATGTGAAGCTCCCTGCGCTAACAAGAATGGCGTCGTTTCCGTCGCCTCCATCGATGTACCCCTGACCGCTGCCGCCTTCGATTTGGTCATCGCCGGCGCCGCCGAGCAAAGTCAAATGTCCTGCGCCGCCCAAAATGATGTCGTTGCCATCGCCGCCATCGATGTAATCGTAGTCGACATCACTGGTGTCGAATCCGTCAAGATTTGCACCGATCAAATCGTCGCCACCGCCCCCAAATAGCGTATCCGAACCGGTGCCTCCGTAGATCTTGTCATTGCCGTCGCCGCCGTCGACATAATCATCGCCCAAGCCGGCGAAAATAGTATCGTCGCCGTCGCCGCCGTCAACGTAATCGTCGCCCAGGCCCGCATAGATAACATCGTCGCCGCCGCCGCCATAGATCCAGTCGCCGTCCTCCGCAGCCGTGCCACCGTCAGGCCCCAATAAGTGGTTCCAGTCGTACGCCGACATGGAGCCCCAGCCATCCGCCCTACGCAGGATGTCCAAGTAGCTCGCCCTATTCTCGTCGTCGCCCAAAATCCAGTCCGCGCCACCACCGCCTATCAAAATGTCGCTCCCGGCGCCGCCGGCGAGCTTGTCCTGGCCCTCCGCTCCGATCAAAACGTCGTCGCCCAGTCCGCCGAATAACCATCCTCCCGGCAGCTCCGTGCCCGCGGCGTTGCCCCGCGCTATCGCGTCTCCGACATCGATTTCGGTAGCGGCGTAAATCCAGTCGTCCCCCGCGCCGCCGAACAAGTATCCGACGCCATCATCAGCCGACGTGGCATCCTGACCCTCGATGACGTCGTCCCCGTCCTCTCCGAAGATCCAGTCGACGCCCGCGCCGCCCACGAGTCGATCTGCGCCGTCGCCACCATGGATTTCGTCGTCGCCGCCAAGACCCCGAATGAAATCGTTACCTTCCGAACCAAACAGCCGATCGGCATTGTTCGGAGCGGGCAGCGCGGGATCCGTGATTACGTTGCCCAAGGAATCGGTTTGCGGTATCCAGCCGACGATTTCGTTCCAGCCGTTCAAGCTCGGTTGAATATGCGCCGGCTCGAGATCACCCACAAGCACGAAGGCGAATGGCGCGTCTATGGCAAGGTCCCGCAATTCAATGCCAAATTCGCCGTCCTGGTATCCATCGATTACAATCTGCGACCCGTCGGGCAGGGTTGCGGTTAGAGGCGAGTTGCGCGTAAAGGTTACCGTGTCGCCTCCTGCAATAAAGCCGGTCCAAGTGTTGGACTGTCCGGCAACACCGAACGCCGACAGCGCAAGGACGGTGCGCTTTCCACTCGCGTCGGTATAGATTATGGTGTTGTGCCCTTCATGATCGGTGATCGTGTCACGGCCATCGCCGGCGCGAATCAGGTAGACGTCGTTTCCCGCGCCGCCCTGAAGAATGTCGTCGTCTTTTCCGCCGTCCAGGATATCGTTGTCGGCCCCGCCGATGAGCGTGTCTACGCCGCGGCCCCCGATAAGGGTATCGTCGCCGGCGTCGCCCGTAAGCGTGTCTCCTCCTGCACCACCTTCCAGATAGTCATCGCCGCCGCCGCCGGTTAGCGCATCGGGTCCCGCGCCTCCGTACAGATGATCGGCGTAGCTTCCGCCTTGCAGTGTGTCACCGTGATCGCTAGCGAAGCTGATGCGGATTGGTTCCAACCTCTGCAAGAAACTGCTGCCTATAACCTGAATGCTGTAGTTCTGACCTTGAGAATCCTCCAGCGCATGGTCGGTAAAAACGTAGCTCGCGGAACCATGGTCATTGCGCTGAATCGAATTGTCGTCGGCGATGTCGTTGAGGTTTTTCTTATTCTTCCAGGCAAGGAATCGGGCGCGGTCCTGGAGCCATTCCGGCGTAATTGTCCCCAGCCCGTTCGCCGAATTGTAGAGATCGATTTCGCCGTTCCGGTTGTATTGCGCATAGTCGAGTCCTACGATTGCAAATGGGTTCAACTGCTGCAGCGCGTAGCGATAAGCAATGCCATCCGTGTCGTCCTGAGCGAGGCCCGCGGGATTAAGCGAGTCGATCAGCGACACGACGCTATAGGGCCGACCACCGGCGCTGACGAAGTCCTTGAAACTTGCGCTGGCCTTCAGGTCGCTGATATTCCTATAAAGTTCGTCGCGGGCAGCCAGGTCGTCGCGGAAGCTGGGCTCTGTACGTTGAATGTCCGGGCCAAGGAATATCCGACGCAAGATATCCAGGGTCTTTTCGTAGCCTTGCTTCGATTCATTTGACGAAGCGCGAAGGATCTTGTTGAAGCTTTCCAGCGGTAGATCCGGGGACAGCTGCCCGAGCAGTTCGTATAGCGCAAGTGCGTCGGTCACATTGGTAATTGAGTGATTGTCGACAAGCAAGCCTGCTTCAATCGCGAGCTTCTGTATCGGACCGAATTTGTAGCCGAAACCGGCCGACAACGTCAGGCCCTCGTCGGCAACGATGTTAGTGCTCATGGTCCCAAGACCGATACCACGGTCGCCGAGGAACGCCTTGGCCACCCGGTATACCGATCCACCCAGTCCCGCACCGTTGTAGGTGTAGATATGATCGATGCGATCCGGGAAGTACAGCGCGCCAAATACCTGCGCCAGCTGGCCACCAAGGCTGTGCCCTGTTACGTCGATCTTTGCATTGGCATCGAGGCGCCCAAGACCGATATCTGATCGCAAGCCTTCGGCGAGGCCCGCCGCAGTCGCCTGAAACTCTTTCGATGCACGAAGAAATGTTACGCTTCGGCCGTCGTATTTGCGGTTGGTGACCGCCGCGAGCATTTCGATTTCCGACTGGGAATATTGAACCGAGACTCCGCGCGGAGTAGTCAATCGCTTGTAGTAGCGGTAAAGCGAGACAGATTGCGCTGCCGCCAGCCCTTGCGCCACCACGCCGAATATATCCGCGCCGACAATGTCCAGCAGACCGGCCGTGCCACGGATGGCCAGCGTGTACTTGCCCGTCTCGGCACGACTTTCAAACAGCGCAGCTTCGAAGCCGGTAGCAGGGTCGGAGGTGAAACTTAGGAGGGTGTAGCCTTGGGGACCGGCTAGATTCCCCGCTTGCGTTGCGGTCAAATCGGCTTTGTCTGCACCCGAATTGTTCTGAACAATCAATTGCAATAATTCGGGCGCATAAATCGTAGCGCCATCGTCAACGTCAAATCTTGCGTATGACGCCTGCGCGAGCAGCGAATCTTGATAAATGTTCTTGATTGTGGGCATGTTGCTGTTCACGACTCCGTATTGATCGGTTTCAAAACCTGCAGCCTTAGCCTTTCATACGGATTTCCTGATTCTTTGCAAGAACCTCCTCCACCCAAAATCGGTGAGGCCATTCGTTGAATCCAATTGCCACGCCAACCGATTTCTCTATATTCACCAATTACTTGATTTGCCTGAAGGTCAACAATTGAATCCGCAAACCCCGCAATACCTAGCCACGGGATAATTTCGTAATTGCCAATCAACTTTTCAGCATATCGGCTAATCGGCCTTTCTATGTTCACAGTCCTAAGCTTGCCATCCTCGCCAAGGGTAACGCGGGCGTACGCTGTGCCAACGACCTTTCCAGTTCGCGGTTCACGTATTTCCTTCGCAGTTTCTACGAACTTGTAATGATGCCGCGTGAAATATTCTTCGTACACTCGGCCGTCAAGGCTGAGGAATCCCTCCACCTCTTCGATCGAGCGATATATCTTGATGCCACCTTCCTTCTCACAATAGTGAGCCAACGCAATCTTGCCAGGGATGATGTCCCAAGTCGGGATCAGGGCGAAGACCGCAATAACCAGAAGCTTCCACTTACCCTTTGCCAAACCTGTCAA
>JBBRAI010000085.1:0-11336 GCA_038206915.1 Burkholderiales bacterium | reverse complement strand
CCTCTACAGACAGATCTACATACTTAGCCAGGTTATTAGCTTTGACCGGTTGCCCGCCAACCGGCAGGCTGACAAACGGCGAGTCACCTTGGATTTAGCGTTCCGCAAAGTGACCCTACGGCGCGCGAGCTCATGTAAATGACTCTGCTGTAACTTGCGTTACCCGACCCATGAACCAACCGGTGCAGAGCTAGCCGGTATTAAGCGGCTAGTGCGAAACGTTCGTCGTTCGCGGTTATTGCGTTCCAGTTGGATTTACGAGGTGGCTGGTCCTCGGTATGCACTGCGCTGCTTCGTAACCCACGTCGAAACCAGGTCGCCCCCGGTATCTGGTGGAGACTGGAGATCGAGAAGCGGAAAGAATTCCCGTCTCGCGCCCGCCAATCCCGTACTACCTCTGCATTATCTCACATAGTGCCGAAACAGGCGCAAATCAAGGGCCGCGCAGGTAGTCGAGCACCTCGGACGGATGCTCGATGATTGCGTCGGCCTGCCAGGACTCGATCGCGCCGCCGTCGCCCAGATAGCCGTAGCGCGCCGCGAGTACGCGCATGCCGGCGGCGCGCGCTGCCTGCACGTCGCGCAGATCGTCGCCCACGTACAGGCAGGCCAGGGCGGGCAGCCGCAGCGCGGCTGCGGCGTGCAGCAGCGGGTCCGGGTGAGGTTTGAGGCGGGCTGTGGTGTCGCCACCGACTATGCAGGCGGCGCGCGCGTCCAGGCCAAGCCCCTGCAACAGGGACAGGGTGAATCGCTCTGCCTTGTTGGTCACCACGCCCCAGAGCAGACCATCTTGTTCGAGTTGGTTCAGCAGTTCAGCCATGCCTTCGAACAGGCGTGTATCGACACAGATCTCGGCCGCATAGAAATCCAGGAACTGCGACTTGAGCGCCTCGTAGCGCGCGTCGCCCGGCTCCAGCCCGAAACCGACTTTGAGCAGTCCGCGGGCACCGCTGGAGGTGTAGGAACGGGTGCTTGCCAGCGGCATGGCCGCCAGCCCATCCGCGGCGCGCACGCGGTTGAGCGCGCGCGCGAGGTCGGGTGCAGTGTCCGCGAGCGTGCCGTCCAGATCGAACAGCACCGCGGCAACTGCGGTCTTAGGCATCGCGTACGCAGTGCATCAGATAATTGACGCTGGCGTCGTTGTTGAGGGCGTACACTTTGGTGAGCGGGTTGTAGCTCATGCCGATGACCAACTTGAGCGTGAGCCCGGCGGCGCGGCAATGGCGCGCGAGCTCCGAGGGCTTGAGAAATTTGGCGTAGTCGTGCGTGCCGCGGGGCAGCAGGCGCAGTATGTATTCGGCGCCGATGACTGCGAACAGGTATGACTTGGGATTGCGGTTGATAGTCGAAAAAAAAATGTGCCCGCCCGGCTTGACCAACTGCGCGCAGGCAGCGACGGTGCTGGCCGGATCCGGCACGTGTTCCAACATTTCCATGCAGGTCAGCGTGTCGTATTGCCCCGACTCGCGCTGCGCCAGCCGCTCGGCGCTGATCTCTTCGTAGTCCACGTCGAGGCGCGACTCGAGCAGATGCAGCATGGCGACTTTCAGCGCCTTCTGCGACAAGTCCACGCCCTTTACGCGGGCACCCAGCTTGGCCATCGCTTCGGCGAGAATACCGCCGCCGCAGCCGACGTCGAGCACCGATTTGCCCTTCAACTCCGCGATGCCGTCGATCCAGCCCAGGCGCAGCGGATTGATTTCGTGCAGCGGCTTGAACTCGCTGCTCGGGTCCCACCAGCGATGGGCCAGTTCGCTGAATTTAGCCAGTTCCTGCGGGTCCGCGTTCATGGTTCCGGAAGTCCAAATAAAAAAGCCCCGCGCGAGCGGGGCTTTTGAGTGCTTGCTGCAAGTTTAGTGGGTACGCGAACCAACCACCTCGATTTCGACGCGGCGATTCTTGGCGCGGCCTTCCTTGGTGCGGTTGTCCGCGATCGGCTGCGTCTCACCCTTGCCTTCGGTGTAGATGCGGTTGGCTTCGATGCCCTTGCTCACCAGGTAGGCCTTGACCGCATTGGCGCGGCGCACCGAGAGCTTCTGGTTGTACGCATTGCTGCCGATGCTGTCGGTATGGCCGATGGCGATGATGACTTCCAGATTCACCGCCTTGAGCTTGCCGACCAGGTCGTCGAGCCGGGCTTTGCCCTCGGGTTTGAGCACCGCCTTGTCGAAGTCAAAGTGCGTTTCGGCGGCCATGGTCACTTTTTCGACCACAGGCTTGGGTGCGGCCTTGGGCGCAGGTGCCGGCGCAGGGGCGGGCGGCGCGGCCTTGGGAGCAGGTGCCGGCGCTGCCATCGGCTTCTTCGGCACCAGGTCCGGATCGCATTCAGTGGTTGCCATGGCGGGCGTCCAGTAGCCGGTATGCCAACACAGGCCGAACGGGTTCTTGACCACGACGCCGGAGGTCGGGGCCACGATATAACCCTCATTCTCTGCGTAGGCGCTGCTCACACCGAGGCCGAGCATAAGCGCGGCGGAAAGGACTAACGCGATTTGTTTTACAGTCTTGTTCATATTTTCCCCTCGATTAAAGTTCGATCGACTTCCTACCGTAGAAACCTTGCCGCAGCCTAGGCTTCTTAAGCCTTTGTTTCCATTGACAGCCTATTTTGCCACAAAACGGCCAAGTTTTCCAGATCATTTTTTTTGCGGTATTTCAATACCCGGTCTTCGACCAGCAAGCGCCCCGCAACCCAAACGTGGCTGACATTTTCTCTGCCAGCCGCATAGACGAGATGGGAAATTGGGTCGTAGCAGGGCAGCATCTCGGGCGCAGCGAACTCGACTGCAGTCAGATCCGCGAATTTGCCGGGCTCGACCGATCCGATCGCATGATCCAGGCGCAATGCGCGCGCTCCATCCAGCGTTGCCATGGCGAGCGCCCGCTGTGCAGGCAGCGCATGCGCGTCCCCGCTCAGCGCTTTCGCCAGCAGCGCCGCCAGGCGCATCTCCTGGAACAGGTCGAGGCGATTGTTGCTGGCGGAACCGTCGGTGCCGAGGCCGATGTTGATGCCTTGTTCGAGCATTTGCGCCACCGGTGCAAAGCCGTTAGCGAATTTGAGATTGGAGGACGGGCAATGCGCGACCGAGCTGCCATTTTGGACCAGTAGCGCGATCTCCTCCTGCGTCAGGTGAATCGCGTGCACCGCGATCAGGTTGGGGCCGACCAGCCCCAGCCGGTGCAGGCGCTCCAGCGGGCGCATCCCGTACTGCGCCATGTTCCGGTCGATCTCGTCCTGTGTTTCGTGTACGTGCATGTGCACCGGCAGATCGAGCTCTTCAGCCAGGGTGATCAGCCGCGAAAAGATCTTGTCGCCTACCGTATAGGATGCGTGCGGGGACATGCAGAAGGACAGCAGCGGCTGCTCGCCCAGCGTGTCGCGCAGCGCCAGGCCTTTCGCGATGTAGTCATCGGCGTCGGAGGCATAGGCGGTGGGGAAATCGATGACGATCAGGCCGAGCGCCGCGCGCATGCCCATGTCCAGCGCGGCGCGCGCGGCGTCCCCGGGGAAAAAATACATCTCGTTGAAGCAGGTGATGCCGCCGCGCAGCATTTCGGCGCAGGCGAGCAGGGTGCCGTCGTAGACGAACTGCGGCGATACGTGCCGCGCCTCGACCGGCCAGATGCGGTCCTGCAGCCATTGCATCAGGGACAGGTCGTCGGCGAGTCCGCGCATCAGCGCCATGGCCGCGTGGGCATGCAGGTTCACCAGGCCCGGTATGAGTGCGTGGCGCGAAAGTACGACGTGCTCGCCCGCCACGTAGGAAGCGTGCGCCTGCGCGGTTGGCAGCACGGCGAGTATGCGCCCATCGCGCACCGCGATGCTGTGCTGTTCCAGCGCAAGCCCGGCGGGGTTGACCGGGATGACCCAGCGCGCGTCTATGAGCAGGTCTATGGCTTCCACGTTCGCACCAGGCGATTCATTTGCGATTCCGCATTGCGACTGGCCCGCAGGATACCGCAGAACCGCAAAAACGGGTGGACGGGCAGGTCGACCGAATGGCGATATCCGTCGGTTTTTATGGTCAGAAAGCTGTCGCGCGTGTTAAACTTCAATGCTTTTTTGAGCCGCGAAATGCGGCGCTTTTTTTGCGTCGGCACAATGGGCGGATCAACCGCCGTGCGGCCTCCGAAATTGTCTGAAACCTGAATGCTGAACAGTCCGCCCGCAATGGAACAATTCGCCAAAGAAACCCTGCCGGTAAGCCTAGAAGAAGAGATGCGGCGCTCCTATCTCGACTACGCCATGAGCGTGATCGTGGGGCGCGCCCTGCCGGACGTGCGCGACGGGCTGAAGCCGGTGCACCGGCGCGTGCTGTTCGCGATGCACGAGTCGAACAACGTCTGGAACCGGTCTTACGTGAAATGCGCGCGTATCGTCGGCGAGGTGCTGGGCAAATACCACCCGCACGGCGATTCGGCCACCTACGAGGCGCTGGTGCGCATGGCGCAGGACTTTTCCATGCGCTATACCCTGATCGACGGCCAGGGCAACTTCGGCTCCATCGACGGCGATTCGGCGGCCGCCTATCGCTACACCGAGTGCCGGCTGGAGCGCATCTCCTCCGAATTGCTCGCGGACATCGACAAGGAAACGGTCGACTTCGTTCCCAATTACGACGGCAAGGAAATGGAGCCGACGGCGTTGCCGACGCGCATCCCCAATCTGCTCATCAACGGGTCGTCCGGCATTGCGGTCGGCATGGCAACAAACATTCCGCCGCACAACCTGGTCGAGGTGGTGGATGCGGGCCTGGCGCTGCTCGCCAACCCGGACATCAGCATCGACGAGCTGATCGAGATCATCCCCGCGCCCGACTTTCCGACGGCCGGCATCATCTACGGGCTGGCCGGCGTGCACCAGGGATACCGCACCGGCCGCGGCCGCGTGATCATGCGCGCGCGCACCCATTTCGAGGACATGGAGAAGGGCAACCGGCAGGCGATCATCGTCGACGAGCTTCCCTACCAGGTCAACAAGAAGAGCCTGCTCGAGCGCATCGCCGAGCTGGTGAACGAGAAAAAAGTCGAAGGCATCAGCGAAATCCGCGACGAGTCGGACAAGTCGGGGATGCGCGTCGTATTCGAGCTCAAGCGCGGCGAACTGGCCGAGGTGGTGCTCAACAATCTATACAAGCAGACCCAGCTGCAGGACACCTTCGGCATCAACATGGTGGCGCTGGTCGACGGCCAACCGCGCCTGCTGAACCTGAAGCAGATGCTCGATGCGTTCCTGTCGCACCGGCGCGAAGTGGTTACGCGGCGCACGGTGTTCGAACTGCGCAAGGCGCGCGAGCGCGGCCATATCCTCGAAGGCCTGGCGGTGGCGCTGTCGAACGTGGACGAGATCATCGCCCTGATCAAGGCATCGCAGACCCCGCCCGAAGCCAAGCTGGCGCTGATGGCGAAAGCCTGGCGCTCGGCGCTGGTGGCGGAGATGCTGCAGCGTGCCGCGGCTGACGCCTCGCGCCCCGACGGCCTGGCCACGAACTTCGGCCTGGTCGAGGGCGGCTATTACCTGTCGGATGCTCAGGCACAGGCGATCCTGGAAATGCGCCTGCAGCGGCTCACCGGACTGGAGCAGGACAAGATCGTAGCGGAATACAAGGAGGTGATGCTGCAGATCGCCGACTACCTCGATATCCTCGCCAAGCCGGCGCGCATCACCGCGATCATCACCGAGGAGATGAACGCGATCAAGCTGCAATACGGCGACGAGCGCAAGAGCGAGATCGAGATGAATCCGCAGGACCTCGACGATGAGGACCTGATCACGCCGGCCGACATGGTGGTGACGCTGTCGCATACCGGTTACATCAAGTCGCAGCCGCTGGCCGACTACAGCGCGCAGCGCCGCGGCGGGCGCGGCAGGCAGGCGACCGCGACCAAGGAAGACGATTTCATCGAGCGCCTGTTCATTGCCAACACCCACGACTACATCCTGTGCTTTTCCAGCCGCGGCCGCGTCTACTGGGTCAAGGTCTACCAGGTGCCGCAGGGCAGCCGTTCGAGCCGCGGCAAGCCTGTGGTTAACATGTTCCCGCTGACCGAGGGTGAGAAGATCACCGCCATCCTGCCGGTCAGGCATTTCGACGACGGACACTACATCTTCATGGCCACTGCTCAGGGAACGGTGAAGAAGACGCCGCTCTCGGCGTTCGCCAACCCGCGCGGCAAGGGCATCATCGCGGTGGAACTGGACGAGGGCGACTTCCTCATCGGCGTCGCCATTACCGAGGGCACGCACGACGTGATGCTGTTCTCCGACGCGGGCAAGGCGGTGCGCTTCGGCGAGGACGACGTGCGGCCTATGGGGCGCGTCACGCGCGGCGTGCGCGGCATGATGCTGGAACTGGGCCAGCGCGTGATTTCCATGCTGGTCGCGCAAGACGAAGCCCTGACCGTGCTCACCGCCACGGAGAACGGCTTCGGCAAGCGCACACCGATTTCCGAGTACACTCGGCACGGCCGCGGCACCAAGGGCATGATCGCGATCCATACCGGCGAGCGCAACGGCAACCTGGTCGGCGCGGTGCTGGTGGAGGAAAAGGACGAGGTGATGCTGGTCTCCACCGGAGGCGTGGTCATCCGCACCAAAGTAGAACAAATTCGCGAGCAGGGCCGCTCGACCCAGGGCGTGACGCTGATCAATCTCGACGCGGGAACTCGCCTCGCCGGCATCGAAAAAGTGCTGGAATCGGACGATGAAAACGGCAACGGCCATGCCAATGGTGAAGGCGAAGGGAAGAGCGCTCCCGAAGGTGAGTGAGGCGCGACGAGCCAACTTGCGCGCTCGCGCGCGCCAACCGTGTTTTCAGTACGGATGAAAAGCGCATCCGTACTGAAAACACGGTTATTGTTAACACCAAACAGGCCGTGGAGGCTTTGTACAAGATCGCCGATTGTGCACGGATGGGTTTTCATCCGTGCGCAATCGGCGATCCGCGCGAACGGTTTTTCGTCCGCGCAAAAGCGGAAGATGCAGGAAGGCAAAGCGAGTTGAGCTGTTCGGTTCCGGTTTGTCCAAGTTAAGGAGTTAATCGTGGCACGAGTATTCAATTTCAGCGCGGGCCCGGCGGTATTGCCGGAAACCGTCCTCGCGCAGGCGGCGGCCGAAATGCTCGACTGGCATGGCAGCGGCATGTCGGTGATGGAAATGAGCCACCGCGGCAAGGAATTCATATCGATCCACGCCGAGGCGGAGAAGGACCTGCGCGAACTGCTCGCGGTGCCGGCGAACTACAAGGTGCTGTTCCTGCAGGGCGGCGCCATTGCCGAGAACGCCATTGTGCCGATGAACCTGCTGCGCGGGCGCAGCGTGGCCGACTACGTCAACACCGGCGAATGGTCGAAAAAGTCGATCAAGGAAGCGAAGAAATATTGCAAGGTGAACATCGCCGCCACGAGCGAGGACCGCGGTTTCAGCTACATCCCGCCGCAGCAGGACTGGAAGCTGTCCCCGGATGCGGGCTACGTCCACATCTGCTCCAACGAAACCATCGGCGGGATCGAATACCACTGGGTGCCCGATACCGGCGCAGTGCCGCTGGTGGCCGACATGTCCTCGCACATCCTGTCGCGCCCGGTGGACGTCAAGCGCTACGGTTTGATCTATGCCGGGGCGCAGAAGAATATCGGACCGGCGGGGCTGACCCTGGTGATTGTGCGCGACGATCTGATCGGGCAGGCCGCGGCGTTCACGCCGTCGGCCTTCGACTACAAGCTGCAAGCCGAGGCCGATTCGATGCTGAACACCCCGCCGACTTACGCCATCTATATCGCCGGACTGGTGTTCATGTGGGTGAAGCAGCAGGGCGGGCTGGCCGAGGTGGAGCGGCGCAACATCGCCAAGGCCGCGCTTCTGTACGATTACCTCGATCAAAGCAAGTTCTTCGTCAGCCCGGTCGAGCCGCGCGACCGCTCGCGCATGAACGTGCCGTTCAAGCTGAACAACGCGGCGCTCGACGAGGAGTTCCTCAAGGGCGCGAAGGCGGCAGGCATGATCCAGCTCAAGGGGCACCGTTCGGTCGGCGGCATGCGCGCATCGATCTACAACGCGATGCCAATCGAGGGCGTGCAGAGGCTGGTGGCGTACATGCGCGAGTTCGAAGACCACCATGGAAAATGAGCATGCCTGAGCGCAGACCGTTCGAAGTACTGGTGCTCAACAATATCGCCCAGGTCGGGCTGAAGCGCTTTCCGGCCGAGCGCTATCATGTCGCCAAGGAGTCGGCACACCCGGACGCCATCCTGCTGCGTTCGCAGGACCTGCACGAAATGAAGATTGCGGCGTCGGTGATGGCCATCGGCCGCGCCGGCGCCGGCACCAACAACATCCCGGTCAAGGCGATGAGCGAGCGCGGCGTGCCGGTGTTCAATGCGCCCGGCGCCAATGCCAACGCGGTGAAGGAACTGGTACTCGCAGGCATGCTGATCGCGGCACGCAATCTCGCCCCTGCGCTCGAATTCGTGCGCGCCATCAAGAGCGACGACGCGGCGATGGCGCAGCGCGTCGAGGAAGGCAAGAAGCAGTTCGCCGGGATCGAGTTGCCGCAGCATACGCTGGGAGTGATCGGCCTGGGCAAAATCGGCTGTCTCGTGGCCGATGCTGCGATCAAGCTCGGCATGAACGTGCTTGGCTACGACCCCGAGATCACCGTGGATGCGGCCTGGAGCCTGCCGGCGCGGGTGAAGAAGGCGCATTCCATCGACGAAGTGCTCAAGGCGAGCCACTTCGTCACGCTGCACGTGCCGCTCGTGCCGCAGACGCGCAACATGGTGAATGCGAAGAGCCTGGATCAGGTGCGCCCCGGAACCATCCTGCTCAACTTCTCGCGTGAAGGCATCGTCGACAGCGCGGCCGTGGTGCAGGCGCTTGCCGCGCACAAGCTCAAGTACTACGTGACCGATTTCCCCGATGGCCATCTCGCCGGCGTGCCCGGCGTGATCGCGCTGCCGCACCTGGGCGCCTCGACGCGCGAAGCCGAGGACAACTGCGCGGTGATGGTGGTGGACCAGGTGCGCGAATATCTCGAGCACGGCGACGTGGCCAACGCGGTCAATTTTCCCGACATGATCATGCCGCGCGAGTCGCCGTTCCGCGTCGCGATCGCCAACGCGAACGTGCCCGCCATGGTGGCGCAGATTTCCACGGTGATCGCCGAGGCCGGGCTGAACATCCACAATATGCTGAACAAGTCCAAGGGCGACATGGCCTACACCCTGGTCGACGTCGACAGCGCCGCGACGCGCGAGCTGGTGGCTCAACTGGGTAAAATCGACGGCGTGCTCAGCGTACGCTACCTGCCGGCGAGGGACTGATCAGGCCATGAACAAGGAACTTGCGAAACTGCGCGCGCGCATCGACGCGCTGGACGCGCGCCTGCTGGACGCGCTGAACCAGCGCGCGCAGCTCGCGCACGCGGTGGGCAGGCTCAAGCAGGGAAATCAGGTCTACCGGCCGGAACGCGAAGCCGAGGTGCTGCGCCGCATACTCGAAAAGAACCAGGGGCCGCTGGGTAGGGAGGCGCTGGCGCGGGTATACGCCGAAGTCATTTCCGCCTGCCGCGCGCTGGAGCAGCCGCTTGCAGTGTCCTACCTCGGTCCCGCCGGTACGTTCAGCGAGCTGGCGGTGCGCAAGCTGTTCGGCGGCGGCGTACTGGCGCAGCCCTGCGGCTCGATCGACGAGGTTTTCCGCCAGGCTGAGACCGGGGGTGTCAATTACGGCGTGGTGCCGGTGGAGAATTCCAGCGAAGGCGCGGTCGGAAGGACGCACGATCTGCTGCTCAGCACGTCGCTCAGGATCTGCGCCGAAACCGTGCTGCGCGTGCGCCAGAACCTGATGTCCAAATCGGGGTCGCTGAAGAAGGTCACGCGCGTCTATTCGCATGCCCAGTCGCTGGCGCAATGTAATCAGTGGCTGAGCCGCAAACTGCCAGATGCCGAGCGCATCCCCGTGGTGAGCAATTCGGAGGCGGCACGCCTGGCGGCAAAAGATGCCGCGGCGGCGGCCATCGCCGGCGATATCGCGGTGCAGCGCCACGGTCTCAAGCTGGTGGCGCGCAACATCGAGGACGACCCCAACAACACCACCCGCTTTCTGGTGCTGGGCGACCACGACGCCGCGCCTTCGGGCAAGGACCTGACCTCGATCGTCATGTCGGCGCCCAACCGGCCCGGCGCGGTGCATGCGTTGCTAACGCCGATCGCGAAGCACGGCGTCAGCATGAGCCGGCTGGAATCGCGCCCGGCGCGCACTGGCCGCTGGGAATACATGTTCTACGTTGACGTGCAGGGCCACAGGCAGGATCCGAAAGTGGCCAAGGCGCTGGCCGAACTGGAAAAGCTCGCGCCGTTCCTGAAGATTCTCGGCTCCTATCCCGCAGCCGCGCTGTAGCGCGCTGCGGCCGAACTCATGACCGACCCCCTGGATATCTGCGAACAGTCGCCCGCCTACGTGCGCGCGATCGCACCGTATCAGCCGGGCAAGCCGATCACCGAGCTCGCGCGCGAGCTCGGGCTGAACGAGCGCAGCATTGTAAAGCTCGCTTCGAACGAAAACCCGCGCGGGATATCACCCAAGGCGCTGGCTGCGGTCACCGCGGCGCTGTCCGAACTCGGCCGCTATCCGGACGGCTTCGAACTCACGCGCGCCCTGGCGCAGCGCCTCGGCGTGCCGATGCAGCAGATCGTTCTGGGCAACGGCTCGAACGACGTGCTCGAGCTTGCCGGCATGGCGTTTCTCGCGCCGGGTACTTCGGCCGTGTATTCGCAGCACGCGTTCGCGGTGTATCCGCTGGCGACGCAGGCGCGCGGCGCGAGCAGCATCGTGGTGCCGGCAAGGAATTTCGGCCACGACCTCGAAGCGATGCTCGCGGCGATCCGGCCCGACACGCGCGTTGTTTTCATCGCCAACCCGAACAATCCGACCGGTACCATGCTCGGCGCGGCGGAACTCGAGTCATTTCTCACGCGCGCACCGAAGCACGTCGTCGTCTTGATCGACGAAGCCTACAACGAATACCTGGACCCGGCGCTGCGCTGTCCGAGCATCGAGTGGATAGGGCGCTTTCCCAACCTGATCGTTACGCGCACCTTCTCCAAGGTCTACGGCCTGGCCGGACTGCGCATCGGCTATGGCGTTTGCCGCGCCCAGGTGGCGGACCTGCTCAACCGCGTGCGCCAGCCGTTCAACGTCAACAACCTGGCGATCGTGGCCGCGGTAGCCGCGCTCGACGACGCCGATTTCGTGCGCGAGAGCTATGCGCTCAACGTCGCCGGCATGGCGCAGCTGGTCGAAGGCTGCAAGCGCCTCGGCCTCGCCTGGATTCCCTCGT
>JBBRAI010000084.1:0-11404 GCA_038206915.1 Burkholderiales bacterium | reverse complement strand
CTGGTCAAAAGCCACGGCCACAAGACCTTCGATCGTCACGAGTAATGACGACTCCCAGGTATTGTCATTCTGAGCGGAGCGAAGAATCTGCTTTTGGGTCTCGCGGAAAAGCAGATTTCTCGCTGCGCCCCGAAGGAAGTCTCCCTGGGGGACGCTCGAAATGACAAGGTAGATATTTTCCGAGACACCCTGATGGATAAAAAGTCAAAAATCTATGTCGCCGGTCATCGTGGCCTGGCCGGCTCCGCGATCGTGCGGCACCTGCAGCAACAGCGCTACCGCAACCTGGTGCTGCGCACCCACGCCGAACTGGAACTCTCCGACCAGGCCGCAGTGCGCACTTTCTTCGAGCAGGAGCGCCCGGACTACGTGTTCCTTGCCGCGGCCAAAGTCGGCGGAATCGTCGCCAACAGCAGCTATCCCGCGGAATTCATCCACAGCAATCTTGCGGTACAGACCAATGTTTTGCACGAGTCTTGGAGAGCGGGCGTAAAACGCCTGCTGTTCCTGGGCTCTTCCTGCATCTATCCGCGCGACTGCCCGCAGCCGATGAAGGAAAAATATCTGCTCACCGGCCCGCTTGAGTCGACCAATCGCCCCTATGCGATCGCCAAGATCGCCGGCATCGAGATGTGCTGGTCCTACAATCGCCAGTACGGAACCGACTTCCTCGCGGCGATGCCGACCAATCTCTACGGACCGGGCGACAGCTACGACCTGAACAACTCCCACGTGCTGCCGGCGCTGATCCGCAAGATGCACGAAGCGATGAAATCGGGCGCCGACGAGGTGGTGATCTGGGGCACGGGGTCTCCGCTGCGCGAGTTTCTCTACAGCGAGGACATGGCCGAGGCCTGCGTGCATCTGCTCGGGCTGCCACCGTCGGAATTCTCGAAACTGATTACAGAGCGTGAACCGCCGCTGATAAACATCGGCTACGGCGAGGACCAGAGCATCGCCGCGCTCGCGCGCACCGTCGCGCAGGTGGTCGGTTTCCGCGGCAAGCTGCGCTTCGATACTTCCAAGCCCGATGGCACGCCGCGCAAACTGCTCGATTCGGCCAGGATCAACGCGCTGGGCTGGAAGCCGCACACCCGCCTGGATGCGGGCATCGCGCTGGCCTACAAGGACTTCCTCGGCCGCTACCCCTCGTAGGCAGCAAGAGGCCTATCGCAAAATGAAATGTCATTCCGAGGCCGAAGGCCGAGGAATCTGCTTTTCTTCTGATGCAACAGCAGATTTCTCGCTGCGCCCCGAAGGAAGTCCCCTTGGGGGCGCTCGAAATGACAATTCTAGCGGTTGTCATTTCGCAACAGGTTTCAAGCCCCGGGCGCGCTTTCGCGCAATTCCGCGCGCTGCTCCCGGTCCGTCATCTGCTGATGCGTCGCGATGTAAATGCCGCTCGCCATGATCACCGCCATGCCGACCAAGGACCATCGGTCCGGGAAGTGGCCGAACACCAAATAACCCGACAGGCTTACCCAGATCAGCTGCGTGTAGGTGAAGGGTGCGAGCCTTGACGCCGGCGCGTAGTCGTAGGCCTTGATCAGGATCAGGTGGCTCAGGCCGCCGATGATGCCTATGACGATAAACAGCAGCCAGTGCATCGGGCGTTGCGGCCAGATCCAGACGTAAGGCAGCGCGAGCGACATCAGCACGCTTCCGACCAGACCGGAATAGAAAATCGAAGTGTAGGGGCTCTCCAGATTGGCGAGCTTGCGCGTCAGGATCTGGTAGCAGGCGAAGCAGGCGGCGCAGCAAAGCGGTAGCAGCGACACCCAGCTGAACACGCCGCCGCCGGGGCGGACGATGATGAGCACGCCGACGAATCCACCCGCGACCGCGAGCCAGCGCGCGGCGTCCACCGTTTCCTTGAGGAAGAATGCGGCCATCAGCGTCACCAGCACCGGCGCGATGAAAGTGATCGACGAGGTCTCGGCCAGCGGCATTCGCTGGATCGCGAAGACGAAGAACAATGTCGAGCCGGCGAGCATCAGGCCGCGCAGGAGCTGCACGCCCAGACGCTGGGTGCGCACCAGGCCCAGGCCAAGCCGCGGACCGAGGACGATGAGCACGAGCAGCAGATGGAAGAAATAACGCGACCAGACGATCGCCGGCACCGGGTAGAAGGTAGACAGGTATTTGGAGATCGTGTCCATGACGACGAACAGCGCCACCGCCGTCATGATCAGCACCGGGCCACGCGGGGAGCGCGTATGCGCGGTCGCGATCGCGCTCAGGGACACAGGGGATGGGATTGCACTTTCACGACGGGCGAATTATAGCCGAGCAGCGGTCTACTCGTTGAACCGGGCCGCGCGTACCGGGTCGCGCCGCGCTCTCAGCGCGCGATCGGCAGCGCTTTGCTTCCGGCAAAGCGCGCGTCCGCTCCCAGCATTTCCTCGATGCGCAATCCCTCGTTCCACTTCGCCATGCGCTCGCCGCGCGCGAACGAGCCGACTTTGAGCTGGCCCGCGTCCCAGCCGGTCGCGAGGTGCATGATGCTCACATCCTCGGTCTCGCCGGAGCGCGCCGAGACGATGCAACCCCAGCCCGTGGTCTTGGCCGCGTCCAGCGCGGCGCGCGTTTCGGTCACCGTGCCGCACTGATTCGGTTTGAGCAGCACCGCGTTGCAGGACCGGTCCTCGATCGCGGCGCGCACGCGCTCGGCGCT
This sequence comes from Burkholderiales bacterium, assembly GCA_038206915.1. Lineage (GTDB taxonomy): Bacteria > Pseudomonadota > Gammaproteobacteria > Burkholderiales > SG8-39 > 2-12-FULL-64-23. Next base: position 8,730 of record JBBRAI010000084.1, on the reverse strand, counting down.
GGTGGTCAGATAGTCGTCGCCGATGATCTGCACTCGCTGTCCGGCCGCCGCGGTGAAGCGCATCATGCCCGCCCGGTCGTCCTCGGCGAGCGGGTCCTCGACCGAAACGATGGGATAGCGCTCGATCCAGCCGAGGACCAGCTCGCACATGCCGTCGCTGTCCAGGTTTCTGCCATCGAGGCCGAGCCGGTAGTGCCCGCTCGCGCCGAATTCCGAGGCGGCGATGTCGAGCGAGATCGCGACCTCGTCGCCGGGCACGAAACCGGCGCGCGCGATCGCGCGTACCAGCGTCTCGATCGCCTCCTCGTTGCTGGCGAATTCCGGCCACCAGCCGCCCTCATCGGCGACGCCGTGCAGCTTGCCTGCATCGCGCATGAGTTCGCCCGCTGCGTGATACACGCGTGCCGTCATCTGCAGCGCCTCGTCGAAGCTTTGCGCCGAGAGCGCCATCACCATCAGGTCCTGGATGTCGATGCGCCGGCCGGCGTGCGCGCCGCCGCCGAATATCTGGATCTCCGGCAGCGGCAGGCGCATCGGCCGGCCCTGCGCGACATAGCGGAACAGCGGCAGGCCCTGTGCGTGCGCCGCGGCGTGCAGCACGGCCAGGGAGACTGCGACGGTGGCGTTCGCGCCGAGCCGCGCCTTGTTCGGCGTGCCGTCGAGCGCGATCAGCGCGGCATCGACAGCTTCCTGCTTTGCGGCATCCATGCCCGCAAGCGCAGCCGCGATGGCGTTGTTCACATTGCCGACTGCGGCGTCGACGCCAAACCCGTCCGCGTCGCGCAGATCGACGGCCTCGCGCGCGCCCCGCGACGCACCGGCGGGCGCGATCGCGCGGCCGGTCGCGCCGCAGGCAAGTTCGATCTGCGCCTCGACCGTAGGACGGCCGCGCGAATCCCATACCCTGCGGCCTTTGATTTTTGCGATAGTCGTGTCGGGCATTTAGTTTCCTTTGAACCCGTTGCAAAATGAATTTTGCAACGGCCAATATAGGGGAGTATGAGGGGAGTTATCCCCTCATATAGAAATTGACTCTTTGAGTTCTCTGTTCCAGGCCTCGCGAATCGCGGCTAGCCTATCGGCAGGCTGCAGCAGGAAACGGCGCGCGACGCGGCGCACGCGTTGCTTATCTGCCTCATGCGTCAGGTATTCGGCCGGGGACTTGCCGTCCACGCGGCCGAGGAACAGGCCGGGCAGCAGATGTGCCACCCGCGCTTCGATCGCCGCGGCCGGCTCCCAGTCGACATGCGCGAGATAGGCCGACGCGAGCGTGTCGTAGCAGCCCAGGTATTGCTCGCGCCATTGCGGCCGCCACAGGCATTTGAGCAGCATGTGGTTGAGGCAGAAAGCGAGGTCGAAGGCCGGGTCACCGTACCAGGCGCACTCGGCATCGAGCAGAACCGGGCCGTGCGCTGCGACCAGGATGTTCTTCGGGCTCAGGTCGCCATGCACCAGCGCGAGCTTGGTGCGCGCGGTGGTCTCGACGAGTTCGCGCAGCCGCGCGGCGCAATCCGGATGCCGCTCGGCTGTGGCGAGCAGATAGGGCTCCAGCCGAATTGGATGGAAAATGTGATCGTTGGCGAAGCGCGCGGCGATGTCCGCGCGCGCCGCCGTTCCCGCGTGTACGGCGACAATGATTTTCGCCACTGCGGCCGCGGTCTCGCTGCGGATTTCGCCGTCGCGCAGCTGGTCTTTCCACACCGGGTGCGCCGCGGGGTCGAGATATTCCATGGCGAAGGCGCCCGCCTGCACATCCTCGCCGAGGATGCGCGGCACGCAGCCCGGCGCCAGCGCTTCGGCGACGCGCATCCATTCGACTTCGGCGTGGTTGCGCTCCACCGGCGCGCGCCAGTCGGCCGCGACTTTCAGTTTGGCCAGCGCGCGCTTGAAGCAGAATGACAGGACAGGAGAGCGCCCGGCCAGCGTGATGCGCAGGATATCGGATGAAACGCCGCCGGCCAGGGTTGCGGCAGTGAACGCCTCCCCCGGATGCAGCAGCCCCATGCGCTCCAGCGCGGTTTTTAGCTCCTGCTGCGGGTCGTGCATTGTTGTTTGTCTTGGAAATGCGCCTATTCGAATTAGCTGTCATTCCGAGGCCAAGGGCCGAGGAATCTGCTTTTTCGCACCATCGAAAAGCAGATTCCTCGCTGTCGCTCGGAATGACACCCTTTAACATCGCCACTTTGGAGTGACACTTGAAGTTTATCAGAGCGCCTGCCAACGGGGCTCGGCGCCGTCGCGTATACCCCGGAAAATCAATGAGGCTGTTTCGGCAGCACCGAAACAGCCTCAATTGCTCGGAATCGCGCGGCGGCTTCCGTCGCCGCCGTGAAGCGAACGCTCAATAGGCGTTACTGGCCGTGATAGCGCCGTCCTGAACACGGACCCGGTCGCCCGAGCGCCACACCGGCGGCGTGTCCTGCGTAATCAGCCGGGTCGTACCGTCGTCGAAGCGGACGTTGATTTCGTAGCTTTTCACCTTGTGCGTGTTCTTCTCGATTTCATGCCCTGCGACGGCTCCGCCGATGGCGCCAAGCACGGTCATCACGGTCCTGCCGTTGCCGCGGCCGGCTTGGTTGCCAAGTACGCCGCCGGCGATGCCGCCGATAGCCGCGCCCGATCCGGTGGGCTGCCCGGTCTTCTCGACTTCGCGCACCGACTCGATCACGCCGCAATCACGGCATATCGGTTTCGGCGGCGCGGCGTTGGGCGGGGGCGCCATATTCGGCGGCGGATAGTTCTGCGCCACCGGGGCCGGCGGATAGGGGTAGGAAGGGTTTGCCGGCAACTGGTCGGCCGACGCGAGCTTTTCCGCGGGTTTGACGTGCTTGACCGCGGCCTTGTGCACGACAGGTTTGGCGGCCGGCTTGGCCTCGCTCATCGTCGTCGTGGTGACCGTGGTCGTCGTCGCCGGTTCGGCGGCGGCGAGAGTCTTTGCCGGCTCTGCCGTGGTCACGGCGGCTTGCGACTGTGTGTTCTGGCTGTGACTGGTCGGGATCAAGCCGGTGATCGCGCCTACGCCGACCAGGCTGAACAGGGTGACCGACACCGCGGCGATCGCGGTGAGCGGATGCAGTTTGCTTTTCGTATTCGCTTCCATTGCTGTCTCCGTTGTTGGGATGCGCACGGAACAAAACGCATTCATGCCGCTAATGTTGACAGCAGGCTGCAGCGGAAGTTGTGAGCAATTGTGACCAATTGTTACCGGCGCGGCCTATTCCGGCCGCATGTGCGGGAACAGGATGACGTCGCGGATGCTCGCACTGTCGGTGAACAGCATGACCAACCGGTCTATGCCTATGCCTTCGCCCGCGGTCGGCGGCAGGCCGTATTCCAGCGCGCGAATGTAATCGGCGTCGTAATACATGGCCTCCTCGTCACCGGCTTCCTTCTGTTTCGCCTGTTCGGCGAAACGCGCCGCCTGGTCCTCGGGGTCGTTCAGCTCGGAAAAGCCGTTGGCCATTTCGCGTCCGGTGATATATAGCTCGAAACGGTCGGTGACCTCCGGATTGGCGTCGTTGCGGCGCGCGAGGGGCGAAACCTCCGCCGGGTAATCGACGATGAAGGTGGGCTGGATCAGCAGGGTCTCGACGATCTCTTCGAACAGCATCAGCTGCAGGGAGCCGATCCCGTGCGCGCGCGACACGTCGGCGCCGAGTTTCTTCAGCGCGTTGGTCAGGTAGTCGCGGTCGGCGAGCTGTGACTCGCTGATCTGCGGGTGGTATTTGCAGATTGCCTGCACCACGGTCAGGCGCTCGAACGGCTTGCCCAGCTCGACTGTGTGCTCGCCGTAGGGCAGGGTGGTCGTGCCCAGCACTTGCGTTGCGACCGAGCGCAGCAGTTCCTCCGTGTAGTCCATGAGGTAGCGGTAATCGCGATAGGCCTCGTAGAACTCGATCATGGTGAACTCAGGATTGTGCCGTGTGGAAATGCCCTCGTTGCGGAAATTGCGGTTGATCTCGAACACCTTCTCATAGCCGCCTACGACCAGGCGCTTGAGATAGAGTTCGGGTGCGATGCGCAGGAACAACTGCATGTCGAGCGCGTTGTGGTGGGTGGCGAAGGGCTTGGCCGCGGCGCCGCCGGGGATCGGGTGCATCATCGGAGTTTCGACCTCCAGGTAACCCTTTTCCACCATGAAAGCGCGGATCGCCTGGATCAGCTTGCTGCGCACGCTGAACACCTTGCGCACCTCGGGATTGGTGATCAGGTCGACGTAGCGCTGGCGATAGCGCTGCTCTTGGTCGGTGAGCCCGTGAAACTTTTCCGGCAGCGGCCGCAGCGACTTGGTCAGCAGGCGCAGGCGCGTGACCTGCACCGAAAGCTCGCCGGTGCGGGTCTTGAACAGCGGGCCTTCCGCGGCGAGGATGTCTCCGAGGTCCCAGTGCTTGAATGCATCGTGCGCCTCGGCGCCGGTGCGGTCGTTGCTGATGTAGAGCTGGATGCGCCCGCTCATGTCCTGGATGCTGGCAAAGCTCGCCTTGCCCATGACGCGCTTGAACATCATGCGCCCGGCGATCGCCACCTGCACCGGCTTGGCTTCCAACTCCTCGTTCGACTTGTCCCCGTACGCCGCATGCAGGTCGGCCGCGAGGTCCTTGCGCCCGAAGTCGTTGGGAAAGGCGTTGCCCTGCTTGCGCAGCTCCGCCAACTTGGCGCGGCGCTCGGCGATGATCTGGTTTTCGTCGAGGATGGGTTGCTGTTTTTCTTCAGCCATGGTGTTTCTCGAATGGTTGGTGTTTGTCCGCGCCCGCTGCGGCGCGCTTGCTAGACGCCTTTCTTCAGACTCGCCTCGATGAACATGTCCAGGTCGCCGTCCAGTACCGACTGGGTGTTACCGGTCTCGACGTTGGTGCGCAGGTCCTTGATGCGCGACTGGTCGAGGACATAGGAGCGGATCTGGTGGCCCCAGCCGATGTCGGTCTTGGAGTCCTCGAGTTTCTGCTGCTCGTCGCGGCGCTTGCGCAGTTCCTGCTCGTACAGGCGCGACTTAAGCATCGCCATCGCCTCGGCGCGGTTGCGGTGCTGCGAGCGGTCGTTCTGGCACTGCACCACGATATTGGTCGGCAGGTGGGTGATGCGCACCGCCGAATCGGTCTTGTTGATGTGCTGGCCGCCGGCGCCCGAGGCGCGGTAGGTGTCGATGCGCAGGTCGGCGGGATTGATTTCCACTTCTATGGTGTCGTCGACCTCGGGGTAGGCGAATACGCTCGCGAACGAGGTATGGCGCCGGTTGCCCGAATCGAAGGGCGATTTGCGCACCAGACGGTGCACGCCGGTTTCGGTGCGCAGCCGCCCGTAGGCGTATTCACCGCTGACCTTGATGGTCGCACTCTTGATCCCCGCGACCTCGCCCTCGGACTCTTCCATCAGCTCGACGCCGAAGCCGCTGCGCTCGCAGTACTTGAGATACATGCGCTCGAGCATCGCCGCCCAGTCCTGCGCTTCGGTGCCGCCCGATCCCGACTGGATGTCGAGGAAGCAGTTGTTGATGTCCAGCGCACCGGAGAACATGCGGCGGAATTCCATCGCCGCGACCAACTTCTCCGCCGCATCCAGGTCTGCGGCGACGCTCATCAGCGTGGCGTCGTCGTTCTCGCTGCGCGCTATCTCGAACAGCTCGCCCGCGTCGCGCAGCTGGCTGTCGAGCAGCACCAGGTTGCCGACTATGCCATCCAGCATTTTCTTCTCCCGGCCGAGTTCCTGCGCGCGCTTGGCGTCGCTCCACACGTCCGGCTGTTCCAGCTGCCGACCGACCTCGATCAGGCGTTCCCGTTTGGTATCGAAGTCAAAGATACCTCCGCATTTCCCTGGCGCGCGCGCCGAGATCGGCGAGGTGGTTGGCGAGGGCGTTGAGTTTTTCGGCTTCCATGGTTGGCTTTTTCGTCAGAATTGCGCAATTATACTCCGGCACGGGGTCGTTCCCCGGAAACGCGGAGGGCGCAATCGCTGCGCATCTGACCATGGATACCAAGCCAAAACTGACCCGGCGCGACATGCTCAAACTGCTTGCCGGTGTGCCTGCCATGACGGTGGTCCCGCCGGCGCGGGCGGCCGGTGGGCCGCTCAAACGCGCCATCCCGAAAAGCGGCGAGCTGCTGCACGCCGTGGGCCTGGGGACCGCGCGCACCTTCGACTTCGATATCGGCGGCGATGCCGCCACCCGCGCCGCCGCGCGCGAGGTGCTGGCGCGCTTCGTCAAGGCGGGCGGGCAGATGGTGGACAGTTCCCCGATGTACGGCAATGCGGAATCGGTGGTGGGCGAGCTTGCGACCGACCCGGGCGTGGAGAAATCCCTGTTCCTAGCCACCAAGGTCTGGACCAGCGGGCGCGACGCCGGCCTACGCCAGATGGAAGAATCCATGCGGCGCCTGCGAACAAAGCGCATTGACCTGATGCAGGTGCACAACCTCGTCGACGTGCAGACCCAGCTCAAAACCCTGCGCGAGTGGAAGGCGCAGGGAAAGATCCGCTATCTCGGCATCACCCACTACCACGAGGGTGCCTATGCGGAGCTCGAGCGTTTAATCAAATCGGAGCAGCTCGACTTCGCGCAGTTCAACTACAACATCGCGACTACGGCCGCCGAAGAGCGCCTGCTGCCGGTCTGCGCGGAGTACAAGACCGCGGTGATCGTCAACAAACCGTTCGAGGAGGGCGCGCTGTTCCGGCAGGTGAAGGGCAGGGCGCTGCCCGAATGGGCCAAGGAATTCGACTGCGACAGCTGGGCGCGCTTCTTCCTGAAGTTCATCCTGTCGCACCCCGCGGTGACCTGCGCGATTCCCGCGACGCGCAACGCGGACTACCTCGCCGACAACATGGGCGCAGCGCTGGGCCGCCTGCCCGATGCGACGACGCGCCGGCGCATGGTGCAGTACATGCGCAATTTGTAGTTACAGGCGCCTGGTCGGGCGTGTTACTTGCGGCGGCGCAGATGCCGACGGATGCCTAGAGCGGTCATTGCGCGCTCTGCGCGCCAACCGTGTTTTCTGTACGGATGAAAAGCGCATCCGTGCAGAAAACACGGTTATTGTAACAACGAGGACAGTTCAGGGGTTTTGCACAAGATCGTCGCTTTCACACTGTTGTGCTTTTTATCCGTGTGAAAGCGACGATCCGCGCGGACGGTTTTTCGTCCGCGCAAAATCGATGCCCTGAAACATTGGGGATGCGACTTGGGTCGGCGCGCGAAGGCAACTGATTGACCCTACAGCCGCCGCGCGGAGAACTCGTCCGCAATCTTGTCCTCGTAATAGCTGGTCGGCGAGGGCGCGTTCATGAACTGGCGGTGCACTTCCTGCGACACCCCGCTGTAGGCGAGCACCGTGCCGTCGCGCAGTTGCACCTCCAGCACGCGGGTCTTGGGATCGTAGCCGACCGCGCGGACCTTGTCGGATTTGACTGGCTTGCGTTCCATGGCTGATTCCTTTCTTATCGCTGCCGCGGGTTACTGAGTTCCTGGTCTCAGGCGACGCTCTCCCATTCCTCGACGATGAGTTGCACGCTCTGCACGCCATTGTATTCGTTCACCGCCAGCCGGTAGGCGGCGTGGATGGCCGCGCCCGCCGCGGCGGACGAATTGAAGCGTATCGCGTCGTAGGACTTGCCGTCCTTCTGCAGGCGCAGCTTCAGGTGCTTCTCGCCGACCACGCGCTGGTTGATCACGGTGAAGCGGTCGCAGAACAGCGGCTGCGGGAAGCCCTGGCCCCACACTTCGCGCTCGAGCAGGCGAATGGTGTCCAGGTTTATGTAGGCCGATTCCAGCGGGCCGTCGGTCTCGATGCTGCGCGCCAGGTCGGCGGCGCCGAGCAGATTGCGCACCGTGCTTTCGAACAATTCGCCGAAGCGCGCGAGGTCTTCGGCGCGGATGGTGAGGCCGGCCGCCGCGGCGTGGCCGCCGAAGCGCAGGATCATTCCGGGCGCGCGCTTGGCGACCAGATCGAGCGCATCGCGCAGATGCAGTCCCGCGATTGAGCGGCCCGAGCCCTTGAGTTCGCCCGCGGTTCCGGCGGCGAAGGCGATTACCGGCCGGTGCAGCCGGTCCTTGATGCGCGCGGCGAGTATGCCCACCACGCCCTGATGCCAGGACGGATCAAACAGCGTGCGCGTATAGGCCGATTGCGCCGCGGGATCGGCAGCCGTCGCCGCTTCTAGGCCCTCCAGCATGGCCAGCGCCTGCGCCTGCATGCCGCCTTCGATATCGCGCCGCTCGCGGTTGAGCCGGTCCAGATCCTGCGCGATGTTGAGCGCGCGCGCCGCGTCGTCGGTGATCAGGGCTTCGATGCCCAGCGCCATGTCCGCGAGGCGCCCGGCGGCGTTGAGCCGCGGCCCGGCGGCAAAGCCGAGGTCGAAGCAGGACGCGCGCTTCGCCTCGCGCCCGGCCACGCGCAGCAACGCCACGATGCCGGCCTGCATTTTGCCGGCGCGGATGCGCTTCAGGCCCTGCGCCACCAGGATGCGGTTGTTGCGGTCCAGGCGCACCACGTCGGCCACCGTGCCCAGCGCCACCAGGTCGAGCAGCGCCGCGAGATTGAATTCGGAAATCCCCCCGCCTTCGGCGACCCCCTTTTTCAAAGGGGGTGAGAACCAGCCGCGCCGGCGCAGCTCGGCCCGCAGCGCGAGCATGACGTAGAACATCACGCCGACGCCGGCGATGGCCTTGCTCGGAAAATCGCAGCCGGGCTGATTCGGGTTGACGATGCAACTCGCCTGCGGCAGGGCGTCGCCGGG
>JBBRAI010000083.1:0-11456 GCA_038206915.1 Burkholderiales bacterium | reverse complement strand
CTCCCCGTAGGAGCACAGCGCGCTGTGCCCCTACGGGGCTTCAAAACAGGCCGAACCGCTCCACCAGCCGCGTGATCAGCCACAAGAGGAGGGGCGCGAGCAGCGCCGTCACCACCGCGCGCAGCGTCTCCGGCTGCCAGGGCCAGGTAGAGATGTCGTCCAGCTCTTTGCGCGCCACGACGAGCGCCTCCAACGCCGTTTTCAGATCGCTCATTTTCGCCAGCTCGCTGTGGTCCACGGCCTCTTTCAAGGCGTGCGTGATCGCTTCCAGCCGCTGCGCCAACCCATCCTGGTGCGCAGCCTTCTCCTGCGCCAGCAATTGATGCACATTCCACAGGGGCGCGACGAATGTCACAGCCGCCAACACCAGTGCGAACCCGAGTATGAGCAGTTGATCTGCATGCTCTGCTAGATCAGGCACCAGGGCAATAGCCACAGCAGTGGTTAAGATAAGAAGGAGGGCAGTGCGGGCGGTCAACCAGGAAAACGCATAGAGCGGACCCAACGCAAACAAGCTGATCCGCGTATGATTAACGTAGATCTCGTTCACAAGGCGCAATTGATAGATAATATGGTAAATGATAGCGCCGCCCGTAGCCCAGAAGAAGAATGCTAGGATAGTTTCTACAATTGTGGCAAGGGGCGAGGTTAGCAGCTTAAACTGGGCGAAGGAGCTTGCGGGCTGGATGAAGAGCAGGTCCAACCCTGCGAACAGCCCTGGCAGCGCCGCGACAAGGGCTGGTCGAGCGGGTAGAGTCGTGAGCCGGTAGCGTAGCACTTGATAGGTATTCGCGTCCACCATCAAGACGGGCCAGGCGATTTCCAGAGCGTGTGCAGCCACCTCGTCCAGGTAGTCTATCGAGAGCAGGTAGAGCACCCCGGATAGCGCCAGATCCACGTGGATTGGCAGGAAGCGGATGCCCGCCGGGTAGGTGCCGTCCAGCCACTTGACCCCCGTCTCCAGCCCGACCAGCAGTGCGGCCAGCCCGCCATAGATCGCCCAGGCGGGTACGGGCGCCCGGTGGATGGCCGCGATCAGCCGGTTCACCCAACTGGGCGGGTAGGGCGGCACGAATGGCGCGGCGATAGGAGGGGCTTCGGTGACGGCTAGCTCGGCCATGCGGGTGGTCCTCCCTGGTCCTGGGCTGAGAATTGTAGATACGTTTAGCAGGGTGCCGTCGGGCCACTGCATGTAGTGGCCCGACGGCTGCGATCCCTCCTCGAACGAGCCGAACAGGTTATTGAAGGACTCGGCCAGCGTCGGGTGAGCAAAGATGGCGTCTTTGAGCACGGGATAGGGCACCTGGCCCAGCATGGCGATCTCCAGCATGGCCATCAGCTCGCCGCCCTCGATGCCCAGGATCGCACAGCCGAGGATCTGGTCCGTCTCCGCATCCACAATGGCCTTCATGAAGCCGCGCGCCTCGGCCATCTCGTCGGCGCGGGCCACGTTCTCCATCGGCATCTTGGCTACACGGATAGCGCGGCCCTGCTGGCGTGCTTCCTCCTCGCCCAGGCCCACTCGGCCCAGTTGCGGGTCAATAAACACGGTGTAGGGCAGCATCCGCTCGGTGACCGCCCGATCGCCGCCTTCGAGCAGGTTGGTACGAATGATGCGGAAGTCGTCGTAGGACATATGGGTGAAGGCGGGGCCACCGTTGACCTCGCCCAACGCATAGATGCCCGGCACACTCGTCTCCAGGTGGTCGTTCACGGGCACAAAGCCGCGCTTGTCCAGCGTCACCCCGGTGGCGGCCAGGTTCAGCCGGTCGGTATTGGGCGCGCGGCCCACCGCCACCAGCAGGTGCGAACCGGTGAGGGTGCGCTCCTGGTCCGCCTGGCGCACCGTAAAGTGAATCGGCCCTTCGCCGTCTTGGGCGACCCGCACCGCGTCGGTTTCCAGCAGCACCTCGATGCCGTCCTCGCGCAGAATATCGGCCACGGCTTCAGCCACGTCGGCGTCTTCCCGCGACAGCAGCCGCTTGCCGCGCTGGATGACCGTCACCTGGCTGCCGAAGCGCCGGAACATCTGCGCGAACTCCAGGCCGATGTAGCCGCCGCCCAGCACCAGCAGGTGGTCGGGCACCGTGTCCAGTTCCATAATCGTGGTCGAGGTGAGCGAATGCACGCCGTCCAGCCCCGGCAGCGGCGGGTTACTGGGGCGCGTGCCGGTGTTGAGGAAGATCCAGTCGGCGGCCAGGCGGCGCGTGCCCCCGGCGTTCAAGGTCACTTCGACTTCTTTCGTGCCCACAAAGCGCGCCTCGCCCATGATCAGGTCGACGCCTTTGGTCCCCGTGATACTGCGCTCGCTGCCCTGGCGGAAGCTGGTCACGATGTCGCGCTTGCGCTGGCGTACCCGCGCCATATCCACCTGCACCGGGCCGGTCTGCACACCATAATCCGCCCCGCGCCGGGCTAGGTAGGCCACCCGCGCGCTGGCGACCATGGTCTTGGTCGGCGTGCAGCCGACATTGATGCAGGTGCCGCCCACGTGCTCGCGCTCGATTACGGCCACTTTCCAGCCGGCCCGGCCGAGCGCGAGTGCAAGCGGCTTGCCGGACTGGCCGGTGCCGATGATGATGGCGTCGTGTTGGCTCATGTTGGTCTCGCGGAACGTCAATCGCTGCGAAAGCCGACCTTCTTGTGGCTGCCGTCGCAATAGGGCTTGTTGCGCGAATGCCCGCAACGGCACAGCCAGGTTTCGGTGACGCGATTGATGGTGCGCCCGGTGCCGGTGACCACTTCCAGGTTGCCGCGCACGCGCAAGGGCCCGTTCGGCACAGGCTCGATGGCGAGCGGGCCGTCGCGCTGCGCCAGCGGCGCGGACTCCGCGGCCGCCGCTTCGCCGCTCGCCACAAAGCCCGCCGCGACATGGCTGCCGTCGCAGAACGGCTTGCGGCTGGACGCGCCGCAGCGGCACAGCGTCGCGCGGAAGCCCTCGTCTTTGCCGGCTACGGTAAGCGGTGCGTGAAAAGCGAGCGGGCCGTTCTCGCGCACACGCACCGTGTTCGCCAGCGGGGGGCACTCTGCGGGCGATCCGTCCGTGTTCTCGTAGCGGATCGCGCCCGACGGGCAATTGAGCGCCAGCATCGCCACCTCGCCTGGAGTCGCCTGGTCCGGATGAATCCATTCGCCCTGCACGTTCGGCACGAACACATCCGGGCGATCCAGCACGCAGTTGCGCGAATGGATACAGCGCTCGCCGTTGAAATGAATTACTGTCTTCTTGCCGCGAACGCTTTCGGTGCTCATGCGATTTCTCCTCGGAATGCGATTCGAACGCTCGACGCATACTATATGAACGTCGGCGAAGGCACACAACCACGCCATGGACGTGGATATGCGCGCCGTTTCAACCTATCGCCTTGCGCGGTGAGCGTTGCCGCATCCACGCAGGCCGCAAGCGCGCCGCAGTCGCCGCTGCCCAAGGGGTATAAAATGGCATTGTTGCATGTCTTATACCCGCATCGGCGGCCGGCGCAGGCGACACTTATCAACTTACACCAAGAGGAACATCATGAGGGTTGACCAGTACATGAGCTGGCCAGTGCTTACGATCACGCCGCAGACCGAATTTCATCGCGCGTTCGATTTCATGCACAGCCGCGGCATCCATCATCTGCCGGTAGTCGAAGGCAAGCAGGTGGTCGGCATCATCGCCGAGCACGACCTGCTGCTCGCGGCAGCGAACTTCGGCTCGGCCGAGGTCCCGGTAGGCGATCTGCTGCGCCGCGCGCCGGTCTGCGTCGCGGCCGAGGCCCAGTTGAAGCAGGCCGCCAGGCTGCTGGTGATCAACCATATCGGCAGCCTTCCGGTGCTGAACAAGCGCAAGGAACTCGTCGGCATCATCACCGAAACCGACGTGTTCAAAATTACCGCGGGCATGTTGCGCGCCCATCCAGTGCCGAACAAAAAAGCGAGCAAGACCGCCGCCAAGGCGAAAAAGAAAACGGTCAAGCCGGCTGCCAAGCGCAAGCCGGTCAAGAAGGGCGCTGCGAAGCGCAAATAGCGTTGGCGCCGGCGCGCAGGCTCAGCGGCGCCGCTTGTGCGTGGCTTTATTCGTGGTCTTGGGCGAGGCTTTGTGCCGCGCCTTCGGCTGCTGCGCCTCGGCGATCGCGTCGCCACTCTTGCCTTCGAGCTTGGGCACGATGTTATCGTCGATCCACTTCTGGTCCCACCACTCCACCGGCAACACGGCGACGCCGTCAAGATAGACCCCGAAGTGCAGATGATCGCCGGCCGCCAGGCCCGTTTCGCCGGTCTTGCCGAGGATCTGCTTTTGCTGGACCGCATCACCGACCTTGACGTCGATGGAACTCAAATGGCCATAGAGGGTGAACAGCCCGAGGCCGTGGTCGAGGATGACGGCATTGCCGTAAATGCCGAGGTCGCCCGTGAACGTGACCGTGCCGCTGTTGGACGCTTCGACCGGGTAATGCTTGGTGACCGACAGGTCGTAGCCTAGGTGAAACGCGGTGTCGATCGGCTCGCCGTTGTAGGTGTAGGTGCGCGAGTCGGCGAAGTTGGCTTCGACCTTGGAATTGCTCAGTTGCCTGAACGCACCATTCCACAGGATCGCGGGCGTGGCTTTCGACGTGATCGCGGTGATCTTGTCTTCATTCTCTTTTCTGAGCGTATGGTTGACCGCGATGAAAATATCCTTCGGCGACCCCTGGCGCGCGCCGACATCGCTCAACAGCGGCGCCACCTTGTTCTGCAGAAAATTGTCCGATATCGCGATGGTGCTCTTCTTGTACTTCACGTCCTTGAGTTCGTAGGCGAGCGCCATTTCCCTGGTGTTGCCGGCCTTGTCGGTCGCGACCAGCATCGCCTTCACGTCGGGTGCCACATCGTAGGCATGCGCGAAAAAGGCGAGGAAGTAATCCGGATGCCCCTTGATCTGCCCCTGGAAGCCCGGGAAGAAATGCTTGCCGAGCTTGATCCCGCTGGTTGCCGTATCCGCAGACGATTTGTAGACGATCACGCCGACACCGCCGAAGTTGACGTAGCGGTCGTCGGCGATGAGCTCGATCGTGGGCGGGGTGAGGTCGATGGTCAGATTCTTCTGGATTACCGTCTCGTTGCCCTTGAAAAAATTCCATAGCGAGGCGTCGCGCGCACTCACGCGCAGCACCGCCGGTCCTTCCTTGACGCCGGCAAGCTTCGGCGGCAATGCGAGAGAGATCTTCTTCTCGGCCAGTGGCTGGGCAAACTGCTCGGAGGCCAGCGTGTATTCCGTGCCGCCTATCGTGAGCGTCGCGCTCACCGATTTCAATCCCGCGCCCGGATCGGAGACGGCGATCTCCATGGGCGCCATGCCGAGCGCATCGGCTTGCGGCAGCATGATTTGCGGCGCCTGCCTTTCGAAGCGCGGCGCGAGGTAGTATCCCGCGCCCAGAAGCCCGACGACTACGATCAGACAGGCAATAACGACCGCCTGGAGTTTTTTCCTGGGTGTTTCAGAATCCAAGGTTCTCATGTTGAGGGATCGAATGGACAATCGAGAATGGGAAGGTGCGGATTATCGCGCGATTGCCGCGCAATGTATCCTGCGCCCCGAAAAATTTTGCAGGCGGCGCATATCCCGACGCTGGAGCGTATGAACGCCTAGCCGGGTAAATCGCCCCCCTGCTCGCCCTGTTCGTTCTGTTCGTTCTGTTCGCGCTGCTCCCCGTCCTCGTCCTCCCACGAATAGCGCTTGCGCGGCGGTATGTCCAGGCACCGCAGCGCGATCGCCAGCGCCAAGCCGATCAGCGCGGCGGACAGATGGGTTTCCCACGAAACCCCGGGCTCGATCGGCAACACGCCCCAGACCAGAGCACCGTAAAGAAAGCAAACCAACAGGGACGCGGCGATTGCGCGCCTATCCCGCCGTATCAAGCCGGCCGCGAATATGTATGCGACCAGGCCGTAGACCAATCCGCTGGCGCCGATATGGTCGGAATCCCGGGCGAACAACCATACGGCGATGCCTGAGCCGAAGTACACCGCCGGCAGGACTTTGAGGGCAGAGTTCGGATAGAGGTGCAACATCACCGTGAGCAGAATGAACAGGGGCAGGGAGTTGGAGAGCAGGTGTGCGGGACTGCCGTGCAGCAAGGGCGCGAACAGAATGCCGAGCAGCCCGACAAGCTGTCTGGGACGAACGCCGAAGCGCTCCAATTCCAAGCCGAATCCCCAATTCAACAGCTGAACGATCCAGAGCAAGGCAACGAAGCCGAGCGCGAATTTGATCGCCAGCCGAAAGCTCGCGCGCGCTCGGTCAGAGTTCGAGTAGGCCGGATCGGGATTATGAATCTGCATCGCGGGCAAAGACAGGGGACATTCCTGCCTATTATCCATTTGAGGCGGGCGGCGTGCGTGGCAGATAAGCGACCGTTCGGGACATTGATGTGAACTAGTGCGCGTTAGGCGTGTAACGAATCGTAAGATGATTGGACTCAGCAGATCAGGACGCGTGTAATGGGTCTAGGCAAATTCGCTCCCACTTCTGGAGGTCGTCCGTGGAAACACTGTTGATATTCGCAATCGTCGGTTTGTCGACGATCATCTGTATTGTCGCCGGCATCTGGTACTTCGGCGAGCGCGAGGCGCGCAAGCACAACGCGCCACCACCTGGCGCCGGGATTAGACGAACCGGGAATGACCCCTGGATTGCGGCAGTGCGCGCAGCACGCAACAGGCACTGATCGGCGCGCCAGGCCAATGCTTCCAGAGGACGGAACGCTCCCATACCCATCCAAAACGAAGTCGGGCGCAGGGCGATGATCAAGACCACGCGGCTGGTGGCGATGCTGGCCATGCTGGGTACGGTGGCCGCTTGCTCGATACGCGGTTCTCCGCCCGCGCCGCCAGCGGAGCTGTTGCCGCCGGCAGCTCAAGCTGCAATACCGGCGACCGAAGCACCAGCGCCGCCGAAAGTGGCAAGGGCGCCGATCCCGACGCGGCCGGGAGGGCTCAGGGTTCATGCCGACTGCAGCGCCCGCGACGAATCCGGATACATCGAGTCGATAAAGCTCGCCGTGGACGGCGGCCGGGTGGACCTGCTGGAGGCGAAGATCGACATCCCGCGGCGTGGCACTTGCCAGTTCCATCTTGCGGATTTTCGCCAGACACGCGCGGCGCCGCATGTCGAATTGCACTCGATTTCCGGCTCCGCATGCACAGTGCAGATGTGGGAGCAGGGTGACCGGTTCACCGTCGCGTTCAGCGATTGCCAGGAAAGATGCACGCGTGGCGCGTTCGACTACGTTTGGCCGGTGGAACTGAACTCCAGGTTGGGCACGTGCCTGTAGCGCAATTCGTACTTTAGCGGTGCAGGAACGAAAGACACCGGGGCGGGTCGTGCTTCAGGCGCGTTAATCGGCTGGAAACGCAATAGGCACGCCATTCTCCGGGCATCGACCCCTGCCGCCCGGGGCGACCGGGGTGTGGCCGGCACGACTTCAGAAGGCGTTCGGATGGTTGCTGCGGACGCCGGGCTGGCGGCAAATCGCGCTCAGCGACCCTCTAGCAATACGCTGTTGCAGCCGAAGTGCCGGGCATTTTCCTCGAAGTAGCCGAATTGATAGACGACGCGGCGCGGTTCGCGCAGCCAGCGCGTGTCGCCGAACTCGCAGCTGATTCGAGGGCAGGGCGGATTGCGGTAGCCGCCGGGCTCCAGCGAGGCATCCTCGTTGACTTCCTCCCACATGCCGCCGCGCACCGGCCGGAACCGCCACAGCAGGTAACCTTGCCGCCCGGCGGTGTCGAGCAATTCCTCGGCGTCCTGCACCTCCGATACCGGCGCGAGTTCCGCCTCGGCATAGGGATGCGGCTGCCCGAACGCCATCTGGCACTCGATCGCTTCCTGTGTCGGCGCACACGGCCGCATGCAAGGGCGCATCTCGAGCCGGGTCAGGTCCCAGGAGCCGAGCTCCCAGGCGACGTCCATGACGGCGTGCTCGACGTCGCGCAAGTCGCGCCAGCGCCGATTGACTTGCAGACACGACGACGGCACAGACTCATAGCGGAATTGCCGGCCCGCTTCGGTTTCCGATTCATGTTCTATGAATCCGTGCCAGTGCAAGGACAGCACCAGCGGCGTGTCCGCGCAAGGCAGCGCCGCTATCGAGATGCCCGCCAGAGGCAGGCGGTTGGAAACCATCTGTGACTCGATCGCATCCAGAAATTCCATTTGAGCGCGTCCTCCCGTTTGTTGTTGTGGGACCGGCAGCGCTGAGAATTACATCATGAGCTTTCGCAGGAGTGTTGCTAGCACTGGCAGGACTAGGCTGCCAAGCGCTCGTCGGGCGGGTCCGCACTGCGGGCGGCGTGGCGCCACAAGCAGGGCGCGCGGCTCTGCCGGGTCATCCTGGACGGCCGGCGCGGCGAGGTGCCGGCGCTGCTTGCGGCCTTGGGTGTCACTACCGCCTCGAGCGAACCACCGTTTGCGGCGCTGATCGCGCCCGGGTCGAAATCCGCGCCTGATTTATCGAGATCTGACGGCGCATTGCGTCTGCGGCAATTCCTGCCGCTCGCTCGTGCGCTCGTGGATGAGTATGCAGGAGCGGCCGCTCTTGACGAGTCGAAACTTTTCTGGCGGCCGCGTTTCCCGGCCCTGCAGCGGCAATCCCGCCGCATCGCGCGGCCGGACCGGCTCGATCAACAAAATGCTGTCGTTGGTGAGTGCATCGTCGGCGAGCCTTACGCTGTCGCGGTGCAGCGCCGTGCTGACCGCGCTTTGCAGAGCCGCGCGGCTCTGCGCCGAAGGCAGGACTATGACGGCAGCCTGCTCAGGTTCCGGCGGAGGCGTCGCGCAGGCGCTGACAGCGCACGCCACCAGCGCCGACAATAAGCATGAGGCCAGTTTCCTGAACGTGCGCATGGGGCAGCTAGCGGTACCAGCGATTCTCGCGCAGCGGCGGTTTGAAGATCGCGCCGCCGTCCGCCGGCTGACCCGTCGAGGACTGGCTCCGGGACATCGCCAAAGCCGCGGGAGCAAAGCCGCTCGCGACCGGACAGGTCGCTGACGCACGATAGCGCAAGGCCGCCGCGAACAGCCCTTCCAGCGGATCGCCCAAGGCATGCGTGAAATCGTCGCCGACCGAGCAGCCCGGCACCAGCGACCCGACATTCGCGGCCGTATTGCCCGGCGAGAACCCGTCGGCGTAATCGCCAAAGCCGGCGTCGTTCACGCCCTTGAATTCGATTGAAAAGTAAGTCGTGCCGCAATTGTCCTGCGGAAAGAAGCCATAAGGTTTGCCGCAGGTGGTCGATCCGATCTGGATTACCTGCACACCGACGCCGCGCAGACCGTTCATGATCGCTTCGCTCGCCGAACAGGTCTCGGCGCTCGTAAGCACGTACACCGTTGCCAGGTCGAGCGTGGGCAGGGCCTGTCCGCCCGCAACGGAAAAATCCAGCGATTGATTATAAAACGGCGTCGGAGCCAGCGCCTTGCCGGTGAACGGATCGCTTGTGGGGTACCTGTCGTTGTACTGGATACGCTCGAACGTGCGGCCGTCTGTGCGCGCCGCGCCGGCGATCATGTACGCCAATTCGCTGGCAATAGCGAGATAACCGCCGCCGTTGTAGCGGATATCGAGCACCAGGTCGCTGATGTTTGCGGCCTTCAATTGATTCACCGCGGCGATCAATTCGCTTTCGGCCGTGGCGATGTGGTCATTGAACAGCATGTAACCGACGGTCGCGCCGCCCGCGCTGAGGGTCTTCACGTTCTGTACCGGCGTGCTCGTGATATTCGCGGATACCAGAGTCACCTTGCGCGAGACGCTTGCACCCGGATCGAGTATTTCGAAAGCATGCGATTCGCCGGTATTGCTCGGATACAGCCCCGCGTTCAGTTTGTCGGCATTGCCGGTCGCAAAATCGACGCCGTCGATGGTGAGGACCCGCGCGCCACGCGCGATATTGGCTGCGGCAGCCGGTGAGCCGCCTTCGATAAACGCAACCACAGCCTCGCGCGGCGGCGTTTTCGCAAGCAAAGCCCAATTGGCGCCATAACCTGCCTGCACACCCGACTGCGACAGGGAAACCCAGACGCTCGTCGGATAAGTGAAATGAAATTTGTCTTTCGGTTTGCTCGACGGCGTGACGGCCGGAGTCTTCAGCACGTCGAAATAGGCCAAGGTGGTAAAACCGGCAGGATTGATATCGGGAACCTCGCTGTACCAAAGATACAACTCGTTCGTCCAGGAGCGCAGCCAAAGCTGCTCGGCCAGCGTGCTGCCGGGCTGATCCGGATAAGGGAGGGCTGTATTCGGGTCCGTGCCGGTGCGTGGCGCCGCGCATAGATTCTGATATTGCGACGAAGCCAGGTAGGTTTTGGCGACATAGCTCACCGCTGTCGCCGCCGCGGTAGTTGCAGCGGGGGTGGCAGGCGATCCGGAGCCCTCGCCTTCTCCCACGCCCGCTTGCGCGCCACAACCAATCAATACGAAGACGCAAGAGGCCGCGATCGCGCGCTTGGCAAAGACCGCAAATGGGTTCACAACCCCTCCAATATTGGAATATGCCGCAGATGCGATTGGGCGCTGAAAGCAATCTGCTTGCTTAGCCTGTCTGCCGGCGACTCGCGCAAGCTTGATGGGCAAGTGGACCGTGCGCTGAATTTCTTTGGCTGTCAACCGACCGGAAGTCACGAGGCGTGAGCTTGCGGGTCGCTCATCGAATCATTGTGAACGCGATACCCGATTTTACCCGGGAACAAATTGGCGACGGGAGGACGACCGCAAGACTACATGCTGCGCCGGTACTGCCCCCCCACCTCGAACAGCGCATTGGTGATCTGCCCGAGCGAGCAGCAGCGCACCGCATCCACCAGCACTTCGAACACGTTCTGATTGGCGATCACCGACTGCTGCAGGCGCGCGAGCATGGGGCCGGATTCGTCTGCGTGAAGCGCCTTGAAGTCGCGCAGGCGTTTCAACTGGCCCTGCTTCTCCTCTTCGGTCGAGCGGATCAGCTCGATCCGCTGCGGCACTTCGCCTGCGTGCGGGTCGCGGAAGGTGTTGACGCCGACGATCGGATACGACCCGTCGTGCTTCTTGTGCTCGTAGTACATCGACTCTTCCTGGATCTTGCCACGCTGGTAGCCGGTCTCCATCGCGCCGAGCACGCCGCCGCGCTCGCTGATCGCCTCGAACTCCTTCAGCACAGCTTCTTCGACGAGGTCGGTTAGCTCGTCGATGATGACGGCGCCCTGGTTCGGGTTTTCGTTTTTCGCCAGGCCCCACTCGCGGTTGATGATGAGCTGGATCGCCATCGCGCGGCGCACCGATTCCTCGGTGGGGGTGGTGATGGCTTCATCGTAGGCGTTCGTATGCAGGCTATTGGTATTGTCGTAGGTCGAGATCAGCGCCTGCAGCGTGGTGCGGATGTCGTTGAAGGAAATCTCCTGCGCGTGCAGGCTGCGCCCGCTCGTTTGGGAATGGTACTTGAGCTTCTGGCTGCGC
>JBBRAI010000082.1:0-11791 GCA_038206915.1 Burkholderiales bacterium | reverse complement strand
GCGGTCCAGCCCAGATCCATGGTCAGCGCCGCGCCGGTGATTACGCCCGCGCTTTCGCTGCAGAGATAGGCGGCGAAATCCGCCACCTCTTCCGGTTTGATCAGGCGCTTGATCGCCGCCGGCTCGAGCATGATTTTCTCGATTACTTCCTCGGCCGGGATGCCGCGCGTGCGCGACTGGTCGGCGATCTGCGCATCCACCAGCGGCGTGCGCACATAGGCGGGGCAGATCGCGTTGGCGGTGATGCCGAACGCGCCGCCTTCGAGCGCCGCGGTCTTGGTCAGTCCCACCAGCCCGTGCTTGGCACTGATGTATGAAGCTTTGTTGGGCGAGGCGATCAGGCCGTGGATCGAGGAGATGTTGACGATGCGTCCCCAGCGCTGCGCCTTCATCGCCGGCCAGAAATACTTGGTCAGCAGAAACGGCGCGGTGAGCATCACCGCCTGCATCTTGTCCCACACGTCCTCGGGAAACGCCTCGATGGTCTCGACGTGCTGGAAGCCCGCATTGTTGACCAAGATGTGCACCGTGCCGTAGACGGACAGTGTCTGGTCGGCGAGCGCGCGGCAATCGGCGCGTTGGCTCATGTCGGCCTGCACGAAGGTCCCGCCGAGCCGCTCGGCTGCCGTCTTGCCCGCGCCCGCGTTGATGTCAGAGACGACCACCTTGGCGCCGTCCGCGGCCAAACGCTCGGCGATCGCCAGGCCGAGGCCGCTCGCGGCGCCGGTAACGACTGCGATCTTGCCCTTGAATGGTGACTGGTTCATGGCATTCCGTACCTATTTGAATATAAGGGGATACGCCCCGAAGGAAGTCCTCTTGGGGGGCCTCCCCTCATGTTCGTCTATATTGGCCCGTCGCAAAATTCATTTTGCAACGGGAGCTTAGCTCAGCGGCAGCAACACGCTTTTCTTAAATGCCTCGCGCTGGGAGAGGCGCTTAAACCAGGCTTCTACGTTGGGCCGCGACGGCCGCTCCATGTCGATGCCGAACCAGCGCCAGCTGATCGTGCCCAGCGGAATGTCGCCGATGGTCAATTGATTGCCGGCGATGTAGTCGCGGCCCGCCAGCGCGGCGTCGAGAATTTTCAGGATATCGCCTGCCTTGTTGCGCGAAGTTTCGATCAGTTCCAGGTTGCGTTTCTCCGGCGGCGTTCTGACCAGGCCCCAGAACACTTCGCGCATGGGCGGCCAGTACACCGTCGCGCACCAGTCCATCCACATGTCCGATTGCGCGCGCGCCGCCGGATCCTCGGGCCACAGGTCGCCCTTGCCGTATTTCGCGGCGAGATAGCGCACGATGGCGTTCGACTCCCAGATCACCGCGCCACCGTCGTCGATCACCGGCACCAGGTCGTTGGGGTTCATCTTGCGGAATTCCGGGGTTTTGTTCACGCCGTACTGCATGCCGGCGTCGATGCGCTCGTAGGGCACCTTGAGTTCTTCCAGGCACCAGATCGCTTTTTGCACATTGACCGAATTGCTTCGGCCCCAAAGCTTCAGCATTGAACGCTCCTGATCGTGTTCCTGCGTTGAAACGAGAGCACGCTAGTACCCCACCGCCTGTCCGTCGCGGCGCGGATCGGACGCGCCGAGATAGCCGTCCTCGAGCTTGTAGATCAGCTGTGCGCTGCCGAAATCCATGTAACCCTGTGCGAGTTCGACGATCTCGTGGCCGCGGAGCTCGAGTTCGGCCAGCGTGTCCGCGGGAAATCCGGGCTCGACGTTGACGCGCAGCCCTTCGACCAGGCGATAGCGCGGGCCGTCGACGCAGGCCTGCGGGTTCTGCCCGTAGTCGGCGAGCCGCACCATGAGCTGCGCATGGCCCTGCGGCTGCATGCTGCCGCCCATCACGCCGAAACTCATCAGCGCCTGGCCGTCTTTGGTGACGAAGCCGGGGATGATGGTCTGGAACGGGCGCTTGCCGGGCCCGACCTGGTTCGGATGCCCCGGCTGCAGGCTGAAGGTGTGGGCGCGATTCTGCAGGCTCACCCCGGTGCCCGGCACCACGACGCCGGAGCCGAAGCCCATGTAGTTGGACTGGATGAAGGACACCATCATGCCGTTCGCGTCGGCCGCGGTCAGGTACACCGTGCCGCCTCTGGGCGGCGTGCCGTGCTTGAAGTCCTGCGCCCGCTTCATGTCGACCAGTTTCGCGCGCGCGGCGAGATAGGCCGGATCGAGCAGCTCGGCGTTGCGCAGCGTCATGCTCTGCGGATCGGACACATAGCGGTAGACGTCGGCGAACGCGATTTTCATGGTTTCGATCTGCAGGTGCACGCTGTCGGCCGAATCGACCGGATGGCGCGCCATTTCGAAATGCTGCAGCATGCCCAGCGCCATCAGCGCGGCGATGCCCTGGCCGTTCGGCGGCAGCTCGTGCAGGGTATAGCCGCGGTAGTCCTGCGCCAGCGGCTCCACCCAGTCCGAGGTGTGCGCGGCGAAATCGCCGGCGCTCATCAGCGCGCCGTGTTGTTTCGCGTGGACGGCGATCTTCTGTGCGATCTCGCCGCGATAGAAAGCCTCGCCGCGCGTCTGCGCGATCAGCTCCAGCGTCTTCGCGTGATCTGGAAACACGATCTTTTCGCCCGGCAGCGGCGCGCGCCCCTTGGGCATGAAGGTTTCCCTGAAGCCGGGCTGTGCCTGCAGCTCGGGCACCTGGTTGGCCCATTGCTTGGCGATGGTGGGCGAAACCATGTAACCGTCGCGGGCGTAGCCTATCGCCGGCTGGAACAGGTCTGCGAAAGGCAGCTTGCCGAAGTGCTCCGACAGCATCGCCCAGGCCGACACGCAGCCGGGCACGCTGACCGAATTCCAGCCGCGCTGCGGCATGGTTTTTTGTCCCTTGAAGAATTCCGGCGTCCATGCGGCGGGCGAGCGGCCCGAGGCGTTTAAGCCGTGCAGCTTCGTCCCGTCCCAGACGATGGCGAAGGCATCGCTGCCGATGCCGTTCGAGACCGGCTCCAGCACCGTCAGCGCGATGGCAGTGGCCAGTGCCGCATCCATGGCGCTGCCGCCCTGCTGCAGCATGCGCAGGCCGGCTTGTGCGGCGAGCGGCTGCGCGGTCGCCACGATGTTGCGCGCGAGTACGGGCTTGCGGTAGGAAGCGTAAGGAAACTGCCAGTCGAAAGCGGACATGCAAACATCCTCGGGGGAGAGCTAAAGGCCGCGCAAACAGCGCGGCAGCTTGGCGGGAACGAGGCGGAATTTTAGCAGCTTGCGCGCCGGGGCAGGGCGGCGAAAGTGCCTACGCTACGTTTTCGCCGCCTGCTCCAGCGCCTGATCCAGGTCCCACAGGATATCGTCGATATCCTCCAGTCCGACCGAGATGCGCACCATGTCAGGGGTGACGCCGGCCTTGGCCTGCTCTTCCTCCGACAGCTGCCGGTGGGTGGTCGAGGCCGGATGGATCACCAGCGTGCGCGCATCGTCGACATTGGCGAGGTGGCTCATGAACTGCGCCGCGTCGATGAAGGTCTCGCCCGCGCGCGCGCCGGTCGCCGCGTCGGGGATCTGTCCCGCGTGCAGGCACAGGGTGCCGAAGCCGAATTCCTTGTCTGCCATGGTGTTATCGACGGCCTATATACCGCGTATCAAATATCGTCGTATGCGACGAGCGGAGTTGCGCGCTGCGCGCGCCAACCGTGCTTTTTGGTACGGATAAACCCCATCCGTACCAAAAAGCACGGTTATGACTAAAACCACGGCGGCGTGGGGTTCTATACAAGATCGTCGATTGCGCGCGGATGGCTTTTTATCCGTGCGCAATCGACGATACGCGCGGACAGTCTTTCGTCCGCGCAAAAGAGGCACTCCGCAGCAACGCGGGCGGGAACTCAGTACGGCAACCATCGCGGTCTCTTTGCCGAAATCACTTTGGTATTCACTCCAGCCCAGTTCAATCCGCCGAACAAGCGCGCGTGCTCGATTTTCAGGCAGCAGTCCATCACCGTGTCCAGCCCTGCGGCTTCGGCATTGCGCGTCGCATCAGCGTTTTTGACGCCGAGCTGCTGTCACAGCACTTTGGCGCCGATCGCGATCGCGTCTTCGGCGATGGGGACTATCTCTTCGGTTTTGCGAAAGCAGTCGACGATGTCCACCTTGTTCGGAATATCCCGCAGGCTGGCATAGCATTTCTGTCCCAGCACGTCCTTGTAGGCAGGATTGACCGGAACGATGGTGTAGCCGTGCTGCATCATGTACTTCGCGGCGAAATAGCTGGGCCGGTACCAGTTGGCCGACAAGCCGACTACCGCAATCACACGGTTTTCGCTCAGGATGCGGCGCAAACTCTGGATATCGTCTGGCATTGGGGTCGGCACTGAGGGGACGATGGCCAAATTGTAGCGTAAAATTTGGCCATCCTTTCCCACTTGCGCCCAGTTCCGACCATGAAGAACGAATTGAAACCGCGCACCGGCGGCCAGTTGCTGGTGGACGCGCTGAAAGTGCACGGCGTCGATACCGCCTTCTGCGTTCCGGGCGAGAGCTATCTCGCCGTGCTCGACGCGCTCTACGATGCGCGCGAGGCGATCAAGCTCATCGTCTGCCGCCAGGAGGGCGGGGCGGCGAACATGGCCGAGGCCTACGCCAAGCTGACCGGCAAGCCGGGCATCTGCATGGTTACGCGCGGCCCCGGCGCGAGCAATGCCGCGATCGGCGTGCACACGGCGTTCCAGGATTCGACGCCGATGATCCTGCTGATCGGCCAGGTCGGCAGCGACTTCGTCGAGCGCGAGGCGTTCCAGGAAGTCGATTTTCGCCGCATGTACGGCCAGATGGCGAAATGGGTGGCGAGCATAGATCGGGTCGAGCGCGTGCCCGAATACCTGAGCCACGCGTTCCACTGCGCCATGTCCGGGCGCAAGGGGCCGGTGGTGCTGGCCCTGCCCGAGGACATGCTCACCCAGACCGCCGTGGCTGCGGACACCGATCCCTACCAGGAGGTGGCGGCGCATCCGGGCGCGGGCGACATCGCGAAACTGCGCGCCATGCTGGCCGCAGCGCAGCGGCCGCTGGCGATTCTGGGCGGCAGCGGCTGGAACGCCGCGGCCTGCGCCGATCTGCGCAAGTTCGTCGAGGCGAACCGCCTGCCCGCGGGCTGCGCCTTCCGCTTCCAGGACCTGTTCGACAATACGCATGCGAACTACGCCGGCGACATCGGCATCGGCATCAACCCGAAGCTCGCGCAGCGGGTAAAGGACGCCGACCTGTTGCTGGTGCTGGGCGCGCGCCTGGGCGAAATGACCACCAGCGGCTATACGCTGCTGTCGGTGCCGCGGCCGGCGCAGAAGCTGGTGCACGTGCACGCCGGCGCGGAAGAACTCGGTCGGGTGTATCAGGGCGATCTGCTGATCAACTCGGGTATGCCGCAGATAGCAGCGGCACTCGCCGCGATGGCGCCGGTCGACGGCAAAGGGTGGCGCGACTGGACTGCAGCCGCGCACGCCGACTATCTGGAATGGACAGCGCGGCGGACCATGCCCGGCAAGCTGCAGTTGTGGGACGTCGTCGACTGCCTCAGACGGCGCCTGCCCGAGGACGCGATCCTCACCAACGGCGCGGGCAATTATTCGAGTTGGCTGCACCGCTTTTATCCGCACCGGGTGTTTCGCACCCAGCTTGCACCCACCAGCGGCGCCATGGGCTACGGCGTGCCCGCGGCGATCGCAGCCAAAATCGCGCAGCCGCAGCGCACCGTGGTTTCATGGAACGGCGACGGCTGCTTCCTCATGTGCGGGCAGGAGCTCGCGACCGCGGCGCAGTACGGCGCGAGCGTGGTGTTCATCGTGGTCAACAACGGCATGTACGGCACCATACGCATGCACCAGGAGCGCGAATATCCGGCCCGTGTCCACGGCACCGCGCTCGCCAATCCGGATTTCGTGCAACTCGCGCGCGCCTACGGCGCGCACGGCGAACTGGTCGAGGAGACCACGCAATTCGCGCCCGCGTTCGAGCGCGCATTGGACGCGACCGCGACCGGGGGCAAGTCGGCGCTGATCGAATTGCGCATCGATCCGCAGGCAATCACCCCGAACACCACGCTGGACGCGCTGCGCGCGCAGGCGCAAAAACGCGCCGGATAGGGCGCGGGCAGCGGCGCCGGCGCTCTCCTAGGAGTCTGTAACAAAACGAGGGGACAAGTCCCCTCGTGCTCCCCTGACTCGGACCGTCGCAAAAGACCTTTTGTTGCGGACTCTAAGTCGAGAGCTTTCTGCCCAGCCTGGTCTCGATGGAGCGGATCTTGCTCTTCAGACGCCCGCCCTTGCCGGCGCGGTAATCTATCTTGATCGAGGTGGAGATTCTGCCGCAGTCCCGGCTCATTGCCTTGTAGCAGGATGTGACCAGGGCCATCACTTCGTCCCACTCGCCCTCGACGATGGTTCCCATCGGCGTCAGCTGGTAAGGCAGGCCGCTCTTGTCGACGATGTCGAGCGAGCGCGCCACGTATTGGCTCAGGCTTTCGCCCTTGTCGAAGGGCGACATGGAAAATTCAAGCAGGACCATTTGCGTCTCCTTGATCGGTTATGTGTGGAGCCGGGACGGCGCGGCGCGCCCGCCGGTGGCCGCTAGTGGTGAAGAATCTTGGACAGGAATAGCTGCGCCCGCTCCGAATGCGGCTTGCCGAAGAAATCGTCCTTGGTCGCGTCTTCGACGATGCGCCCCTCGTCCATGAAAATGACCCGGTGCGCCACCTTGCGCGCGAAACCCATCTCATGGGTCACGCACATCATGGTCATGCCTTCGGTGGCCAGTTCGACCATGACGTCGAGCACTTCGTTGATCATCTCCGGATCAAGCGCGGAAGTCGGCTCGTCGAACAGCATCGCGACCGGATCCATCGACAGGGCGCGCGCGATGGCGACGCGCTGCTGCTGGCCGCCGGAAAGCTGCCCCGGGAATTTGTCTTTTTGCGACAGCAGGCCGACGCGCTCGAGCATCTTCAGCCCGCGCTCCATGGCTTCGGCCGGGCTGCGCCCGAGCACCTTGATCTGGCCCAGGGTCAGGTTCTCGGTGATTTTCATGTGCGGGAACAGTTCGAAATTCTGAAACACCATGCCGATCTTCGCGCGCAGCTTGGGCAGATCGGTTTTGATGTCCCCGACGGAAATGCCATCGACAGTGATTTCGCCCTTCTGGAACGGCTCGAGCGCATTGACGGTTTTGATAAGCGTCGACTTGCCCGATCCTGACGGGCCGCACACCACCACGACCTCGCCTTTTCTGACACTGGTGGAGCAATGGGATAGCACCTGGAAGCTGCCGTACCACTTGCTCACGTCCTTGATCTCTATCATGTTCGGATATCCCCGGTTCAAACCGATCAGCGCACGATGGCGATTCGATGCTGCAGGCGCTTCGCCATGTACGAAAGCGCATAACATAGTATGAAATAGACGACTGCCACGAACAGGTACATCTCTACGATGCGGCTGTCGCGTTGTGCGATTTTGACCGCGGCGCCGACGAAATCGGTCACGTTCAGCAGCGACACCAGCGACACGTCCTGGAACAGGACGATGGTCTGGGTCAGCAGCACGGGCAGCATGTTGCGGAACGCCTGCGGTAGGATGATCAGCTTCATCGCCTGCCAATAGGTCAGGCCCACGGCGTAGGCCGCGCCTTCCTGGCCGCGCGAAATGCTCTGGATGCCGGCGCGCATGATCTCGCAGTAATACGCCGCCTGGAACATGATGAACGTGACGTAGGCGGAGCGCTCGGCGCCTATCTGCGGCGGCCGCTCCCATCCCATCACGTTCTGGATCAGCACCGGCACCAGGAAGTAGAACCAGAATATCACCAGCAGCAGGGGCAGGGAGCGCATCAGGTTGACATAGCCCGAGGCGAGGAGCGCCAGCGGTTTGAACGCGGACAGCCTGGCCATGGCCAGCAGCGTGCCGAAGATGGTGCCCCCGACCGCCGCGACGAGGGTCAGCTGCACCGTGTACTGCAGCCCCTGCATCAGGTAGGGCAGGGCGCGGCCGATGGCGGCGAAGTCGAGGTCGCCCATCACTTGGCTCCGGAGATGTAGCCCGGAACGGCCACGCGCTTTTCGATGTACGCCATCACGCGGTTGGCGGCGAACGAGATCACCATGTAGATCAGCGTGGCGGCGGCGAACGCCTCGAAATAGCGGAACGTCATCTCGGCCATTTCGCGGGTGCGGAAAAACAATTCGACCAGGCCGATGGAAAAGGCCACCGAGGTGTTCTTGATCAGGTTCATCACCTCGGAGGTGAGCGGCGGGATGATGATGCGGTAGGCCATCGGCAGCAGCACGTAGCGGTAAGTCTGCGACTGCGTCAGGCCGACGGCGTAGCCGGCGTTGCGCTGACCGCTCGACAGCGACTGGATGCCCGAGCGCACCTGCTCGGCGATGCGCGCCGAGGTGAACAAGCCGAGGCAGACGATGGAAGTGAGGAACTGAAACTGCGTCGGATCGGCGGCGATGACCCAGGCCTTCACCGCCGGGATCACGTTGGGCACCACGAAATACCAAACGAAAAACTGCACGATCAGGGGAATATTGCGGAACAGCTCGACGTAGGCGTTGCCCAGGCTCACCAGCCAGCGCTTGTCGGTGGTGCGCACCACGCCGACAACCGAGCCGATGGTGAAGGCGATGATCCAGGCGAAGAAGGCCGTGGCCAAGGTCCAGCCCAGGCCCGATGCCAGGCTCTGCCACCAGGTGCCGTCCCCGTCCGGTATTTGTTCCAGAAAGATACCGAAGTTCATCCTCAACCCCGCTCCGGGCGCACTAGTTCATCGCTGCATTAAAAAAGCCGGATGCGCGCGCGGCGCGATCCGGCCTTGTTTCCAACTCCCGCGGTCTACTGCACGCCCTTGTCGTTCGGATTCTTGAACGCTTCGCTGATCGGGGGCGTCATCGGGAAGTTCATGTTGATGTTCTTGGGCGGAACCGGGTTCATGAACCACTTGGCGTAGATCTTGTCGATCTCGCCCGATTTCATCACGCCGCCTATGGTCTTGTCGACCAGCGCCTTGAACTGCGTGTCGTCCTTGCGGATCATCATGCTGTACGGTTCCTGGCGCAGCGACTCGGGCAGGATCTTGTAGGCGCCCGGGTCCTTGGAGTTGGCGATCTGGCCCGCGAGCAGGATATCGTCCATGATGAAGGCGGAAGCGCGGTCGTCGGCCAGCAGCAGGAAGGATTCGGCGTGGTCTTTGCCGTAGACCTCCTTCACCGCGACGTCTTTGGTTCTTTCGTAGGACTTGATCAGCGGCACCGAGGTCGTGCCCGAGGTGGTGGAGATCGTCTTGCCGTTGAGCTCGGCGAGGGAGTTGATGCCGGAGTTCTTCTTCACGGCGGCCGTCACGTTGATGACGAAATAAGTGGGGCCGAACCAGACCTGCTCCTGGCGCTTGACCGAATTGGTGGTCGAGCCGCACTCCATGTCGATGGTGCCGTTCTGCAGCAGCGGTATGCGGTTGCTCGAGGTGACCGGCTGCAGGTTCAGCTTGAGATTGGGCATTTTCAGGTCGGCTTTGACCGCGTCGACGACTTTCCGGCACAGGTCCATGGCATAGCCGATCGGCTGCTGCTTGTCGTCGAGGTAGGAGAACGGAATCGAGGACTCGCGGTAGCCGATGGTGAAGGTTCCGGTTTCCTTGACCTTCTTCAGCGTGCCGGTGAGTTCCTGCGCGGCGACCGGCGCGATCAGAGCAATCGACAAGGGCAGCGCAAGGGCGATAGAGGCGAGACGTTTCATGAGAGGCTCCTGTATTGATCGGGCGCCGGGCTTGGAGGCGGCGCAACGAGGCTTGATGCGCGGCCCATTCTACTCATTAGGCCCGTCCTTGTCCAAGCGCGCCCGGCGGACTGCGCGCGCGCCGGATGGCGCCGGTTGGCCGCCCGCCGGCGTCCGGCCGGTTCCCGCGAATGCTCCCAAAGCCGCTGCGTTTTTGGGTATGCTTTTGGCATGAACAATACCAACATGAACGGCCTCGACGCGGGCAGCCTCAACATGGGCAGCTTCAGCATGACCAGCATCGTCGTTTCGACGATCGCTTATTTTGTCGCAGCCTTTTTCATCAAGCGCTATCTGGTCGAAATGGGCATACCCAAGGGGGTGACCCGCGGCATGGTGATCTTCATCGGCGCCGCGGCGATCTCCTACGGCGTGGCCTACCTGGTCGGTCTGGTCGTTTCCTGATAAGTCATTGCAAAATGAAATGTCATTCCGAGGCCCCAAGACCGAGGAATCTGCTTCTTGCTCGATCCAAAAGCAGATTTCCCGCTTCGCTCGAAATGACAATTCTTGATTATGTCATTGTGAAACGGCCTCAGGGCGCGCGGTAGGGCTTGCCCTCCTGGTACAGGCGCAGCCGCGCGCGCGCCGCGGCCCCGTGAAGGCGTTCGAATTCGGCCGACCCCAGCGCCGCCTCCTGCCATTTGACCGCGTCCTCGAAGCGGCCGGCCTCGGCCAGCGCGGCGGCGTAGGTGTCGAACAAATCCGGCACTTTCCAGCCGCCGAGGTTGCAGGCCGCGCGCGCAAGTTCCACCGCGCGCTTGCCGTCGCGCCAGCGCGCGTCCTTGGTGGTCGCCAGCAGCCAGGCAAGCTCGTTGAGCGCGACGGTATCGCGATCGTCCAGCCGAAGTGCTGCCTCGAAGTCGGCAATTGCACGGTCGATCTGCCCGAGTTTCTGCCGGCTCATGCCGCGCTGGCGCAGCGCCTGGGCGAAATCCGGCTTGCGCTCGATCGCGCGGTCGAAGTCCTCGACGGCGCGCTGCTGCTCGCCTTTGGACGCATGCACCAGCCCCCGGCTGTAATAGGCGTAGGCGTTCTTCGCATCGAGGCGTATCGCCTCGGTGTAATCGGCCAGGGCACGATCCGGCGCACCGGCGCGCGCATAGGCGTCGCCCCTGCCCTGGTAGGCGATCACGTAGCGCGGATCGAGCCGGATCGCGGCGCTGTAGTCCTCGATCGAGCGCGCCTGATCGCCGGTGGCGGCAAAAACCGCGGCGCGGCTCTGGTGCGCTTTCGCGTCGCGCGGGTCGAGGCGCAGCGACTCGTCCAGGTCGGCGAGCGCGCGCGTGAACTGGCGCAGCCGGATGTGGGTCCTGCCGCGAAAGAAATAGATGCGGGCGTCGCCGGGGTCGAGGCCTATGGCGGCATCGTATTCCTGGATCGCGTGTTCCAGATCGCCGGCAAGTTCGAGGCTGCCGCCGCGCCGCGCGTGCGCGTTCGCCGACTGCGGGTCGAGTTCGGCCGCCCGGCTGAATTCGGCAAGCGCGCGCTCGTTCTGCCCCATGGCCTCGTAGCTCGCGCCGCGGTTCACGTGAGCCGGGGCGGAGTTCGGATCGATGCGGATCGCTTCGTCCAGGTCGGCGAGCGCGCGCTCGAACTGTCCCTGGGCGGCGTAGGCGACGCCGCGGCGCTCCCAGGCCTGCGCGAGGCAGGAATCAAGCGCGGTCGCCCGGGTGTAATCGAGGATCGCGCTGGCGAACTGGCCCATGCGCTCGTGCAGCACCCCGTGGTCGTAGTACTCGCGCGCGTTGCGCGGCTCGCGTTGCAGGATCTGCTCGTAGTCCTTGATCGTGGGCTCGCGCGCGCTTGCGCGCCCGGCCACCACGGGCGCCGAGGGCGGTCCGGCGCAGCGCGCTGCGCCGGCCTGCGTCTGCGCGAGTGCCGTGCCGGCAAACAGGCACAGCAGCAGGATGCACGGCGAATTCAGCCGGGAGATCATGCGCGGCATCGCGACGCCCATTCCATCAGGTTCTGCGGGCGGTTACTATATCAGCACTGAACCCAACATGACGGTGCCGG
>JBBRAI010000081.1:0-12027 GCA_038206915.1 Burkholderiales bacterium | reverse complement strand
GGCGCTGCTCGCGGGTACGGCGCCGCGCGCAGACGCAGCGAAGCTCGCGCTGCAACTGCCCTGCACCCTGCAGCACGGCCAGAAAATCACCGGCGTCGTCGAGCGCATCCTTATCACTGCTGGCTTCGAATTGACGCCGGTCGCCGACAGCCACCTGTGCTGCGGCTCCGCCGGCACCTACTCGATCCTGCAGCCGCAGTTGGCGGAGAAGCTGAAGAAGAACAAACTGGCTGCCCTGCACGCCGGCTCGCCGCAGGTCATCGTCAGCGCCAACCTCGGTTGCATGAGCCATCTGCAAAGCGGAACTGAATTGCCGCTGCGGCACTGGATCGTGGCGCTGGATGAGCGCTTGTCCGCTGCCTAGCCTGCCTGTTCTGGCGGGCTGCGCCACACATGGATGGATGCCCGGGGACGCGCGCCAGTATTGGTTCTCAGGCTGGCGGACGGAATTTGGAAGTGCGAAGACAAATGTAAACACGTCGCCAAGATTTTTCCCGTTGCGCCTAGACGCGCTTGATCAGGCGCAGTGAATCGGCTGCTTTGACGATGGGGATATCCTGATGGTGCTGCAGCTGCAACAGATGCCGATCGCCCGAGACGACGAGATCGGCCCTGGCGGCAAGCGCGCAGGCGAGCACGTGATCGTCGTCGGGGTCGGCGAGGACCACGCGCGCGACCATTACAGGCGTGACGACTTGCACTACGTTGAGATACTGCCTCATCAGCGCATCGGGCAACTTTCGGGTTGCCGCAACGGCCACGGCCAGCCTCTCACGCGAAAGCACATCGGCAAGCTCGGCGAGCAGCTTGGGGCTGGTATGGAGCGTGATGTCGCGGCGTTCCGCAACAAGCGCCAGCAATTGGTTGGGCGAGCCCTTCCAGAGCAAACCGGAAATGACCGTGTTGGTGTCCAGAACGAGCCGCATGCACGGCCCTGTTACCCGGCGCGGCGGCGCTCTGCCCGGTATGCTTCGATTTCCGCGTTGATCTGTTCCATCGACATGGGCGTGACGCCTGCGGCTTCGACGCGATCGGCAACGGACAGTAGCTCATCAAATTCTTTTCTGCGCAGCGCTTCGGCGATGAGCGCTTCGATCGCTTCCGGGGTCAGCAGACCGGCAGCCTGCGCATCGTTCGCAACTTTATCGGGCAGCGAGAGCTTGATCTCAAGGGTGGTCATGGCAATGGCCCGAAATGACGATGCTCCGATGATAGCTGAACGCCACCATCGGCGCCACGCGTGCCGTCATACCCGCTACCCGGGCCTCATCGTCAAGCTGCCCACCGGCTCGCCGCAGGCCATCGCCGCGGCCAAATTTGTTGGTTGCCAGACACATTTGCAGCAGGGCGGGTTCGAGTTCTTGTTGGGTCGCCCGGCCAAGACAAAAGTGGGCACCACTGGCAAATCAGGATTGGGTTGGATTAACGTCAGCGTTGACGGCGCGCGCCACTCTTGCGCATCGCCGTCGAACGCTTAGTTGGGCGTGACTGACGCGAACCCAGCCATTGTTTGAACGACGACTGACTTTCCCCGGATGATCTTCCGGCAAGTAGACCTTCCACGCTGATGTCTTCATCGATGGATTTCCAGTGAATTCCCTGACCTCTTGCAATCAGTCGCCAATCGTTCCGCTCGTCAGGGGTGGCATGGGCAAGTCTCGGGTACCACCCTACAGGAACCGAAATTGTACGACCGTCGGACAGGTCCACGCGCAAGGTATCACTCGTAACCCTGACAGACTGCGCCTGCGGAATCCCAATTGCTACCGCGGAAATATTCATTCCAAGCCTCCAACCGCGTAACGCATAAATCAAGGGCCGCCGAAGGCGGTCACCTGGATTGACGGGTCATACGGATTCAAGCTCTTTGAGCGTCTTGCCATTCCTATTCTTCCAGGCGATAAGGCCGTTTGCATGACCACCATGAATCACCGCAGCAGCAGCGCTAGCACTGGAAAACTCGGCATCGTGGGTAAACACAAGATGATCTGCTTTGATGGCGAGGACGCCATCGTCTTTTAGCTTTTGCCGTACATTTTTTGCCCACGGATACTTCTGAGAGGAAGCACGTTCATTCAGAACCGCTTGTGAACCGGCAAGCACAACAATGCCGTTTGGAGTTAAGTACCCAGTAGCCTTAAGTCCCTTTATTTCGCAGGAAAGCGGCTCGCGCTCCGTTGCGGTTTTCGCAGTTGCCGTCGTTGGTACCAATACCTCGACACCAAGAACCGGTAGCAATTGGTGAATTTTCTCGAGAAAGATCTCCATATCTTCGCGGTCAGATTCCGGGAGACGTGCGCCACTGCTTTGACCATTCTTAACCTGAGCACGGGCTGCATGTTTGGCTTGTTCAATTAAGCGGCCTTCTAAGTATCTGATGTGCGCTTTTGTCAGGTTTTCATCTTTGCTTGTGAAGAATACTATTTGATTCCAGAAATCCTTATCAAAGTGGCTTTTCACTCTATCACGCACTGACTCCGCTTCTCCAATATATACGGCGCTCGTTCCGGTTTCGGGGTCAATGCCTGTTAGAAAATAGACGCCTGATTTATGCGATTCTTCACGGGCAAGCACGCTATCAAATTCACTTCGAGGACCGGCAACAGCCTTTCCGGTCCAGTTCGACAGTTCTGCCGTTCGAAGTCGCTTCGGATCTCCGTGAGCAAGAAAAATCTTAATCGTTGCGCTTGGCATGAATTGAATCCGTATAGCCTGTAATGGGTTGCAAAAATGCAATATAACAAGGTGACGATTTAGCCAGATTCTTCATGAAAAACTCTTTCCGCCTCCATCTTTAGCCGCAAATAAAAAATCTGGAAAAAACAGCAGTCGTACGCGTCGATCTGCTACCCCCATTTGATTACAGCGGCCTGCGGATACATCAGAAATATCCGCCCTGCATGGCAGCCTACTACGACAGTAGCGGTGTTTCAAGGCGCTACCGACGCCTAGCCCCGGAGCGTGGAACGCCTTTGTCGTCAAGGACGCCGCAGCATGCTACAATGGTGCCCTTATATTGGAAAAAGAGGTCACATTTATGGATGCCAGTATCCGCGAGCTCAAGGCGAACCTCAGCGCCTACATCAAGAAGGCAGCGGCGGGCGAATCTGTAACCGTGAGCGTGCATAACCGGCCGGTTGCGCGCATCGTTCCGTTCCGGCTCGACGCGCCGCGGTCCAAGCTGAAAGATCTTCCGGGGGTGCAATGGAACGGCGGCAAGCCCGCCGGGCTGCCGAAAGGCGAAACCATGCGCAAAGGCGTGTCGCTCTCGGCGTGGATCAATGAGGACCGCCGTTGATTCTGTACCTGGATATCTCCGCTCTGGTCAAGCTCTACGTCCGCGAACCGGGTTCGACCGTGCTGCGTGCGCACTCGGCAAAAGCCGGGGCAGTGGCAACCTCGGTGGTCGCCTACGCCGAAACCCGCGCGGCATTCGCCCGGCTAAAGCAAAGCGGGGGCAGCAGCGAGGCCAGGCACCAGCAACGCTTGCAGCAATTCGAAAGGGACTGGGAGTCGTTGTTGCGAGTGGAACTGGCGCCGGATGTACTGCGCAGTGCCGGAGATACGGCAGAAATCTACGGCCTGCGCGGGTTTGATTCCATCCATCTCGCCAGCGCGCTGTGGCTGAAAGCACGCCTCACCGAACAGCTTGACTTTGCCGTCTTCGACAAGCGGCTTGGTGACGCCGCTTTCAAGGCCGGTTTTTCAGTCATGCCGTGAACGACGTAAAGGCGAGGAGGTGAACGGGATCTTTGCGGGATCTTTGGGGATCTTTGGGGTCAGCGACGAATTGTTTTTGCTCACTCGGTCTTTTAGCCCGACGCCCGGATGACGCGGCGGTGCGTGGCATGGCTTGGCAAGTCGTCTGGCATCTTCATCCCTGACGTATAATTCGCAAATGAAATTCGAGTGGGATTCTGCGAAAACCGCTGCAAATTTCAAAAAGCACGGTGTTTCGTTTGAAGAAGCTGTGTCTGCGCTGAAAGACGATCTGGCCGCAACTGCGCGCGACCTGGAGCACTCGGTGTCAGAGTTCCGCTTCATTACTTTCGGCGTTTCGGCCCACGGACGTTTGCTTACTGTTTCTCACACGGAACGTGGCAATTCGATTCGAATCATCAGCGCGCGTCCAGCGACGCGCACGGAAAGGAAGATCTATGAAGAAGATTAAATCGGAAGCCAGCGACTGGCTCCGCCCCGAATACAAACGCAGCGATCTGGGCTCCATCGTGCGTGGCAAATACGCGCGCCGCATGGCGTCGCAATCGAACGTAGTCGTGATCGACCCAACCATATCCAAGGCATTTCCCAACGAGGCGTCGGTCAATGCCGCCCTGCGCAGTCTGCTGGATCTGGCGAAGTCGGCTACACGCGCGAGCACGCGCCCAAGCAAGACGCGCGCACGAACCGCTCGCACCGGTTGACGCCGGCGAGGGACGGCTCACTGCCGTGATCGATAGTGGCTAGACTCAGAGACAGCATCCCCGATCGCCCGGCGAGCCGCGACATCCGCCAGCTCACGCGCATCCTCGGTTTTCTCGCGCCCTACCGCAGGCAGCTCGCGATCGCCGCAGTCGCGCTGGTGGTCGCAGCGGGCTGCGTGCTGGTGCTGGGCCAGGGGCTGCGCCGTGTGATCGACCGCGGCTTTTCCGGTGCCGACGCGGCCCTGCTCGATTCGGCGCTGTTTGCGTTGCTCGCGGTGATCGTGATCATGGCGATGGCGACCTACACGCGCTTTTATTACGTGTCATGGATCGGCGAGCGTGTCACCGCCGACATCCGCCGCGCGGTGTTCGGCCACCTGCTCGACCTGTCGCCGGGTTTCTTCGAGGTGACGCGCACCGGCGAAGTGATCTCGCGCCTCACCAACGACACGTCCCTCCTGGAGGTGGTGATCGGATCGAGCGCCTCGTTCGCGCTGCGCAACACCCTGATCATGCTCGGCAGCCTGGTGATGCTGATCGTCACCAGCCCCAAGCTCACCGCGCTGGTGCTGCTCGGCATTCCACTGGTGATCGCGCCCATCCTGCTCTACGGCCGACGCGTGCGCACGCTGTCGCGCGCGAGCCAGGCGCGCGTCGCCGATGTCAGCGTCTACATCGACGAGGCGCTGCACGAGATCCGCACGGTGCAGTCCTACGGCCACGAAAATGAGGACCGCGCGCGCTTCGGCGAACGCGTCGAGCAGGCGTTCTCGACCGCAGCCGAGCGCATCCGCCAGCGCGCGCTGCTGATCGCGCTGGTGATGCTGCTCGCTTTCGGCGCAGTGGGCGTGATCCTGTGGATCGGCGGCCACGACGTGCTCGAGGGACGCATCAGCGCGGGCGAATTGTCGGCCTTCGTGTTCTACGCCGTGCTGGTCGCGGGCGCCTTCGGCGCGGTGTCCGAAGTCATCGGCGACTTGCAGCGCGCCGCGGGCGCCACGGAGCGCCTGATGGAGCTGCTCGGCACCGAGCCGCAGATCCGCGCGCCGGCGAATCCGCAACCGCTGCCCGAGCCGCCGCGCGGAGACGTGAGATTCGACAAGGTGAGCTTTCGCTATCCCTCGCGCCCGGACGCGCTGGCGCTCGCGGATTTTTCGCTCGAGGTGAAGCCGGGCGAGACCGTCGCCCTGGTCGGCCCCTCCGGCGCGGGCAAGTCAACCGTGCTGCAGCTGCTGCTGCGCTATTACGATACCGAATCGGGCATCGTCAGCCTGGATGGCGTCGAACTGCGCCGCGCCGATCCGCGCGCGCTGCGCACGCGCCTCGCGCTGGTGCCGCAGGACCCGGTGATTTTCGCCGCCTCGGTGCGCGAGAACGTGCGCTACGGACGGCCCGCCGCGAGCGACGCCGAGGTCGAGCGCGCCTGCGCCGCGGCCTATGCGAGCGAATTCATCGAGCGCCTGCCTGAGGCGATGGACACATTCCTCGGCGAACGCGGCGTGCGCCTCTCCGGTGGCCAGCGCCAGCGGCTGTCGATCGCGCGCGCGCTGCTCGCCGACCGTGCGGTGCTGCTGCTCGACGAGGCCACGAGTTCGCTCGACGCGGCGAGCGAGCACTACGTGCAGATGGCGCTGGCGCGCCTGATGCAGAACCGCACCACGCTGGTGGTCGCGCACCGCCTGGCGACGGTGCAGAACGCCGACCGCATCGTGGTGATGGACGAGGGCCGCATCATCGCCACCGGCACGCACGACCAGCTGGTGCGCGAGAAAGGCCTGTACGCGCGGCTCGCGGCGCTGCAGTTTCTCGGCGCCGGCGCCGTTGCTGCAGCAGCGGCAACGCCGTGAGGGTCATCCTGCTCGCGCTGTATACGTTTTTCGCGTGACCGCAGTTTCCGAGGGACGGCCCAGAAATTGCGTCCGCTGCGTGAGAATTCATGAAAGTCTCGCGTGACGCTGGGTGAGGTTGGAAGACCTCCCGGTCTGTGTGCGCCCAGTGCTGATGAAGTTCGCCAAACGCAGCTCTGATTGGCTATAATGTGCTTACACGCGTAACCACATTCGATTATTGCGAGGAATCATGACAAGCACGGTCGAGAAATATTCCGGCAAAGTCACGCCGGTGGGCAATTCCAAGGGCATCCGCCTTGATTCGGCTTTTTTCAAGGCCCATCCGGAATTCAAGGGAGAGGTACGCGCGACCGTACTGACCGATGGACAGGTGTTGTTATCGGCCAAGGCCGGCTCGCGTAAGGCTGCGGCAGGCGAATTCGACGATCCGGTACTGCTCGGTTTTCTGGATTTTCTCGAAACCCAGATGATTTCGCAGCCCCGCCAGATCGTGCCGGCAGACACGGCGCAACTCAAACGCATCGGCAAGCTGGTTCGAGGCGTGAAGGCCGCCTGACGCCAGGTCGTCATGCTCATCAAGGGCTGGCAGATTTACTATGTCCGGCCATTCGCCGCCGCGCTGGACGAACTGGAGGCGGAGGTGATCGCCTTGGCGGAAAAGAACCCGGCGGACTACAAGGCACATCCAAAAACGAGGCTACTTGCTTCGCTATACAAGGCGATAACCGCGACCGTGCCGGCCAATCCCGACCATGCCGACTTCCGGCTGGGCAAGACCCTGGGCAGTCAATACGCTAACTGGCGGCGCGTCAAAAGAGGAATGCCGGAGCGCTATCGGTTGTTTTTCCGTTTTGCCTCGAAACCGGCCAAGCTCATTGTCTTCGTCTGGTTCAACGACGCGGATACGCTGCGCAAAGCCGGTTCGAAGACAGACGTGTATGAAACCTTCCGGCGCATGCTCTCTCGCGGCGTAGTGCCCGACGGGATCGATGTGCTGTTGAAAGAAAGCAAGGACTCCGCCTGAACCTATGGACCACGCTCAACACAATCGCGTCGTCAACTTCATCTGGTCGATCGCCGGCGACGAACTGCGCGGCGTCTGCCAATTTCGAATTCTAGGCTGCGCTGAATCAGGGTGTGCTGCGGGTAATGGAGGAGCCCGCGAAATACGGTATCGATACGCCCAAGCCGCCGGTTTGAAGCGATGGCTGCGAAGGAGTTTTTGTTCTGGACGTCCGTTGTTTCAGGTGCCATTCCCTGGAAACGCGCGTCAGTCCTGCTTCTCCGGGCGATTGCGCCGGTGGCAGTGAGTCGCTTTTCGTACCTTGCCATATTCTTGACGTGCCTCGCGTTCTCGATGGCCGCGTCGGGTGAGGGCGTGCTGCGCGTCGGCTCCAAGCGCTTTACCGAGTCCTACATCCTGGGCGAGATCATGGCGCAGAGCGTTGCCGGCGGCACCGAGTACAAGCCGGGACTCGGCAACACCGGCATCGTCTACGCCGCGCTCAAGGCCGGTTCCATCGACGTTTACCCGGAATACACCGGCACCATCGCGCGCGAAATCCTCAAGCTCGACGGCGCGTTCACCATCGAAGATCTGAACCGGCGCCTTGCACCGGACGGGCTAGGCGTGGGCGTGCCTTTGGGTTTCAACAACAGCTATGCGTTGGCGATGCGCGCGGCCGAGACCGAACGCCTCGGGGCGCGTACGCTGTCCGATCTCGCGCGCCATCCGGGACTCAAATTCGGGCTGTCGCAGGAGTTCATCGCGCGCAGCGACGGTTGGCCGGCGCTTACGGCGGCCTACGCATTGCCACAGGCGCCGACGGGGCTGGACCACGGCCTCGCTTACGAGGCGCTGGCCGCGGGGAAAATAGATGTCATGGATGTCTATTCCACCGACCCCAAGATCCAACGCTACGGCTTGCGCGTGCTCGAAGACGACCGCGGCGTGTTTCCGCGCTATGACGCGGTGCTGCTGTATCGCCTCGACCTGCCGCGGCGGCTGCCGCTGGCGTGGCAGGCGCTGCAGAAGCTGCAAGGCAGGATCAGCGACCTGCAGATGATGCGCATGAACGCAGCCGCGGAACTGGAGCACGAAAGTTTTTCCGTGATAGCCGGAAATTTTCTCTCCGGCCGGGCAGAGAGTGCGCCGTCGACGCGCAGTTTTCTCGACGTTCTCTTCGGCGCGGATTTCTGGCGCCTCACGCGCCAGCACCTGCTGCTGGTGTTCGCGTCGCTGACCGCGGGCATAGCCGTGGCGCTGCCGCTGGGCGTGCTCGCCGCGAGGAGCGACCGGCTGGCGCAGCCCATCCTCGGCGCGGTCGGCGTGATCCAGACCATACCCGCGCTCGCGCTGTTCGCCTTCCTGATACCACTGCTGGGCAGCATAGGTACCGCGCCGGCGCTGATCGCGCTGTTCCTGTATTCGCTGCTGCCTATCGTGCGCAATACCCATGCGGGCATCGCGGGCGTGGGGCGGGGCGTGCGCCAGGCGGCGTCGGCCCTGGGCCTGCTGCCGCGGGATCAACTGCTGTTGATCGAACTGCCGCTCGCGGCGCCGTCGATACTCGCCGGCATCAAGACCTCGGCGGTGATCGGCGTGGGCACCGCTACCATCGCCGCATTCATCGGCGCGGGCGGCTACGGCGAGCGCATCGCGCAGGGCCTCGCGCTGAACGATAACGCGACCTTGCTTGCGGGCGCGATTCCCGCCGCGGCGCTGGCGTTGATAATTCAGGGTTTGTTCGAGCTGATCGAGCGTCGCGCGTTTCCGTCGCTGCGCCGCCGGGCTTAGCCGTTGCTTCTTTTTCAAACAAGAGTAACGCAATCTTCCGAAGGTCTTGAGTCAAGGTGGTCGCGCGTGCGCGGGGGATCAACAAGGGGGGCGCGCCCCCCTTGTTCGTACGATCCGGTCTTTGCCGTCGCCGGAGATACTACGTTTGATCGCCGTTTGCCTGGGTCAGGTATGACTCATGTTTGATCTACATCAAACAGGAATTTGCGGGTAAAAGTAGAGTACGCGCAGGTCCTGGCCAGCGGCCGTATTAATCGTCCGGAACGACACAAACGTCGCCGCAAACGGCTTAAAATCGGCTGCCAATATCCAGTAACGAAAGCACTGAACAAGGGGGTTTCATGCCTCAGGTCATAGGCGTACCAAAAGAAACGGCGGCGGGCGAAAAACGCGTCGCCACCGTGCCCGAAGTAGTCGAAAAGCTCATCAAGCTCGGTTTCAAAGTCAATGTCGAATCCGGCGCCGGGGATGCGGCGAATTGCGGTGATGAATCCTACCGCACCGCGGGTGCGCAGATCGTCGACAGCGCAGCCAAGCTGTGGGCCGATTCCGACATCGTCTTCAAGGTAGGCGTACCGACCGCTGAAGAAGTCCGCCTGATGCACGAGGGGCAGACCCTGATCACCTTCATCTGGCCGGCGCAGAATCCTGAATTGATGCAGCAGCTTGCCGCGCGCAAGGTCACCGTGCTGGCGATCGACGCGTTGCCGCGCATGCTTTCTCGCGCGCAGAAGATGGACGCCTTGACCTCCCAGGCCGGCGTCGCCGGCTACCGCGCCGTGATCGAGGCCGCCAACGCCTTCGGCCGCTTCTTCAACGGCCAGATCACCGCTGCGGGCAAGGTGCCGCCGGCCAAGGTGTTCATCGCCGGTGCCGGCGTCGCCGGCCTGGCGGCGATCGGCACTGCAGCCAGTCTGGGTGCCATCGTGCGCGCCAACGACACCCGCGCCGAAGTGGCCGA
Organism: Burkholderiales bacterium; assembly: GCA_038206915.1. Taxonomy (GTDB): domain Bacteria; phylum Pseudomonadota; class Gammaproteobacteria; order Burkholderiales; family SG8-39; genus 2-12-FULL-64-23. The sequence continues at coordinate 1,995 of JBBRAI010000081.1, read as the reverse complement.
CCAGGTCGTTTCGCTGGGCGGCGAATTCGTCAAAGTCGAATATGAGGAAGAAGGCTCCGGCGGCGGCGGCTACGCCAAGGTGATGAGCGAGGGCTTCCTGCAGGCCCAGCGCGAGATGTACGCCAAGCAGGCCAAGGAAGTGGACATCATCATCACCACCGCACTGATCCCCGGCAAGCCCGCGCCCCGGTTGATCACTGCCGACATGGTGAAGAGCATGAAGCCGGGCAGTGTCATCGTCGACATGGCGGCCGAGCGGGGCGGCAACTGCGAGCTTACCGAGCCGGGCCAGTCGGTGGTCAAGCACGGCGTGACCATCGTGGGCTATACCGATCTGACGAGCCGGCTGGCGAAACAGTCCTCGACGCTGTACGCGAACAACCTGTTCCGCCTCACCGAGGAACTGTGCAAGACCAAGGACGGGGTCATCAACGTCAATATGGAAGACGACGCCATCCGCGGTCTGACGGTCATCAAGGAGGGCAGCATCAGTTGGCCGCCGCCGCCTCTCAAGCTGCCGGCTCCGGCGCCCAAGCCGGCTGCGGTAGCGCCGGCCGCCAAGTCAAAAGGCCACGGCGGCGACAATACGCCGGCTTCGGCCACGAGCACCGCAGTCAAGTTCGGCATCGCGGCGCTGGCGTTCTGGTTCGTCGGCGCTAACGCGCCCGCGGCCTTCCTCGGTCACTTCACCGTGTTCGTGCTGGCGGTCTTCGTCGGCTATATGGTGGTGTGGAACGTCACGCCCGCCCTGCACACGCCGCTGATGAGCGTCACCAACGCGATCAGCAGCATTATCGCGATCGGCGCGCTGGTGCAGATCGCGCCGCCGCTGGTGGCCGGCGGCGCGGCGCGTCCGGAACAGTGGATCCACTGGCTGGCGTGGGTGGGTATCGCGCTCACCGCAGTCAACATGTTCGGCGGATTCGCCGTCACGCAGCGCATGCTGCAGATGTTCCGCAAGTAAGGGAGACGAAACATGCCTGCGACTTTGTCAACCGCCGCCTATATCGGGGCGACGATACTATTCATCCTCAGCCTCGGCGGCCTGTCCAACCCGGAAAGTTCGCGCCGCGGCAATCTCTACGGCATGATCGGCATGACCATCGCCGTGCTGGCTACGGTGTTCGGGCGCAATGCGGCGGGCATGCCGCTGGTCAGCGCGAGCGGCTATGCCTGGATCATCGGTGCGATGGTGGTCGGTGGCAGCATCGGTTTGTACGCCTCGCGCGTCGTCAGAATGACGCAGATGCCGGAACTGGTGGCGCTGATGCACAGCCTGGTCGGCCTCGCCGCGATGCTGGTCGGCTATGCCAACTACATCGATCCGGCGGCCTCGGCGGAATTCAGCGGCGCCGCGAAGTCGATCCATGAAATGGAAATCTACATCGGCATCCTGATCGGCGCAGTGACCTTCACCGGCTCGGTAATCGCGTTCGGCAAGCTCTCGGGCAAGATCGGCGGCAAGACCCTGCTGCTGCCGGGACGCCACTGGCTGAACCTCGCCGGCCTGCTGGTCGTGATCTGGTTCGGGCGCGAGTTCCTGCACGCCGAATCGATCAACGCGGGCATGATGCCCCTCATCGTGATGACCGTGATCGCGCTGCTGTTCGGCATCCACATGGTGATGGCGATCGGCGGCGCCGACATGCCGGTGGTGATATCGATGCTGAACAGCTACTCCGGCTGGGCGGCGGCGGCAACCGGCTTCATGCTGTCGAACGACCTGCTGATCGTCGTCGGCGCGCTGGTCGGATCGAGCGGCGCGATTCTGTCCTACATCATGTGCCGCGCGATGAACCGCAACTTCATCAGCGTGATCGCGGGCGGATTCGGCGGCGATGGCGGAAAGCCGGCGCCTGCGGGCGGCGTGCAGCCGGCCGGCGAGGTGAATCCAATTCTTGCGGCCGAAACGGCGGAACTGCTGCGCGAATCGAAGAACGTGATCATCGTGCCGGGCTACGGCATGGCGGTGGCGCAGGCGCAGCACACGGTCTA
>JBBRAI010000080.1:0-12453 GCA_038206915.1 Burkholderiales bacterium | reverse complement strand
CATAGAGCAGGCGACCGTCTTCGTGGTCCGCCTTCTCCGCGGCGAGTTTCCTGATCCACGCATAGATCGGATCGCGCTCGGCGCCGGTTTCCTCGATCGGCGCCAGCAGCAGATTGCTGCCCGCGCGCGCCGCGCCCTGCTTCGCCTCAGCAGGTGTCGGGCGCTCCATCCACAGGAACAGCCGCTTCGCGTCCGCCGGTGGCGTTTTGCCCAGCCCGGGCACGATGACGTGGTCGAACTCCAGCCCTTTGGCTTTGTGCATGGTCATGATCTGCACCGCATCCTCGCCCGCGTCCACGTCCGGCAATGCATAAAGCTTGTCCAGGCCCTGCTCGAACGCTTCGAAGTCGGCGATCGCACCCGCCTCCTCCTTGACTTCGACATGATCGAGATAACTGGCCGCGTCTTCGAGATCGGTTGCCGACGCGGCGCAGGCCGGGCCGCCGAGCGCGAGCCAGACGCCTTCGACCGCATCGCGCAGGCTAGCGCGCTGGCGCGCGGCGAGCGCGGCGGCGAGTACCGGCTGCACGCGTGCGAGGCGCGCGCGCGCATCGGCGCTGAGCGCGGCGTTGCGGCGCGCATCCTGCAGCAGCTCCCAGATGGTCGATTGGCTGGAGAGTGGCTCTACAAGCGCGTCTTCAGGCCACTCCCCCTCACCGCAGCCCTCTCCCCGTGCGCGACCGAAGGGAGTCCCCGTGGGACGGGGAGAGGGCGTTTCGGCGTCGGTGTCGGTGCCGGCGAGCGCATGCAGGTCGGCCAGCGTCAGGCCGCACCAGGGGGCGCGCAGAGTGGCCAGCCAGGCCACGCGGTCGCCGCGGTGCGCGAGCGCGCGCGTCAGTGCGAGCAGGTCCTGCACCACCGGCCGGCCGTCGAGCCGGTCGATTTCCACCGCGCGATAGGCGATGCCCGCGGCCTTGAGCTGCGGCACGATCTCGCGCAGGTGGCTGCGCCCGCGCACCAGAATGGCGATGCTCGGCGGCTGCGCGCCCTCGACGCTCCGGCGTTGAGCGCCTTCGACGCTCCGGCGTTGAGCGCCTTCGGCGCCCGCGGCGACACCGGCCACGATTTGCGCCACGGTTTCGGCTTCGCTGCCCGCGCCGCCGGCAAAGCGCGGATGGATCTGCACCGCGGCGCCTTCGAGGCGCGCATGCACCGGCGCGGAGGCGGTGTAGGCCACCGCGCCGGCGGCTATGTCTTCCGCGCCTGGCATCAGTTGCGCAAACGCGCCGTTCACCCAGTCGACGATGCCGGCCTGCGAGCGGAAATTCGCCGACAGCGCCAGCGGCTCGAGCGCGACACTGCCGATGCCCTCGGCGCGCGCCCTGAGGAACAGCCCGACCTCGGCTTCGCGAAAGCGGTAGATCGACTGCATCGGATCGCCGACCGCGAACAGCGTGCGCCCGTCGTCCGGCATCCATCCGGCGGTGAGATGCGCGACGAGCTCGAACTGGCTGATCGAGGTGTCCTGGAATTCGTCGACCAGCAGGTGCCGGATCTGGTAGTCGAGCCTGAGCGCAAGATCGGTCGGACCCTCGGTGTCTTCGAGTGCGCGCAGCGCGCGTTGCGACACTTCGGTGAAATCGACCTGTCCGTGCGCCTGGAACACCAGCTTCAGTTGCCCCACCGCATGCCGCAGCAGTTCGGTGATAGCTTCGAGCACCTGCCATTGCGCTTCGGTGTAGGCGGCAGGCGGAAGCGCGCGCACCTCGGCCAGCGCGGTGCGCAGCGCCGCGTCGGTGAGCCTGCCGATCAGCAGCGCGAGGCGCACCTTCCACTGCTTGCCTGCGGTGCCGACGGGAAAGCCGTGGCGCTTGTCCACCTTCGCGCGCCAATCGCCTCCCTTGGTCAGCAGCACGCCGGAAAGCGCCGTCCACGCCTGCGCGTCCTCAGCGCTGGGGAAGGCGGCGAGCGGCGGCGCGCCGAGATTGCCCAGCGCATAGTTGGTGAGCGCGAGCAGTTCGGCGCGTTCATGCGCGGGCAGCAGCGCATCCACGCGCGCCAGCGCGGCGCGGCGCTCGGCGCGCAGCGCGCCTTCGAGCCCGGCGCGCTCGTTCGCCAACAGGTGGCGCAGCCAGTGGTCGCGCCGGCGCAGCATTTCGATGAGCAAGTCCTCGACGCGCGCCACGTTGTTGTCCAGGTGGTCGAGCAGTCGCGCCACCTGGTCGGCCACCGCATCCTTCGATTCGATCAGTTCGACCGCTGCACGCGCCGCCTCGGCGTAGAGCGCGCCTGCGTCCTCGACGATTTCGGGCTGCGCGCCGAAGCGCGACAGCACCGGCATCTGCCGCGTCAGCGCCGCGCACAGCGAGTCTATGGTCTGGATGCGCAGCCGCGCCGGGCTGTCGGCGATGCGCCAGCCGCGCGCGCCGTCGCGCGCCAGCGCCGCGCGCGCCAGATCGAGCGTGCGCTGCGCGTGCTCGGTCTCGGCCGCCTCGCCCGCGGTCGCCTGCGCGAACGCGCGCAGCACGCGCTCGCGCATTTCCGCCGCAGCCTTGCGCGTGAAGGTGATGGCGACGATTTCCTCGGGTTCGTTCACGGTCGCGAGCAGGCCGAGGTAGCGCTGGATCAACAGCTCGGTCTTGCCCGAGCCGGCTGGCGCCTGCACGATGAAGGAGCGATCGGGCGCCAGCGCCGCCAGGCGCGCGGGCAGGTCGGAGATGGGGCTAGCTTCAGCCACGCAGCCCCCCGCAGTTGCCGGATTTGATAACGCAAAGCACGCGCAATGCACGCCAGACGCACGTCCGCGTAAAGTAAAGTTCAGGATTCATCGCCGCCGTCCTCTTCCACATCCTCCGCTGCCGCGCCCAGGCGCTCGTGGATGCGACACAGCGGCTGCAGCCCGCAGTTGCGGCAGGTCGTCGGCGGATTCTTCGGCGCGACCTGCGCTGCACCATCGGCGAACTCTCCGGCCAGCCGCGCGAGCACCGTGCGCCACTCGACCAGCTGCGCCTCCCAGCCGATCTCGGGCAGCGACCTGGCCACCGGCAGCAGCGTCTCGTCCGCCGCCAGCGCGGTGAATTGCATCGCACCCGCCTTCACCTGCGCAAACGCGATTGCGGCAGCGGCCGGTTCGCTCGCGACGAGATACAGCGGCAGCTGCGGCGCATCCGGCCGCGCGCCCAGCCACGCGTTCGCGGAATCGGCTGTCGATTTGTAGTCGATGACGATGCGACGGCCATCGGCGAGTTCGTCCACGCGGTCGAGCTTGCCGCGCAGCGTGAGCGGACCGACCGCGAGCAGGCGCTTGTCCTCGACCGCGGCGACGGCGAAATCGTCGCCGCGCGCGTCACGCTCCATTTCGAGCCAGGCGCGCGCGAGGCGCGCGAGACGCTTTTTCTCGACTTCGGCGAAGCGCCCGGCGAGCGTCGCCGGCCGTTCACGCTTCACGCGCGCAACGGCTGCTTCGGCTGCGCGCGCGAGCAGCGCGGCTAGCGCGTCCGCGGCTATCGCATCGAGCGCGGCCTTGGTCTTGAGCTCGCCCCAGGCGCTGGCGAGCACCTGGTGCACGAGGATGCCGCGCTCCATCGCATCCAGACCCGCATGCGGCGCCTCCGGTGCGTCCGCCGCGAGGCGATGCAGCGCGAACGCGCGGAACGCGCAAGCCGACTGGTCGGTTATCACGGCCGTGCCGCCGGCGAGCGTTGAAACCGCCGCTTGCGGCGCGGACCCCGTTGCTTGCTGCGCGCCCCCCGCCGCGAGCGGCGGACCTGCGGCATCCACCGTGGTCTCGATGCGCGCGGCCGCGTGTATGAGCTCGCGGTGATGCGCATAGGTGGGCTTCTGCGCTGCGGTCGGCGGCAGATCACCCAGCAGCGGGCTCGGCAGGAGCTTCCTTTCGCCGTCAGCCTGCGGGTGCGACAGCACCACCTCGCGCGCGGCAGTGCGCCAGCCGCGCGTGATCGCCGCGTCGAGCGCGAGCGTCGCATCTAACGAAGCTTCGGGCACGCCCGCCTTGCGCTGCGCCAGCAGCGGCAGGAACGGGTTGGGCCGCGGATGGATCGGCCAGGCCTCGTCGGAAAGGCCCATTACCCACAGGTAATCGAAGCTCATGCCGGCCGATTCGAGCAGGCCGAGGATCTGCACCGGCGCATCCGCCGCCTCCGGCTGGAACAAGGTCTGCGCGGCCAGCCGGCGCAGGCGCGCGAGCGCTTCGCCATAGCCGATCTTGCCGCTCACCCGGTCGAGTTGGGCGAATCCGGCGAGCCCTTCGTGCCACTTTTTCAGCGTCTGGTATTCGGCCGAATCGAGGCTGCGGCCCTTGTCCGGGAAGCCCATGAGTTGCAGCGCGGCGCTGAAAGCACGCGCCCACGCTGACGGCGCGCGTGCGCCGAACAGATCGGATTTGCGAAATTCGGCGAGTTTGCGCAGGGCCTGCGCCAGCGCCGGCGCACTCGCGCGTGCCGCGTTCATGGCGTCGAGCAGGCGCTCGAGCGTGAGCAGCGGTTCGGCGCGGCGGCGCAATTCCAGGTCGAGCCGCGCGCGCGCGCCGGCCTCCGCCTCGCTCGCGGCGATAAAAGGCGAGCGCAACAGCAGGCTCGCGCGCGCAAACGCGATTTCGCGCCCGGCAAGCTCAAGGATCAGGAACGCGGCCTGCACCAGCGGATAGCTGCTCAAAGCGATCCCGAGCGAAACATTGAACGGCAGCGGTGCGTCCGCAGCGCCTGGGAGCATCGAAGCGGGCGCCATTGCCGCGCGAAATGCGCGGATCAGCGCGCTGCGGCGCTGCGCAAGATCGGGCACGACAATGCCGATGCTTGCCTGCGGCTCGGCTTCGAGGCGCGCGCGCGCCCAGGCGGCCGCTTGTTCGATTTCATCACGCGCATCGTTGCAGGCGTAACGCAGCACGCCCTCCTCGTGTCCTTCATGCGCGGACGTAAAGACTTCGGTTCCGGCCGTTTGCAGCGCATCGAACAGCGCGCGCTGCTGCGGCGACACGAGGTCGAAGCCATAGAGCGCGAGCACCGCCGGCCGGCGCAGTGCGGCATCGCCCGCGCGCGCCGCGACCAGATCCGGCAGCAGCGCCGCGTCGCTGTGGTGCTCGCGCTCACAGCGCAGCGAATATTGCGCGCACCAGTCGCGGAACGCGGCCGCGTCCTCGTTCACTTCGCCCGAGCGCAGACTGTCGAGCAGGCGCCAGGCGTGCGCGCTGCGCCACGCGTCGGCGGCGAGCGCGGCGGTCTCGGGAATCGCGAGCAGCGCATCGCCCGCGTCCGAGCGCCGCACGATGTCTTCCCACAGCGCCTGCTCCTGCGCCGGCGTCAGCAGCAGCGGCAGCGCGTGCCCGGATTCCGAATAGAGCAGATCCTCGTAGCAGCGCTCGACGAAAGCCGAGTACGGCAGGATGTCCGCCGATTCCCAGGCGCTGCGCCCCTGCGCGGCCTGGGCGGCGTCGAATTCGCGCGCGAGCGCCTGCGCCAGGCGGCGGTTGGGCGTGAGCACAGTGACGCCGCCCGCGAGCCCCGCGGCGAGGCGCGCGAATAATTCGGATTTGGACAGTGTCGCGATGGCTGCGCCGGGCATGGTGGCCTATGATAATCCACCGACCGCGCCGTCGTTCATGCGAACGCGGCGCGGCATTGCGAAAGGAAAGACGGGAAATGCGCAACCTCCGTGCTTGCGTCCTCTGCGCCGCAGCCGCGCTGCCCGCGGCGATTCCCGCTGGCGCAGCGCCTCCCATACGCGAATCGACACTGAACATGCGCGCGCTCAATGCCGATACCGGACAAGCGCTGGACGGCGCGGTGGTGCTGGCCTCAGAGCACTTTTACTGGACCTCGTTTCACAGTTCGGGAACGACCTGTATTCGCGCCGCGGCCAGGCGCCTGGAGTCGGGTGGAGCAGCGGAGGTCTTGCGTTTCCCCGGCGTCGACCCGTTCACGTCCGCAAAGATTGTCGAGCAGACCCGGCATGTCGAGGTATTCGGCTATCGCGCCGGATATTGCCTGGCGCAGCCCTACGCGTCGGCGCAACACGCCGGATTCGTCAAGTGGGCGAACAAAGGCCGATCATCGGGCGGCTGGGGAACGGTAGAAACGCCGCAGTTCGGCAGTACGATTACGCTGCGCCTGAAGCCCACGCGCGACGCGCCCGAGCGCCGCCTGCGCTACCTCGTGCGCATCGCTACATTGGTCGGCGGCAACTGCCGCGAACTCGGCGACCCCTGGCTGCAGCCGTTCGAGGCTGCGGTGCTCGCTGAAGCGAACGCGCTCGCGTCGGACTCGGTGGAAAAGCTGCTCGCCGAGCGCGTAAGCGAGGCATTCGGAGCCAATCCCCGGCACAGGCGTCTGCGCGATGTGCTGCACGCGGCGGCGGCGAAGGGCGATGTCCCGGCCCTGCACACGATGCTGGGTTGGGCAAGGAAGGATCCGTTTCTCGCGAATAGCTACTGCCCGCCGGATGAATCGGCCTGCATGATCCCGATTCGATCGCCCGATGAAATGCCGCGCGACCGGCCGTTCAACATCAATGAACGCGACGAGAACGGGTTCTCGGCGCTGATGGTCGCCGCCAACGCGATGCAACCCGCGACCGTTCGCGCGCTCATCGATGCGGGAGCGGACGTGAACGTGCTCAGCGCGCCCGGCGGCTACAACGCGCTCGATCTGGTGCTGTCGCGCGCGCGCAGTGACGTGAAGGAGGGCGGTCCCGAGGGGCTTGAGGGCCATTTGCTGCGCATGATCGATCTATTGAAGACCGCCAATCCGCCGCCGACACTGCATCCGGATAATTACGCGCAACTGTCTGACCCGTCGCACTGGAGGCTCGGGCCGCGCCTGAAGCCTTTCTGGATGGACGTGCGCGCGCGCGTCGCCACGCTCGCGCCGCGCGCCACGATCGACCCCGGCTGCCCGATCGACGAGCCGGCGCGGCTGTCGCCGGACCTGGCCGGAGAGAAGCCCGCGGCGCGCTGAACGACCGGGGTTCAGTGTGAGTTATACAACAGCGGCAGCATCAGCAGGCCCTGAGCGCGCTTCGCCATCTGCCCCACCGACAGCCGGCCGCCGCGCGCCTCGAGCAGCGCTTTGACCTCCGGCCTGCCGTCGTAGGCCGCCGCATAGGCCGAACCTCCGTCCTTGTTTTCGCGATTCGGGTCGGCGCCCGCGTCGAGCAGGAGCTTCGCTGTTTCGACCTTGTTGTTGGACGCCGCCCATTCGAGCGGCGTGCGGCCGGTAAGATCGGGCGCTTCAACCTTGGCGCCGGCTGCGAGCAGCAGGCGCACGCACTTGGGGCTGCCGCTCGCGGCGCGGTGCAAGGGCGTCTGGCCCGCGGTCGAGGCGGCGTTGACATCCGCCCCGCGCGCAATAAAGAGTGCGGCGAGCTCGGTGCGCTCGGGCTTGCCGTAGCCGCTGTCGCAGGCGGCGTGCAGCGGCGTCATGCCGTCGTAGCCGCGGATCTTCACATCGGCGCGCGCGTCGAGCAGCATGGTTACCGCCTCAGGATTGGAATACGCCGCCATTACCAACGGCGCCTGGGCGTGTTGCGCAGTGCGCTCGTTCGGGTCCGCGCCGTGGGCGAGAAGGAAGGGAACGATGCGCCGAAAATGCTCGTTATCGATCCAGCGCGTCAGCGATGCCGCCGACGGCTCGCGCAGGCTGCGGTTCTCGGTCTCGACCTGCGTGAACATGCCGGAGCTTTGCGCGACGCGCGCGTAGGGCAGGCGATCGAGAACCTTGGCCTTCAGGGCCGCAAGGTCGATTTGCGCCGGCGGCAGCACCGGCCCCAGCAACGGAACGAGCCGGCTGAGGAAGTCGCTGCGGTCTTCGGGATTCTCGATTGCAGCCGCGCGTTCGATGTCGTCTGCGAGCGACCGCGTCGCCTCGGGCGAGTCGCTCGACACCAGTGCGGTATGCAGCGCCAGGATGGTCCACCAGCTATCCCTGTCGGTCTGCGTGCCGTGATCGTTCGGGGCGATCTCCTTCAGAACAGCGATCACTCCGCCGACATCCGGACTGTAGTGCCGGGACCTGAAAAGCTGCGGAAACGCCAGCGGCGGGCGCGCCGTCTGGAAGCGCACGCCCTCGGGCCGGCCGCCGATGCGGCTCCAGTCGGCGGCGGGAAACAGCGATAGGTCGCGAAACAGCGGGGCGAGTCTTGCCTCCGCGCCGGGTATGGTGGTGCGCGCAACCGCCTCGGCGCTGGCCCATTCGCGGTTGGGCCTGCCATCGGTGCCTGCCGGCCGCCCGTCCAAATCGGTCCTGGGATCATCCTCTTCCGCCGAGCCGCAGGAATAACTCCAGGTGATCACGCCTGCGCCGCGCAAGAACTCCATTCGCGCCGGCCGCGCTGCCGGGCGCGCGGCCGCGCCCAGCGCAGGCGCCGACTGCACTGCCGCATAGCCGCCGCCGCGCTGCGCCTGCGTCGGCGGACGATACTCCGCGATTTGCGCACGGCACTTGCGGCGCCTTTCGGCGCGCCAGGCCGCCAGCATCCGGGCATCGCGGTACAAGGCTTCGAACAGGTCCGGATTCCCGTATTGGTACAGCGCGGGAATCAGGACATCGGCAACGGCGCGATTACCGAAATGCTTCAGCACGCGGGCTTCGAATTCGGGTGTGGCGTTCTTGCCGGACCATCCCCCGGTGAAGCTGCGCAGCAGCGGCAGATCGCCGAGCTCGATCATGTAATCCAGCGCCGCCATGTCCCGGTCGCTCGCGAGGCGGTGGGCGAGGAAGTACGCGCGCTGACGCAGCTCGTTCGCGGCGCCCGCCCTGGCCGCGTCCTGCAACAACGCGCGGTCCACGTCCGACAGCGCGGCCGCGCAGGGCGCGAATAGCACGGCTGCGACCAACACCCAGCTGCGGCAAAGTGTTACCGTATCCACGGATATTGGCCTCGAAAAAGTAGCCCGCCTCGGCGGGGAACGACTGGGTACACTACCAGCGACGCACGATTTTACGCAAGCTGCGGCGTGCCGACGCTGGGAATTGCGCGGGCCGACGTTCGTCGGAGACGAACGGTAAAAACGTGAATAAATTCACGCCACGCAAGCGTTCTATGTGCGTTACCGTACGGAAGAGCCTACGCTAGGGGCGGAATCTAGCGCTTGTCTTTTACGGCAGGGGCCATGAACATCAACGTGCTGCTGATCGCCGCCGATGCCAACGACGCCCGCGCAGTCGGGGAGTCGCTCGCGCGCGAGCACGCGGCATCGTTTCACCTCCGCTGCGTGAATCGGCTTCCGCAGGACCTCACATCGCTCGGCGACGGCAGCACATCGGTGATCCTGCTCGATCTCCACCTGCCCGACGTCAAGGGCATCGGCGCGCTCGACAGCCTGATCGCGGCCGCTCCGCAGGTACCGGTCCTGGTCTTCAGCGGCGCAGGCGATGAAGATCTGGCGCGCCAGGCCGTGCAGCGGGGGGCGCAGGACTATCTCCTGAAGAAACACCTGGACAGCTATTCGCTGCCGCGCGCGCTGCGCAATGTGATCGACCGCCGCGCCGCCGAAGAGGCATTGTTCCTGGAACGGGAACGCGCGCAGGTCACGCTCGACTCCATCGGCGACGCTGTTGTGACCACCGACATCGCAGGCAAGGTGACCTATCTCAATTCGGTCGCTGAAAAAATGTCCGGATGGTCGCGCGAGGAGGCGACAGGCCGGCCGTTCGGCGAAGTGCTGCGGATCGTGGACGGCGCGACAGGCGACCCGCCGCGAAGCAGTCCGATGACGCTCGCAATCGAGCAAAACAAGGCCATTGGCCTGGAGGCAAACAGCGTCCTCGTGCGGCGCGACGGGTTTGAAACGGCCATCGAGGACTCCGCCGCTCCCATTCACGACCGGTACGGGCGGGCAATCGGCGCGGTGATGGTGTTTCATGACGCGAGTCAATCGCGGGCAGTCGCGGCCAAAATGTCGCATCTGGCGCAACACGACTTTCTCACCGATTTGCCGAACCCCGTTCTGCTCCACGACCGGATGGCTCAGGCGATCGCGCTGGCGCGACGTTACAAAAAACAATTGGCGGTGCTGTTCATAGATCTGGACGACTTCAAGCGCGTCAATGACTCGCTTGGACACGCTGCGGGCGACAAGGTGCTGCAATCGGTGGCGCTGCGGCTGAAGGCGTGCGTACGCGACTCGGACACGGTGAGCCGCAGGGGCGGCGACGAATTCGTGGTGCTGCTCTCCGACGTTACGCACGCGGACGACGCGGCGCGCAGCGCGAAAAAGATCATCGCCGCGCTGGACTCGCCGCACCCGGTCGTTGGGCAGGAACTGCTGGTTACGGCAAGCGTCGGCATCAGCGTTTATCCGCTCGACGGTGCCGATGTGGAATCCCTGCTCAAGTGCGCGGACGCGGCGATGTACCAGGCGAAGACAAACGGGGGCAATCGTTACCGGCTGTTCGGGCGAAACTCAATCCCCGATGCCGGAGGAAATCGCCCGCCCCCGGACCCGGCGCGTCCCGCGGCCTAGCACGCGCGCAATGCGGGTCCCCGGCAAAACCGGATGCGGATAGCCGGCGCGAATACGGCTACTATTCGACCTGATTCCCTTCGCGGACGGCAGTGTGCATGGGCGACAAACGGACTCGGGCATGGCTGACTCGTGTCAGCGCCATCCAGCGGCTGACGACGGCGCTGGCGATCGCCGCCGCCGCGTACCTGGCGCAGCCGGACTGGATGAGCGCGCATACGCGCGTGCTGGTGAGCTGGGATCTCGGCGCGCTGGCCTACCTGTGCCTGGCATGGGCGCTGATCGGGCTTGCCGACGCCGCGACCACCCGCAGCCACGCGCTGAGCCAGGATCAAAGCGGCTACGTGATTTTCCTGTTCGTGGTGGGCGCGGCCTGCGCGAGCACGGTGTCCATCGGATTCATGGTGAGCACGCTGAAAGGGCTCGCCTCCTGGCCCAAGGCCTGGCACCTCGCACTGTCCGTCGCCGCGCTGATATCGGCGTGGCTGCTGATCCAGACCGTGTTCGCGTTCCATTACGCGCGCCGCTACTACGCCGTGCGGCATCGCGAGCCGGCGGAACCGGCCGAACTCCTGTTTCCGGGCAAGCGCGATCCGGACTACCTCGATTTCGCCTACTACTCGTTCGTCGTCGGCATGACTTCGCAGGTCTCCGATGTTGCGGTCACCTCGCGCCGCATGCGGCGGCTGACCCTGATCCATGCGGTTCTGGCATTCATTTTCAATATCGCCATACTCGCGCTCAGCATCAACATCATCGCCAGCGTGATCTGAACGCAGAACGTGGTGCACCAGGAACTCGCCGGCGTAACCGCAGTCACATACCAGGCGGCCCATGGCGGGCTAAGCTTGCAACTTTCCGGATAGAAATACGCATCGCATGGACAATCCCGACCTGCTGCTGCTCGCCCGCATCCAATTCGGGCTGAACATCGGCTTTCACATCCTGTTCCCCAGCCTCACCATCGCGCTGGCCTGGTTCCTGGTGTATTTCCGCATCCGCTACGCGCGTAGCGGCGACGCCGCCTGGCTCGCGACCTACAAGCTGTGGACCAAGGTGTTCGCGCTCAGCTTCGCGATGGGCGTGGTCACCGGGATCACCATGTCATTTCAGTTCGGCACCAACTGGCCGGGCTTCATGAACCACGTCGGCAACATCGCCGGGCCGCTGCTCGGCTTCGAGGTGCTGACCGCGTTCTTCCTCGAAGCCACGTTTCTCGGCGTGATGCTGTTCGGCATGAACCGCGTGCCCGCCTGGGTGCATATCGGCGCGACGCTGCTGGTCGCGATCGGCACCCTGCTCTCCGCGTTCTGGATCCTCGCGCTCGATTCGTGGATGCAGACGCCCGCCGGGCAGGTCATGGATGGCGACGCGCTGATCGCGGGCGACTGGCTGCAGGTGATCTTCAACCCGTCTTTCCCCTACCGCCTGACGCACATGCTGCTCGCTTCCGGTCTCACCGCCTCGTTCGTGATCGCGGGGCTGTCGGCCTGGCGCCTGCTCCACGCGGGCGCGGACGTCTCGGCGCTGCGCACGCTGCGCACCGCGGTGGTCGTCGCAGCGGTGCTCGCGCCGCTGCAGATATTCGCCGGTGACCAGCACGGACTGAATACGCTGGAGCACCAGCCGGCCAAGATCGCCGCGATGGAAGCGCTGTGGCACACCGAGCGCGGCGCGCCGCTGGTGCTGTTCGCGGTGCCGAACGCCGAGACGCGGCACAACGATTTCGCCATCGAGGTACCCAAGGCGGCGAGCCTGATCTTGACGCATGAGCTGAACGGCGAGGTGAAGGGCATAGACGCGTTCGCGCCGGACACGCCGCCGGTGGCGCCGGTGTTCTTCGCATTTCGCATCATGCTCGCGCTCGGCGTGCTGATGCTCGCGCTCGCCTGGGGCGGCGTATGGATATTGCGCAGCAACGCCGCGCCGCCGCAATGGCTGCTGTGGGCGTTCGCCGGCGCCACCTTCTCCGGCTGGCTGGCGACGCTCGCCGGCTGGATCGTCACCGAAGTCGGGCGCCAGCCCTGGCTGGTCAC
>JBBRAI010000079.1:0-12484 GCA_038206915.1 Burkholderiales bacterium | reverse complement strand
CAACATGTACAAACTCAAGAGTACTTTGGACTATTTTTCTCTGGATTGATGGAGGTGAGCGGTGGACGTTTTCAACGCGGATGCAGCGCTTGCAGGCGCGGGCGGTGCGGATAGGCGGGCCGCGGCCGCAGTCGCTGAAGCGGGTCCTGATAGTGGGGAACCGGCGGCGCATTCATTTATCGCGTACGAACCGGGCCGGAAGCCAAGCCTGGCGCGGTTTGCGTGAGCCGCGGCAACACCCATCCCGGACGGATGAAATGGCAGGTGTAGCCGTGTGGGATTCTCTCCAGGTAATCCTGGTGTTCGGGCTCGGCCTCCCAGAAGTCGCCGGCAGGCTTCACTTCAGTGACGACTTTCCCGGGCCACAATCCGCTCGCCTCGACCTCGGCGATGGTGTCCTCGGCCATGCGTTTCTGCTCGTCGCTGGTATAGAAGATGGCCGAACGGTAGCTGCTGCCGACGTCGTTGCCCTGGCGGTCGCGCGTGGTCGGGTCGTGGATCTGGAAAAACAATTCCAGCAGCGCGCGGTAACTGGTTCTGCCCGGATCGAAGACGATCTCGATCGATTCGGCATGTGTGCCGTGATGTCGATACGTGGCGTTGGGCACATCGCCGCCGGCATAGCCCACGCGCGTCGAGACGACACCGGGCTGTCGGCGGATCAGGTCCTGCATACCCCAGAAGCAGCCGCCGGCGAGGACGGCACGCTCGGCCGTTGCGCTCATGCTGCGGACTCCTTGTTGGCGGGGTCGAACAGCTTGCGGTACGCGCCGTAACCCCGGCTTTCCAGTTCATCCAGCGGCACGAAACGCAGCGCCCCCGAGTTGATGCAGTAGCGCAGGCCGCCGGTGTCGCGCGGGCCGTCCGCGAAGACGTGGCCGAGGTGGCTGTCGCCGTCGCGCGAGCGCACCTCGGTGCGACTCCTGCCGTGGCTGCCGTCGTGTTTCTCGAGCACAAGTTCGGCCTGCGCCGGGCGGGCGAAGCTGGGCCAACCACAACTGCTATCGAACTTGTCCAGCGAGGTGAACAAGGGCTCGCCCGAGACCACGTCTACGTAAAGGCCCGCTTCCTTGTGTGCGTTGTAGAGATTGTCGAAGGGCGGTTCGGTCGCAGCCTCCTGGGTGACGCGGTACTGTTCCGGGCTAAGCTGTGCGATGGCTTCCGGAGCCTTGCGGTACTCAGACATGCGCTGCCTCCGTCATGATGGCGGGATTATACGTCGTGCGAAAGGCGGTCGATCGAGTGGACGAGACAGACCTTGTGCATAATTCAAGTGACGCGGCGTTCCTGGGACACTGTGGAACCGAAGCGGCCGCGGCGCAAGCGGGAGACTCCTATACTTCCTGTAGGAGACTCTTGATAGCCGCTGCTCCGGCGCTCCAGTCAAAGTCTCCCTACAGGCTTCATCAAGCATTCCCGATATTTAGCCGCGTCGACGCCAGCTACAATTCAAACCGTGGACACTGTAGAAATCGTTGCCGATGTCGATCCGCAGGAGACGAAGGAGTGGCTGGACGCACTGAATTCGGTGTTCCAGGCCGAGGGCGACACGCGCGCGCATTACCTTCTGGAGAAACTCGTCGACAAGGCCAGACGTAACGGCGCCTACATCCCGTTCAGCGCAAATACCGCCTATCTCAATACCATATCGCCCTACCAGGAAGAGCGCTCGCCAGGCGATGCTGCGCTCGAACACAAGATCCGTTCGCTGGTGCGCTGGAATGCGATGGCGATGGTGGATCGGGCCAACAAGGAATCTCACGGTATTGGCGGTCATATTGCGAGCTTTGCGTCGATCGCGACCTTGTATGACGTCGGTCTTAATCATTTTTTTCGTGCTGCCAGTGATAAATTTCCGGGCGACTTGGTTTACTTCCAGGGTCACTCGTCTCCGGGAATTTATGCGCGTGCATTTCTTGAAGGGCGCATCACCGAGGAGCAATTGATCCACTTCCGACGCGAGATCGATGGCAAGGGGCTATCCTCTTATCCGCACCCATGGCTGATGCCGGAGTTCTGGCAGTTCCCGACTGTGTCGATGGGCCTGACATCGTTGATGGCAATCTACCAGGCACGCTTCATGCGCTATCTCGACGATCGCGAGATACTTGCTCGGCAGGATCGCAAGGTATGGGCGTTTCTGGGGGACGGCGAAATGGACGAGCCGGAATCGCTGGGCGCGATTTCGCTCGCCGGCCGGGAAAAACTCGACAATCTCATTTTCGTCATCAACTGCAACCTGCAGCGCCTCGATGGGCCGGTGCGCGGAAACGGCAAAATCATCCAGGAGCTCGAGGCCGTCTTCCGCGGCGCCGGCTGGAACGTGATCAAGGTTATCTGGGGCTCGTACTGGGATCCGCTGATCGCGCGCGACAAAAACGGCATTTTATTGAAGCGCATGGAGGAAGCAGTCGACGGCGAATACCAGGCGTTCAAGTCGCGCGACGGTGCTTTCGTGCGCAAGCATTTCTTTGGCAAGTATCCCGAATTGCTTGAGATGGTCGCCAACATGTCGGACGATGATATTTGGCGCCTGAACCGGGGCGGCCACGATCCGCACAAAGTCTACGCCGCTTATGCGGCGGCGACGAAGCACGCGGGGCAGCCGACAGTGATACTGGCCAAGACCGTCAAGGGCTACGGGATGGGCGAGTCCGGCGAAGGCCAGAATATCACCCACCAGCAGAAGAAAATGGGTACGTCGTCGGTACGGGCGTTCCGCGACCGCTTCAATGTGCCCATTCCGGACGATCAGCTGGAGAAGGTCCCGTTTTACAGACCGGCCGAGGACAGCCCGGAAATGCAGTACCTGCGCAGCCGCATCGCGGCAATGGGCGGATCGCTGCCGGCGCGCCGGCGCAAGGCCATGGCGCTGCAAGTGCCGCCGCTGTCGGCATTCGAAGCGCTGTTAAAGGACACCGAAGGCCGTGAAATCTCAACCACGATGGCGTTCGTACGCTTACTGACGACGCTGCTGCGCGACAAGAGCATCAGCCGCTATGTGGTGCCTATCATCCCCGACGAGACGCGCACTTTCGGCATGGAAGGGATGTTCCGCCAACTCGGTATATATTCGCATGTCGGGCAGCTCTATACCCCGCAGGACGCGGAGCAACTGATGTTCTACCGGGAAAGCAAGAACGGCCAGGTGCTGCAGGAGGGCATCACTGAAGCGGGCGCAATGTCGTCGTGGATGGCTGCGGCGACGTCCTACAGCACCAACGGCGTGCCGATGATTCCATTCTTCATTTACTATTCAATGTTCGGTTTCCAGCGGTTTGGCGACCTGGCGTGGGCGGCCGGCGACATACGCGCACGCGGATTTCTGCTTGGCGGAACGGCGGGCCGCACCACGCTCAACGGCGAGGGCTTGCAGCATGAGGACGGACACAGCCATATTCTCGCCGGCGTCATACCCAGTTGCATTGCCTACGACCCGACGTTCTCCTATGAAGTCGCGGTGATCATCCAGGACGGTATGCGCCGCATGTTTCAGGAGCAGGAGGACGTCTACTATTACATCACCCTGATGAACGAAAACTATACGCATCCGGCGATGCCGCAAGGCGCGGAGCAGGGCATCCTGAAGGGTATGTATTTATTCCGGGAGGGCAGGGCGGACAAGAGTGTCCCAAAGGTGCAACTGCTGGGCAGCGGCACCATCCTGCGAGAAGTGATCGCAGGCGCCGAGCTGCTTGAGAAGGACTTCGGTGTTGCCTCCGACATCTGGAGCGTGACCAGCTTCAGCCAGCTTCGGCGCAACGGAATCGAAGCGCAGCGCTGGAACATGCTGCACGCCGAGAGCGAGCCTCGCGCGAGCTACATCGAGAATTGCCTGAAGGATCATCCGGGCCCGGTGGTCGCCTCCACCGATTACATGAAACTGTTCGCGGACCAGGTGCGCGCGTTCCTGCCGGGGCGCCATTTCTCGGTGCTCGGCACCGACGGCTATGGTCGCTCCGATACACGCGAGCAGCTGCGCAGGTTCTTCGAAGTCGACCGCCACTTTGTCGCAGTCGCGGCGCTGAAGGCGCTGGCCGACCAGGGAAAGCTGCCGCGCGGGAAAGTGCCAGAAGCGATGCGCAAATACGGTATCGACCCGGAAAAACCGCATCCTGTCGCTGTTTAGGCGCCGCGTGACCGGGGCAGAGCGCAATGCACTAGGGGCGAGCCGGCGTCGCCCGCTCGCCGGCTATGAGTTTTTCTTTCCGGCAGCGACGATTTATGCGATCTTCGCCCTGCCCGAATCCGTACTCCAGATAATCGGAATCGCGAGCGTTTTTCCAGGCCTGGCGTCGCCGGCGGGGCATGCCTACGA
Organism: Burkholderiales bacterium; assembly: GCA_038206915.1. Classification (GTDB taxonomy): domain Bacteria; phylum Pseudomonadota; class Gammaproteobacteria; order Burkholderiales; family SG8-39; genus 2-12-FULL-64-23. Next base: position 8,166 of record JBBRAI010000079.1, on the reverse strand, counting down.
AATGCTGTTCGGTTTTGCACTTGCCGTAGTGGCCGGCAACCAGCTCGGGGCCGTGCCGATCAAGCGTCTTGCCTTGGCCTTTGGACTCTGGACGGTCTCGCGGATAACGTTTCTCCTTGCCCCGCATAGCCTCATGGCCGCAGCGGTGAACATCGCCTTCCTGGCAGTGCTCGCGACGCATCTTGTGCCGCGGCTGTTCAAAGCCGTGAAAAAGGTGCGCAACCAGGCACTTCCCCTGGTGCTGACGGCCATTTGCGTAAGCGGTATTGCATTTCAGGTGGCGAGTTACGGCGGCTCGATAGCAGCCGAAAATACCATACTCACGGTTGCGGTCCTGCTGTTTGCGCTGTTGATGCTGTTCATGGGCGGACGCATACTCGCGCCGGCGGTGGCTGGCCAGTTCTACCGGCAAGGCGGGAATCTCGATGCCCGTGTGCAGCCGCGCATCGAGTTGGCACTGATTGTCGCGATGGCGCTCACCGCCGCAGCATCCGCATTTGCCGGCGAGTCCGTGTTCGTCGCACTGGCGGCGGCTGCGGCGATCGTCGCGGGTTTGCTCGCTGCGGTTCGCTTGCTGCGCTGGCGGCTGTGGGTGCTGCGCGGCAGACCCGACCTGCTTTGCCTCGGCGCCGGTTATGGCTGGCTCGCCATCGGCCTGCTGCTGTTCGGCGCCGCGCTCGCAGCGGATCGCCAGCAGATTACGGCACTGCACGTGATCACGGTGGGGAGCATCGGCACACTCACGCTGAACGTGATGGCAATGGCCTGGGCAGCCGCGACACGGCAGGATCCAGCGCGCGACCGCCTCAGAGTGTGGGGGACGATCCTAATCGCCGGCTCGACACTGGCGCGCGTGCTGGCCGGGTTCGGCGTGTACGATGCGAGGGCATTGCTCCTGCTTGCCTCGGTTTGCTGGAGCGGCGCGTTCGCTTTGCTGCTCGCTTCGTTCGTGCGCGCCCGGGCGTCCACGCTTTACGCAGGTTAGACTCCGGTTTTTCGCCCAGAGCCGCCAGTTGTTCAGCAGGCCCTACAACGATCCTGCCCTAAGTACGAGAGGACATCGAATTCCATGGATTTCGCAGCGCGGTTTGGCGTCCCAAAGCGTGAAGCGAAGGTGGTCGGACTTATCTGCACTGCTCATTTTCTCTCCCATTTCTATCTGCTGCTCCTGCCGCCGCTGTTTCCGCTGCTGCACGATTTCTACGGCGTCGGCTTCACCGAGCTTGGGTTTGCGATCGCCGTTCTAAGTATCACGACCGGCCTCACGCAGGTGCCGTTCGGCTTCCTCGTCGACCGTTTCGACGCGCGCGCGATATTGATCGCAGGCACTCTCGTCGAGTCGGTGGCGATCGCGCTGATCGGTGTGTTCCCCGCCTACGGCGCGCTGCTTGCGTTGATGGCCGTGGCCGGCCTGGCTAATGCGGTCTACCACCCAGCCGACTATGCGATCCTTAATGCTTCGGTGGAGGTGCGACGCATTGGACGCGCTTTCTCCTTCCATACTTTCTGCGGCAATATCGGCGACGCGCTCGCTCCGATGACGATACTGCTCCTCACCGCCTTCCTCGGCTGGCGCGCGGCGATCTTCGCTTGCGGTGCGTTCGGCGTGGTCGTTGCCGCTCTGATGTGGATGAACTCTGGAATTCTGCACGGCGCTTCGCGGTCACAGCACGCCGCCGGCATGGAGCATCAGACGGGGCGTGTGCCGCAGCGCACCGGCCTGGCGTTGCTGCTCAGCACCCCGGTCGTGATGGGGATGCTGTTCTACGTGGGGATAGCGATGACGGGCGGCGGCATCAAGACCTTCTCCGTTTCAGCGCTGCATGAGCTCTACCAGACGCCGCTCGGCGCCGCGACCGTCGTGCTCTCGGCGTATCTTTTCAGCGCGCCGCTCGGGGTGCTGGCGGGCGGGCTGGCGGTCAATCGAATTGCGCGCCATGACTTTGCCGCCGCCGCATGCTTCGTATGCGTCGCTGGTTGCATCTTCACGGTCGCCGCGTTCGATCCGCCGCTGCTCGTCATCGGTCTGCTATTCTCGGTCGCCGGCTTCTGCACCGGATTCGTTGCGCCGCAGCGCGACATGATGATCCGCGCCGTCACGCCGCCCGGACAAATGGGCAAGGTCTTCGCCTTCGTATCGACCGGTTTCAACGTCGGCGGGATCATCGCGCCTATCCTTTATGGCTGGCTGCTTGACCATTCGAGCCCGCGCAATATCTTCTGGGCCTCCGGCATGCTGGCGCTGCTAACGGTGGCGACGGTACTCGTCACCGGCGGCGAGCAGCGGCGCGCCGCAGCGCGGGTATAGGCGGCAGTGCGCAAATTGAAGTAACGTCTTTGATCGTCAACCCTTTGTCCTAGATTCGCCAGCAGAATGCAGAGACAACGAGAGCGCGGACACTGCGTCTCACTGGCCGATGAATTTCGCCCTGCGCTTGGCCAGGAAGGCATCCACGCCTTCGCCGAAATCGTTAGTCGTGAAGGCTATAGCCTGTGCGGCGGCTTCGCTTTCGAGGAAAGCTTCGAGCCCGCCTTCGTAGGTCCTCCTCAGCAGGCTCTTGGTCAGGCCTAGCGATACAGGCGGGCCAGAGGCGAGGCCGGAGGCGACAGCTAGCGCTTCGTCGAACAAGTGATCAGCGCTCACCAGCCGCGACACCAGTCCCATTGCGGCCGCTTCCTCGGCCGACACCTCGCGATTGGACAGCAGCATGTCTTTGGTGCGCGGCATGCCGATGGCGCGCGGAAGCGTATAGAGCAGGCCAAGATCGGGCACCGCGCCGAGCGCCGAAAAACTCGCCCTAAAACGCGCCTCCGAGGAGGCCAGAATGATATCTCCCATCATCGCGAGCGATAGTCCTGCGCCTGCCGCTATCCCATTTACCGCGGTAACCACCGGCTTTTCCGAAAGCAGCAGACTTCCCGACCATGCCTGGGTTCGCCGCATGCGCGCGCGCACCTTGATCGCTCGCCGCTCCGCCATATTGCGGATGTCCCCGCCGGCGCAGAATGCCTTGCCGGTGCCGGTAATTAGTATGACGCGTACGTTGTCGTCATCGAGCAGATCGGGCAGCAAACGCTCGAATGCCGCCTTGATTCTGACGGACAAGGCGTTCATCGATTTCGGCTCGTTTAGCCGCAGCACAGCAACGGCTCCGTGCAACGTAAGTACAATTGCTTCATCAGCAACACTCATTGCAACTCCTTTCGCGAAGGCAAGTGTGGGCGTGTTTGCACTAATGTAAAACGCGATGCGCTTCAAGGACCAAAGAATTCGGCCTTGGCTTTGAGAAGAATTTTCACATGGTTCTCCAGTTCCCGCTTCGCGCGACGCGTCGGACTCACTATCGAAAGGGCGGTCAGCCGATTATCCACATATCCCGATATGGCAATTGCAGAAACGTGCTCGCTTCCTTCGTTTTCGGTAATAAACCATTGCCTAACCATACTGGCTTCGATATCTGCACGCAGGGCATCCTTGTCGACGATAGTGTGAGGAGTTACCGGTTCCATGGGTAGCGAATCGATCATCGCTTCGCGCTCGTTTGTGCTCATTCCGCCCAGAAGCGCCTTACCAAGCGATGACCAATGCACCTCGACCAGGGTTCCCGCTCGCAAGACGTAGCGCAGGGCTCGCGGGCTTTCGTGACAGGCAAAAATCTTCACCTTATCGCCGTCGAGATGACCGCACATCGACGTTTCCCCCGATTCCCGGCTAAGAATCTCGAGAGCTTCGGACGCGAACATCTGCATTGGATTCGAATTGGCGATTACCCGCGCAATATCAATCAACTTACCAGTGGGTATGAACTGGCGGGATTTCGGCGTGCGCAACAAGAATCCTGCTTGCCGCAGGGTGTACAGCAGATCGGAACAGCTGCTGTCCGCTAAGTCCAAGTAGCGCGCCAACTCTGAATTGGACAATGGACGGTTCTCTCTGGCAAAGACTTCGAAGACCTGTAGTGCACGCTGTGCGGTTGGAATTATTTGAGGCATAGGGCATAAACCATCAAGTGTTCGATTTCCTGAACGAATCGCTATTGTGCAGCGCGAACGCTTGGCCGCGCGCGCTTCAGCAAGATGAACCGGCGCCGCAAACCAACGCCGCTGCGGCCACCTTTCCTGAGAAGATCGAGCGCTCGCTTAGACTCGATGGCCTTTCTTGGCAGGTACATCAATTCGACGGTGCAATTGCTTAGCATAAGTGCGGGAGACCTCGGCCGTCCGATAACATTAACCTTTGATTTAATGCAAAAATATAAAATGAAACAAATCTGGTATTGAGATGAGATGCCAAGAAATGATTAGAATTAGGTATTGCCAATATATTCGACATGTCGTATAGTACTCCGAAATGTCGGAAATTACTACTATGCTGGATCGGCCAGCAATAGCGGCGATCTGGCTTCATGTAATCAGCGCGGGTCGAGAATCAAGGTGGTTTCTCGGATTGACGACCAACTGAGGCGAAGGCAGCCGGCTCAATCTGTTCGCGAAAAGGCAGGGCATTGAAGCACGCTGCTTCAAAAAATAGGCAGACCGTGACCATCGACTACGACAAGATCAAGAACTGGCATTTCGAGGACGTAGAACAGTCCTATACCGAGAAAGACAGCATGCTGTATGCGCTTGGTGTCGGCTATGGATACGATCCGGTGGACGAAGCGCAGCTTCAGTTCGTTTATGAGAAGCACCTCAAAGCCGTCCCCACCATGCCTGTCGTTTTAGGCTACCCGGGTTTCTGGATGAAAACACCTGCCGCCGGTATCGACTGGATGAAGATACTGCATGGCGAGCAGGGCTTACGCATCCATCAGGCCATTCCGACAAGCGGCACCGTGATCGGCCGAACCCGCGTCAAGGCCATCGTAGACAAGGGAAAAGGCAAGGGTGCACTCGTCTATCAGGAGCGCACAATAACGGACAAGGCAAGCGGCGCCCCGCTCGCGACTGTTGATCATGTCACTTTCTGCCGCGCCGATGGCGGCGGCGGCAAGAGTGACCCGACGCCCGCGCCCCCGGCAGCCATGCCTGAAGGTGCTCCGAATCTGACCTGCGATCTGCCGACATTGCCGCAGGCGGCACTTATCTATCGCCTGTGCGCCGATACCAATCCGCTGCATGCCGAACCCGCGGTAGCCAGGGTCGGGGGTTTTCCGCGCCCGATCCTGCACGGGCTGTGTAGCTACGGTGTCGCCGGACATGCCATTCTCAAAGCATGCTGCGGCTACGATGTGTCTAAACTAAGCAGCATCTCGCTGCGCTTTTCGGCGCCGGTCTACCCGGGCGAGACGATACGCACCGAGATTTGGCGCAGGGACGGGACGGTTTTATTCCGCTCCATCGCGCTGGAACGCAATGTCCTCGTGCTTAACAATGGCTCAGCCACAATTGCCGGCTGATCCTACGAAACGCCAAATCATCGAAATGGGTTCAATACCTCAGGAGCACGCGCTGTCGTCCGGTGTGAAAAGCGGCGAACGTTGCCTCTCGGCCCGGTCCTTGGATGATCTGGTTCGGCGCGCTGCTGGCGGCTTTTGCGCCCTTGGTGTCGAACGCGACCATTGCGTGGCCCTGCTGATGCGCAACGACTTGGATTTCCTCGTGGCCTCCATTGCCGCAGCACATCTCGGCGCCTACGCCGTTCCGATTAACTGGCATTTTTCGCCCGAAGAGATCACACACATTCTCGCCGATTGCGCCGCTACGGTTCTGGTGGCTCATGCCGACCTGCTCGCAGCTATGCGCCCGCTTGCTCCCGAAGGGCTAAGCGTGCTGGTTGTCGCTCCTCCTCCGGAAGTGCGCCTCGCCTATCGCATCGATGACTCCGCCGCCCGGCTGCCGGCCGAATTCGACGATTGGGACACCTGGCTGGGTCGCCAAGCATCTTGGCAAGGAACCGCGCTGCCTTCTTCGCAAAGCATGATCTACACGTCCGGCACAACAGGGCGTCCCAAAGCGGTCCGGCGCGAGCCTCCGACGCCCGAACAGGCACGAGCTATTGACGCCCTGCGTTCGAGCGTATACGGCATCAAGCCGGGTACTCGAATTCTCGTGCCCGGTCCCATGTACCATTCAGCCCCCAACGCTTACGCCTTGCGGGCGGTGCGCGAAGCGGCGCTCACGCTGCTGATGCCACGCTTCGACGCTGAGATTTTTCTGCAATTGGTGGAACGCGAGCGCATCGATACCGCTTTCATGGTGCCGACGATGTTCGTGCGCCTGTTGGCATTGCCTGAGGAATTGCGTCAACGCTATGATATTTCTTCGTTGAAATTCGTGGTGCACGCGGGCGCACCTTGCCCGCCTGAGGTAAAGCTGGCGATGATCCGGTGGTGGGGGCCGATCGTCCACGAATATTACGGGGGTACGGAAAGCGGCCCGGTAACGCTTGCATCCAGCGAAGAATTTCTCGCGCATCGAGGCACGGTCGGCCGGCCAGTGCCTGGCGCCATCGTTCGTGTCTGTGATGAAGACGGCAATGCGTTGCCGCCTGGCGGGGTAGGCGAGATATTCATGCGTCTTGAGTGCTTTCCAGATTTCACCTATAACGGCCAGCATGAGGCACGGAGTGAAATCGAACGCGACGGTCTGATAACTTGCGGCGACGTCGGCTACTTCGATAATGCAGGTTATCTCTACATATGCGACCGCAAACGTGACATGGTGATTTCGGGTGGGGTCAACATTTATCCCGCCGAAATCGAGGCGGTACTGCACAACCTCGAAGGTATAAGGGACTGCGCGGTATTCGGTATTCCCGACGCTGAGTACGGCGAAGCGCTGATGGCAGTGGTGGAACTGGAGGAGGGCCGCGAGTTGGACACGGCAACGATTCGCACCTATCTGCGTGCGCACCTGGCTGGATATAAGGTGCCGCGAAGCGTGGAAATCCGCAGAGATCTGCCGCGCGAAGATTCGGGGAAGATCTTCAAACGCCGCCTGCGCGCCCCTTATTGGCTTGCCGCTGGTCGCAATATCTAATGCGTAGACCGGATCAATGGAATTCGATGAACCGGGTTACGCTGTGCGCGATTGATCGTCGTGACTGATTTGATTTGAAAGGGAATGGATCCATCATGGTTACCTGCTTGCAGGACAAAGTCGTTGTTGTTACCGGTGCCGGGCGCGGCATCGGCCGGGAAATCGCGATCCTCGCGGCGCGCGAAGGCGCGAAGGTAGTGGTAAATGATCTGGGTGGCGGTCCTGACGGTGAAGGCAACCAGGATGCTTCGCCAGCGGAGGAAGTCGTCGCCGCGATCCGCAAGGAGGGAGGTATCGGCGTCGTGAACACCGGCAGTGTCGCCGAACCCACGGACGCCGTGAACATTATCAAGACCGCGGTGGACAATTTCGGCCGCATCGACAGCGTGATCAACAACGCTGGTATCCTGCGCGACCGCATTTTCCACAAGATGAGCATCGTCGACTTCGAACTGGTCATCAAAGTCCACCTGATGGGCGCGTTCTACGTCTCGCGCGCGGCGGCGAACTATTTCCGCGATCAGAAAAGCGGCAGTTACGTGCATTTCACCTCGACCGCGGGACTGATCGGCAATTTTGGTCAGTCCAATTATGCTGCCGCTAAAATGGGCATCATTGGTCTGTCTAAATCGATCGCCTTGGACATGGCGCGCTACAACGTGCGTTCTAACTGTGTCTCACCTTTCGCCTGGAGCCGGTTGATTGGAACCATTCCTACCGAGACTGAAGCCGAGAAGGAGCGAGTCGAGCGTCTCAAAGCAATGGGTCCGGAGAAAATAGCACCTTTGACCGTGTTCCTCGCGAGCGATCTTGCAAAAGACGTTACCGGGCAGATTTTCGGCGCACGCATGAACGAGATTTTCCTGATGAGTCAAATGCGTCCGATACGCTCTGTGCATCGTGGCGAGGGCTGGACTCCGCAGAGCATTGCCGCGCACGCGCTGCCGGCGATGAAGAATTCGTTTTATCCGCTCGAACGATCCGGTGACGTATTTTGCTGGGATCCTATTTAAGGAGAGACGGATATGAATTCACACATGGAAATCGGCATCCTTGCCTACGGCGCCTATCTCCCGCGGCGGCGCCTGCAGCGCAAAGTCGTTGCCGCCGCCAACGCCTGGTTCGCGCCCGGGCTGCGCGGCCTGGCGAAGGGCGAACGCGCGATGGCGAACTGGGACGAGGATG
>JBBRAI010000078.1:0-12582 GCA_038206915.1 Burkholderiales bacterium | reverse complement strand
GACTTCCTTCGGGGCGCAGCGAGAAATCTGCTTTTCCGCGAGACCCAAAAGCAGATTCTTCGCTCCGCTCAGAATGACAATACCTGGGAGTCGTCATTACTCGTGACGATCGAAGGTCTTGTGGCCGTGGCTTTTGACCAGCGCATCGCGTTCGGCCAAGCGCAGATCGTCGCGCACCATTTCCGCCACGAGTTCTTTGAACTTTATTTCCGGCACCCAGCCGAGCATTGCTTTGGCTTTGGACGCATCGCCAAGCAGAGAATCCACTTCAGTCGGACGGAAGTAGCGCGGGTCGACGGCGACGATGCAGCGGCCTGCAGGATCAAAGCCTTTCTCGTCCTTGCCGCTGCCCTTCCAGCTGATCTGGATGCCGAGACCGGCCGCGGCGGCGTTCACGAAATCGCGCACGCTGTGCTGCTCGCCTGTCGCGATGACGAAATCCTCCGGCTGCGGCTGCTGCAACATCAGCCACATCGCGCGCACGAAATCGCGCGCATGCCCCCAGTCGCGCTTCGCGTCGAAATTGCCGAGGTAGAGGCAGTCCTGCAGACCGAGCTTGATGCGCGCTAGCGCACGCGTGATCTTGCGCGTGACAAAGGTTTCGCCGCGCACCGGTGATTCGTGGTTGAACAATATGCCGTTGCAGGCGTACATACCGTAAGCTTCGCGATAGTTGACCGTGATCCAATAGGCGTAGAGTTTGGCCACGCCGTAGGGGCTGCGCGGATAGAAAGGCGTGGTTTCCTTCTGCGGCGTCTCCTGCACCATTCCGAACAACTCGGATGTCGACGCCTGATAAAAGCGTGTCTTTTTTTCCAGACCCAGGATGCGGATAGCTTCGAGCAGGCGCAGCGTGCCGAGGGCATCGGAATCCGCCGTGTACTCCGGCTCTTCGAACGAGACCGCGACGTGGCTTTGCGCAGCGAGATTGTAGAGTTCGTCCGGTTGAGTCTGCTGGATGATGCGCACTAGATTCGATGAGTCGGTGAGATCGCCGTGATGCAGAATGAAACGGCGATCGGCCTCGTGCGGGTCCTGGTACAGGTGGTCGATGCGGTCGGTGTTGATGAGTGAAGTACGGCGCTTGATGCCATGCACGACATAGCCCTTGCCGAGCAGGAACTCGGCGAGATAGGCGCCGTCCTGACCGGTGATGCCGGTAACGAGTGCGACTTTAGGCATGAGATTGACGCTCACAATAGTGTTGATCTGGATTTGTTGGAGGCCCGCCCCCGGGCCGAACGGTCCTCGATCCTGGCACCAATCGGGGCGAGGGCGCCCCTCCCACAACTACATTACGACCGGCCATAGTTGTCTTCGAGCCGTACGATGTCGTCTTCGCCCAGATAGTCGCCGCTCTGCACTTCTATCATGACGCAATCGACGTCGCCGGGATTGGCGAGACGGTGCGCGGTACCAGCGGGAATGTAGGACGATTGATCCGCGCTTAGAATGATTTCGTTCTCGCCGTTTACAATCTTGGCACTGCCCGAGACCACTACCCAGTGCTCGCTGCGCCGATGGTGAAATTGCAGCGACAAAGAGGCGCCGGGTTTGACCACGATGCGCTTGATCTTGAAGCGCGGGCCTTCCTCGAGCACGGTGTAGGTACCCCAGGGGCGATGCACGGTGCGGTGCAGGCGCGCGCTCTCGTGCCCGCTGCTCTTCAGCCGGGCCACGATAGCTTTTACATCCTGCACGCGGCTGCGATCGGCCACCAGCAAGGCGTCCGGCGTGTCCACCACCATCAAATTCTGCACGCCCAGCGCCGCGACCAGGCGGTCTTCACTGCGTACATAGCAATCGCTGGCGTCGACCAGCACGGCTTCGCCCTGGACGCGGTTGCCGGCGCTGTCCGGCGCGACAAGGTCGCCCAGCGCCTGCCAGGAGCCGATATCGCTCCAGTCGAAGCGCCCGGGCACCACTGCGACCCGTTCGGCTTTCTCCATGACCGCGTAATCCACCGAGATGTCGGCGATTGTGGCGAAGGACTCGGGGTCAAGCGCGACCGGGGTCTGATCCTTGGGCGTTGCCTGCCAAGCGGTGGCGACCGCGTCGGACAATTCGGGCGCGCTGCGCGCGAGTTCGTCGAGAAATTCGCCGACGCGGAAACAGAACATGCCGGAGTTCCAATAGTAGCCTCCAGCGGCCAGATACTCTTCAGCTTTCTCGCGCGAGGGCTTTTCGACGAAGCGGCGCACGGCCATCCCGCCGCCGCTAAGCTGGCGCGACTGGTCTGCCTCGATATAGCCGAATCCGGTTTCCGGGCCGTTCGGCGCAATGCCGAAGGTCACCAGATAGCCTTGTTCGGTAAGTTTTTCGGCCGCATTCACCGCCTCAGAAAAAGCGGCAACGTCGTCGATCAAGTGGTCGGAAGGCAGCACTAACATAGTCGCATCGTCGCCAAACTTCTCGCGAATGCGCAAGGCTCCGGCGGCGATCGCCGGCGCGGTATTGCGCCCGACCGGCTCGAGCAGATAGTCGAGCTTTAGACCACGGTCTAGCGCTACTTCGGCATAGGCATCGCGGGTTATGAAAAAATAATCGCGGTTGGTGATCGTAAGTATCGATTCCGGTTTCAATGCCGCAGCACGTAGCAGAGTCTTCTGCAGCAGACTCTGCCCGTCCGGCAGGACGATGAAGGGCTTGGGATGCGCTTCGCGCGACACCGGCCACAGCCGGGTGCCAGCGCCGCCGGACAATATGACTGGGATCAACAAGGGGAAATTTCCGCCACGATTGAATACTGAATTTTAGCCCACTTCGAGGATGACAAATTACTCAAACACGTTTTGCGAAACATCCCGAAGTACGTCATTTCGAGCATCGCGAGAAATCTGCTGTTCCAGCCGTCGAGAAAAGCAGATTCCTCGGGCGACGCCCCGAAGGTCTCGATCCTGCTTGACGGGAAAGTCCTCTTGGGGGAGGTATCTGCTTTTGAACCGAGTAAAGCAGATTCCTCGGGCTGCGCCCTCGGAATGACAATTTTTTTATTTCTCGATTCTTCATTTGATTCTTCAATTTTCGAATTCGCTTCCGTTCAGATCAACCTGCCCCACAAATCATGCGCGTCGGCGCGCTCGATTTTGACCGTGGCCCAGTCGCCCGGCTTGAGGCGCTCGGCGCCGGCAATGAAGACCACGCCATCGATCTCGGGCGCGTCGGCAGCCGAACGCGCCACCGTGCCCGACTTATCGACCGCATCGACCAGCACTTTCAGCGTCGTGCCGATCTTGCGCTTCAGGCGCTTGCGGCTGATTTTCTCCTGCACCGCCATGAAGCGCGCGCGCCGCTCTTCGCGCAACTCCGCCGGCACCGGGTCGGGCAGCGCGTTCGCTTTCGCGCCCTCCACCGGCGAATAGGCGAAGCAGCCGACGCGATCCAGCTGGGCCTCCTCCAGGAATTCGAGCAGCTGGCGGAATTCGGCTTCGGTCTCGCCGGGAAAGCCGGCGATGAAAGTGCTGCGGATGGTGATATCAGGGCAGATCGCGCGCCAGGCGCGGATGCGCTCCAGGTTGGCTTCACCGGAAGCCGGCCGTTTCATTAGCTTAAGGATGCGCGGACTGGCGTGCTGGAACGGCACGTCGAGATACGGCAGGAGCTTGCCATCGGCCATCAGCGGAATGACCTCGTCCACGTGCGGGTAGGGATAGACATAATGCAGGCGCACCCACAGCCCGGCGTCACCCCCCAGTTCGCAAAGCGCGCGCACCAGTTCGGTCATGCGCGTCTTCAGCGGCCGGCCATTCCAGAAACCGGTGCGGTACTTCACATCCACGCCGTAGGCGCTGGTGTCCTGCGAGATCACCAGCAATTCCTTCACCCCGGCCTTGACCAGGTTCTCCGCCTCCTGCATCACCTCGCCGATCGGCCGGCTCGCCAGATCGCCGCGCAGGGAAGGAATGATGCAAAAAGTGCAGCGGTGGTTGCAGCCTTCGGAAATCTTCAGATAGGCGTAGCGCGCCGGCGTGAGGCGCACGCCCTGCGGCGGCACCAGGTCGATATGCGGATCGAGCGGGCGCGGCAGGTGCTTGTGCACCGCCCGCATCACCTCGTCGGCTGCGTGCGGTCCGGTCACGGCCAGGACCTTGGGATGCGTCTTGCGCACGATGTCGCCCTTGGCGCCGAGGCAGCCGGTGACGATCACGCGGCCGTTCTCCGCCAGCGCCTCGCCTATCGCATCCAGCGATTCTGCCACCGCGGAATCGATGAAGCCGCAGGTGTTCACCACCACCATGTCGGCCGCGTCATAGGACGGCGAGATCGCGTAGCCCTCGGCGCGCAGCTGCGACAGGATGCGTTCGGAATCGACCAGAGCCTTGGGACAGCCCAGCGAAACGAATCCGACTTTAGGGGCGGCGATGGGTTTGTTCGAGGTCAAAAGCGGGCCGCAAAGGGGTATGACGTTGTAGGAGGCCCGACCTCGGGCCGATCGAACTTCGAGCTGGAGGTGTTGGAGGCCCGCCCTCGGGCCGATTGGACGCCGATTTGGCAGCGATCGGGGCGAGGGCGCCCCTCCCACGGAATGCCTCTCCTACAAAGCTCAAGCTTCAGGACTTGTCGCCCTCGTCTTTTTTCGGCGGCACGGGCTGCCCGGGGAAGCCGGGGAAAGTAAAGCCGGTGAACATGTTTTTGGTCTGGTCCTGCAGACGTTCCTGCATTTGCATGAACACGTTCTTGCTCTGGTCCATGTAGGACGACATCACGCCCTGCAGGGCCGAACCCTGAAAGTTCATGAACTGCGCCCACAGGTCCTTGTTGATCTTGCTGTTGTCGCCGTACATCGCGCGCGACTGCTCCTGCAGCTGCTTTTGCACCTGGACGAAGGTCTGCATGTTCTTCTCCAGGTAATTGCCGACCATGCCCTGCATCGCGTTGCCGTAGAAGCGGATCAGCTGCGACAGGAGATCGGCGGTAAACATCGGCATGCCGCCGGCTTCTTCCTCAAGAATGATCTGCAGCAGAATGGAGCGCGTCAGATCTTCGCCGGTCTTCGCGTCCACGACCTGAAACTGCCCGTGCTTGAGCACCAGTGCTTTCACGTCGGCCAGGGTGATGTAGCTCGAGGTCTGCGTGTCGTAGAGGCGCCTGTTCGGATATTTCTTGATCAGCCGCGGCCCGTCCGGAACCGACTTTTCCTGGCTACCCGGTTGATTTGTTGCAGTTTCCTTATTATGTTGCATTGCAGCATTCCCCTTGACTTTTCGGGCCATTCAAGTACAATGAACCGTTGTTGCGTTGCAGCATTACAATCTCTCGAACCCAATTCACCCCGAATACCTAACCTAGGAGCCTACGATGGCCAACCCCAACGAACAATTGGCAGCCTGGCAAAAGGCCGCTCTGGAATCGACGCTCAACTACGCCAAGACCAGCCTCGCCGGCGCCGAGCAACTGCTGAAACTCAATCTCGACGCGGCCCGCAATGCGCTCGAACAGGCCGGCAAGAACACGCGCGATCTGCTCTCCATCAGCGATGTGCAGGAACTGACCGAACTTCGCTCCAAAATTGCCCAGGCTAACATGCAGCAGACCGCAAGCTATGCCCAGAACATCTACGAAATCGTCAGCCAGACCCAGGCCCAGCTGACCAAGCTCGGTGAGGAGCAGAATTCGCGCCTCAACAAGGAAGCCGCCGCAGGCGCCGAGCAGCTCGCCAAAGGTGCCCCTGGCGCCGAAATGGCAGCTGCCGCATTCAAGTCAAACTTAGCCGCAACCAATGCCATGATGGATAGCCTCAACCGCGCGACCAAACAGTTCGCCGAATTGTCCGAAGCCAGCATCAAGGCCGCGACAGCCGGCATGTTCAAGATCGGCAAGAAGTAAGACCGCCCTGCATCAAAACGCAAGCCCCGCCTCTGCCAGGCGGGGCTTGTTCATTTGTTGCAGCGTAGCATAAAACGTCCGGCCACGCCCTCGCTCTGCCACACCGACCGCATTCGCATTCCAAAAAAAGCAGATTCCTCGTTTCGCCCCGAAGGAAGTCCCCTTGGGGGACACTCGGAATGACAATTCTTAAGACAGTATCTACTGCATGTGCTGGCCGCCGTTGATGGCGATGTTGGCGCCGGTAACGAAGGCGGCTTCTTCGGAACACAGGTAGATGATCAGGCCTGCGACTTCCTCCGGCTTGCCCAGGCGCCCAACCGGGATCTGCGGAATGATCTTGCTGTCGAGAATCTCCTTGGGGATCGCCGTCACCATCTTGGTACCGATGTAGCCCGGCGAGATGGTGTTCACGGTGACGCCTTTCTTCGCGACTTCCAGCGCCAGCGCCTTGGTAAAACCGTGCATGCCGGATTTGGCGGCCGAATAGTTGGTCTGGCCGAACGCGCCCTTGGAGCCGTTCACCGAAGACACGTTGATGATGCGTCCCCAGCCGCGGTCGACCATGCCATCGCACACCGGCTTGGTCATGTTGAACACGCTGTCGAGATTGGTGCGCATCACGGCATCCCAGTCGGGCTTGCCCATTTTCTTGAAGGTCATGTCGCGCGTGATGCCAGCGTTGTTGACCAGGATTTCTACCGGGCCGACATCGGCATGAATTTTCGCGACGCAGGCCTGGCAGGAGTCGTAGTCGGACACGTCCACCGGCACCGGGTGGAAATCGTAACCGCGGGACGTCATGTCCGCGTTCCAGGCCGCGACTTTGGTATTGCCCGGCGAGTGCGTTACCACCACGCGAAACCCGGCGTCATGCATCTTGGTGCTGATCGACTCGCCCAATCCGCCCATCCCGCCGGTAATCAGCGCAATTCTTTTTGGCACGATAGTCATGGTTGCCCCTCCTCTTTCGATGCGGTCGGATACCGCATTCCATGATCTTACGGAGCGATTATGGCATCAATTTGAAGCACGTCGCAGTGAGATGGCAGCCGGCTCCAATCGAGCAAGTCATTCCAGCCATTATTTTGTCGCCGGCATTCCCTTCTGCGGGGTCGCATCCCCGCGCGAGCGCGGGGCCCCTGCTCCGCCCTCCGAAGGTTTATGCCATATGCAGGCCACCGTTAATGGAAATGTTGGCGCCGGTGATATAGCCGGCGTCGTCGGACGCCAGATAAGCCACCAGGCCGGCGATTTCGTCCGGCTGCGCTAGGCGCCCCATCGGTATTGTGGACACGATCTGATCGCGCACTTCCTCGCGGATCGCCATCACCATCTCGGTCGCGACATAGCCCGGCGATATGGTGTTGACAGTAACGCCTTTTTTCACCACTTCATGCGCCAGCGCCTTGGAAAAACCGTGCATGCCGGCCTTGGCCGCGGAATAGTTGGTCTGGCCGAACTGGCCCTTCAGCGCGTTGACCGAGGACACGTTGACGATCCGGCCCCAGCCGCGATCGGTCATGCCCTCCACCACCTGGCGCGTCACGTTGAACACGCTGTTGAGGTTGGTGTTGATCACGTCGTACCAGTCGGACTCCGACATGCGCTTGAACACGCCGTCGCGAGTGATGCCAGCGTTGTTCACCAGAATATCGACCGGCCCGATAATCGAACTGATGCGGTAAAACATGTCGGCGCAGGAATCGAACTCCTCCACATTGCCCTCGGCGGCGTGGACGCTGTAGCCCTGCGCACGCATGCGCGACAGCCACTCGTCTTTTCTGTCGTAGCCGGGAAGGCAATTGGCCACCACTTTGTTGCCGTTCGCCGCCAGGCGTTTGCAGATGGCGGTGCCTATGCCGCCCATGCCTCCGGTTACGAACGCTACGCGATCAACCATGTTCAATTCCCTTTAAGTC
The DNA here is from genome assembly GCA_038206915.1 of Burkholderiales bacterium. Classification (GTDB taxonomy): domain Bacteria; phylum Pseudomonadota; class Gammaproteobacteria; order Burkholderiales; family SG8-39; genus 2-12-FULL-64-23. Next base: position 4,834 of record JBBRAI010000078.1, on the reverse strand, counting down.
GTTGTTCGTTGTTCGTTAGCGATCAGTGCCGGCTTTGTGGGAACGGCGCCCTCGCCGCGATCAGTGCGGAATCGGAGTCCGATCGGCCCGAGGGCGAGCCCCCTACAAATTCGTGGCTGGTCTTTTGTGGGAGGGGCGCCCTCGCCCCGATCGGTGCCTGTTCCATGTCCGATCGGCCCGAGGGCGGGCCTCCTACAAATTCGTGGTTCGAGCCACGCACAACGAACCACGAGCCACGTTCTTCAGCGCTCCACCGCCAGCGCCACGCCCATGCCACCGCCGATGCACAGGCTGGCGAAACCCTTTTTCGCATCGCGCCGGATCATCTCGTGCAGCAGCGTCACCAGGATGCGGCAGCCGGACGCGCCGATCGGATGGCCGATCGCGATGGCCCCGCCATTTACGTTGACCTTGTTCGTGTCCCACTTCATTTCGCGATTGACCGCGATCGCCTGCGCGGCGAAGGCCTCGTTGATTTCCATCAGATCCAGGTCTCCCACGCTCCAGCCCGCCTTCTTCAGGCACAACTGGCTCGCCGGCACCGGGCCCATGCCCATAATCTTGGGATCGACGCCGGCGGACGCGTAGGCGCGGATGGTCGCGAGCGGCTTAAGGCCGAGTTCCTGCGCCTTTTTCGCCGACATCATGATCACGGCGGCGGCGCCGTCGTTGATGCCCGAGGCATTGCCCGCGGTGACCGTGCCCGCCTTGTCGAACGCCGGCCGCAGTGCGGTGAGCGCTTCCAGCGTGCTGCCGTGCTTGGGATATTCGTCGGCATCGAACACCAGCGCCGCGCCTTTTCTCTGCGGAATTTCCAGCGGCAGGATCTCGTCCTTGAATCTGCCCGCCTTCTGCGCGGCTTCGGTCTTTTGCTGTGAAGCAAGCGAAAATGCGTCCTGGTCGGCACGCGTCACGCCGTATTTCTTGGCGACGTTCTCGGCGGTAACGCCCATGTGATAGTTGTTGTAGACGTCCCACAGGCCGTCGACGATCATGCTGTCGATGAGTTTGGCGTCGCCCATGCGAAAGCCGTCGCGCGAGCCGGCGAGCACATGCGCGGAAATGCTCATGTTCTCCTGGCCGCCGGCGATGATGATCTCGGCGTCGCCTGCCTTGATCGCCTGCGCCGCGAGGTGCGTTGCCTTGAGCCCGGAGCCGCATACTTTATTGATGGTCATGGCGGGCACCATGTCGGGCAGACCCGCCTTGAGCGCGGCCTGGCGCGCCGCGTTCTGGCCCACGCCTGCGGTCAGCACCTGGCCGAGAATGACCTCGGAAATCTGCTCCGGCTTGAGGCCTGTTTTGGCGAGCAAGCCCCTGATCACATGCGCGCCGAGATCGGACGCCGGAATTTTGGCCAAGCTGCCGCCGAACTTGCCTACCGCGGTACGGCCCGCGGCTACGATCACTACGTCTGTCATTTGAACCTCCGTCGTTTACCTGCTAGTCATTTGTGGGAGCGGCGCCCTCGCCGCGACCAGTGCCATTCTTGTAGGAGCGGCGCCCTCGCCCCGACCAGTGCCATTGTTGTAGGAGGGGCGCCCTCGCTCCGATCGGTGCCAAATCGAAGTCCGATCGGCCCGAGGGCGGGCCTCCCACAAACCACGATTCACAAAGCACGCGCGGTGCCTGTTCCAAGTTCGATCGGCTGTGGGAGCGGCGCCCTCGCCGCGACCAGTGCCATTCTTGTAGGAGAGGCGCCCTCGCCCCGACCAGTGCCATTCTTGTAGGAGGGGCGCCCTCGCCCCGATCGGTGCCAAATCGAAGTCCGATCGGCCCGAGGGCGGGCCTCCCACAAACCACGATTCACAAAGCACGAACCTCACACCCTCACCTTCACATACCGGCCCGGCGCCGGTTCGATCGGTTTGAATTTTGCATTGCCCAATTTCTTCGGTGCCGCACGCTCTCCGCCGGCGAAGCCTTGCAGCCACGCGTCCCAGTTCGTCCACCAGCTGCCGCGCGTTTCGGTGGCGCCGGACAGCCAGTCCTCCGCTTCGGCGGGCAGCTGATCGCTGCTCCAATAGCTGCGCCGGTTTTTGGCCGGCGGATTGATCACGCCGGCGACATGACCGCTCGCCCCGAGCACGAAGCGCAGAGCGCCTTTGAGATGCCGCGTCGAAAGATACGCCGACTTCCACGGCACGATATGGTCCTCGCGCGTCGCCAGGATATAGGTCGGCAGGCCGATGGCGCCCAGATCGACCGGCGCGCCGCACACGCTCAGCTTTCCCGGTTCGCGCAGCTTGTTCTCGAGGTACATGTTGCGCACGTACCAGCAGTACATCGGCCCGGGCAGGTTGGTGCTGTCGGCGTTCCAGTAGAGGATGTCGAAGGCGTCCGGCTTCCTGCCCTTGAGATAATTGTTGACGACATAGGACCAGACCAGGTCGTTGGCGCGCAACGCCGAGAACACCAGCGCGAGGTCCTTGCCCGAGAAAATGCCGCCCTTGCCGATCGCCGCCTCGCGCGTAGCCATGCTGGCTTCATCGATGAATACGCCGATGTCGCCCGGATAAGTGAAATCGAGCATAGTCGCCAGCAGAGTCACGCTCGCCGTTCGCTCCTCGCCGCGCGCGCGCAGCACCGCGAGCGCCGCAGCGAGCAGCGTGCCGCCGACGCAAAAACCCAGCGCGTTGATCTGCTCCGATTTGCCGATCGCGCGCACCACGTCGATCGCCTTCAGCACGCCGTCCTCGATGTAGTCGTCCCAGGTCAACCCGGCCAGGCGTTCTTCGGTGATGTTGCGCCAGGACAACATGAATACCGTATTGCCCTGCTCCACGGCATAGCGCACGAAGGAATTTTCCGGCTGCAGGTCGAGAATGTAGAACTTGTTGATGCAGGGCGGCACCATCAGCAGCGGCCGCGTGCGCACCTTCGCTGAGGTTGGCTTGTACTGGATAAGCTGGATCAGCGCGTTTTCGAACACCACCTCGCCCGCGGTGACGGCAAGGTTGCGGCCAACTTCGAACGCGGATTCGTCGGTCATGGACACCCGGCCGCGCTCGACGTCCTCGATCAGCTGGCGTATGCCCGCGTGCAGGCTCGCCCCCTTGGTGTCCAATGCGAGCCGCAGCGCCTCCGGGTTGGTGGCGGCGAAATTGGCCGGGCTCATGGCGTCGATCATCTGGCGCGTGTAAAAGCGCAGTCTTTGCTTGACCGGCGGCTCGAGCTTGGCCGATTCCACCAGTTCATTCACGAAGCGCGCGTTGAGCAGATAGGCCTGATGCACATAGTCGTGGTAGGGGTTGTCGCGCCATTCGCGCCCGGCGAAACGCTTATCGCCGTCCTTGCCGGCGGCGATTGGGGCGCCTGCAGCCTGCCCGGACTCCCGGGCGAGCATTCCACCCCACAAGGCCATTTGCTGCTGGAAATAGCCGGCTTGCAGCGCTGCCAGGCGGCCGGCATCGGCGAAATGAGCATCGATCAGGGACTGCCATACCTGGCCGGCCTCAGAGCCGGCCGGGAACAGGCGCAGAAAATTCTGCAGCAGCGCCCCGCCTGCCTTGGCATAAGCGCCTGAATTATCCTCGGAATTTGCTTGTTGCACGGGGGCGCGGATCTCCGAAAGCGGTGCACCAATACGAGCCAGCCGGGCCCTGATAAGCCACGAGAAATACTAGCTAAACTGCGGCATTTTGCGCTGCACCAATACAGCTGTCAAATAGCAACTGGAACCTATCGCCCGAGCAGCTTTAGCACATGCGGCCCGAAAACTAGGGCACCCACGATCACCGAGCCGATAGCAGCGACCAGAACGGCCCCGGCCGCCACATCCTTGGCTTTCGCCGCCAGCGGATGCAGCTCAGGCGAGGTCAGGTCGACCAGGAACTCGATAGCGGTATTCAGCGCCTCGGCCACCCAAACGCCCACCACTGCCAGCGCGATCAGCGCCCATTCGACTCCGGACAGCCCGGCAGCGACCCCCGCAGCCACCACCAGGACTGTGGCCAAGGCGTGTATCCGCGCATTGTGCTGGGTTTGCAGCAGCAGTCCGAGGCCACGGAAGGCGTGGAGGAAGCTGCGCAGGCGGCCGCTAAGATAGGAACTGGGCATCGGTGGGCGGGAGGATGGCGACAGCGGGATTATGCCCGATTGCATCCTTTGTAGGAGCGGCGCCCCCGCCGCGATTGGTGCCGAATTGGAGTTCGCTCGGCCCGGGGGCGGGCCTCCTACGACTTGCTTCCTTTGTAGGAGCGGCGCCCTCGCCGCGATCGGTGCCGAATTGGAGTTCGGTCGGCCCGGGGGCGGGCCTCCTACAACACCATGCAGAGCGTAGCGAGAAATCTGCTTCTAGATCAACGAAAAGCAGATTCTTCGGCCCTTGGCCTCGGAATGACAATTTAGTTGTGAAATTTCACCCTTTCGCATCGGCCAGGTTCTTGCGTCGAAGAATCTCCTCGACCAGTTGCTGAAATCGTGCGCGCGTTTCCATTTCGACCAGGGCACGGCCGATCAGCGGCGGGATCCACACTTCGGGGATCGATTCCAGGTGATAGACGACGCGCGTGCCGTTCGCATCGGCGATCAACCGGGTGGTGGACTCGTTCTTTTTCATGTTGCCGCTGACCAGCTTGCCGCGCAGCATTTCGTACGGCGTCAAATGCACTTCCGTCACCGTCTCGATCGGCACCGAGAACGGACCCCAGCCCATGGTGCCTTTCTGCGACACCAGCAGCGTATCCGCGGTGCGCGACAGGATCACGCTTTTTTCCAGTTTGGAAATGAACTGGGTCGCGTGTTCGTAGTCGGTCATCACCGCCCAGGCCTGCTGCGGGCTGACCGGTACGTGGAAACTTACGTCGACGAACACCTCTTCGCCATGCATGCG
>JBBRAI010000077.1:0-13092 GCA_038206915.1 Burkholderiales bacterium | reverse complement strand
GCCCTATCAGTTCGTCCGGGTGGAAGGCGATGGTGTGCACGAGATCGCGGTCGGCCCCGTTCATGCGGGAACAATCGAGCCGGGGCACTTCCGGTTTTCAGTCGTCGGCGAAAAAGTGTTGCGTCTCGAAGAACGCCTTGGTTATGCGCACAAGGGTATCGAGAAGCGTTTCGAGGGTATGACCCTGGCCGACGGCAACCGCTTGGCCGCCCGCGTTTCCGGAGATTCGACGGTGGCATTTGCATGGGCTTACGCGATGGCCGCCGAAGCCTTGACCGACACGCACGTTCCGTCGCGCGCCTTGGCACTGCGGGCGCTGCTGCTGGAGCGCGAACGCATCGCCAACCACCTGGGTGACCTCGGGGGCCTGGGCAACGATGCCGGGCTGGCATTCGGGTTGATGCAGTTCTCGCGCCTCAAGGAGGACCTGTTACGCGTCAACGCGCAACTCTGGGGCTCGCGATATCCGATGGACGCGATCATGCCGGGTGGTGTCCAGGCGGATTTGCCGCCGGAGGGTCCACAACGTTTATTGGACTCCATGGCGGACCTGGAACGCGAACTGCGTGTCCTGCGCAACGTCTATGACAACCATGCCGGCCTGCAAGAGCGGTTCATGGGCGCCGGACGCCTATCGCCGGAGTTGGCCCAACAATTGGGCGTGGTCGGCCTGAGCGCACGGGCGAGCGGCCACGCACAAGACTGGCGTGCCACTTTCCGGGTGCCGCCTTACGACGTGTGGTCGGTGAAGCCCATCGTCCGCATGCAGGGCGACGTGGCCGCACGCGTGGCGGTGCGTTTCGATGAAATATTGGACGCCTTGCAGCTATGTCGCGATCTGTTGGCCGCGATGCCATCGGGTGCGATCACCGAGCCCCTGGGTGAGGTGCGTGCCGGCGAACTCGCGATCGGTGGCGTAGAGGGCTGGCGCGGCCCGGTGCTGGTCGGGCTGCGGGCTACCGCAAGCGGACACGTGCTGCGCTGTCATCCGCACGATCCGTCGTGGCATAACTGGCCTGCGCTGGAGTACGCGATCATCGACAACATCGTCCCCGACTTCCCGTTGATCAACAAGTCCTTCAACCTGTCCTACAGCGGCCACGACCTCTAAAGGGAAGCAACATCATGTGGCATATGCTTCTTCAGATCTTTCGCGTCGGTCTGGTGACTCAGCCGCCCCCCCCGAACGATCCCTCGATGCTAGAAACGGTCCTCATGCCGATATCCAGCGCCTGTTCGGCAGAGCGCTGTGCATCCGCCAGGTCGATGCAGGCTCCTGCAATGGCTGTGAACTGGAAATCCACGCGCTCAGCAATCCGTACTACAACCTTGAAGGATTGGGGATCAAGTTCGTGGCGAGCCCCCGGCACGCCGATGCCCTGTTGGTGACCGGCCCGATGACACGAAACATGGCGGAGGCGTTGCGACGCACCTACGCGGCCATGCCGGACCCGAAACTGGTGATCGCGGTAGGCGATTGCGGCGCCTGCGGAGGAATCTTCGGCGAGAGCTACGCGTGCCTGGGAGGCGTTGCGAAGGTAATTCCGGTCGATGTCACGGTCCCGGGATGCCCGCCGACGCCCACCGCGCTGCTGCAGGGCATCCTCTCGGCGATACGTCAGCCATCGTGCTGATACAAGCGCCATGACGGTCCGACCCGAGCACCAGCAAAATCCATGAATAACTCGCGCCCGATCTGCGCACTCACCATCGCCGGCTCAGACACCGGCGGCGGCGCCGGGATCCAGGCCGACCTCAAGACCTTCGCCGCGCACGGCATCCACGGCTTGAGTGCGATCGCAGCGCTGACTGCACAGCACACGCGCGGCGTCACGGCGGTGCACGTGCCGCCAGTGGCATTCCTGCGGGCACAGATCGATGCCTGCTTCGACGACTTCCGCATCGGTGCGGTCAAGATCGGGATGCTGGCGACCGCAAAAGTCATCTATGCCGTGGCCGATGCGCTCGAGCGACACAAGCCGCCGGCCATCGTGCTCGATCCGGTGATGGTGGCGACATCCGGTGCCCGGCTCCTCGCCGACGATGCTCTTGATGCCTTGCGCACGCGCCTGCTGCCCCTGGCGACATTGCTCACTCCGAATATTCCCGAAGCCGAATGGTTGCTGGGACGCGTTATCGTCAATCTAGACGATGCCGATGCAGCGTTGTTGCAACTGCGCGTCTTGGGAGCGCGAGCGGTGCTGCTCAAGGGTGGTCATCTCAACAAAGGCCCGGAGGTGATTGACCGTTACGACGACGGCATCAGCAACGCAACATTCAGGCACGAGCGCATCCCAGTCGATGGACATGGCACCGGCTGCACGCTTGCCTCCGCTGTCGCGGCAAATCTCTGCCTTGGAAAGCCGCTGGCCGTTGCGTGCAGGGAAGCGAGCGACTACGTATTCAGGGCACTGAGCGAGGGCTATCGGCCTGGATGCGGGGATGTGGTGGTGCTCGACCATTGCGGGAGTTCAAATGCGCGCTTACGACCAAAAAACAAAAAAGCCGGCGATTGATTCGCCGGCTTTCGTGTTTGTGGTGCGCCCGGAGAGATTCGAACTCCCGACCCCCAAGTTCGTAGCCTGGTGCTCTATCCAGCTGAGCTACGGGCGCAGTAGCGGAATTGTGCAGAATCGGAGGCGATTCCGTCAATTATTCATCTCACAAATTTGCGTCACAAAATCTGGTGGAGACTGAGGGGTGAGTCAGGGGCGCTTGCGAGCCACTGGCTCGCGCCCTTGACGAACGCCCGAGCCTGCGAGGGCCGGGAATCACGAAGTCGCAGCCATTGCAAATGGCGGAGACTGAGGGAGCCTCAGCCAAGTGACCAAACGCCAGTGTCTGTAAGCCTTTGAAGCGGCTGATCTTCCGGTCGATGTGACCAAGGAAGTTGACCAAGCTGGCATGGTAGCAGTTAGCCGGCTGTTACCTCAATGCCCTGCGCCATCGGATGAAGACTGTCTGGGACGCCAACTCTGGACGATGGCAGAGCGCTGGGTCGTCGTGGCAAGTAGTGAGAGACCAAAAGAAAAACGCCCCTTGCGAGGCGTTTTTCCTGAAGCTAGTTATCGGTCTGCTCTTTCAGCGCAAGCGCCTTATCTCAGCTCATTGGGCTGAGGGTAGCTTTCGCTACCGACATCACCACCCCCTTGCGGGTTCCGGTCGTGCGGTGACGGGCCCCATTCTCCACAACGCAGAGTCCTTGTCAAGCTGGGTAGACCCCCGTTCACAGCCTATTTAACTGCTATCGCCTCACCCCGTTCACGTTTATGCAACACAAATCCGAGCTTCTGCAATTTCCCCCAAGTGGGAAGGCCGCTGTGCCCCCAAGGGCTGACCGTGTAGGCACTGACTAGTTTGCAGTTCAATTCATTAACGGTGTCCGAAGGCTTCTGAAATGTGAAGAACATCGCATAAGGATTGAGGTCGAAAACAAAGAACATTTGGCCGGATTTCTTTGTGATGTAACAGCGAACATACGCATCCGCCATCCCGTTCTGAATGAAGTGTATTGCCTGATGGCTATCGGAGTGTCGATTAGCACAGAAGTAGCGGGTCTCTTGACCGTGCCGGATCGGCGAACCGTTACCTTTGTCGTCTGTGAATACATGCCACCCAAAAGTGACGTGCAAGTCAATCTGCCTGCTGCCGACCTGAACTCCCACCGTGAATGGGTGCAGGTGCGACATTGGATAGGTCTTACCGCTACTAACAATGTCGGCCCACTTCACGAGCGGAGCTCCTTGTGCGCCGCCCTTGCTTGGTTCAGCACGAATAGGCGGCGGAGAACTTCGTCATCCGACAACGGCCATTCCCACCCATAAGCGGCCGCCACGGCCTCATCAAGGGCGCGGTGCAGGTTGTCCAGCCAAGGCGGGCGGGCATTGTAGAGATTGGTGAGGGTGCGCTTCTTCAAGTCAGCCCCGTAGCCGGGCTTGACTACCGGGCGCGCGGGGAAGCCTGCGGCGTCTTCTTGCGGCGTGCTTTGCCAGTCCACCCATTCCAGCGGGTTTAGCCAGCTGCTACGGGCTTCCATCAGCGCGCGCGCAGCGGCTGCGATGGGCTGGGCCCGTGGACTGTCCGCGAAATCCGCCGCGGGGACATTGGGTGCGAGGAGTTCTGGGAACGGGAAAGTTTCGAAGGAAGTCGTATGCGTATACCGAGGTCGATCTTCAAGGCTCGATCCCTGTCGTAGCGCCCAAATTTCGTGGATACGCGATTGGAGAATGCCGATGCTTGTGTCGTCATCTCTGGCGACGACGATCAGCGCATCGCCCGGCGTAACACCAGCAGGGGCCCATGCACAAAGATGGTGCTTCGATACCCGTGGAATGACAATAAAACGTTTTAGTCCGCGCAAGACCTTGAACATTACTGGTCGCGGCCAAAGCAACAACCACCAAGGATATTCTCTGTTGCGATTGGCGTATGCCCGATGAAGTCGAATATTCGCAATTGCCGAAAATGGCCTCTCAAACATAGAGGCAGAAAGTTCATCGCGAACGCCAAAATTGATAATAAAACGATCAAGCGGCCTTGCGGTGATGTCGTCAGCAACCCAATAGGGCGCGACGACATCTGACATCCGTTCGCCGCGCACATTGGCAGGCTCGCGCAACATGCTTCTGGCTGCTTCACCGTCCAAATTGAAGGAAACCTCGGGCAATCCAAGCTCCTCCCGACGCTTCCGCACCAGAGAGGCGGACGGCGTTACGCCTTGAAACGAAATACCCCTGTTTTGCACCACTTCGCTGGCCTTTGTCAGATCAGCACTTCCGCGCTCTCCACCGCCCTCGGTTAAATCGGAAAAAATTTCGGCTACAGATTTGCCGTCCAACTTAGCACCTTGTATCCCACGCCCAAAGCAGACCAGCGACACGCGAACGGCAGCGCCTTCGTTTATCCAATCCTCGTTGCTCCATGCCTCGAAAATCCGCGCAGTATCGGCGATGTGCTTTAACACCTCGCGGTTCTTTCCGCCTCGGATGCTATTTGTCGCTACCAGCCCGGCCCGTTGAACGTTGTTCGCTTTAATCGCGTCGTTCGCCTTCTCAAACCAATAGCAGACAAAATCGGCGCCCCCTGGCACACGCCCCGCGTATGTAACGCGCAGTTTGTTGGCGTAATCGACTGTTAATTCACCTGCGATCTTTTTGTCGCCAATAAACGGCGGGTTACCGATGATGACATCGGCAACCGGCCACACAGCTTCGGTGCGATCCTCGTTCAGAAGAGCGTCTCGATTTTCGATCTGGTCGAGGGGTTGAAGGATCGGGTTTTTCTTTGCGCCATACCCGTTCTGGATCATCCATTGTATTTCGCCGATCCAGATGGTGATGCGCGCAAGTTCCGCCGCATAGGTGTTCAGTTCAATACCCTTGACGCTTGAAGGGCCAAGGCCGGGGAATTGCCGCCCCAAGCCTAAAGTCTCGCCCTCAATTAGCACGCGCTTCTCAATGTCCTTCAATGCGCGCAATGCCAAATATAGAAAATTGCCGGAGCCGCACGCCGGGTCCAGCACAGTAAACGTGCGTAGCCGTTCCAAAAATTGGTTAAACCTGTCTTGCGCCGGCTTTGAAACGGATTTCTTCGCCTTCGCCAGCAACATACTCAGTTGGATTTTCTCATCTTCCCACTCGGCCACCCACGGCTCGATCACGACCGGCCGCACGATTTTCATGATCGTTTCCGGGTCCGTGTAGTGCGCACCCAACTGGCTGCGCTTACTCGGATCTAGCCCGCGCTCGAATAAGGTGCCAAAAATTCCGGGGTCAATTTCGGACCAATCCAGCCGGCAGGCTTCTAGTAACAGTTTCAGTTCGTACGGTTCGAGGCGCAGCGTCGCATCGTCCTCGAACAATCCGCCATTGAACCAATCAACATTCTCGAACGCTACATCCCCGCCTGTATTCATGGCGGCGAACAACTCTCGGCTGCGTTTCTCAAACAGCGCCGGAGAGTCCTTGGAACTGTCAACCAACTTGGTGAACAATTGCGCGGGCAAAAGGCCGATGTCCTCGGCGAACATACAGAACAACAGCCGATTGAGGAAATGCGCCACTGGGTGCGGATCATGGCCGCGATCCCCTAACGCCTTCGCCAGCCGCGTGAACTTCTCAGCCGCTTCCTGCGTGATGGCGGCGCGGGTGACGCCGGGGCGCAGCGTGTCCGGGTGGTTGAACACAGCAACGAGGATTTGCCGAGTGTCGTAGTCGGCCAACTGCTCGACGGTGAACCGATAGACGCGCTTTACCGCGTTGGTGAAATTCGTATGGACTACGATGGTTTGCAGGTCGGACACCACCAGCAGCGGCGGGTTTTGCAGGGCGTCGGCATACATTTTCAATTGTTCGTAGGCGCGATCTAAGCTCTTGTGCGTGCCCTTGGCCTCCCAGCCAAAAAATCCTTTTTTCCATACATCCGCCCAACCCTCGCCGCCGCTGGTCTTGCTCGCGCCATATTCGTAGGTGAACCATGTGTGCTCTGGATCAGCCTCCCGCGGCGTCGGGTGCCCCACCAGTCGGCAGAGGTCCTCAAAGAACGGTTGCGCGTCGCGGCGCTCGTCACCGCCGTTCCGCCACTTAGCAATGAAATCGTGCGGCGTCATTGGCTTGATTTGGTCCCCATCCACTGGGCGCCATTATGCCCGGCGGCCCTCAGGACTAAAGGGCCACTCTGGCACGCTGTGCCCGCGCTTTCTGGATGGCGTCCGCCTTGCGATCATGCGCCCAGACGCCACGCTGCTTAGCCTCTGCATTCTTTGGGTCAAAGAGTTCAACACTCGTGGGATTTTTGCGCACGATAAGGCGGTCTTTCTTGTCGATGCACCACGACGTTACCAGCGGCCTTTCGCCCTCGGTCAATAGCGTCATTGCCGTTCGCAGCCGCTGCCGAAATTGGGGAAGGGCGAGCGGCGAACCACAAACATCGCGTAGCCGAGCGATCCGCTCGGGCTGTGGTCGTAAGTGGGTGGCGAAGTAGTCGTGCAGCCACATCGCCAGCAGATTGCGGCCGAGCGCCGACTTGCGCGCCAGCTCATTGCGCAGCACCTCGTAGTCCAGGAGGCCAATCAGTTTGGAGTTCAGCCTAATGCACACTGTCCCGCTGCGATCGTCTCGCGCCGCATCCAATACAAGCGGGCCGACATACGCCTTCGATCGGGTGAGCAGTTCAACGCGCGCGGCCGTCAGGTCTTTCAGCCATTCCCATACCCGTCCGCGTTGTTTGGTGTCGCCGCCCTTGCTTCCCATCGCGCGCAGCAATGCATCCGCCGATACAGTGAAAGGAGTTTCGTCCTTTACGTCGGCGCACTGGGCGGCTTGAATGACGGCCTGCCATAGGAGAGCGTGATAGTGGCTCAGTTTCGGCCCGCTGTAGATGAAGCTAATTCCGCGCGGGTCGTTTATAGGTATGGGATGGCAAGACACCATGACGGTGCGGTCATGTCGTGCCACGCCAAACATTGCCGAGCGCGCGAAGCCAAGTGGGACGGCTGGAAGTGCGGCCTCGCCGTGGATGTCCTTGAGCGTTGATTTCTTCATCCCCATGGTTCTACTGCGGGCCGCTGCGCTGTCAACCCTGACCACCGTGGCCGAGTGCTATCACCTGCGTGGTTAGTCGCTACGGGTTTGCGGGGTCGAGTGCTACGGTCTGCGTGGTCCGCTGCTACTGCCTGCGTGGTCTGTTGCTATTTCACGCCTCCGAAACCCTGATGTGACGGCCCTTCCCCGCGTCTAGGTTTTAGAGGTTTAAGAGGAAAAGGGCGCACGCGGTGCGCGGATTTTTCGCTATCGCTCAGCAGAACAGCGAACAGCAAAAGCCCAAGCAAGTGCGGGAGCTCGCTCCGCTCGCGCGTTGGGCGGCTGCGCCGCCGCTCCTGCGGGGCCATCGGCCCCTATCCCCGCTGTTGCTCTCTATGGGTGCGCCTTGGGGCCGCGCCGCGGCCTGGCTAAGGGTGCCGTTGGCCTTGCCCACGCCAAGGACTCCGCACGGTCGGCACTGCGACGGATTTCAGCGTGCTCCCTTCGTCCTTGTGCTTGCTCGCTCGGTGTAGCGAGGACAGCGCGCCTAGACGCCAACGCGGCCGCTAGCTCGCCCTGTTTTGCCGCGTAAGCGCGGCGCCATGTGTCAATGCGCTCGGGCGCCGCTTTGCGTGCCGCCCTCCTCTCGGCCCGCCTGCTGGCGTCATAGCGAGCGCGGGCCGCGGCTTGGGCACGGTCCCAACCCGCCCATTGCCATGGCCAGAAGGGCCGCCGATGGGCATCGTTCCACCCCTCCCACTCGATGTAGGCCAAGCGCTTAACTCGCGCAGCGGTCTCCAGCGCCGCAAGCCGTCGCGCATCGTTGCCGGCCTTACGCGCCAACCACTCAGCCGCCTCATTAGCTTGGTTGTCATAGAACCGCCACCGCAAGGCTTTGGGCTCGTTACTGGTGCGCATGTGCTCGACAAACTCAAGGTCTTGGGCCGCCAGCGTTTTCGCTCTCGGGCGAGATTTATTGTCGGATGCACTCGGCATCAACCGGCCAACATCGCGCGCAGCTTGTTCGATCGCTTGCCATTCCATTTGGCGAGCGGCGTTGACCGCGCGCACCGAGGCGTTGTGCGCTGCTGCCGCGGGGCTGCCTCGCTCGTGGATGGTGGCCAAACGATCAAGCGCAGCGGCATCGTTGTGACGTTGCTCTTTCAACGCCGCAGCCGCTTGCTCGATCAACGTTCGATGATCCACACGGGCAGCGTGCCCAGCGTTGGCCAGTGCGGCATTGGCATGCTCGGCCCAGCGTTCGCGCCACTGGTTGCACAAGGCGCGGTCGTTCCATTCGCGTCGCTTCAATCCGAAGCCATCGCCCAACCACTCACGCAGTGATAGGAGAATGTGGGCGTGCGGATTGCAGCCTGTTAAATTGTGAAACGCGATGTCCGCAACCATGCCTACCGCAACAAACTGCTCGCGAACGAAAGCGCGAACCGTGGCGCGCATCTCCTCAGCCGTAAGTTCGCGAGGCAGTGCAACTTCAACCTCACGAACCAGCTGAGCGTCCGCGCGTTTTTCCCGCAGCTCAAGATTTCCCCAGAGGTCGGACCGGTCGGGCGTGGACCCGTCTGGCGTAATGATCTCTGCGCCGTCTACTCCGCGCTTTCGCGTGTAGTCAAACACCAGCCCACTTCTAGGATCGACAATTCGCTGGGCGGCCCGGTAAGCCGATGCAGATGTTGCACTCCGACCTTGGCTCCTACCAATCAGTTTCGCGTTGAGGTGGTAGATCGCCATGGGTTATGCCTCCGGTAGTCGCCTTTGCCCTTGCGCCGCCGGCCGCACACATCGCGCAGCGATGTATAGGTGCGCCCTTCGTGGTGCTCGGGAACTGGGCCACGCTTCGCTCCGGCCCTCGATACCAGTAAGAAGCGAAATATTTTTACCGCAAGGGCTTGCCAAACGAAAATGCCGTCGCAAGCTGATCTGGACCGTCACCGAAAGGAGCAACAAATGCCAATGAAACCCGAGGCGCTCGCCTCTGCAGAAGAATTAATTGCATGCTGCGAAACCCTTTTCGTACGAATGGGCGATGACATCCCCGGATGCGATCTGATTGCCGCAGTGGAGGCGCTGTTGTTAGAGGCCGAACAAGCAGGGCGCTGCCCTCGCATATTGATCTGGCGACTTCGCATGCGGCTCGCCGCGCTGATACATCCCCCCAAGGACTCCACGCCGCTGCGGATCGTTGCGCATGCGTAAGTCCCTGCCCGAACAAATCGACGCGACTGCGGTGCGATTGTCACAACTGCACGCCCGGCAACGCCTTGCGGACCAAGTTGAAAAGGCCCGCACTCGAAAGCTCGAAAAGAGGCAACAGGCCAAGACAATCGCCGCCTTGCTTCGCTCGGCCGACGCCCACAGAAAAATTGAACTGGGCGGCGTCGTGATCGCCGCCACGGCCGATGATCTGGACCCAGCTGAATTGTGCGGCTGGTTGCTCGCGGTGATGAGCCAGCGCGCAAGTAAGCCGGACACAGCCCGGGCTATGCGCGAGCGCGGCTTGCAGTGGTTCGCCGAACGCAATGCGACACGCGCGTAGCCGCCCAGGGCACTAGCCCTAGGCGGGACTGCTTACGGCTCGCTTGGCTTTGCGAGCGTCGCGTTTCAGCGTCGCGTCGCTGTCGGTTTTCGCGAGCAAGTCTCGCAGGCCGTCGATGTCCAGCCATTGGCCCCAAGTAATCCCGGCCTCCAATGCTTGGATTTCCTTGGGCGACCATTTGCGCATGTAGGCGGTGGCGTGGGCGCTGGTGTCGCGTTTTTCATATTGGGCGTGACCGACATAAGCGCGGCGCCGTTCCTCGCGCACGCCCTCGGCGTCGTTGCTCTGCAAATGCTGCACGATGGTGTCGCGAAAACTATGGAAACCCAGCCGCGTGGTCTTGCCATCCTCCGGCGCAATTTTCAGCAAGTCCAGCAGGTTGCTGGTGCCCTTGCTGATAGCGTTGCCTTTACTGCGTCCGGTCAGTTTCACAAGCGGAAACAGATGAGTTTCTTTGCGCTGCTCTTGCTCCTCCTTCCACTCCCAAAGTCCGAGCCGTAGCAGATCGGGATGAATTGGGATTAGCCGTTCGCTTGCCTCGGTCTTCAAGGCCCCGGTGATATGCAAGCACTTCACGCCGTCCTCGATTTTGAACTGCGTCAACTTCAACTGAGCAACCTCCCCCACCCGGGCGCCGGTGAACAACCCCATCACCATGGCGCGACGGTTATGCGGCTCACGCGCACGCTTCAAATTCGCGGGTGCAAACAGCGTTTGCAACTGGGGCAGCGTAAACGCTTCCCAGCCGTGGCTTTTGGCGCGCGCTTTCTTGTCGCCCTTGGTGAACTTCACCGCCCCTTCGGCAGGATTTCCATGCAGCTCGATCGGATAGTGGCCGCTGCGTCCGGCACACTCGAAAAACATCTTCAAATGGCTGGCCTTCCCCTTGCGAGTTCCTTTCGAGTTGCCGCTTTTGGCTTGCGCGGCATCCCAACTGGCCACGTCGGTGCGGCGCACATCACGAATTGGGCGGTGCTCACCGAAATGCACCGCGAAATTTTCGATCATCGTTTTGCGTGTGACCGCTGTGGCCGCGAGCATGTCGGGGACTTCCACGGCTTCCCAATGGGTGATCATGTTGCGCACGGTGAACCCGCTCGCGCTGGACCCCGCCTCCGCTGGGAAGGGGATTGCCGCCTCTAGTCTTTTCAGCTGTTCGGCCGCTTTGTCTGCCAGTGCTTGCTGGAGGTCGGTTCGGGCGACCATCTCGGCACTATCGGCGTGGGCGCGCGCATCGTGCAACGCTCGCTCTTGTTGGTGGGCCTCGATCTTCGTGCGCGCGAGGCGTTCCTCGGCCGCAAGGTAGTCCATCAACTGGGCATGGTCTTCGGGGCCGTCTGTCTTGACGAACCCGCGGGCGCTGTCGCGTTCGTAGCGCATCGCCTTGCCTTCAGTCAACGCGGCAACCGCGTCGTCTAGTAATGACCGGTTTGCCATCGCCTTCCCCCTGAGCACGGTGAAAGCACGAGCATACGATGCCGACAGCTCCCACGCCGCCGTCTGAGCGGTTCTCGGATCGCGTGTGCGTAGCGAGCGTTTGATCACGCGCAGGCCAACGGCCCCGTGCAGATCACGCGGCACCACAAGGCGGAAGTGAAACACGCCCGAGGCGTGACGCAGCAAATGATGGGGCAATCGCATGGTTGGAGTTGACCAACCAGTTGACCAACCGCCTCATGCTTCCAGTAACTAAAAAGCCCTTAAATATCAGTGCTTTAGAGGCATTGGCGGAGACTGAGGGATTCGAACCCTCGATGGAGTTTTAAGCCCCATACTCCCTTAGCAGGGGAGCCCCTTCGGCCGCTCGGGCAAGTCTCCGACGCGGGTACAGCGTCCGCGAGTGCGGAAGGATACCGACTCACCCGGTCCGCGGCAAATTGCCGGCGTCTGATTCCGGGTGGGACTTACTCCCCTCGCCGTCTTCACCACGCTGGATCCGTTGGTAGATTTCCTCGCGATGGACGGCAACGTCCTTGGGCGCATTGATACCGATTCGCACCTGATTGCCCTTGACGCCGAGCACGGTCACGGTCACCGAGTCCCCGATCATCAATGTTTCGCCAACGCGGCGAGTCAGGATCAGCATTCCATTTCTCCAGTAAACGGACGGCCTGTCCGCCGGCGTTGCGCATCAGTCATTACTGCCCTAACCCTGTTGGCGATCGATAAACATAATATCGAACGACCCGTACGACAAGCGTAAAGAGCTCACATTTCTTGAGCCAGCCGACCGGAAACCCAATCAGGCACACCCGCCAGGGCCTTATACAGGCCCGGGCCATCGTCACCGCCGCCTTGCGCAAGGTCGGGACGGCCACCGCCCTTGCCGCCGATCTGACCGGCAATGTGCGACAGCAATTCCCCGGCCTTGACGCGACCCGCGGCCGCACCGCTGACCCCGGCGACCAAGGCCGCCTTGCCATCGCTCACGCCGGCCAGGACCACGACCGCGTCGCCCAACTGCTGCTTGAGCCGGTCAACTGTCTCGCGCAAGGTCTTGACGTCGAAGTTCTCCAGACGCACCGCCAGCACGCGGATACCGCCCACCTCGACCGCCTGCGTGGCAAGGTCGGCAGTGGCACCGGTCGCAAGTTTCGCCTTCGTCGCCTCAAGCTCGCGCTCCAGCTTTTTCTGGCGATCGAGCAGTGCGCGCAACTTGTCGCCTACATCGCCCGCGTTGCCGCCTAGAAGTTGCGCCGCTTCGTGCAACCGCTGCTCCTCCGAAGCGACGTAATCCAATGCGCCCTGCCCGCTCACCGCCTCGATGCGACGCACGCCGGAAGAAATGCCGGTTTCAGACACGATCTTGAACAGGCCGATGTCGCCGGTGCGTGTGACGTGGGTGCCACCGCAGAGTTCGGTCGATGTGTTGCCCATGCGCAGAACGCGCACGCGCTCTCCGTACTTTTCGCCGAACAACGCCATCGCGCCGAAGTCGAGCGCCTCCTGCATGTCCATGTGATGGGTTTCGGTCGCATGGTTGGCGCGAACCTCGGCGTTGACCATGCGCTCGATCGT
>JBBRAI010000076.1:0-13709 GCA_038206915.1 Burkholderiales bacterium | reverse complement strand
CCTGATCCAGGAAGGCAACATCGGCCTGATGAAAGCCGTGGACAAGTTCGAATACCGCCGCGGCTACAAATTCTCGACCTATGCGACCTGGTGGATCCGCCAGGCGATCACGCGCTCGATCGCCGACCAGGCGCGCACCATCCGCATCCCGGTGCACATGATCGAAACCATCAACAAGATGAACCGCATCTCGCGCCAGATCCTGCAGGAAACCGGACAGGAACCCGATCCGGCGACGCTCGCGCTGAAGATGGAAATGCCCGAGGACAAAATCCGCAAAATCCTAAAAATCTCGAAAGAGCCGATCTCGATGGAAACGCCGATCGGCGACGACGACGATTCGCACCTGGGCGACTTCATCGAAGACGCGGCCACGATGGCGCCGGTGGACGCAGCGGTCTATGGCTCGCTTCGCGACGCAACCAAGGACGTACTGGATTCGCTCACGCCGCGCGAAGCAAAGGTGTTGCGTATGCGCTTCGGCATCGAGATGAACACCGACCATACGCTGGAGGAAGTCGGCAAGCAGTTCGACGTCACGCGCGAGCGCATCCGGCAGATAGAGGCAAAGGCGCTGCGCAAGCTGCGCCACCCCTCGCGCTCGGAACAGCTGCGCAGCTTCCTCGATAACGAAGCATAAGAAAAGACACCCCCTCTCCCCGCCCCCGGGGATGAGGCCGGACATGCGACCGTACCTGCGTACGGTCGCGTGCCTGCCGAATCCGAGCGACTCAGGCGCGAGGTGGAGAGGGCTGGGGTGAGGGGATGTTCCCAAACCCTGTATCATTCCCCGTAGGGCCTATAGCTCAGTTGGTTAGAGCAGAGGACTCATAATCCTTTGGTCCCTGGTTCGAGTCCAGGTGGGCCCACCAACAACATTGGGTGTTGACGATCATAAACATAATGTTTATGATCTGCGTAATGATTCAGTCCTTCGCTGATTCTGAGTCCGAGCGGTTCTACGCAGCGGGCCGCTCAAAACGGCTGCCCACGGAGATTCGCGCTCGAGCCGCAATGCGGTTGACGCAGCTCAACGCAGCGACTCAGATCGAAGATCTCAAGTACCCGCCGTCAAACCGTTTGGAGGCCCTCAAAGGTGATCGCAAGGGTCAGTGGAGCATCCGAATCAACGAACAGTGGCGACTGTGCTTTCGGTTCTCGAACGGCGATGCCTTCGATGTGGAGATCGTTGATTACCATTGAATGGAGATTTCTATGATCAAGAACGGATTGCCACCGATTCATCCTGGTGAGTTCCTTCGTGAAATCCTTGAAGAACGCCACCTATCGCAAGCCCAATTCGCCCGCGTCATAGGCGTCGCGCCAATGCGCATTTCCCATGTCATCAAGGGGGCGAGGCCCGTAACGGCGGAACTGGCTCTGCTGTTTGGGCGTGCTTTCGGCCAGGCACCCCAATACTGGCTCAATCTACAAGCGGCCTACGACTTGAAACTGGCCGAGCGCGCAATCGCAAAACAATTGAAGGGCGTGTCTGAACTCGAAGCCGCCTGAGCGCTGAACGGCGCGGAGAACTCATAATCCTTTGGTCCCTGGTTCGAGTCCAGGTGGGCCCACCAATAAATCTCTAAGCAAATGCGATCTGAACCTTCAACGCGGTCCGAAACGGAGCGCTCGGCGAGTGCCGCATCCGGCGCATTCGCGCGCCGGCACGCGAGGGCGCTCCATGTCACTCTGTTCATTCTTCTAGTACTGATCGCCGTGCAGACTGCCAGGCTGGGCGTGGCGGGCCTGTTCGTGCAACTGGGACAGAACCAAACCGAGTTTTGGTCATTCGCGTCGCGCTCTCCGAGCGCAGCGGAGATCGACCGCGCTGCGAACTATTATTCGGAGAGCCTGGACTATGTCTCCGGCTATCCCTGGGCGCTCGAGGGCGCAGGCGCGGTGGATCTGGCGCGGATGCGAGCCTCGAAAAAGCCGCGCGAGGCGCTCGCGTCGGTCAAGGACGCGCATATGCGTTTCCGCCAGGCGCTGGTGCAGCGGCCGACTTCGCCGTTCTTGTGGGCGAATCTCGCGCTGACCAAGCTTTATCTGGACGAGTTCGACGATGAACTGCTTTCAGCCCTGCGCCATGCCAATGAACTGGGGCCCTGGGAGCCGAGCGTGCAGCGCACGATCCTGTTCGTCGGCCTGGCCCGCTGGGCGGACCTCGGTCCGGAAATGCGACAGGCACTGCTGCTGAGCATCCAGCGCGGGGCTGCGCGGGATCCGCAGAATATGTTCAAAATCGTGCAAAGTTACAGGCGTTTTGATCTCGTTTGTGCTATAGAAGAATATAGACGCATTGCCGGGTCCGATTGCAAAAACACGGCGCAATCCGTCAAACCGGACGGACCGGGAACTTAGGGATAGTCGATGATCGCCACAAGGAAATTGCCTGAATCTGGAAGCGCACTCGCGGCGCTATGCGCGGCGCTGGCGCTGGCGCTGGCGCTATTTTCTTCGGCGGCCTGGTCGCAAGCCGGTTACGTGCACGAAATATCCGGCTCGGTCTCCATGCAGAAGCCGGGCGTCAAGGCAGCCCCGACAAAAGTCGGGGACACCTTCGATTCCAACACCGTGTTCAACACCGGCGCCGACGCGAAGGTGGTGCTGAAATTCGCCGACGGCCAGGTCCTGGCCGTGGGTCCGGACTCGGGCGCGCGCGTCGGCGAATACCGCTACGTTGCGCACGACGTCAAACTGAGCAGCACCACCATAGAGCTCCTGCACGGCGAGATGCGCTATGTGGCCGGACTCATAGGCGCCGCCAACCGTGATGGCGTGCACATCGTCGCGGGCGACTCCCAGTTTCGCATTCTGAGTCCGGGCGGCGCCGATTTCATCGTGCAGGTCAAACCGGAACCCGAAGAGATCGGCGCGGCGGTGGTCGCGCAGGGCCAGATCGAAGTACGCACGCCCTACGGGCCGATCTATCGCCTCGGCGCGGGCGAATATCTGCCTTGGGAGCCGCGACGCACGCCGGCCTCGCCGATGCCGATCGCTGCAGCCCCGGCGGTGCTGCAGGCCGCGGTGGCGGGATTGTGGACGACGGTAGTGCCGGTCAATACGCCGGTGGCGGTGGCCGCCACGGCGCGCTTGGCAGCGGCGGCTGCTGCGGTCAGCAGCGCTGAGACCGTAGCAAGTGTGGACACACGGCAGATTGGCTTTATCGAATCGATTTCGAACACGGTTTCCGTGCGCGCGCCTCAGGGCAAGACCGTGAATGCAAAGGTGGGTGAAACTTTCCCGTCCGGCACGACCTTCAACACCGACGCTAACAGCGGCATAGTCCTCAAGTTCGCGGACGGGCAGGTGCTGGCACTGGGTCCGGCCTCGACACTGAGCGTCGATCAGTATTTCTTCGACCCGCGTGATCTCAAGGCTAGCAGGATGGCGCTGGATCTTGCGAGCGGGGCCATGCGCTTTGTCAGCGGCACCATTCACGCCGAGAATAGCGCGGGCGTGAGCATTTCCGCGGGCGCGTCGCTGATTGATATCCTGAATACCGGCGACGCCGACTTCAACGTCGTGGTCATTACCAAGGTCAGGGGGAAGGAGGTCGGGATCGCAGCGGTAGCCACCGGGGAAATTTCGGTGCATACGCCCTATGGCCCGATCAGCAAGATAGAACCCGGCCAGGCAGTACCATGGCAACCCGAGGAAGCGCCGCCGCTTCCCGAAGCGCTGGCGCGCCTTCAGTCGGCAATGGCTGCGCTCTCGAACGCGACGATACCGGATAATTCACCCGTTGTAGTCGCCGCTGCCGCGCGTGCGAGCGCCGCGCAGGCAACTGCAAGCCGCGCGCAGGCAGCAGCCAGCGCCAATCCGGGCAACGCACAATTGCGCGCGGCCGCGCAGGTCGCAGCGGAACAGGCAAGTGCGGCGACCCAGGCCGCTGCCGAGGCCGCGCAAGCCATCGTGGCAACGGTTTTCGCAAGCACGCTTGCGACCCTGCCGGCTACCGCAGCCGGCCCGGCGCAGGCGCAGGTGCCTCCCGCAGCCCCGGCGCTACCGCCGCCGGTTGCGCCGGTCAACCCCACGTTCACGCCAGGCGGCGGGGTGACTACGATTTGCACAGGGAGCACTTGCTGAAAGCAGAGCATCGAACTCGATTCCATCAGGCCCGGCAGCGCAAGCTTCCGGGCCTGTTCGCTTGAGTCCTTCCCATGCGCCCAAATTTCCATGGCGGTCCTTGGCTGTTTGCCATGTATCTGGCGCTGCTCGTTTGGGCACCCATTCCATTAGGCAGCAATCGCGCCTGGGCAGGGGCTTTGCTCACACTCTGGGTTCTAGTCCTGGCGCTATGGTGGCTGTCGGGCCAGCTGCGCCGCAGCCACGCGTTGCCGCCAATTCTCCGCGAAGCCTGGCCGATGCTCTTGTGCGGACTTCTGTGGCTGGGCTACGTCTGGCTGCAATTGCTTCCCTTTCCTATCGGGATATTGAAGCTGCTCTCACCCGAAACCGCGCACTGGTACCTGGCGGCCGCCGCGCCGGCCGCGCCTGGTTTCGCCCCGCTGACGCTCGACCGATATGCCACGCTGGACGCCGCCTGCAGGAGCACGGCATACATCGCATTCTTTGTCCTGAGCCTGATGCTGCTGAGCACCCGCGACCGGATTCGTTTTGCCGCCTATGCGCTGATCGCATCGGGAGTGCTGCAAGCCCTTTATGGTGCATTGACCAGCCTGCAAGCCCCGGCCGGTCTGGCGTCCGGCACCTTCGCCAACCGCAACCATTACGCGGCCTACCTCGTAATGTGTCTATCGGTCGGCGTCGGCGTGCTGATCGCGAGTCTGTCCGGCGCCAAGAGCCGATCCTGGGGGCATTTTCTTAAAAACCTGATCCAATGGATGATCACGCCGAAAATGGCGCTGCGGCTGGGCCTGGTGATCATGGTCATAGCGCTCGTGCTCACGCGCTCGCGCATGGGCAACAGCTCGTTCTTCATCAGCTTGTTGATCACCGGCGCCGCCGGCCTGCTGCTCGCAAAGCGCGCCACCAAGTCCATGGTCATACTGCTGGTCAGCCTCGTCGCTATCGACGTGTTCATCGTCGGTACCTATTTCGGCACACAACGCGTCATCGAGAGGATTGCTCAGACCTCGGCGCAATCCGAGGATAGGGGCGAGGTCGCGACCTACGCCTTAAGCATGTGGGAGGATTACCCGGTGTTTGGATCCGGCCTGGGTTCGTTCCCCGTGGTGTTTCCGCGCTACAGCGGGCAGGGGACCGCTGTAGCCTACACGCACGCGCACAACGACTACATGGAGTTTGCCGCCGAGACCGGCCTGGTCGGCATTGCATTGCTCGGGCTGATGGTGGTGATGTCGTTTGCGGCCGCTTTGCGCGCGCAGTACCTGCGCCGCGATCCGCTGATGCGCGGCCTGTCCTTCGCCGCCATGATGGGCATTCTGGCGCTTATGATCCACAGTTCGGTGGACTTCAATCTGCACATTCCCGCCAACGCGCTGACCTTCATGCTGCTGCTCGCGTTTGCCTGGATATCGCTTTATCACCCCGGCGCGGAATCCTGAACATCCGTTTGGCGTGCCCTCAGTCGCCGGAGATCCATTTGGCTAGCCGCGCATGGCGCGCGGCAGTCGCGGCCAGTCGCGGATCGGACACGCTCAGCGCCCACGCGCTCGCCGCGTATCTGCGCAGCAGATCCATGGTGCGAACGAGGTAGTAGAAGGCAAGTCGCAAGGAATGCTCCGGCACGCCATAGATCAACGAAAGCTCGGCCCTGGGCACGAATATCCTCGACCAGAGCGCCGCCAGCTTTTTCACCGGCCCGCGCATGCCGGCAATGGCCATGAGGTTCGGGGCAGTGCGCAACTCGCCCGGCGTTGCGGTGCAGCTCAGGAGGTGTTCCATGGCCTCGGCAAGCATGCCGGCGTCCAGGCTGTCGGCGCCCAGCGAAACGAGAACCTCCGGCGGCACCGCAGCGCCGAGATGATCGGCTGAAAGCCGCAAGGCGGCCGCAATACCCCGCCCCCAGCAATCGCGCCTGCCGTGATCAGCCACCACGGTCCAATCAAACGCGGGGCGCGCGCGGATTATTTCGGCAATGTCACACAACGCATGCAAGCTGAACGCAAACGTGTGATTGCAGGCAAGGTGTGCGCACACGTGCAGCAGGAGAAACTCCGCCGGCATGACCAGCGCATCGGCATCGCCCAGCCGGGCCGGAATGGCGCGGCGCCAGATTTCTTCGACCACGGCGGCGTAGCGCCCCGGCGGTTCCTCGAGCGACCAGTGCACCTCGAGCAGGACATCCATGGCGCGATGGCCAAGGCTGATATTGCATTTGATGTCGAGCATGGCGGCGGCCGCACCCGAAAGATCATCGGCGAAGCCATAGCCCAGCCCGCGGAGAATCGCGAGCGAGTGCTCCACCTGCGAACGCGGCACCAGAATGTCCATGTCGGACATCGGCCGCAGGCTGATGTCGCGATACACGAGTTCAGCCAGATGCAAGCCCTTGAGCGCAATTACCGGAATGTCCTGCTGGCCCAGCGCCCGCGCGACGCGCTGGAATTGGCCGTAGTTGCGCAGATTGTCGAGTGCCGTTGCGCGGCGCTCCGCCTCGAGCCGCGCGCGCACGTCGTGCGGCACACGCTCAAGCGCGCCGCCGGACTGCAGGGCACGCCGCAACAGCGGCGCGACGCCGTGGCGCAACGCAAGCCGCAAGGTCTCGTCCCAGGCTTGCGGCGTAAGGTCCGCTGCGGCTCCCTCGGAACAGCGCAAGAGTGCGAGCAGTTCGCGCCCGCCGGGAGTCACGCGCTCACGCAGTTCCGGCGCGCCCGGTATGGCCATCAGAATTCTCCATGCGCTGGCTTACTGCGGCCCTGGTAGTAGAATAGTTCGCTCAATGCCAAGTCCGGACAACACCATTATGACAGACAATAATTCGCGCGATCTGCCGCCGCTCGATGCCGGCGTGCGGGTGACACAGCGCGTCTTGATGCGCCGCGTGGGCGACGAGCATGTGCTGCTGAATCTGGACAACGAGACTTACTACGGCTTGGATCCGGTCGGCTCGCGCCTGATCGAGCTGGTCGAAAAGGGCGCTACGCTGGAACAAATCATAGACCGGCTGTTCGCGGAGTTCGAGGTGGAGCGCGGACAGCTCGAGGCCGACGTGCGGCGCCTTGCCGCCGAACTGACGGCCGCGGGATTGATCGACGTCGGGGCCTCCGGGTGAGGCGGCTGCACAAGTATCTCGCGCTCGCTCCGGCGGGACGAGCCCTTGTTCTGCGCTGCCTGCTGCTGTTGCCCATGGCGGCCATACTGCTGCAGGCGTGCGGCATGCGCCGCACCGCGGTTTTACTCGCGCGCATGGGGCGCCGGGCCGATGCCGACGCGCTGGCGCCGCGCACTATCGCCCGGCTGGTCGATGCAAGTGCTTCAATCCTGGGGGCGAATTGCCTGCAGCGATCGCTGGTCCTGCGCCAGCTGCTTCGCAATCGCGGCATGCCGGCCGAAATCCGTTTTGGCGTGTCCAGGGCTGTCAACGGCGGGCTGTCTGCCCATGCATGGGTGGAACTCGACGGGCTGCCTTTGAACGACGGCGCGGACGTATTCGAGCGCTACGCGGCCCTGGCCAGCCCGGCGGTCGGATGGCGCGTTGACCGCTCGTAGCAGTTTCAGTCCCGGGGGGATATGAGCGGAATCACTGGGATTTTCAATCTCGACGGCCGGCCGGTCGAAAGTGTGCTGCTGGAGCGCATGACCAAGGCTATCGCCCATCGCGGTCCCGACGGCATCGGTCACTGGATCAGCGGCCCCGTAGGCTTCGGCCATCTCATGCTGCACACGACGCCGGAGTCGCTGCGCGAGACCCAACCACTGGTTCATGAACCGAGCGGTCTATGCCTCGCCCTCGACGGGCGCGTGGACAACCGCGAGGAATTGCGCGCCGCTCTGATCGCGAAAGGCTGCGCGCCGCGCGGCGACACCGATGCGGAACTGGTGCTGCGCGCATACGAATGCTGGGGCGAGGATTGTCCGCAACGCATCATCGGCGATTTCGCGTTTGCGATCTGGAGCCAGCGGGACAGGACGCTTTTCTGTGCACGCGACCCCCTGGGCATCCGGACCTTCTACTATGTCTTCGATGGAACCACGTTCAGCTTCAGTTCCGAACTGCCGCCGCTGCTCGACCTGCCCGGCTTTCAGCGCAAGCCCAACCTCGGCATGTTGGGAGAGTACCTCAGCGACAACATCACCAGTCTGGAGGACACCCTCTATCAGGGCATCCTGCGCCTGCCGCCGGGAAGTGAGCTCGTCTTACGCGACGGCAAACTGCGACGTACACGGTATTTCCATATCGATCCCCACAAAACCATCCGCTATGCATCGGACGCGGAGTACGCCGAGCATTTTTTCGACATTTTCAAGGAGGCGGTCCGCTGCCGCCTGCGCAGCCAGACCCCGGTGAGTCACTTTGTCAGCGGCGGGCTGGACTCCTCGTCGATTCTCGGCATGACCCATCACCTGATGAGTACGGGTGCCATTGCCGCCAGCAAGCCCGCCGTGTATTCGCTGCTTTCGCGCAATCCCGACGCCGATGAACAAAGCTTCTTGAACGAAGTGACCGGGATGTGGGGAGACACGGCGCACGGCGTCAGCATGGATGGCGTGGCGGCAGACCCGCTCATGGTCCAGGCACGTCGCCTCCGCGATATACCCGATTTTCCCAACAGTTCCGTGTGGCAGCCCCTTTACGATTTGGCGCGGCAAAACGGAAGCCGCGTGACGTTCTGGGGAATAGGCGGAGATGAATGGCTGACCGGCAGCCGCGCCCATTGTGCGGACTTACTGCTCCGCCTGAAGATTCCGACGCTCATTCGGCAGATCCGGCATGACATCGTCCCGTTCGACATTCCGGAAAGCCGAACATTCACCTTTAGAGATATCGCGCGATGGTGCCTGCTCCCCATTGTGCCGCACGCCTTGAAATCGCATATCAAGCGCCGCACCGGTTCGAACGTGCCGCGCTGGATTACGCCCGAATTTGCCCGGACGATCGGACTGAGTGAACGCATGCTCCGCCCGGCCCCCCCGCCCTTTCCCACCATGGCGCAGCGCGCCATACATGGGACCTTGCTCAGAGGCTCGGACGTGCTGGCAAACGAAATCCAGGATCGCTTCGATGCCCGCCGGGCGACGGAAGGGCGCTACCCATTTGGTGATCGCCGCTTGATCGAATTCGCCCTGGCACTGCCCGAGGAACAGCGCTGGCGAGACGGTCAGACCAAGTATGTCCTGCGCCAGGCCATGCGCGGGCTGCTCCCGGACTCGATTCTGCGGCGCAGGAGCAAGGCCGAATTTTCCCATTTATACAGGGAAGCCATTGTGCGAGAATCGGCGGACAGGGTGTTTCAATCGCTGCGGCTGTCCGCGGAAGGCTATGTCAATGTCGACGCGGCTGGCGAAATGCTCGAGCGATGCATGCGCGGCGATGTGCATTCGGTGGATCCGGTGTGGATGATCCTCGCGCTAGAATGTTGGTACAGGGCGGCTTTCCCCGATGTCGCCTGACAGTCCACCTTCAGGAATACAGACCATGACTTCACGCAAAGAAAACGTCGATCCGAAAAAAGAAACAGGCGCGGTGGACAAACCACCCAAGAAACCTTACGCGACTCCGCGGTTGACGGTCTACGGCACCATTGAAAAGCTCACCAAGACCGGCGGTCAGACGGTGCGCGACGGGGCTGGCAAAAGGAAGTCGCATTTCTAGCCGCGCCTGTGCGAAGCCTGCAAACCGTCTGCAGCGCCTGACAGGCTGTCGGAGGCGATGCGTTTGATTCAATCGGGAACCAAGCATGGCGCTTTCCCGGCTGATCCATCGGCGCTCATTACGAATTTGCCTGTGAACTTCGCAGCCCGCCAGCGCAATCGTTATCGCGTGTGTGGCTTGCACATCGGCAGCACGGTACCGTTTCCGGAGTTGCAGGCGGAAGCGGAATCCGCATGGGAAGGTTCCCCCGACGTCGATTTCGAACTGGGCGGTGATCTGTCCCGGTGGGAACGCGGACGCGTCGTCATGACCTGGGAAGATGCGGACGGAACACGAACTCTAACCTGCACCAAAACCGATTACGGCTACCGCTTCCATTATCCCGGCTACGCCGACTTTTTGGTCGACAGTTCCGGCCGGCGGGTAAGTTGCGTTGCGCGCGCGGAAACCGAACCCGAGACCATCAGGCATCTGTTCCTCGATCAAGTCATTCCGCCGTTGCTGAACCTGCGCGGCAGGGAGGCGCTGCACGCGTCAGCTGTCCAGACGCCGGGCGGCGCATGCGCGTTCATCGGGCCGTCCGGCGCGGGCAAGTCCACGCTCGCGGCGGCGTTCCATGCAATCGGCTATGCGGTCCTCAGCGACGACTGCCTGCTGCTGAAGGAGAATCCCGGGCAGCTCTGTGTCGAACCCGCCTACCCCGGGTTGCGGCTCTGGGAAGACAGTCGCGGGGCCCTGTTCGACGCGGCGCGTTCGACCCTGCCGGTGTGCCAATACACCAGAAAGCTGCGCATATCGACGCCGGATTCATTCGCTGGAGCCGGCGGATCGTTTCCGTTGCACGCGATCTACTCGCTGGGCCGGCAGGAGAACCGCGAAGCCTTGAGCGCTCCGCAGATCGAACCGCTTTCAGTCCGCGACGCGTTCATGGAACTTGTCGAATTCGCATTCCGGCTCGACCTGACTGACCAGGCGATGATCCTGCGGCAAATGCGGGTCCTCGAGCGGGTGGCAACAGAGGTGCCCGTTCGGCGGCTGCGCCTGCCCAATAGCCTCGCGCTGCTGCCGGCGGCGCGGGAACTGATCCTGCAGGACCTGAAGCGAGGGTGAGGACGCCATGCGGGTAACGCTACCGGACGACGTGGTAATCCGGGACCTGGCCGGCGAGGCCGTGCTCCTGCAGCTGGGCAGCGGCACTTATTTCGGCCTCGACGCCGTGGGAACGCGCATCTGGCATCAGCTCGCCGAACACTTGTCGACCGAAGCCATCGTGCCAGCATTACTGCAGGAATACGAAGTGGACGAACGCCAGCTCAGGCTGGATATCAATGCACTGGTCGAGCAACTGCTGGCGCAGGGGCTGTTGATCGCAAGCGCCGATCCAGATTGACTCCTGCGCACGCAAACGCACCCGCACGCGCCAATTTTTTCCCGCTCTCGCCAAAGTCTCGCGGCATATTATGAAAATAGACCGGAAATCCCGCTCGCTGCTGAAGGGGCATGAAGCCAGAATCCTGTGGTTTACCGGCTTGTCCGCTTCAGGAAAGTCGACCATCGCCGACCTCGTCGAAACCCGCCTGCACGCGCTCGGCAAACATACTTACCTTCTCGACGGGGACGAGGTCCGGCTGGGCCTGAACAGGGATCTCGGTTTTACCGCCGCCGACCGGGTAGAAAACATCCGCCGCATCGCAGAAGTCGCTCGATTGATGCATGACGCAGGTCTGATCGCGCTTGTGGCGTTCATCTCGCCTTTTCGCAGCGAGCGCGCCATGGCGCGCAAACTCGTAGCTGCAGGTGAGTTCGTGGAGATTTTCGTAGACACCCCTCTTGCGGTCGCCGAAGCCCGCGATCCGAAAGGGCTGTACAAGAAGGCGCGGCGCGGCGAACTCAAGGATTTCACCGGCATCGACTCCCCCTACGAACCGCCCGAACATCCCGAAATCCGCATCGACACCACGCTCTTATCGGCAGACGAAGCAGCCGACAAGATCATGGAGCACCTCAAATTGCGCAGTTGACGACCTGAACGCGATTCCAGGCCGGCCGGAGCGCTTCCCAAGCACCGCGGCCGGTGGCCGACAGGACTGTCAGATGCATGACGGGGCTGTTGTGCAATTCGACATCGTCCAAACGGACTGGGCCTAAGAACCGCCACCTACCAGCACCATGACCAAAAATCTGGCCGCGACCAAACCAGAACGGTCGATCCATCTTGGCCACTTGATTGCAAAATGTTTGTTAAATGCGGTCATATTTCACACTTTTTTACGTGGATCGCCATGATTTATTGGGAAAATTCTGACATTAACTCGGTGGGCGCGTAACCTAGTGGTGTGGTGGGAGTCGCCCGGGTGGGGGCGGGCGCAGACAGCGCAGGCATGGATTTCGCTTTATAGCCTTACTACGGTGATGGATGGACGCAAGATATGAGTTCTAATAAATCAGATGATCGGAATGAAGGGAACCAAGATCGCGACGACGATCGCCGCGATGATGATAAGCGTGGTGGCCATGGCGACGATCACGCTTTGACCCTGGTTGGAACCAAGGGAAACGACGTTCTGACGGGTACTTCCGGCAACGACACCATCTCCGGCCGCGACGGCGATGACACCATCTACGGGCTGGGCGGCAACGACAAAATAGACGGCGGCAAGGGCAATGACACCCTGGACGGCGGCGCCGGCAATGACAACTTGGACGGCGGCGACGGCAACGACACCCTGATCGGCGGCGCCGGCAACGACACGCTGGACGGCGGTTCGGGCGTGGACGTCGCAGTGTATAGCGGCAAATTCAGCGACTACAAGCTCACCCCCAGCAATGACGAAGGGCACCAGGGCAAGGATGACGACGATCACGGCGCGATGACCGTTCGCGATCTGCGCAGCGGCTCGCCTGATGGCACCGACGTACTGAAGAATATCGAAGTGCTGCGATTCAATGACGGCGAATATCGGGACGGTCATTTCGTTCCGAACAACCATCCGGCGACGATCAGCGGCACGGCGACTGGTTCAGTGGTGGAAGCCGGGGGCGTATCGAATTCGATCCCCGGCACGCCGCTTGCGAGCGGTACGCTGACAGTGAGCGATCCGGACCCCGGCCAGAATGTGTTCCAGGCGCCCTCCGGCCTGGCGGGTACCTACGGGAATTTCACCTTCAACGCGAGCACCGGGGCATGGAACTACACGCTGGACATTGCGAAGTCCGATCCGCTGGCCCAGGGCCAGGTGGCGCACGACAAGCTGACGGTGAAGTCGCTTGACGGCACTGCGACGCAGATCATCGACGTAACGATTACCGGCAGCAACGATGCGGCGGTGATCGCCGGCACTTCCACCGCAAGCCTGACCGAGACCAACGCGGCCCTCACTGCGAGCGGGCATCTGGTGGCGACCGACGTGGATAACTCGACCGCATTCAATGCACAGACCGGCGTGGCCGGCTCGAACGGCTACGGCACGTTCTCGGTGAACGCGAGCGGCAATTGGACTTACACCACGAACTCGGCGCATAACGAGTTCGTCGGAGGCCAGAACTATACCGACAGCTTCACCGTGACCACCGCCGACGGTACGGCGCAGCTGGTGACGGTGACCATCGCCGGCACCAACGATGCGGCGGTGATCACCGGCGCTTCCACCGCAAGCCTGACCGAGACCAACGCCGTACTCAGCACGAGCGGACAGCTGAACGCGACCGACGCGGACAGCTCGGCCGCATTCAATGCACAGACCGGCGTGACCGGATCGCACGGCTACGGCACGTTCTCGGTGGACGCGAGCGGCCATTGGACCTACACCACGAGCTCGGCGCATGACGAGTTCGTCGGGGGACAGAATTAAACCGACAGCTTCACCGTGACCACCGCCGACGGCACGGCGCAATTGGTCACGGTAACCATCACCGGCACCAACGACGCGACGGTAATCTCCGGGGTAGCCAGCGCAAGTCTGAC
>JBBRAI010000075.1:0-14552 GCA_038206915.1 Burkholderiales bacterium | reverse complement strand
GACATCATCGCAACCTGGATGTCGCGCACCGTCATCTCGTCGTCTATGGTCAGGCGCACCGCCATGTCGTGCACGGCTTCCCCCGGCGTGCGCAGGCCGCGAAACGGCTCGCGGTAGGCGAAGGGCTTGGTGTCGACGATGCGCGCCTCTATGTCCCAGAGCCCGTCCTCGCGCAGGTAGCCCTCGCAACTGATGCCTCTGGTGTGCTTGTGGCGGCGCGGTGCCGGTGGCGGAAGATTCATGCTCATGTTCCTTCTCTTCAAGTAGCTGCTTTTGCGCGGACGAAAAGCCGTCCGCGCGGATCGTCGATTGCACGCGGATGAAAAGCACATCCGCGCGCAATCAACGATCTTGTATGAAACCCCTGTTGGTCCATTGTTTTTTATCATAACCGTGTCTTTGGTACGGACACGCTTCACCTCCGTACCAAAGACACGGTTGGCGCGCGCAGCGCGCAAGGCCTTCCATGTCGCTGCCCACTACATTGGATAAAGCCGCCCTCATCCCACCTTCCTGATATCCCCTTCCGGCGTCACTACGCCGAAGACGGACTTCCTTAGTTCAGTGAGCTGGTCGCGCGCCTGCGCGGCTTTTTCGAATTCGAGGTTGCGCGCATGATCGAGCATCTGCTTCTCCAGGCGCTTGATCTCGCGGGCGAGCTGCTTCTCGGTCATGTGCGCATAGCGCGCCTGGTCCTGCGCCGCCTTCAGATCGAACTGCGCCTGGTCGCGGTCGTAGAAGCCCTCGATGATGTCCTTGATGCGCTTGGTGATGCCCACGGGCGTGATGCCGCGCTCCTCGTTGTAGGCAATCTGCTTGGCGCGGCGGCGCTCGGTTTCGCCGATCGCGCGCTTCATCGAATCGGTGATGCGGTCGGCGTAGAGTATGGCGGCGCCGTTGATGTGGCGCGCGGCGCGGCCTATGGTCTGGATCAGCGAGCGCTCGGAGCGCAGGAAGCCTTCCTTGTCGGCATCCAGGATCGCCACCAGCGACACCTCGGGCAGGTCCAGGCCCTCGCGCAGCAGGTTGATGCCGACGAGCACGTCGAATTTGCCCAGGCGCAAATCGCGGATGATCTCCACCCGCTCCACCGTCTCCACCTCGGAGTGCAAATAGCGCACCTTGATGCCGTGCTCGGCCAGGTATTCGGTCAAGTCCTCGGCCATCTTCTTGGTCAGCGTTGTCACCAGCACGCGCTCCTTCACGGCCACGCGCAGGCTGATTTCCGACAGCAGGTCATCCACCTGGGTCGTCGCCGGGCGCACTTCGAGCTGCGGATCGACCAGGCCGGTCGGGCGCACCAGCAGCTCCACCACCTGGCCCGAATGCGTGCGCTCGTAATCAGCCGGCGTCGCCGAGCAGAAGAAGGTCTGCTTCATCATCGCCTCGAACTCGTCGAAGCGCAGCGGCCGGTTGTCCAGCGCCGAGGGCAGACGAAAGCCGTAGTCGACCAGGTTCTCCTTGCGCGAGCGGTCGCCCTTGTACATGCCGCCGATCTGGCCGATGGTGACGTGGCTCTCGTCGATGATCATTAGCGCGTCGCGCGGAAGGTAGTCGATCAGCGTCGGCGGCGGCTCGCCCGGCTTGCGCCCGGAGAGGTGGCGCGAGTAGTTCTCGATGCCCTTGCAGAAGCCCATTTCGTTGAGCATCTCGAGGTCGAAGCGGGTGCGCTGCTCGATGCGCTGCGCCTCGACCAGCTTGTTGGTGCTGACGAAATGGGCGCTGCGCTCGCGCAACTCTAGCTTGATTGCCTCGATCGCGCGCAGCGTGGTCTCGCGCGGCGTGACGTAGTGGCTGGACGGGTAGACGGTGAAGCGCGGCACGCGCTGCTGCACCCGCCCGGTGAGCGGGTCGAAAATCGCCAGACTTTCGACCTCGTCGTCGTTGAGGCTGATGCGCACCGCGGTTTCCGAGTGTTCCGCCGGGAACACGTCGAGCACGTCGCCGCGCACGCGGAACGTGCCGCGAGCGAACTCGAACTCGTTCCTCTGGTACTGCATCGCCGTCAGGCGCGCGATGATGTCGCGCTGCGACAGCTTCTCGCGCTCGCGCAGGTGCAGGATCATCCCGTGGTAGTCGACCGGGTCGCCGATGCCGTAGATGCACGACACGGTGGCGACGATGATGGTGTCCTTGCGCTCGAGCAGCGATTTGGTCGCCGACAGGCGCATCTGCTCGATGTGCTCGTTGATGCTCGAGTCTTTTTCGATGAACAGGTCGCGCGAGGGCACATAGGCCTCGGGCTGGTAGTAGTCGTAGTAGGAGACGAAGTACTCGACCGCGTTCTCGGGGAAGAACTCGCGCATCTCCGAATACAGTTGCGCCGCCAGCGTCTTGTTCGGCGCGATCACCAGCGCCGGCCGTCCCAGGCGCGCGATCACGTTGGCCATGGTGTAGGTCTTGCCCGAGCCGGTGACGCCGAGCAGGGTCTGATAGGCGAGCCCGTTCTCGATCCCATCCATCAGTTTGGCGATGGCTTCGGGCTGATCGCCGGCGGGCTCGAAATGCTGGTGCAGGCGGAACGGGCTGTTCGGGAAAGTGACAATCACAGGGGTATAATCAAGGCTTCAATTCCAAACGCGAAAGTCTAACACGATGAACGCCCCCCACTCCCCCTCCCCCTCCATTTTGTCCGGCGTGCAAATGGCGCCGCGCGACCCGATTCTGGGCCAGACCGAAGCCTACAACGCAGACAAGAACCCGAAAAAGGTCAATCTCGGGGTCGGTGTCTACACCGGCGACGACGGCAAGGTGCCGCTGCTCGAATGCGTGCGCCGCGCCGAACGCCAGCTCGCGGACGCACCGGCGCCGCGCAACTACCTGCCGATCGACGGCCTGGCCGTCTATGACAAGGCGGTGCAGGGCCTGGTATTCGGCGCCGACAGCGCCGCAGCGAAGGAAGGCCGTATCGTCACTATTCAGACCCTGGGCGGCACCGGCGGCCTGCGCGTGGGTGCCGATTTCCTGCGCCGCACCGCACCCGAAGCCACGCTGTGGATAAGCGATCCCAGCTGGGAGAACCACCGCGCAGTATTCGAGAGCGCGGGCTTCAAGGTCAATACCTATCCCTATTACGATGCCAAGACCCGCGGCGTCGACTTCGACGCCATGCTCGCCGCGCTCAAGGCCCTGCCGGCCGGTGATATCGTGCTGCTGCATGCCTGCTGCCACAATCCGACCGGCGTCGATTTGAGTGAAGCGCAATGGGCCAGCGTAGCCGAGACCATGACCGCGCGCGGCCTGGTGCCCTTCCTCGACATCGCCTACCAGGGCTTCGCCGAAAGTCTGCACGCCGACGGCAGCGCCGTGCGGCTGTTTGCCAACAGCGGCCTGCCGGTGCTCGTGGCGACTTCATTCTCCAAGTCGTTCTCGCTCTACGGCGAACGCATCGGCAGCCTCAACGTGGTCGCCGCAACCAGCGACGAAGGCGCGCGCGTGCTGTCGCAAATCAAGCGCCTGGTGCGCAGCAACTACTCCAACCCGCCGACGCAGGGCAGCAAGATCGTCGCCACCGTGCTCGCCAACCCGGAACTGCGCACCCTGTGGGAGCAGGAACTCGGCCAGATGCGCGATCGCATCAAGTCGATGCGCAAACTCCTGGTCGAAAAGATTCATGCGCGCGTGCCCGGCGCCGACTTCAGCTTCATCATGCGCCAGCGCGGCATGTTCTCCTACTCCGGGCTGACCAAGGAGCAGGTGGTGCGCATGCGCGAGGAATTTTCGGTCTATGCGATCGAGAGCGGGCGCATCTGCGTGGCGGCGCTGAATACCAACAACGTCGACTACGCCGCCGACGCCATCGCCAAGGTAATCGCCTGAACCATTCCGAAGGATTTCCGCGCGGCGGAAATCCTTCGCCAGAGCGGTTCTCGCCCGATTTGCAATTGACCAGCGAGGGTGCAAGCCGTAAAATACGCGCCTTCGCCGCGCCCGCCTCAACCAGGCGTACTGTTCCCCGATAGCTCAGCTGGTAGAGCGACGGACTGTTAATCCGCAGGTCCCAGGTTCGAGCCCTGGTCGGGGAGCCAAACCATTTCAAGAACTTAGGCCACTTTCCCGGGAGTGGCCTTTTATATTTCCGCTGACCGGTATTCGAGTTCAAGCCGGTTCACCCATAACTCGTTCCGGGAACGTCCTGTAAAATCCAATAGCTGCAGTGAAACCAACGGCGATCGGCCTTTTTCCTTGCGGACAGGTCACCGAGGCATTGATTTCCAGGATACTTCCAGTAGAACGATACAGGACGACCGACATGAGCAAAGACAAAGCACAAATCATTTACACCCTGACTGACGAAGCGCCCATGTTGGCTACGGTGGCGTTTTTGCCGCTGGTTCGCAGCTTTGCGGCCCAAGCCAATATCGACGTAGTCTCCAGCGACATTTCGGTGGCGGCGCGCATCCTGGGTGAATTCCCGGACTATTTGACCGACGCGCAAAAAGTGCCCAACAACCTGGCTGAACTGGGCAAGCTCAGCTTGCAGCCGGATGCCAACATCATCAAGCTGCCCAACATCAGTGCTCCGGTAGCACAGTTGGTGAACGCGATCAAAGAGCTGCAATCCAAGGGTTACAAGATTCCGGACTATCCGGAAGCGCCCAAGACCGAAAAAGAAAACGCCATCCAGGCGCGTTATAACAAGTGCACCGGCAGCGCGGTGAATCCCGTGCTGCGCGAAGGCAACTCGGACCGCCGCGCGCCCCGCGCGGTGAAAGAGTTCGCGCGCAAAAACCCGCACTCGATGGCGAAATGGAGCCAGGCCAGTCGTTCGCACGTGTCGCACATGCACGTTGGCGACTTTTATCACGGCGAGAAGTCGATGACCCTGGACAAAGCCCGCGACGTAAAAATGGAGCTGATCACGAAGAGCGGCAAAACCATCGTGCTTAAACCCAAAGTGGCCTTGCTCAACAAGGAAGTCATCGACAGCATGTTCATGAGCAAGAAAGCCTTGCTCGATTTCTATGAAAGCGAAATCGAAGACGCATACAACACCGGCGTGCTGTTCTCGCTGCACGTCAAGGCCACCATGATGAAGGTATCGCATCCGATCGTGTTCGGCCACTGCGTGCGGATTTACTACAAAGACGCATTTGCCAAACACGGAAAATTGTTCGACGAGTTGGGGGTGAACGTCAACAATGGCATGGTCAACCTGTACGACCATATCGCCAACCTGCCGCAAAGCAAGCAGGATGAAATCAAGAACGATCTGCACGCCTGCCACGAACATCGCCCCGAGTTGGCGATGGTGGACTCGGCCAAAGGCATCACCAACTTCCACTCGCCCAACGACGTCATTGTGGACGCATCGATGCCCGTAATGATTCGCAACGGCGGCAAGATGTGGGGCGCTGACGGCCGCCTGAAAGAGGTCAAGGCCGTGATGCCCGAGTCGACTTTTGCGCGCATTTATCAGGAGATGATCAACTTCTGCAAGTGGCACGGCAATTTCGATCCCAAGACCATGGGCTCGGTGCCCAACGTTGGCCTGATGGCTCAGCAAGCCGAGGAATACGGTTCACACGACAAGACCTTCGAGATTCCGGAGGACGGCGTGGCCAATATCACCGACCTGGCCACCGGCGAAGTGCTGCTGAGCCAAAACGTCGAAGCGGGTGACATCTGGCGCATGTGTCAGGCAAAAGATGCCCCGATTCGCGACTGGGTGAAGCTGGCCGTGACACGCGCGCGCAACTCGGGCGCGCCCGCCGTGTTCTGGCTCGACCCCTATCGTCCGCACGAAAATGAATTGATCAAGAAGGTCCATGACTACCTCAAAGAGCACGACACCAAAGGTTTGGATATTCAAATCATGTCGCAGGTGCGCGCGATGCGTTACACGCTGGAGCGCGTGGTGCGCGGCCTCGACACCATTTCGGTCACCGGCAACATCCTGCGCGATTACCTGACCGACTTGTTCCCCATCATGGAATTGGGCACGTCGGCCAAGATGCTGTCGATCGTGCCGCTGATGGCCGGCGGCGGAATGTACGAAACCGGCGCCGGCGGCTCTGCGCCCAAGCATGTGCAGCAGTTGGTGGAAGAAAACCACCTGCGCTGGGATTCACTGGGTGAGTTCATGGCCCTGGCCGCGTCGCTTGAAGACCTGGGCGTCAAGCATGGCAACAACAAAGCCAAAATCCTGGCCAACACCTTGGACGCGGCCACCAGCAAATTGTTGGACAACCGCAAGAACCCATCGCCCAAAACCGGCGAACTCGACAACCGTGGCAGCCAGTTTTATCTGGCGATGTACTGGGCACAGGAACTAGCGGCGCAAACAGAAGACAAAGGACTGCAAGCGAAGTTCGCGCCTTTGGCCAAAGCGCTGGCTGATGGCGAGCAGAAGATCCTGGCCGAACTGGCTGCTGTGCAAGGCAAACCCGCCGACATCGGCGGCTACTACTTGCCTGACATGCAGAAAATGACTGCGGTTATGCGACCCAGCGCCACTTTCAACGCCGCATTGGAGAACATTGGCGCGTAGTTGCCCTTGCGTTTGACGGACAACAGACCTGATCGCGTGAGTGCTCAGGTCTTTTTTTCGCCTCTGTTTTTGCGAGTTGCGCAAACGTAGAAGCGCGCGCGGAAAATGAAACTCGTCAAAGAAATTCTGCTGTCAATGGCACCTCTGATACCTACCGCGCCCGGCATTGCCAAGTTCGGCGCAAGTCTGAATAAAGGCTCGGTTTTGCAGGCGGGTCGAATTGCATAGTAAGAAGTCGCTTTGAAATCTTGCGGTTAGCGGGTACAATGCGCGTCCTCCCCCCTGTACTGTCAATCCGCAGGTTCCAGGTTCGGGCCCGGTATTGTATCAATATAAATCAATATCTTGCTGAAAAAAGTTAAACCAACTTCTAAAATCAAGAAGCCCCTGCAGTTGCGGTCGAAGGCAGCAATGCCGCCGCGTAATTCCGGGTCTTTTCCAGGAGTAGCTGAGATGATATACGCGACACCGATCCTTCAATACCTGAAAAAGAACGGCCAGCAGCTCGATCTGGAGATCGCGGCGGGAACCGGAATTCCGCTTCCCAAAGTACGGCTTTCGCTGTCGGACCTGTCGGCGCGCGGTGAAATATCCCGTTGCAGCGTTACGCGATTCAGCGACGGCAAGGCGATCGAGGGCATGCTCTGCCGCATCGCCGGGACTATTCCGCCCAAGACCCCGGGCCGCAAGCCCGGAAGCTGAGGCCGCACGCGCCAGGCCGGCCGACGCGTCGTCGGCCTACGCCTGGGTCCTCTCTCCCTCCAGCAGCGCCGCAGGTACTCGTCCCGGATAGAGCCGGTCGAGCACTCGGGCGGTCGCCGCGGCTAAGCTGCCCTGCAAGTCGCTCTGCAGCTGCGCCGAATCCTCGCACTGCACGGCATTTTCCCAAAGCATGTGCAGCGTCTCCCGCTGTTCTCCGACCGCGCGGATAACTTCTTCGCGCCAGAATAGCGGCGCCTGGCCTTCCTGATATGGGCCCCGGCCGCGGCCAAAGTGCGCGACGGCGAGATAACGCAGGATCGCAGCGGCTGCAAGCGAGTCCAGCGATTGCGCGCCCCATCCGATCGCCGGCTCGGCGCTGCCGTGTATCATGTTGTAGCCACGCGCGATCCCTGCCCCGCCCAGCGCCCCAAGTATGCCGCCGGCGAGCATCCCCGCGCCCAGCGTCATCCCTCCGGCGGCCAAGTCGGCGGCCAGTCCGCTCAGCGCGCCCGACAGGATGCCGCCCCACGCCGCCGCGCGGCCTTCCTCGATATGGCCCTTGCCTTCATTCGGCTCGCGCACGCGCTGCAGCACGATGGCCGTCGCGCTGCCTTCCAGGCCATACAGCCCGATCATCTGCTGTGTCGCCCCGCGCGTCTCCCGATCAAGCCGTTTGGCGAGTGCATCGACCGCGAGCTCGCGCGCGGCGTCACCGCCCCTGGCGGAGAGGCCGAACGAATTCAGCACCCGCTGCGCCAGACCGGGGCGTGGATCGGTTCCCACAGGTTCGCGATCGCGCGCCGCGCGCGCAATCTGCCCGGCGAGGATGCCTATCGCGGCTTCGAAACGCGTCAGGCTGCGCGCCGTCCACGCAGCCGACAGGCGCGCAAACGCTTTGCGCTTTTCCGCCGGCAGTTGTTGCCCCACCGCGGCCAGCAGCACCCCTTCCTGCACCCAGCAGCGCGCAAACGCGTCGAAGCCCAGCACTTCGCGCACCACGCCGAGCGGCGCGACATGCGCGCGCCAGCGTTCCTCCTCGGCGCGCTCCTCGGCAGCCGGCCTGGGCGGACCGAGTTGGTTGAGCAACAGGAGCACCGGCTTGCCGATCCAGCGCAGTATCTGCATCTCCGCGGCGACATAGGCGGCGTCGCGAGGATCCTCGGCGGCGTTGGCGAGATAGAGCACGACGTCGGCCGAGTCGCGCGCCGCACGCATCGCCTGCTGGCTGCACCAGAAAGGCCGGTCGCGATAGCGGTCCCACAGTTCACGCAGCATCCAGCCGACCGGGCCCTCGGTCTGCGTCAGCCGCTTTACCAGTCGCGCCGAATCACCGAATCCCGGCGTATCCCACAGGCGCAGGACGTCCCCCTGCGCCGTTTCGAGCAGCAAGTGCGGCTCGGCAAGCTCGGTCACGTGCGGTTCGTCGCGCACTTCGCCGACCTCGCGTTCGAGCAGCGTGCGCGCCAGCGTCGTCTTGCCCGCATTGGTGTGAGAGACGATACACAGCGCGATCGTGGCGGCAGCGTCGGCCATGATTCAGTCCCCGCCGGCCGCACGTGACAGCTGCAATTCGAGGTCACGCCCGACAGCGGCGAGATCCGCCGCTTCGAGGTCGGCGAACACCACGCCGAGCCCGCGCGTGCCGGCCAGCCCGCTCCATGCGCGCCGCCGCTCGGCGAGGCGCTCCTGCGTTCCCGGCTGCGCCGCGAGCCGGCGCCGATAGGACGATTCGTCCACCAGCGCGATGACGGCGCCCGCGCCGCTGCTCAGGAGGCCGTCCAGAAACACGCCGTGGTTCTCGTTTTCCGGGGTAGCCGCCAGGTTGAACACCGCGACCAGCAGATCCGTCGGCGGCGCGCCGGCGCGATCGGCGGGCGCGGGAACGTCTTCATCGCCGTAGTCCACCGGGCGGGAAAATTGCAGCTTCACGCTTTGGCCGAACAGCTGCGCCGCGAGCCGGCGCAAACCCTCGTTCGCCGACTCCGCCGGCGTGTAAGCGAAGGGCGCGATTCGCACCCGCGCCGGCACTTCGCGCCAGGCCGACAGCACGCGGCGGAAATACGGTTCATCGAAGGCAAGCGGAAAGTCCGTGGCGCGGCGGCGTTCGCGTCGTGCTGCGATGGCCGCGAGTATCAGCCGCGGCACGACCACCCACAACAGCGCGGTGGCGGCAAACATGTGTATCCAGCGCGCGGCGATCTCGCCATCGCCCGCGCTCCAGCGCAGCGCGGCAATTTCCGCGACGCCCGGAAACGGCACGCCGACCAGGCGCGCCGCGGGCTGCAGGACGAATGCCAGCAGGGCGTGCACGGCATTTGCGTCGAGGAAAGTGCTGTCCCATCCCGCGCGGTATTCGAACACCAGACCGCGCAAGTACAGGCCCGCAACTACGCCCAGCGCGAGCAGCGCCGCCGCCAGGTGCAGTACGCGCGCGGCCCGCGCTGCCAGCAGCGGCGAGGAGCGCTGCGTCCAATCCATGACGAAGCGCGCCAGCGCCGCTGCCAGCGGCCCGGCTGCGCGCGCGCCGAACGCGCCGCGTATGCCGAATATCTGCCGATGCAGCCAGATTGGCCCGAAGGTGCGTCGCCTGCCGAGCGCGTGCGCCGCGCCCGCGAAAAGCATCAGGTATACGGCCAGGTTCCAAAGCAGCAGGCCGAGCAGCGGAAATGCGAGGATATTGATGCGGTGCCGATCGGCGACGTGCTCGGCCGCCGCGCCCAGAACGAATGCGAACAGCGGTATGAGCAGGCCGATCCACGGCCGCCAGCGCATCGATTCGAATGCGCGCAGGGCTTTGGGAAAGCGTTCTGCGAGCTTGCCGGTGAGCAGCTCGGCGCGCTTGAAGAGATAGGCTTGGGACGAAGGCCGTTCGCCCTGCCCAGCCGCCTGCCAGCGCGTTTGCTCGGTGGCGATGCGTCCGGCGTAGCCGCGGTCTTCCTCGCTCAACAGCTTGCGCTCGGCGTCCGCGGTTTCAACTGCGCGGATGAAGCATACTTTCTTTGCGCTGGCTTCATTCATCGTTCTTGACGCCTCGGTTCGCGGCGCTCGTGAGCTCGGAAAAGAGCATCAGCCGGAAAGCTGCCAGCGCCCCAGCACGAATCTGACCAGGATCCGTGGCAGGCTGAAGGATGGCTCAGGCGGCTTCAGCGTTTTTTTCTGCGTGACCTGGATGCCGCCGCAGCCGGAACCTGCAGCCGCCGCCGCGCCTCCGTCTTTCCGAGGCCGCGAACCGCGGCTATGGCCGCCAGTTGCGCCCGCCGCGGCTTGGACGCTCCGTGTTCCCATTGGTAAATCGTATGCGCGGTGACACCGATCAGCCGCGCATAGTCTGCGGCTGAAACGCCCAGGCGCCGGCGCTGCGACCTCACGCTCGCCGCGGAGAAGCGCGGCTTTTTGTCGCCGGCCGGTGCCGGCGCCGCGATGCCGTTGCTTTGCGTCTGACGCTGAAGCCGGGCCATTTCCGTGCGCAGCTTCGCGTTCTGCCGCTTCAGCTCGGCAATGTCCCGGCGAAACTGGGCGGAACTCC
Source organism: Burkholderiales bacterium (assembly GCA_038206915.1). Classification (GTDB taxonomy): domain Bacteria; phylum Pseudomonadota; class Gammaproteobacteria; order Burkholderiales; family SG8-39; genus 2-12-FULL-64-23. The sequence goes on along the minus strand of JBBRAI010000075.1, from coordinate 3,834 downwards.
TGGACAAAGACCTGGTCAGGCTGCGCGCTTCCCGGCGCGCGAGCCGCGCAATTTCCTGCTTGAGTGCAAGGGCTAAGTTCGACATTTTAAATGTATGTGTCCTGATGGCGAAGTTCACAGGGTAAGCGGCTTTGCATGACCGCGCAACGCCCGATTGCTTCCGGAACGCGCGGCGCACTGTGTTAAACTTTTCCGATCCCTGTCGTACTTGCGTACCTGCGTACCTGCGCGCGAACCGCCCATGAAAAAAATCATCTGGTCCCTGGTCTTGATTTTTGCAGTCGGAGCGCTCGCCGTCTTCATCTACAGCGCGCGGGAAAAACCCGAACCGGCGTTGTCCGTCGTCCCTGTCGTTACGCAGTCGGTAACACCGATCCTGCCGGTCGGACCGCAGATCCGCTATCCGGTCGCGCCTGCGCCGCTGGAAAAACCGCTGCCCGCGCTGGACGTGAGCGACCTTGCGATGCGCAATGCGCTGGAGGAATTGTCGCTCGGCAAGGCGCTATTCGGGCTGTTCCAGCTGCAGGACCTCGTGCGCCGTTTCGTCGCCACCGTGGACAATCTGCCGCGCGCGAAAGCTGCAGTGCGGCTGATGCCGGTGAAATCGGCGGTGGGACAATTCCGCGTCGATCGCGCCGGAGACAGCTTCGCGATCAGCCAGACGAACGCCGCACGCTACGCAGTTTACGCGAAGCTGGCCGACGCCATCGACGCAGGCAAACTGGTCGCGCTCTATGTCCACTTCTATCCCCTGTTCCAGCAGGCTTACCGCGAACTCGGTTATCCGAAAGGCTACTTCAACGACCGCCTGGTCGAAGTGATAGACCACCTGCTCGCAGCGCCGGAACCGCAGGCGCCGGTCAAGCTGGTGCAGCCGAAAGTCCTCTACCAGTTCGCCGACGCGGATCTGGAGGCGCGTTCGGCCGGGCAGAAGATCCTCATGCGCATAGGCAATGAGAACGCGCGCAAGATCAAGGCGAAGCTGCGCGTGATCCGGGCTGAACTCACGCGGCAAGCACTCCCGGCACACTAGTGGCGCGGCTTCCCGATAGGCGCAGGGCCCCGCCGCGCGGGCGGCAATCTAGGCGGACAGCAGTATGCGTGCGTCGAGTATGCCCACGCCCCGGGGATAGGCGAGCACCGGGTTCAAGTCAAGTTCCGCGATCTCGGGAAAGGCGGTGCACAGCGCCGATATGCCGAGCATCAGGCGCACCAGCGCGTCCTTGTCGGACGGCGGCGCGCCGCGCACGCCGTCGAGCAGCCGGCTGGCGCGTATCTCCTCGAGCATCGAGCGCGCGTCCTCCTCGGTGAGCGGCAGCGAGCGGAATACCACGTCCTTGAGCACTTCGACCAGCACACCGCCCAGGCCGAACATCATCACCGGGCCGTAGCCCGGGTCCTGCACCACACCGATGATGACTTCGATGCCGCCCTTGGGCGCCATCGGCGTGAGCAGGACGCCGTCGATGTCCGCGGCGCGCCCGAGGTGCTGCTGTGCGTAGCGCCCCCCGCTCGCGACGATCTCGGCGTAGGCCTTGCGTATCGCCGCGGTGTCGCCGAGCTCGAGCTTGACGCCGCCCGCATCGGTCTTGTGGATGATGTCGGCCGAAACCACTTTCATCGCCACCGGCACGCTGCCCAGCGTCTTGAACGCCGCCACTGCAGCATCGGCATCGGCCGCAAGTATGGCCGGCGCCAGCATTTTTACGCCGGCCTCCTCCAGCGCCTGGCGCGCCTCGGGTTCGAGCACTATGCTGCGGCCTTCGGCGCGGCAGGTCGCCAGCACCTGCTCGAAGCCTTTGGCACGCACGATGCGGGCGTCGCCGCCGTGCTCCGGGCGCCGGCGATGCTCACCGAACTCGGCCAAGGCCTGCAGGCAGCGCACCGCGCGTTCGAGCGAGTCGTACACCGGAATGCCGCGCTCGCGAATCAGCGCCAGCGGCCGCGGCCGCAGGTCGGCGTACAGGCTGCCGTACAGGCTGTGCACCAGCACCGGCTTGCCGGACTGGCGATGCAACTCGGCGATGCGCTCCGAAGTCTCCAGCTCGACCGGGGTCAGACTCTGCGAGAAGCGCACGCCGTAGCCGCCGTAGAGGCCCGTCACCAGCAGCGCGTCGACACCGGCATCGGCGAGCAGGATGCGCGCGCAATCGGCGAACACGGCCGGGTTCGAGTCGGTGCCGCCGGCCACGTCCACCGGATTCTCGACCGCGGCCGATGGCGGCAGGATTGCGGCGAGCGCCTGCCTGCTGTGCTCGTTCAACTGCGCCAACGCCAGCCCATGCTCGCTCAGCGCATCCGCCGCGATGGTGGCGTGTCCGCCGCCGTCGGCCAGCACCGCGACTCGGCGCGACGCCATCGGCTCGAGCAGCGACAGCGCCTCGGCCAGCGACAGAATCTCGTCGGATTTGTCGGCAAGGATGGCGCCCGCCTGTTTTAACACGCCTGCGCTCACCGCGTAATCGCCGGCCAGAGCGCCGGTGTGCGACTTGGCCGAGCTGCGCCCGGCGTTGGTTCGGCCCGACTTGTAGATCACCACCGGCTTGACGCGCGCCACGCGGCGCAGCGTATCGAGAAAGCGCCGGCCGTCTTTCATGCCCTCGACGTAGGCGATTATTACGCTGGTGTTCGCGTCGTCGAGAAAATATTCGAGGTACTCGTGGAAGCGCACGTCCGCCTCGTTGCCGATGCCGACGTAGGTGGACAACCCTATATGCCCGTTCGCCTGCGCTTCGGTGACCAGCGACAGCGCCATATTGCCCGACTGCGACAGCAGGCCGATGCCGCCGGGCTTAAGATGCGAAAAACCGACGATGTTGCAGGCGGCATGGGTGTTGAAAATTCCCGAGGTGTTCGGCCCAACAATGCGCACGCCCTGCTTGACGGCTTCATCGACCATCTGCTGCTGCAGCTGCGCGCCCTGCGCGCCCGCCTCGGCGAAACCTCCGGCAAGCACCACCGCGCCCTTGACGCCTTTCGCACCGCATTGCGCGATCACGCCGGGCAGCGTCTTCGCCGGCGTGCACACCAGCGCGAGGTCCACCGCGCCGGGGATGTCGGCCAGCGAGGCGTAGGCGCGCCGCCCGAGAATCTCCGTCTCTTTCGGATTGACCGGGTAAATTGCCCCCTTGAAGCCGTCCTCGATCAGTTTCTGGATCGAACGATAGCCGCGCTTGGTCTGGTCTTTGGAGGCGCCGATGATGGCGATCGAGCCCGGATAGAAAACGCGGTGCAGCGCGTGCATGCTTACTCGCCCCTGAACACCGGCGCGCGCTTTTCGGCAAATGCATCCACGCCTTCCTGCCAGTCACGTGTGGTGCTGACGAAGGTCATGCCTTCGAGCTCGACCGCGAGCACTGCGTCCATGCTTCGTTCCGCGGAAGAATTCAGATGTTCCTTGGCCAGCTGCATCGAGATCGGCGCCTTGTCTGCGATGCGCCGCGCGAAGCCGCGCGCCGCGTCGATGAAGCCCGCGTCCGGAAACGCGCGGTTGGCCAAACCGATGCGCACCGCCTCGGCGCCGTCGATGCGCTCGCCAAGGAACACCAGTTCGCGCGCCTTCGCCAGGCCGACCAGACGCGGCAGCAGCGCAGTCACGCCGCCGCCCAGATAGTTGCCCAGGCTGATTTCGGGCAAGCCGATCTGCGCGCTATCCGCCATCAGAAGGAAATCCGAGGCGATGGCAAGTTCGGCGCCAGCGCCCAGCGCGTAGCCGTTGACCGCAGCCACCACCGGCAGCTTCAGCCGCAGCAGCCGCCTGCACACGTCCTGCTCGCCCTGCAGGTATTGCCGGCGCGCAAACGCCGTGCGGCCGGCCTTGTGCTCCTTCAGATC
>JBBRAI010000074.1:0-14962 GCA_038206915.1 Burkholderiales bacterium | reverse complement strand
CATCCTCGTCCCAGTTCGCCATCGCGCGTTCGCCCTTCGCCAGGCCGCGCAGCCCGGGCGCGAACCAGGCGTTGGCGGCGGCAACGACTTTGCGCTGCAGGCGCCGCCGCGGGAGATAGGCGCCGTAGGCAAGGATGCCGAAATCGTTCGCCATGAGCCCGCCGAAAAGTCGAATGCCGAGGGTTTCAATCCGCGCTGCAAGTATGCCACAGCTGCGTGGGGCACCGCTGTCGCGCAGGGATCGTGTCGGGGAAATTCCGGCGCGTTGCCGCGTCGCTGCGATTTGCAAAATTTTGTCAACTCGGACGCAAGCCTTCGCGCTTGTTGCAGACTTGCGTCATGGACAGCAGGCTTGGCCCACGGTTCTTCGACGTGCAGGTGCGGCAACGGGGATTCACCGAATTCAGCGATAGGACTATGGCAGATATCGACTACTCGGCGAGCAGCGGCGCTTCGGCCCGGATATTGATTGTCGAGGCGAATGAAGAGAATCGCACGCTGCTCAAGTTGCTGCACGAAGCGAACGGCTTTTGCGTGGCGCTTGCCGGCGACGGCGTCGAGGCGCTCGCCGCGGCGCGCTTCCTCGCCAAGCCGATGCCGACCGTTACCTTGCTGCGCGAACCGCGCGCCGTGCTTGCTGGTGCGTCTGCGCGCTAGATCCGGGCGCGGACCGGCACCGAAAGCCTTATGAACAATGCGCTGAAAAACGGCTTTCCGCCCTTCGTGGACGAACCCGCGCTGCGCTCGGCGATCGAATCGGTTTGTGCTCGCTTCGGGCGCGTAACGTTTCTGAAACTCCACCCTGCGACGCGCAAGCCGAGCGCGGGCCTGCACTGCGCCTGCTTCCTGCGTCTTGAACCGGTGGAATCCGCGGTCAGGCTGAAGGCATCGCTCGATGTAATCTATTTTGGCCCCGACATCGCCTTTTTTGCGGACGTGGACGAACGCTGGACCGGCCCGATCGCCAAATAGCGCAGCGGCCTGGATGCGAAACGACGCAATGTCTGCCCGCGGCCTTCGCTGCGTTCGCCCCTGCGCAAGCCGCGCCGCGCGTGAATGCTACAGCGTGGAGGTGTAATCCGCGGGGTTCGGCCTGAGGCGCGAAGGCTTGCGCCGCGTCACCGTCCCCACGCTGATAAAGCACAGCGGCTGCTCATGCTCCCCCAGCGCGAACAGCGCGCGCAGCGGCTGCGAGTACAGGGCACGGCCGCTCGAGAGCCCGGCGCCGAAGCCCATTGCATGCGCCGCGAGCAGCATGTTCTGGATGGCGCAGCCGGCCGAAATAATGCGCTCCTGCGGCTGCGCCGGGCCGAGTTCCGGATCCAGGCGCGCCACCACCAGGGCCAGGAACGGGCCGCGCAATGCCTTCTCCCGCGCATCCTGTTTCTGGATTTCCGTCGCCGCTGCGTCGCGCCCAGCGAGCGCTTCGGCGAAGGCCGCGCCCAGGAGATGACGCCGCTCAGGTGGGATAACGATCAAGCGCCACGGATTCAGCGAGCCGTGATCCGGCGCGGCGCCGGCCGCGCCCAGGATCGCTTCGAGCTGTTGCGCGCTGGGGCCCGGATCGCCCAGACGCTTGGGCGACACGTGCTGGCGCGAATGCATCAGCGTCAGCGCCGTCTCGAGCAGTTCCTCGTCAGGATTGGAATTCATCGATGCTGTCCAGTCCTATAATCCGAAGGTCCAATGCCTGAAGAACCTCATGGATAAAGCGTCTTCAGGCAGTCGCCTGACGTCATCGACGACACCTATGGCAATGCCGGGCTCGCCGCCCACTCGCCGCGGCGCAGCTTTTCCAGCCAGAATGCGCCGATCACGGTCTTCACGTCGCCGATCTCGCCTGCGCGCACCAGATCGAGCAGCGCCTCGAGCCGCAGCGTGAGCAGTTCCAGGTGCTCGCCCTCGTCCAGTTTGCCGCCGCGGTGCGCGAGTCCGCGCGCGAGATAGATCAGGATGCGTTCGGTGGAATAGGCCACGGTGGGATTGATGGTCGCAAGGTAAGTCCATTCCTTCGCGACATAACCGGTTTCCTCCAGCAGCTCGCGCCGGCCCGTGGCGAGCGGCTCCTCGCCCGGATCGATCTTGCCGGCCGGAAATTCCAGGCAGTGCCGGCGCATCGCGTAGCGGTACTGGCGCTCCATCACCAGTTTGCCCGAGTCCAGCACCGGTATGATCATGACGGCGCCGCCGTGCTCGATGTACTCGCGCGTCGCGGATTTGCCGTCGTGCAGCCTGACCGCGTCGCGTTTGACGCGCAGCAGCCTGCCCTGGAACACGATTTCGCTCGCGACCTCGGTCTCGCTCAGGTCGGCATCTTTCATGGCGCTGTCCTATACGATACGAGGGGAAAAATTCCGGCGGACGTCTTAGCGTTTGCGCTGCTGGTTGATCTCGTCGCGCAGCTTCAGCGCAGCCGCCCGTGCGGCCTCGGCGAAATCTCTGCCGCCGCCGGCATAGAGCACCGCGCGCGAACTGCTGATGACCAGGCCGGTGCCGTCGGCGGTGGCGCCGCTGGCGAGCACCGCCGCCACGTCCCCGCCCTGCGCTCCGACGCCGGGCACGAGGATGGGCATGTCGCCGACGATGGCGCGGATCTCGGCCAGTTCCTGTGGATAGGTCGCGCCCACCACCAGCAGTACGTTGCCGTTGGCATTCCAGTCGCGCGCTGCTTTTTCGGCGATTATTTGATACAGCTTCCTGCCCCCGCTGTTGAGATCCTGCACGTCGCGCGCGCCCGGGTTGGAAGTGCGGCACAGCACGATCACGCCCTTGTCCGCATAGGCGAGGAAGGGGGCGAGTGCGTCGCGGCCAAGGTACGGATTCACCGTAACGGCGTCGGCCGCATAACGCACAAAGGCTTCCTTCGCGTACATCTCAGCCGTGCTGCCCACGTCGCCGCGCTTGGCGTCCAGAATCACCGGTATTGACGGATGCCGCCGGCGGATGTGGGCGATGGTCATCTCGAGCTGGTCTTCGGCACTCGCGGCCGCGTAGTAGGCGATCTGCGGCTTGAACGCGCACACCAGGTCGGCAGTGGCGTCGACGATCGCGCGACCGAATTCGAAAATGGGATGGCTTGCCCCGGCCAGATGCGCTGGCAGTCTGGCCGGATCTGGATCGAGGCCCACGCACAGCAGGCTTTGGCTGCCCGCCCACGCCAGCCTGAGGCGCTCGACGAATTTCATGGAAGCTGTCTCCTGCGGGGCGCTGAACGCGCCGCAGCCGATGATAAGCAAAAACCGGCTGCGGTGGAAGCGGCGGGCCGCGCTGCGGCGCCCGCCCCGGAGCTCACAGTGCCTTAATCGAGAAGTAGCACAGGGCCATCAGCGAATTCGGCATGATGCCGAGCGCAAGCACCGCCAGGCCGTTGACCGAGAGCAGCACGCTCACGTCGAGGCTCGGTTCGATCGGCGCGGTGTCGACGGGTTCGTCGAAGTACATAAGCTTGACGATGCGCAGGTAATAGAACGCGCCGATCAGCGAGAACATCACCGCCACCACCGCGAGCCAGGTCATGCCCGCTGCGAGCAGCGGCTGCAGCACCGACAGCTTGGCGTAGAAGCCGACCGTCGGCGGCGCGCCCGCGAGCGAGAACATCAGCAGCAGCATGATGAAAGCGTACCAGGGGCTGCGCGCGTTCAGCCCCTTGAAGTCATCCAGATTCTCGGCTTCAAAGCCGGCGCGCGAAAGCAGCAGCACCATGCCGAAGGTTCCGAGGGTGGTGAGCACGTAGACCACGACGTAGAACATCGCGGCGCTGTAGGCGTCGGCCGCGTTGAGCCAGTTGCCGTTGACCACGCCGGCCAGCAAGCCCAGCAGCATGAAGCCCATGTGCGAAATGGTCGAATAGGCGAGCATGCGCTTGATGTTGGTCTGCGCGATCGCGGCGAGGTTTCCGAGCGCCATCGACAGCACCGCCAGGATCACCAGCATCTGCTGCCAGTCTACCGCGAGGTCGAGCAGCCCCATAACCAGCAGGCGCATCGCCATCGCGAACGCGGCGAGCTTGGGCGCGGAGCTGATCATCAGGGTCATCGCCGTGGGCGCGCCGTCATAGACGTCGGGTATCCACATGTGAAACGGCACCACGCCGAGCTTGAACGACATGCCCGAAACCAGGAAAACCAGGCCGAAAGTCAGCACGATCTTGTTCGGGTTGGTGGTGGAGATCGCGTGCGCCACCTCGGAGATATTGAGCGTGCCGGTGGCGCCGTAGATCATCGACATGCCGTAGAGCAGCAGCCCCGAGGCCAGAGCGCCGAGCACGAAATACTTCATCGCCGCCTCGGTGGCACGCGCCGAGTCGCGATCCAGCGCGACCAGGGCGTAGAGCGACAGCGACAGCAACTCCAGGCCGAGGTACAGCGTGAGAAAATGGTTCGCCGAGATCATCACCAGGATGCCCATCAGCGCGAACAGCACCAGCGCGAAAAACTCGCCCTTCCACATGCCGCGGTCGCCAAGGTAGGCGCGCGAATACACCAGCGTCGTGAACACGGCGATATAGGCGGCGAGCTTGAGCGCGTGCCCCATGAGGTCGGCGACGAACATGTGGCTGAAGGTGTAGGTCACCTGACCCTGGGTGAGCACGGCGACGTCCAGCGTGAGCACGGCGCAGCCGATCAGTGTGAGTTGCGTCAGCACGTAGGTGATGTAGCGCTGCGCCGGCGGCAGGAACAGGTCGATCACGAGGATCAGCGAGACCATGATCAGCAGGAAGATCTCGGGGTAGGCGGGCAGCAGGTTGGGCATGGTGAAATTCATGGAGTCGATGGCCTCAGAGCTTGCTCACCGCGAGATGCTGCAGCAGCGCATCGACCGAGGTGTGCATCACCTCGGTGAACGGCAGCGGATAAAGACCCATGCCGAGCACGGCGATAGCGAGCAGCGCGAGCACCAGGAATTCGCGCGCGCCGATATCCTTCATTGCCGCCACGCGCTCGTTAGCGACGGGGCCGAAGATCACGCGCTTATACAGCCACAGCGTATAGGCCGCGCCCCAAATCAGCGTGGTCGCGGCGAGGAAGCCGACCCAGAAGTTGTGCTTCACCGCGCCCATGATGACCATGAACTCGCCGACGAAGCCGCTGGTAGCAGGGAGTCCGCAGTTGGCCATCGCGAACAGCATCATAAACGCGGCGAACTTGGGCATGGTGTTGGCCACGCCGCCGTAGTCGGCAATTTTCCTTGTGTGCATGCGATCGTACATCACGCCGACGCACAGGAACATCGCGGCCGAGACGAAACCGTGCGAGATCATCTGGATCAATGCGCCTTCCATGCCGTAGGAACTGAAGATGAAAAAACCGAGGATGACGAATCCCATGTGCGCAATCGAGGAATAGGCGACCAGTTTCTTCATGTCCGTCTGCATGATCGCCACCAGGCCGATGTAGACCACCGCGACCAGCGACAGCGTGATCATGAATCCAGCCAGCGCGTGGCTCGCGTCGGGCAGAATGGGCAGCGAAAAACGGATGAAACCGTAGGCGCCGAGCTTCAGCAGGATTGCCGCCAGCACCGCGGAACCGCCGGTCGGCGCTTCGACGTGCGCATCGGGCAGCCAGGTGTGCACCGGCCACATCGGCACCTTCACCGCGAACGCCATGAAGAAGGCGAAGAACAGCAGGACCTGCGGCGTCATCGCCAGCGGCAGCTTGTGCCAGTCGAGGATGGAGAAGCTGCCGCCGGACTTGTCGTACAGGTAGAGCAAGGCGACCAGCGTCAACAGCGATCCGAGCAGAGTGTAGAGAAAGAACTTCAGCGCGGCATAAACACGGTTGGGACCGCCCCACACGCCGATGATCAGATACATCGGAATCAGCGAAGCCTCGAAAAACACGTAGAACAGCATCGCGTCGAGCGCGGCGAACACGCCATTGAGCACGCCGGACATGATCAGAATTGCCGCCATGTACTGCGCCACGCGCCGCTGAATCGACTCCCAACCGGCGATCACGACGACCACGGTGATGAAGCTGTTGAGCAGTACGAACAGCACCGAGATGCCGTCCACGCCAAGGTTGTAGCTGATGTTGAAGCGTGGAATCCACGCCGACAACTCGACGAACTGCATCGCGCTGGTCTGGGTGTCGAAGCCGGCGTACAGCGGCAGGCTCACGGCGAATCCGGCGAGCGCGCCGATCAGCGCTATCTGGCGCACTACCGCGGCATTGCGGTCGTTGAACAGGAGCACCGCCGTGCCGAACAGGATCGGGATCCAGATGGTGAGACTGAGCCAGGGAGTCGGATTCATCGTCTGTCCCTTAAGGCCGGCCGAACCACAGCGTCAGCAGCACGAATACGCCGATGATCATGGTGAACGCGTAGTGATAGATGTAGCCGGACTGGAACCGGCGCACCAAGCTGGAGATCCAGCCGATCAGGCGCGCCGAGCCGTTGACCATGATGCCGTCGATGATGCCGATGTCACCGAACTTCCACAGCCCGCCGCCGATCGCGCGCGCGCCGCCGGCGAAGAACCAGTCGTTGAAGCGGTCGCAGCCGTATTTCTCCATGAGAATCGTGACCAGGAAACTGAATTTCTGCCGCAGCACGCCGGGCAGCGCCGGATTCACGATGTACAGATAGAACGCGGTCGCAGCGCCCGCGAGCGCGAACCAGAACGGCAGGCTGGTCAAGGCGTGCAGCATCATCGCAATCACGCCGTGGTATTCCTGCGCCATCTCGGCCAGCCCCTCGTGTTCGGGCGAAATGAAGATCGCGGAGCCGAAATAGCCGCCGTAGAGCATCGTGCCGATGAACCAGCCGGCGCCGACCGAAGGAATCGCCAGCAGGATCAGCGGCAGCGTCACCACCGCGGGCGTTTCGTGCGGCACATGAGCATCGCCAGCATCATGGCCATGCTCATCCTTTGCGGCGTCATGGCCGGCATTATGGCCATGCTCATCCTTCGCGGCGGCGTGGCCGGCGTCGTGCCCGTGAGCGTCATCGTGTGCGCGGAAGCGCTCCTCGCCGTGGAAGGTATAGAAGATCAGGCGGAACGAATACAACCCGCCGACGAACACCCCGAGGAGCACCATCAGATAGGCGAAGCCGGCGCCCGGGGTGTGCGACAGGTGCACCGCCTCGATGATCGATTCCTTGGAGAAGAACCCGGCGAACGGCGGCAGGCCGGCGTTGGCGAGCGCGCCGATGAGCATGGTGAGGTAGGTGATCGGCATGTATTTGCGCAGCCCGCCCATCTTGCGCATGTCCTGCTCGTGGTGCATGGCGATGATCACCGAGCCCGCACCCAGGAACAGCAGCGCCTTGAAGAACGCGTGGGTGGCGAGGTGGAACATGCCGACCGAATAGGCCGAGGCGCCCAGCGCCACGGTCATGTAGCCGAGCTGCGACAGCGTCGAATACGCGATCACGCGCTTGATGTCGTACTGCACTACCGCGATCAGCGACATGAAGAAGGCGGTAATGCCGCCGATCACTAGCACGAAGGAGAGCGCCGCATCGGACAACTCGAACAGCGGTGACATGCGCGATACCATGAAGATACCGGCGGTCACCATCGTCGCCGCGTGGATCAGGGCCGAGATCGGCGTCGGGCCTTCCATCGAATCGGGCAGCCATACGTGCAGCGGGAACTGCGCCGATTTGCCCATCGCGCCGATGAACAGGCAGATGCAGATCACCGAAAGCAGCATCCAGGGCGCACCCGGAATCAGCTCTATGCTGGTTCGCGCCAGGCCCGGCGCCTGTGAGAACACGCTGGCGTAGTCGAGCGTGCCGAAATGCGCCAGGACCAGGCCGATGCCAAGCAGGAAGCCGAAGTCGCCGACGCGGTTCACCACGAACGCCTTTAGATTGGCGTAGATCGCGGTCGGCCGGGTGTACCAGAAGCCGATCAGCAGGTAGGACACCAGTCCGACCGCCTCCCAGCCGAAGAACAGCTGCAGAAAATTGTTCGCCATCACCAGCATCAGCATGGAGAACGTGAACAGCGAGATGTAGGCGAAGAAGCGCTGGTAGCCCGGGTCGTCCGCCATGTAGCCGATGGTATAGATGTGCACCATCAGCGACACGAAGCTCACCACCACCATCATCAGCACCGTCAGGCGGTCGATCAGAAAGCCGATTTCGATGCGCGTAGCGCCCGAGGTGAGCCAGGTATAGACGCTGCCGTTGAACACATTGCCGTGCAGCACGTCGTTGAAGATCACCAGCGAGGCGAGGAACGCGATCGTTACCCCGATGATGGTCACCCAATGGGCGCCGGCGCGGCCGATCGCGCGCCCGCCCAGGCCCGCGATCAGGGCGCCGGCAAGCGGCGCCAGCGGCACCAGCAGATAGAGTTGCTGCATCGATGTCATAGCGTTATGCCCGGCAACGAGTGCGGCGCGCGCAGCGGCACGCCCCGCAGGCGCTGCTCCGCCCTGGCCGTGCTTTGCGCCTGCTGCTGTTTGCCCATTGCCTTCCCTTAGCCCTTCAGTGAGTTCAGGTCGTCGACGTTGATGGTGGACAGATTGCGGAACAGCACCACCAGGATCGCGAGGCCGATGGCCGACTCCGCGGCCGCCACGGTCAGGATGAAGAACACGAACACCTGGCCGGATATGTCATGCAGGTAATACGAAAACGCGATGAAATTCATGTTCACGGCGAGCAGCATCAGCTCGATCGCCATCAGCAGGATGATCACATTCTTGCGGTTGAGGAAAATGCCGACCACGCTGATGGCGAACAGCAGCGCGCCCAGGATCAGGTAGTGCGACAGCGACACCACGGGAAGCACCGGTAACGTGAACGACTGCACGATCAGTTCTCCTTCTTTTCCGAGGGCATCGAGACCATGCGCACGCGGTCGGCGCGCTTGACCATCACCTGCTTGGCCGGGTCCTGGTGCTTGCTGTCCTTGCGGTCGCGCAGGGTGAGCGCGATCGCGGCGACGATCGCGACCAGCAGGATCACCGCGGCGAGTTCGAACGGATAGACGTAGTCGGTGTACAGCAGCCGGCCCAGCGCCTTGGTGTTGCTGTAGTCCGCGCCCGGATCGGCCGGGTTGGGCAGGTGCTGCAGCCCGAAATACTTGCCGCCCAGAACCAGCACCATTTCCACCACCATCAGGATGCCGATCGCCGCCCCGAGCGGCAGGTAGCTCCAGAAGCCCTCGCGCAGCCGGTCGATGTTGATGTCGAGCATCATCACCACGAACAGGAACAGCACCATCACCGCGCCGACGTAGACCAGCACCAGCACGATGGCGAGGAATTCGGCGCGCAGCAGCATCCAGATCGCGGACGCGGTCGCAAACGCGAGCACCAGAAACAGCGCTGCGTGCACCGGGTTGCGCGCGGTAATCACGCGCAGCGACGCGACCAGCAGGATCGTGGCAAATATGTAGAACAGGACGCCTTCGATATTCATGATCTGGTCACCGGAACACCGCGTCGTTGGCGCGGTCTTTGGCTATCTCCGCCTCGTAACGGTCGCCCACCGCGAGCAGCATTTCCTTGGTGTAGTGCAGGTCGCTGCGCTTCTCGCCGTGGTATTCGAGGATGCGCGTCTCGACGATGGAGTCGACCGGACAGGACTCCTCGCAGAAACCGCAGAATATGCATTTGTGCAGGTCGATGTCGTAGCGCGTGGTACGGCGCGTGCCGTCGGCGCGCTCTTCGGACTCGATGGTGATCGCCAGCGCCGGGCACACCGCCTCGCACAGCTTGCACGCGATGCAACGCTCTTCGCCGTTGGGGTAGCGGCGCAGCGCGTGCAGCCCGCGAAAGCGCGCGGATTGCGGCGTGTGCTCCTCGGGGTACTGCACCGTGACCTTGCGCGCGAACAGGTAGCGGCCGGTGACCGCGAGCCCTTCCAGCATCTCGTACAGCAGAAAGGTCTTGAAGAATCTGCGGATTTTCTCAGCCATGGACGTCCTTCCAGATTGAGAAAGGGGTCTGCATCCATGCGGCTATAAACACCAGCCACACGATGGTCAGAGGGATGAACACTTTCCAGCCCAGGCGCATGATCTGGTCGTAGCGAAATCGCGGGAACGTGGCGCGGATCCACAGGAACATGAACAGCACGCAAAACACCTTGGCCAGCAGCCAGACGAAGCCAGGAATCGCGTTGAACACGACACTGTCCAGCGGCGAGGCCCAGCCGCCGAAGAACATGATGGTCGTGAGCATGGACACCAGGATCATGTTCGCGTATTCGGCCATGGAAAACACGCCGAACAGCATGCCGGAATACTCTACGTGGAAGCCGATGATCTCGGATTCGCCCTCGGCCATGTCGAACGGGGCGCGCTGCGTTTCGGCCACGCCGGAAATGAAATACACCAGCAGCATCGGCGCCAGCGGCAGCCAGTTCCACGAGAGAAAATTGAGCCCCATGTCGGCGAAGCGTCCGTCCATCTGGCCTTCGACGATGTCGGTGAGGTTGAGGCTCTGCGACACCATCAGCACGCATACCAGCGCGAAGCCCATGGCGATCTCGTAGGACACGGTCTGCGCCGCCGCGCGCATCGCGCCGAGGAAAGCATATTTCGAGTTCGACGACCAGCCGGCGACGATGACGCCATACACGCCCATCGAGGTGATCGCCATGATGTAGAGCAGCCCGGCGTCGATGTTGGCCAGCACTACGTCCTTGTTGAACGGCACCACCGCCCAGGCGGCCATCGCCACCATGAGGGCGATCACCGGCGCCAATACGAACAGGACCTTGTCGGCCCCGGAGGGCATGATGATCTCCTTGAACACCAGCTTGACGCCGTCGGCGATCGGCTGCAGCAGGCCGTAGGGGCCGACGCGGTTGGGTCCGATGCGCGACTGCATGTAGCCGATGACTTTGCGCTCGAGCAGCGTCACGTACGCCACTACGCCCAGCAGCACCGAAACGATGATCGTGATCAGCACCGAGGTCTTGACCAGGGTGAACAGGCCGGTGCCCAGCGCCACCCCGAACAGGCCCTGGAACAAGGCGAGTCCTGCGGCGATCAGCTTGGCGTACAAGGCCATCATGGCTGCCGCTCCACCGTGAGTTCGCCCGACATCGGGCCGAGGTTGCTCGTCAGGACGTGCGCCGCGGCGACGCGCACGCAGTCTCGCGGCAGGCGCTCATCGCAGGCCGCGTCCAAAGTCGCCTCGGCTTCGCCCTGCCTGATTTTCACCGGCTGGCCCGGCTTCACGCCCAGCTTTGCCAGCAGTTCCGCGTTCATCCAGGCGCGCGGCGGTGCCGCGTCGCGCGTCTGCTGCAGCGCGGCGGCGCGGCGCACGACGGCGTCGCTCGAATAAATCGGGACATCGGCCACTCTTTGCAGGCCTGAAGCCGCAACCGGCGATTGCAATTCCACGCCGTTCACGCGGTTGTCCAGCTTGCGCGCAAGCGCGTCCGGCGCGCCGATTTCGTCGCGCACCTGTTCGCTGCTGTCGTAGTCAAAGCCGGAGATGCCGAGCAGGTTGCCGAGCACGCGCAGCACTTTCCATGCCGGGCGCGCCTCACCCAGCGGCCTGACCGCGCCGTTGAAGCTTTGCCGGCGCCCTTCCGCATTGACGAAGCTGCCCGAGGTTTCGGAGAAAGGCGCAATCGGCAGCAGCACGCTGGCATACTCGGGTGCCGTGCCCTTGTAGGCCGACAGGGCGATCACGAATTCGGCCGCGTCCATCGCTTTCATCGCGCCATGCGGATCGTTGCAGTCGAATTCGGGCTCGACGCTGAGCAGCAGATAGGCCTTGCGCGGCGCGGCCAGCATGGCGCCGGCATTGAGCCCGCCTGCGCCCGGCACCGCCTGCGCGAGGTAGCCGCCTACGCTGTTGGCGGCCTCGCCGAAGCAGCCGAAATTCGCACCGAGCATCCCGGCCAGCTCCTGCGCCAGCACGCGAAGTTGCGCCGCCTGCGGGTGCTGCGTCGCGAGGTTGCCGAGGAATATGCCGGCCTTGGCGCCCGAAACCAGGCTTGCGGCGATGTTCTTCGCCTGCTCGCCGACCGCGACGCCCGCGAGCGCCGCCGGCACCGGCTGCTGTTTGGCCTCGGCCACCGCTTTCACCACCTGCCCGAGCAGAGCCGGGAATTCCTGCGGCGCCACGATGGCCTTGTTGGCGACGTTCATCAGCAGATCGTCGTCCGTGGCATGAATCAGATTGACCTGCTGTCCGCGCTTGGCCGCCTGGCGGAATCGGTTGGCGAGCAGCGGCTGGTCCTTGCGCAGGAAGGCGCCGATCACGAGCACACGGTCGAGGTCATTGATATCGGCGATTTTCATGCCCAGCCAGGGTGCGCCGGCCTGCTTGTCGTCGGCGGAGAAGTCCACCTGGCGCAGGCGGAAGTCGACGTTTTCGCTGCCGATGCCACGCATCAGCCTGCCGAGCAGGTACAGCTCCTCCAGCGTCGAACTCGGCGCGGCGAGCGCGCCCAAGGCCGCCGCCCCGTGCTGCTGCTTGACGTTCTTCAGGCCTTTCGCCACCGCGGCCAGCGCCTGCTGCCAGTCGGCTTCCTGCCACTTGCCGTTCACCTTCAGCATCGGCTGGGTGAGGCGGTCAGCGCTGTTCAGGCCCTCGTAGGAGTAGCGGTCGCGGTCCGACAGCCAGCATTCGTTGAGTTCCTCGTTCTCCAGCGGCAGCACGCGCTTGACCACGTGCGCCATGGTCTGCACGATCAGGTTGGAACCGAGGCTGTCGTGCGGGCTCACCGATTTGCGCCGGCCGAGCTCCCAGGTACGTGCGCTGTAGCGGAACGGCTTGCTCGTGAGCGCGCCCACCGGGCACAGGTCGATCATGTTGCCGGAGAGCTCGGAATCGACCGAGCGCCCGACGAAGGAAATGATTTCCGAATGCTCGCCGCGGCCCATCATGCCGAGCTCCATCACGCCGGCGATCTCCTGGCCGAAACGCACGCAGCGGGTGCAGTGGATGCAGCGGTTCATTTCTTCCATCGAGATCAGCGGGCCGATGTTCTTGTGGAACACCACGCGCTTTTCCTCGTGGTAGCGTGAGGCGCCGTTGCCGTAGCCCACGGCGAGGTCCTGCAGCAGGCATTCGCCGCCCTGGTCGCAGATCGGGCAGTCGAGCGGGTGGTTGATCAGCAGAAATTCCATCACCGACTTCTGCGCGGTCCGCGCGTACTCTGAATCGGTGAACACCTTCATGCCCTCGGTGGCCGGAGTGGCGCAGGCCGGCAGCGGCTTGGGCGCCTTCTCCACCTGTACCAGGCACATGCGGCAGTTGGCGGCGATCGAAAGCTTCTTGTGATAGCAGAAGTGCGGAATGGCAATGCCGAGCGCGTTCGCCGCGTCCATCACGGTGGCGCCGTTCTTTACCTCGATCTGCCGGCCGTCGATTTCTACTGTGGGCATGTCGCTCTCAGGCCGCCTTCTCGGCGGGTGCCGCCGTCGCGGTGAAATAGCCGCCGGGCACGCTCACCAGGCAGCGCTTGTGGTCGATGTGATACTGGAATTCGTCGCGGAAATGGTTGATGAAGCTCTTCACCGGCAGCGCCGCCGCGTCCCCGAGGGCGCAGATGGTGCGTCCGGCGATGTTGTCCGCCACGTTGGTGAGCACGTCGAGGTCCTCCTGCCGGCCCTTGCCGTGCTCGATGCGGTGGACCATGCGGTACATCCAGCCGGTGCCCTCGCGGCAGGGCGTGCACTGGCCGCAGGACTCTTCGAAATAGAAAAACGACAGGCGCTCGAGCGCGCGCACCATGCAGGTGGTTTCGTCCATTACGATCACCGCGCCCGATCCCAGCATCGACCCCGCCTTGGCGATGGAGTCGTAGTCGAGGTCGGTCTGCATCATGATGTGACCGGGCAGAACCGGCGCGGACGAGCCGCCCGGAATCACCGCCTTGAGCTTCCTGCCGCCGCGCATTCCGCCCGCCATTTCCAGCAGTTTCGCAAACGGCGTGCCCAGCTTGACTTCGTAATTGCCCGGCCGCACAACATGGCCAGATACGGAGAACAGCTTGGTGCCGCCGTTGTTGGGCTTGCCCAGGGCGAGGAACGCATCGCCGCCGTGGTTGATGATCCAGGGCACCGCGGCGAAGGTCTCGGTGTTGTTGATGGTGGTGGGCTTGCCGTACAGTCCGAAACTCGCCGGGAACGGCGGCTTGAAGCGCGGCTGGCCTTTCTTGCCCTCGATCGACTCGAGCAGGCCGGTTTCCTCGCCGCAAATGTACGCGCCCCAGCCGTGTACGGCATGGAGCTGGAACGAGAAATCGCTGCCGAGGATGTTCTTGCCGAGGTAGCCCGCGGCGCACGCCTCCTCCAGCGCCTGCTCGAACAGCTCGTATTCGGCCCAGATTTCGCCGTGGATGTAGTTGTAGCCGACCTCGGTACCCATCGCGTAGGCCGCAATGATCATGCCCTCGATCAGCATGTGCGGGTTGTAGCGGATGATGTCGCGATCCTTGAACGTGCCGGGCTCGCCTTCGTCGGTGTTGCACACCAGATACTTCGGCCCGGTGTATTGCTTGGGCATGAAGCTCCACTTCAGGCCGGCCGGAAAGCCTGCGCCGCCGCGGCCGCGCAGGCCGGATTTCTTCACCTCGGCGACGACCGCGTCGGGCGTAACCTTCTCGCCCAAGATCTTCCTCAGCGCGCCATAGCCGCCGCGCGCCGCGTAGTCCTTGAGGTGCCAGTTCGAGCCGTCAAGGCCCTTCATCAGGATGGCGTCTGGGCCGTAGTCCAGCATCACTTGAGCTCCGCCAGCAGTTGATCGAGCTTGTCCTGCGACATGCGGCTGCACATGCGCTTGTTGTTCACCAGCAGCACCGGCGCATCGCCGCAGGCGCCCATGCATTCGCCCTGCTTGAGCGTGATACGGCCATCGGCGGTGGTTTCGTTAAAACCCACCCCGAGGTGATGTTTCAGGTGCTCGGCCGCGTCGGCGCCGCCTGAGAGCGCGCACGGCAGGTTGGTGCAGACGGTGAGCTTGTGCCGCCCGCCGGGCTCAAGATGATACATGTTGTAGAAGCTCGCCACCTCGTACACAGCGACCGGAGGCAT
>JBBRAI010000073.1:0-15667 GCA_038206915.1 Burkholderiales bacterium | reverse complement strand
GCGCGCAGCAGGATCTCGCCGAGCAGGATGAACATCGGGATCGAGACCAGCAGGAAGTCCTTGGACGAGGACCAGGCCACTTCGCCCATCGCCCGCGACAGCGGCATGCTCGAGTAGATCTGGTCGAGCAGCAGGCCGAGCACGCCGAGCACCGCCGCCACCGGCAGCGCGAGCGCGATCAGCACCAGCAGCAGCGTGAGGGTTACGGCCAGCATGAAGTCGTCATTGCGCGCCTACTCCAGCGGCCGCAGCGTGGCGGTATGCGCGATCTCGGTGGCGGCGTTTTCCTCTATGCTGCGCGCGCCGGCGAGGCGGCGAACCGTAGCCAGATCGCCGTGGAACAGCGCCAGCGCGGCGCGCAGCAACAGCGGCACCAGGGTAAGCATGAACAGCGCCAGTCCTGCAACCCACAAGCTTTGCGGTATCCACAATGGCGTCTGCAGCGGCGTGGTAGCCCGGGCGGCAAACGAAACCGACGTCTGCAGCACCAGCGCGGCATGCCAAGTGAGCATGCCGGCGAAGACTCCGAGCGCGATCAGCGCGGCGATGTCGAGCAGGGCGCAGAAGCGCGGCGGCAGCAGGGAGTAGAGCGCATCGACGCGCACATTGGCTCGGTTGAGCAGGGTGAACGATAGCGCCCAGGTGGTGCCGATTGCGAACGCGTAACCCGCCAGTTCGTCGGAGCCGCCGACGGTGACCATGAACAAATTGCGCAGCAGCACATCGACGGCGACCAGAATCGCGGCGCTCAGCACCAGCGCGCCGCCGCACCAGATGGCGACGCGCGAGATGCGGTGGGCCAGCGCAAGCAGGCGGTCGAGCAGATGCACGGAGCTCAGCGTTCCCCTGTGCCGCCGATTAGTTTGCTTTGGCGGTGATGCCGAGAATCTTGCCGACGCTCTTGTTCCATTCCGGCACGCAGTCGCCCGGGCATCGCGCGGCCCATTTCGGCACCACGGTTTCGTTCAGCACCTTCTCCAGCAGCGCCTTGTCGGCTTCTTTCACCGGGACCAGGATCATCTTTGCCTTGGAGCCGTTCTTGCAGCTGTCCTTGCCGGTGTTGCAGTCGAAGCCGTCCTGGGTCTCAGCTGCGGTCGCTTTCCAGATGTCATCCTCGAGTTTCGCGATTTCAGTCTTGAGGAATTCGCGCACCTTCGGGTTCAGCCGGTCCCAGGTTTTCACATTGACCGCGTGCATCACCTGGCTCCATCCCACGGGCAAGGCGTAGATGTGGGTGGCGACCTCGTACCAGCGGGCGGAGTTGCCCGAGAGCGAACCGGTGATGGCGCAATCGACCACTTTGTTCTGCAGCGCCGGCACCACTTCGCTGAACGCAAGCGTCACGCCGGTGCCGCCGAGGGCCTCGACGAATTCGGCCAGGGTACGATTGCCGGTGCGCACCTTCTTGCCTTTGATATCGGCAAGTCCCTTGATCTCGCCGTTGCAGAAGATCACCTGCGCCGGATAGGGCCAGATGCCGAGGACCTGGATGCCGAAGCGCTCGCGATAGAACTTGTCGTACACCGGTTTGTAGGCGTCCGAGATCCTGCGCGCGGTGGCGATATCGGGCGCGAGGCCGGCGAGATCGATCGCTTCGTTGCGCGCGTCGTCGGTCGATACGTAGCCGAGCACGGTGGAGCCGAAGTCGATCACGCCTAGACGCATCAGGCGGAAGATTTCGGCGCCCTTGAGACCCATTTCGTTGAACGGCGTAATCTCGGCGGTAATGGCGCCTCCAGACTTCTCATGCACGGTCTTGGTCCAGAACGGCTGCTCGAAATTCTTGTACTGGCTCAGGTTGCCCCAGGCGCCGACCACCTTGAGCGAGGTCTTGGGCAGATCCTGGGCCAGTGCCGGTGCGGCGAAGGCCGTCGCCATGACAGCTATCAGCCCCATCCATGTCATCGTCTTCTTCATAGGTCCTCCGTTGGGTTCGTCAATCGCAGATGTCACATGATCGCCATGCGGCTGTTCTTGAGATCGGTGACCAGCATGTAGCCGGGCGCATGGGTAATGCAAAAGGCCGGCTTGACCGCCGCGATCACCGATTGCGGGGTGACGCCGCAGGCCCAGAACACGGGCAGTTCATCGGCTCCGACTGCGACCGGATCGCCGTAATCGGGCCGCATGATGTCCTTGATGCCGATAAGTTCCGGCAGACCGATGTGCACCGGCGCACCGTGCACCGCCGGGAAGCGTGAGGTGATCTGCACCGCGCGGATCGCATCGGCCGGCTTCAGCGGCCGCATCGATACCACGAGCGGCCCGTGGAAGCGTCCGGCCGGCACGGTTTCGATATTGGTGCGGTACATCGGAACATTTCCGCCGCAGGCGATATGGCGCAGGGGAATTCCATCCTCCAGCAGCGCTTCCTCGAACGAGAACGAACAGCCGAGCAGGAACGCGACCAGATCGCCGCGCCAATGTGCTTTGATGTCCGCAACTTCCTCGATCAGTACGCCGTTCCGCCAGATGCGGTAACGCGGCACGTCGGTGCGGATGTCCAAGTCCGCGCCCAGGGCGGGCAGTCGCGGATCGCCGATTTCTGAGGCGGCGAGCAAAGGGCAGGGCTTGGGATTGCGTTGGCAGAAATGCAGGAATTCCGCGGCGAGATCACTCGGCATGATGGCGAGGTTGGCCTGCACGTAGCCCGGCGCCAGACCCGCGGTCGGCGCGCGATGCTCGCCGCGGCGCACACGCAGGCGCACCGCCTCGCCGGTCTCTTTCGCCGCCTTGCGGCCTTCCGGTGCAACTGCCTCCATCATCGCATCCCGCGTGTGAACTTAGCCATCGCGCAGCAAATTCTAGCACGACTGCGCCCGGCACCGCACGCCTGCGGGCGGCGTGGTGGCCCATGCCGGTTTTCAAAATGAATCGCCGCCCGTCCTGCAGTTCAGTATGCAGTTCACCTTCGAGACATAGCAGAATGTGGCCTTTTGGCGCACCAGTGGTCGGCGAGGTAACCGGGGTTGTGCTCGATCATGCGCACGCGGATCGAGCCGAACTGTCGCGTGTGCCAGTAAGCAAGGCCAGCCTCGCCTTTGCGCGTGCCCCTGCCTAATTCGAGGCGCCGGCCGACGCCCGCGAGTCTGTAACAAAACGAGGGGATACGCCCCCTCGTGCTCCCCTAAATCTGCCGCATCAAAATGAGCTTTGTTGCGGGTTCCAATGCGATACAGGCGATAATGGGCGCGTTCTCACTCCGCCACCCGACCCCGCATGGCAATCCAATGGTTTCCCGGCCACATGACCACCGCGCGCGACAAGGCCGCCGAAACCCTGGAGCGCATGGACGTCGTGATCGAGGTGCTGGATGCGCGCTGCCCCGAGGCGAGCAGCAATCCGCTGATCGCGCAGCTGCGCGCGCAGCGCCAGCGTCCGTGCCTGAAGCTGCTCAACAAGGCCGACCTCGCCGATGCGCAGGCGACCCGCGCCTGGCTCGCGTTCTACGACCGGCAGCCCGGCGTCAAAGCAGTTGCTATTTCATGCAAGAAGCCCGGCGATGCGGCCAAGGTGCCGGCGCTGTGCCAACAGCTCGCAACGCATCGCAACGAGGGCGCCAAGCCGCTGCGCATGCTGATCATGGGCATACCCAACGTCGGCAAATCCACGCTGATGAACGCGCTGCTAAAGCGCAGGGTGGCGAAGGTCGGCGACGAACCGGCAATCACCAAGTCGCAGCTGAGCCAGGACCTCGGCAGGCACATGACTCTCACCGACACCCCCGGCTTGATGTGGCCGCGCATCGCGCACGATTCCGACGGCTTGATGCTCGCCGCGAGCCACGCCATCGGCCGCAACGCGGTCATCGACGAGGACGTGGCCAGCTTTCTCGCGCGCATCCTGCTCGAGCGCTACCCGGACCGGCTTGCAGCGCGCTACGGTTTCGAACCGCGCGGCCTGGATGGCCCCGGCGTGATCGAGGCGGTGGCGCGGCGGCGCGGCTGCATCGTGAAAGGGCGCGGCGGCGAACCCGACCGGGAGCGCGCGGCGATGGTGCTGCTGCAGGACTATCGCGACGGATCGCTCGGCCGCATCAGCCTGGAGACGCCGGACACGCGCCGCGCAATGCTCGACGCGGAGGAAGCATCGGCGCATCGCGCCGCCGCCGGGAACTAGCGCATGCGATCGCGCGAGCCCGGGCGCGACGACACGGCTGACGCCGTCGTCGCCGCAACGGTAGCCTGGCTGGAGGTCGCGGTGATCGGGCTGGACCTGTGCCCGTTCGCGCGCGGCGTGCATGCGGCCAAGCGCATCCGCTATGCGGTCACCGGTGCGGAAACCCCGGAAGACCTGCTCGAATCACTGATGGATGAATTGCGCACGCTGGCGGCGGCCGATCCGGCCGAAATCGAGACCACGCTGCTGATCCATCCGCGGGTGTTCGGCGATTTCCTCGACTACAACGATTTCCTCGACGCGGCCGAGGCTGCGGTGGACGATCTCGGGCTCTGCGGCGAGATTCAGCTCGCCAGCTTTCATCCGCACTACCAGTTCGCCGGCACCGCGCCCGCAGACGTAGAGAACTGC
The DNA here is from genome assembly GCA_038206915.1 of Burkholderiales bacterium. GTDB lineage: Bacteria > Pseudomonadota > Gammaproteobacteria > Burkholderiales > SG8-39 > 2-12-FULL-64-23. The sequence continues at coordinate 11,137 of JBBRAI010000073.1, read as the reverse complement.
AGCAACCGTTCGCCCTACCCGATGCTGCACTTGCTGCGCGAGGCCAGCGTGGAGCGCGCGGTGGCGGACCACCCGGACACCGGCCGGATTCCGCAAAAGAACATCGAGACGCTGCGCCGCCTGGGCCGCGAGGGCTGGGACCGCGTCATGCAAGCTTCGCGCGAAAAGAAATAGCCGTGTTTCGGCTGCGCCTGCCCGGCCTTATCGCGTAAGCGCGTCCAGTTCGGCCAGCACGCGCTCGGGCGTCAGATCGTTCATGCATTTGAAGTGTCCCAGCGGACACACACGCGCGAAGCAGGGGCTGCACTCGATGTCTATCCTGGCGATGCGCGCCGAGCCGGGCTGCGATGCGAGCGACAGCGGCGGCGTGTGTTCCGGGCTGGACGAGCCGTACAGCGCGACCAGCGGCTTGCCCAGCGCCGCGGCGACGTGCATCAGCCCGGAGTCGTTGCTCACCACCAGATTGGCGCAGGAGATGAGGTCGACCGCCGCCGCCAGGTCGGTCTGGCCACACAGATTGATGCAAGCGCCCTCCGACTGCGCGCGGATTTCCTCCCCGGTCGCAGTGTCCTTGCCCGAGCCGATCAGCCACACCGCGTGCTTGCGCGCGGCCAGTTCGCGCGCGAGCGCTGCGAAATGGCGCGCCGGCCAGCGCTTGGCCGGCCCGTACTCCGCGCCGGGACAGAACACCGCGACCGGTCGCGAACGGTCCAGGCCGAGGCGGGCGGTGGTGCGCGCGGTGTTCACCGGGTCGAACTGCAGCCGCACGCGCGGCAAGGGCAGCGGCAACTCCGCGCCTGGCTTTTCCGCCAGCTGGGCGTAACGCTCGGCCATGAGCGGCAGCTTCGCCGGGTCGAGCTTGTGCATCAGGTTGAGCAGGCCGTAGCGGAATTCGCCGGCATAGCCGGCACGCAACGGAATGTCGGCGAAGAACGGGATCAGCGCCGATTTGAAGCTGTTGGGCAGCACGATCGCCTGGTCGTAGCGCCGCTGCGCCAGTTCGCGGCCGAGCTTCCAGCGCTCGCGCAGCTTCAGATCGCCGTGTGCAAACGGCGAGGCGATCACTTCCGCGATTTCGGGCATGCGCTCGAGCAGCGGTGCGCACCAGGACGGCGCGAGCGCGTCTATGCGTACCAGGCCGAGCTTGTCATGCAGGCGGCGCAGCAGCGGCTGCGCCAGAAGCGCGTCGCCGATCCACGACGGAGTGACGACGAGTATGCGCGGCATCGGGTGAGATACGAGGAGCGAAGCAGGCGCGGCGAGAGGCGCCTTATTTTCCCCGCTCCCCACGGCTCATTCCGTGCGCTTCAGTGCCCCTTGGGCGGGGCGCCTTTGTAGACGTAGCGCGTGCCGCAGTACGGGCAGAGCATTTCGCCCGACTTGGCCACGTCGAGGAACACGCGCGGATGCAGATTCCACACCGGGGTCGAGGGCAGCGGACATTCCAGCGGCAGATCCTTCTCGGTGACTTCGACCGTGCGCGGCAGTTGCTGCGTGCTGGCGGACATCAGCGTTTCCCCTTTGCTGTCTGCTTGAATGCGGTAGACCTGGTCCGGCCTGCGGCCGACGAAGGCTTGCCTGCGGCCGATCTAGACTTGCCTGCGGCAACGGGCGCGAGCCAGTCCTTGTGGCGCTTGTCCCGGCCGTTGACCACTTCGAAGAACGCCTGCTGCAGCTTTGCGGTAACCGGGCCGCGGTGGCCGGCGCCGATCTTGCGCCCGTCGACTTCGCGTATCGGCGTGACTTCGGCGGCGGTGCCGGTGAAAAAGGCCTCGTCGGCGATGTACAGGTCGTCGCGCGTGACGCGCCGCGACGCCACTTTGTAGCCGAGTTCGGCGGCGAGCGTGATCACGCTGTCGCGCGTGATGCCCATCAGCGCGGAGGTGAGCTCGGGTTCGTAGATGCAGCCGTTCTTCACCACGAACAGGTTCTCGCCCGCGCCCTCGGCGACGAAGCCGTCGACGTCGAGCAGCAGGCCTTCGTCGTAGCCGTGCTCGATCGCCTCCTGGTTGGCGAGGATGGAGTTCGCGTAGGTGCCCGAGTACTTTGCGCGGCACATCGATACGTTCACGTGGTGGCGCGCGAACGACGAGGTCTTGACGCGGATGCCCTTTTCCAACCCCTCGGCGCCGAGGTAGGCGCCCCAGGGCCAGGCGGCAATGGCGACGTGCACGGTCGCGCCCTTGGGCGAAACGCCCATTTTCTCCGAGCCGTAGAACGCGATCGGGCGCAGGTAGCATTCGTGCAGCTTGTTCGCGCGTACCACTTCCTTGTGCGCCTCGATGATGACATCCCTGGAATAGGGGATTTTCATCATGTAGATGTGCGCCGAGTTGTACAGGCGTTCGATATGCTCCGGCAGGCGGAACACGGCGGTGCCGTCCACGGTGTTGTACGCGCGGATGCCCTCGAACACTGCGAGCCCGTAATGCAACGAGTGGGTGAGCACGTGCGTCGTCGCCGAGCGCCAGGGCACAAGCTTGCCGTCGTACCAGATGTAACCGTCGCGGTCGGCCATCGACATTGTTGCCAGCTCCTTCAATACAAACCGAAAATGTTGCCAATTGCAGGGAGATGGTATTTTAGCGGAAAGCGGCTCATTTGAGCAGCGCGACGCGACGGGGAGCGTAGCCAGGTGTACGACAAATGCCCGAAATGCGGCCACGCCGGCCGCCCAGGTGAGGCGGATGCCGGCGCAAGCTGCCCCGCCTGCGGGCTGGTGTTCGCCAAATATCTGCAGGCGCAGCAAGGTAAGCCCGCGCGCGCGCCGGAACTCGCGCCGGCCGCGGACCGGCCCGCCTTGCTCGCGCGGCTGCTGTACGCACCACAGCACGTCGGCAGCCTGGATTTCTACGGCCGCTGCGCCGCCTACGCCTTCTGCTTCGTCTGGGGCTGGCGCCTGTACGCGATGGACATCGGCGACGCCGACATCATGAACTCGTTCATGCACCTTTTAGTGCTGCCGATCCACGAGGCCGGGCATGTGCTGTTCATTCCCTTCGGCCGCTTCATGACGGTGCTCGGCGGCAGCCTGTTCCAGGTGCTGCTGCCGCTGATTCTGATGGGCGCTTTCGTGTTCGGAATGGGCGGCAGCCGGCGCGACAATTTCGCCGCTTCGCTGATGCTGTGGTGGACGGCGATGTCCGTCATCGACGTCGCGCCCTACATCTGGGACGCCTACGACCCGAAATTAATGCTGCTGGGCGGCGCGACCGGCGCCGAATCGGACGGCCATGACTGGCAGAACATCCTCGGCGACCTCGGTTTGATCAGGCGCGCGCACCTGATCGCCGGCATCGCGCACCTGCTGGGCCTGCTGCTCATGCTCCTCGCCTGCGCCTGGGGCGCGGTCCTGCTGCAGCGCCAGTTCCGCAATCGCGACAACGAGGTGCTCGACGAAGATGGCTAGGTAAGGACAGTCCAGCCATTCCCAGATTGCCGAATTTTGAGTCAGCAAGGTATTATTGAATGACCGCTACTCAAGACGGCGAAGCGGCGGTTTCGACCCACTGTGGGCACTCTCCGTTCGGTAGCACACGGACCTAATGCGCATTTCGTGGTATTGGTTTCGTTCCTTCTTGAGCTATCCATCCCATGGATGCAATCGCCGTTAGCGCAAAAGCCGTCGTGCTGGTGGTAGACGACGAGCCGGCTGGCCTCGCGTTGATGGGCGGCCTGCTAGAGAACTATTACACCGTGAAAGTCGCCACCGACGGCGAAACGGCGCTCGGGATCGCCGCCGCCGAGCATCCCCCTGACCTGATTCTGCTCGACATCATGATGCCGGGAATGGACGGCTACGAGGTGTGCCGGCGCCTCAAGGAAGACCCGAAGACGCGGGACATTCCGGTGATCTTCCTCACGGCCAAGGCTAAGACCGAAGATGAGAAGAATGGGCTCGAACTTGGTGTGGTCGAGTACATCACCAAGCCGATTAGCGCGCCCATCGTCCTGGCTCGGATCAAGACCCACCTTGCGCTCAAGGCTGCGGTCGACCTACTTCGTAACGAGAGCATCCTTATAGTTGACGATAAGGCGGCCAATGTCAGTCTGCTCGAGCGATTGCTGCGTGACGCCGGCTACGCCCGCGTCGCCTCAACCATGGATCCGCGCGAGGTTTGCGCGCTGCATAGCGCGAACCGCTACGATCTGATCCTGCTTGACCTGCAGATGCCCGGCATGGACGGATTCCAGGTGATGGAAGACCTCAAGACATACGACGCGGAAGGGGACCTTTCGATCCTCGTGATCACCGCCCAACCGGACCGCAAACTGCGCGCGTTGCGTGCCGGCGCAAAGGATTTCATCAGCAAGCCGTTCGACCTGGTCGAAGTCAAGGCGCGCATTCACAACCTGCTGGAAACGGGGTTGCTCCACAAGAAACTCAAAGATTACAACAAGAGGCTGAAGCGGTTCGACCGCATGAAAGGCGAGTTTGTCCCTACGGTAAGTCACGAACTGACAAAATTGCTCACCTCGATTCGCGGTTCGCTGGTCGTTCTGGCCAGCGACGTCACCAGGTCGCAGCCAGACAAATTATGTAGTTTCATCGAAAACGCCCAGAACGACTGCGAGCGCCTGATCCGGTTGATCAACGACACACTTGACATCGAGAGCATCGAATCGGGGCAAGTGAGCTTTGCGCTGCGACCGCTTGATCTTATGGAGATGATCGAGCAGGCGGTGAAGGCCGACGAAGGACTCGCCGCAGCGCATAATGTGCGACTGCAGGTGGTCGCGGCCCAGCCGGGCGCGACAGTGAATGCCGACCCCGATCGCTTTGCGCAGGTAATGACCAACCTTATATCGAACGCGTGCAAGTTCTCTGCGCCAGGAAACACGGTGGATATTGCGGTCGCGCGCGCGGGCGGACGACTGAAGGTAGCAGTCTCCAATTGCGGTCCCGGCATAGCGGACGAGTTTATCGCTGACCTGTTCCAGCAGTTCTCTCGGGCCGAATCCTCCGAGGTGTCTCCGAAGGGCGGCGCAGGACTGTCGATTGCGAAGGCAATTGTGGAGCGCCTGGGCGGGGAAATCGGCTTCACCAGCGCGAAGGAACAGGCGACCACTTTCTATTTCTTCCTGCCGGAATGTCCCGAGTCGGCGGCGGCGCGTCTGCCGTGAAATTGCGCCTCGGTCTGCATAGCTATCGCCCGTTCGAAGGCGGCACGGCCATGATCGGCGCGTACCGTGAACTGGAAGGCTGCATGCAGCTGCTCGGGTATGTGCTGCGGCGGCTGACCGTGCTCAAACTGCCGCCAATGGCCGCGCAGTTGACGCGTCAGATCTATTTCACCGGAGCGAGCGCCATGGCGGGGATCGTGACGCGCAGCGCGTTCATCGGCACGCTCATCATTGTCTACGTGATTGAAGTACTCGAGGCCGATGCGGCGCTCGCAGTCAAGATCCTTCTGTGGGTAGTGCTGCGCGAGATGGGGCCGTTGCTTGCGGCGTTCCTGGTGCTGCAGCGCAGCGGCACCGCCGTCGCCACATCGCTCGCATTGATGCAAATCACCGGTGAGATTACGAGCCTGCGGCAGATGCGCGTCGATCCGCGCGACTACCTGGTCGTGCCGCGCGTAGTCGGCATCGCGCTGTCGACCGCGGCATTGACTATCTACGTGCAATTGATCGCGGTAGGCGGAGGCATGCTGCTCAGCGCCCTGGTGGTGAATGCCACAATCGATGACTTGGCGGACAGTTTCTTCCTGCTGGCGAGCCCGATGGATATCGTCTATTCCGTGGTCAAGAGCCTGCTGTTTGGCGTGAGTATTGCCATCATTTCCTGCTACCACGGATTGCACCCGCATGGGACTTCGACCAATGCCATTCCGCGGGCGGCGATCCGCGCGGTTACCCAGAGTACCGTGGTCGTGATGCTGCTGAACGTCGTTTTCGCCTATCTGGTGTTCGGCGTGGTGTTGCTCGGCCTGGTGACCGCCGAGTTATGAACACTGCAAATCAGCCGGCGGCAGGCGATGCTGTGTTGCCTCAGGCGTTGGAAACGTCCGGAGTGGGGCTTGCCTGCCAGCTTCCGGCGGACTCCAGTTCGGATGGCCGGATATGGATACCCGCGGGCGCGAGTCTGCGCATCCGGATTGCAAATCCGGCGCACAGGGCGCGGCTGCTGGCCGCGATATTCGACATGGAGCCGGATCCGGGCTTGAGACTGGTTCTGCTGGGAACCGAGGTCAATGCGCTCAGCAAGCATGAGCGAATCGCGCTGCGCGCGCGCGTAGCGTTCCTGGTGGCAACGGGTGGTTTGCTCAGCAGTCTCAATGCTTGGGAAAACATCATTCTGCCGCTTGGATGCCACCATCCGGAGCGTTTGCGGGGGATCGCCGCGGAGGTGCATGCGCTGGTCGTCGAACTTGGAGAGGCGCCGGAGATGCTGCTCGGCAAGCTTCCCGAGGAAATGACGCTGTTGGAGAAGAAAATTACCGGCTTTGTCCGGATTCTGCTGGAGGCGCCGGATCTGGTGCTGGTCGAGAATTTTGCCCCTGGACTGGACAGCGCCGAGCGCATGCGGATACCGTACTTTGCCGCTACGTATCTTGCAAGGCATCCGGGAGGGACTTTTGTACAGTTGGAGGACGTGCTGGGTGGCTGATATGCGCCCGTCCGCGGGCAGGGCGCATCGTATCCTCCCGACGCGCTACGCTCTCCAATCGAATATTGCAGAATGAAAGCACCGTGACCATGATGCACTAGTAGTGGCGCGCGGTATCCGTATCCGCCAAGGAGAATGCAATGCAAGACGAATTCGCCCCGCCCAGGCGCTTTGCCGGGATCGAAAAAAAGGTCAACTTGTTCCTGATTGCAGCGGCGCTGACCGTGCTCGGCGCGGTCGGTCTCATCAGCTACAAGCAAGGCGTGTTCGTGCGCCATACATCGATCTATTTCTACGCCGCGGATGTTTTCGGAATCAACAAAGGCATGGCGGTTAATCTGTTTGGTCTGCCGGTCGGGAAAGTGAAGGCCCTGCTGATTTCGGATCGCGGCGTGAAAGTGGAACTCTCCATCGTCAGCGATTACCTGGCGCGCGTGCCCAAGGGTTCACACGCGAGGCTGCTGCGGGAGGGCTACATCGGCGCCGCGAACATCCAGATCGTTCCCAGCTCCGATTCGCCGCGCGGGGGCGAACCTGTCGTTGCCGGGGACGTGATCGAATTCCTGCCCAATCGCGGCGTGGCCGAACTGATTGACGAGTTCAAGAACCAGGTGACGCCTGTACTGGCGCAGCTGCACCGGGCGATTGAAGCCATCAACCATCCGGAAAGCGATTTTCGCAAGTCCGCAAGGGCGGCGCGAGACCTGCTCGCGCAACTGCCAGACACCAATCAGGAGGCGCGCAGGGTGCTGCGCGACCTTGACCGCAGCGTACTCGCGCTACGTCCGGATTTGCAGGCGAGTTTCGGCTCCACCGCTCGCCTCGGCGCGCTGGCCGAGCAGCAACTGCCGGTCATCTCTGGCAAGCTGGCTACGGCCCTCGATTCGCTCACCGAAACCGCCGAACAGGTGCGCGAGCAGACGCGCAGGAACGGCGACGCGCTGAACCAAACTCTCAAGCAGGCGCCGGCGTTGATGCAGGAGGGCGAGACCCTGGCGCGCGACGGCAGGGATCTGGTGCGCGAGGGGCAGGAAATCCTCGGTGCGGCACGCAATGTCTGGCCGCTCAGCAGCATCGTCGAGAAGCGGACCATGCGCACCTTGGCGGTGGACAGTTTCGAATCAGGGGGAGCGGCCCGGGCGCAGGAAACGGCGCCAGCGCCGCGCTGAAATGTCGCATTGCGCTCCCTTAAGACTGTTCGTTGTCGCGGGCGTCTTGCTCCTTGCGGCTTGCGCGCAGCAACCGGGGAAGCCGCTTGCCGCGCGCAAGGCCGAGGCGATCGAGGCGAACCGCAGGGCCGAGCTGCGCTTCCGCAGTGGCGACTTTGACGGCGCAGTGCAGCAATACCAGTTGGCATTGCGAGTCGCACAGTCGGTCGAGGATGTCGAGGGCATTGCCGCCAATGCAATCAACCTCTCGATCGCGTACCAGCGCCTGGGGAAGCACGTTGAAGCGCGTGCCAGCCTCGGGCCCGTACTCGATAATTCCAAACTGAGTTTCCCCTCCGCGCGCCTTGCACAGGCGGCACTGCGTCGTGCAATCCTGGATTTCGACCAACGGCGCAATACGGATGCAGCTGAATGGCTGGAGAAGGCAGCGACTTGGTGCGGCCAGCAGGGCTGCGCGGTCTGGAGTGCGATCAACAACGTCAGGGGCTTGCTTGCGCTGGATCAGGGGCATACCGATGCTGCCGCGTCAAACGCAAGGGCTGCATTGGAGGCAAGCAGAGAATCGGGTGACGGCGTCGAAGCCGCCAACGCGATGCGCCTGCTTGGCAATGTCGCGATCCGCACTGGCAACGCTGCCGCGGCGCTCGCACGACTGAACGAAGCGCTTGCGCTCGACCGCGAACTCGCGTTGCCGCGCAAGATTTTTCTCGACCTCGTCGGCCTGGGCCGCGCCAGCGCGCTCCTCGGCGAGCGTGCTGCGGCGCGGACCTATTACGAGCGCGCGCTGGCAGTCAGCGAAGCGGACCGCGACGCCCAAGCGGCGGGCGAGGTGCGCGATCTGATCAGGGCGCTAGACAACCTTCCCTGATTTGACATGCATGCGGCGCCATTGGCGGAGTGGCGGCCGCAGGAGGCAATTCCGGCGCGCGCGATGGTGTCTCCATGAACACCATGGCAACGGTCTTGATCGCCGAAGGCGTCGGAAAGCCCAAAGCTAACGCGTGAGATCATGGGATCAACAGGGCCGGCCCGCTTTGATCCCCCTCGCTCCTCGCCTTACTTCTTGGCCGCGCCGCTCTTCGGGTTCAGGTTGATCAGGCGGCCGCTCTCGGTGCCCGCCGACTCGTCGATGACGGCATTGATCAGTGCCGGCTTGCCTGCCTCGATCGCTTCGCTCAATGCCTTGCCCAGTTCCGCCGGCGTGGTGGCGTTGTAGCCGACGCCGCCGAAGGCTTCGATCATCTTGTCGTAGCGCGCGCCCTTGACGAAGGCGGTGACGGCGACATCTGGCCGCTTGGGATTGAGGTTGGGATCGCTGCCCTTGTACACGCCGTTGTTGTTGAAGATGATGGTGGTGACCGGCAGCCGGTAGCGGCAGATGGTCTCGAGTTCCATGCCGCTGAAGCCGAACGCGCTGTCGCCCTCGATCGCGACCACGGGCAGGCCGCTGGTGACCGCGGCGCCGATGGAATAACCCATGCCGATGCCCATTATGCCCCAGGTGCCGGCGTCGAAGCGTTTGCGCGGCTGGTACATGTCGACGATGCTGCGGGTGAAATCGAGCGCGTTGGCGCCTTCGTTGACGACGTTGATGTCCGGTCGCGTCTTCAGCACGTCGCGGATCGCGCGCAGTGCGCTGTGGTAGTTCATCGGCGTCGGATTCTTCTCCAGCGTGGCCGCCATCTTGGCCATGTTCTTCTCGCGGCGCTCGGCGATCGCGCCGGTCCACTCGGCGGCCGGCTTGGCGAAGCCGGAGCCGATACCCGCGAGCAGGGCCGAAACGCAGGAGCCGATGTCGCCGATCACGGGCGCAGCGATCGCAACGTTGCTGTCGATTTCGGTAGGCGCGATGTCGATCTGGATGAATTGCTTCGGTGCGCCCCAGGTCTTGCCCTTGCCGTGCGACAGCAGCCAGTTCAGGCGCGCGCCGATCAGCATCACCACGTCCGCCTCGGCCAGCACGAAAGAGCGGCAGGCCGAAGCCGATTGGGGATGGGTGTCGGGCAGCAGGCCCTTAGCCATGGACATCGGCAAATACGGAATGCCGGTCTTTTCCACCAGCGCGCGTATGTCGGCGTCGGCCTGGGCATAGGCGGCACCCTTGCCGAGCAGGATCAGCGGGCGTTTCGCGCCCTTTAACAGGTCGAGCGCGCGCTTTACGGCCTCAGGCGCCGGGATCTGGCGCGGCACCGGGTCGACCACGCGCACCATCGATTTCCTGCCCAGTTCCGCGTCCAGCGTCTGGCTCAGCAACTGCGCCGGCAGGTCCAGATAGACGCCGCCGGGGCGGCCGGACACCGCCGCGCGAATCGCGCGCGCGACGCCGATGCCGATGTCCGCGGCCTTGTTGATGCGGTAGGCCGCCTTGGCAAAGGGTTTGGCCGCATTGAGCTGGTCCATCTCCTCGTAGTCGCCCTGCTGCAGGTCGACGATCTCGCGCTCGCTCGAGCCGCTGATCAGGATCATCGGGAAGCAGTTGGTGGTCGCGTTGGCGAGCGCCGTCAGGCCGTTCAGGAAGCCGGGCGCCGAGACGGTCAGGCAGATGCCGGGAACGCCGGTGAGAAAGCCGGCCGCCGCGGCGGCGTTGCCGGCGTGCTGCTCGTGACGGAACGAGATCACGCGCAGGCCCTCGGCCTGCATCTTGCGAGTCAGGTCGGTGATGGGGATGCCGGGCAGGCCGAAGATTGTGTCGATGCCGTTCAGCTTCAACGCCTCGATCACGAGGTGAAATCCGTCGATCGTCTCTTCGGCGTCGGCGCTGCCTTCGGCGCGCGCCGGCGCTTCATCCGTCGCGGCGGCGCCGGGCTGCTTCAGGACTGCGGACATGCATCTCTCCTAGGGTGGCGACGAGCAGACTTATCATAGGAATCGACCCGTCGGCCACCGTTGACCCGGGTCAACTTTTCCGGTTTGAGCGCGCGCTCGCGTCGTGCGCCGCCGCGCCTCATGCCATCGATCTCCATCGCGAACCATCCGGAGCGAAACGTCATCAGCGCCCAGCTGGCGCAGAATGCCGTCCTCAAGGAGATGCTCGACGACGAGCGCGTCGAGCTCGAGCCGCACCTGCTCGTCGTCGATTGCGCCAAGGGCGAGAGCCTGCTCGACCAGGGCGTGCACGAGATGGAGCAGTATTTCGTGCTCGACGGCATCCTCAAGCGCGTCGTCACCAACGCCAACGCCAAGGAGATGATCCTGCGCTTCGCCGACGAGCGCGACATCGAGACCAGCTATGCCGCCTGGCGCCTGAACACGCCGACGCCGTACAGCATCGTCTGCCTGACCAAGGCGCGGGTCGCCAAGCTGCCGATGCCGACCTGGGTCGCCTTCATGGACCGGCACCCCAAGTTCAAGGCGACCT
>JBBRAI010000072.1:0-16366 GCA_038206915.1 Burkholderiales bacterium | reverse complement strand
CGGAACTGATGCTTGCGGCCAGCGGCGTGCGTACGACCATATCGGAGAAATTCCAAACCGATCCGACCACCACCGCCTGTGCTGGCGGCGGCGCGACCATACCCATCGTAGGCAAGATATCGGCGGCGTCGGTAACTGATGACGGCACCGTAACGGTCTACGGGACGACGACCTCGACCAGCGTCGGGCAATCGGTGACCATCACCATGACGCCGACTTACAGCACCGCGACCGGCACGATCACCTGGTCCTGCGTAGGCACGCCGTCGAAATATCTGCCAGCGACCTGCCGCTGAGACGCAGGAAAGCGAGGGAGAAATTTCCCTCGAAGATTCGCCAGCGGGACTGCAGCGGTGAAACCGGGACTTCGTCCCATGCCCTACAGGCAAAAAGCCCCTCCCCGGAGGGGCTTTTCGTTTGGCGGCGCGCCTGCGGCAGCGAGCAGCCGCGGAACGGCAGGCGGCTTACGCGAGCTGCGCGTTTCCGCTATCCTTGACCTTCCGGGTTCGGGCCTGCGCCAGGCCTAGGTCGCCGACCTCAGGTAGAAAACGAATATGCTGTTCAAGTCGCTATTGCGCAATATCGGGCGCGCCGCCCTGGCGACACCCGCCCGCACATCCACCCCCGAGGAACTCCTGATCGAGGCGCGGGCGCATTTCGATGCGAACGATCTCATCAAAGCGCAGCTGCTGTACGAAGACGTGCTTGAACTCGACCCCGGCAATGCGGACGCGCTGCACTTTCTCGGGCTGACCGGCGAGCGCGCCCGCGACCTCGGCTTTGCGCTGGAGTATTTCGAGCGCTCCATCGAAGCCCGTCCGCTGGACGCGGTGTTCCACAACAACCTCGGCAGCGTCCTGGTCAAGGCCGGACGCACGGAAGAAGCGGCGAAGTGCTTCCGCAAGGCGCTGGAAATCGACCCGGGCTTGAATATCGCGCGCATCAACCTGATATTCGCGATGGTGCTGCTTGAGAGCGCGACGCCGGAGGAGGTGTATGCCGAGCATGTCGCGTGGGCGAAAATCCATGCCGATCCGCTGCTGGAGCAGGCGGCGCCGCACGGCAACTCGCGCGATCCCGAGCGGCGCCTGCGCATCGGCTACCTGTCGGCCGATTTCCGCCAGCATGCGCTGAGCTACTTCATCGAACCGGCGCTGGCGCAGCACGACCGCGCCGCATTTGAAGTGTTCTGCTATCACAGCGGCCGCATCGTGGACGATGTGACGCGCCGCCTTGCGCGGCACGCCGACCATTGGCAGGAAGTGTTCGAGATGGACGATGCTGCGCTTGCGCGGGAAATACGCGGCGACGGCATCGATATCCTGGTCGACCTGTCCGGCCATCTGCGCGGCAACCGCCTGATGGTGTTCGCGCGCAAACCCGCGCCGCTGCAGATGACCTATCTCGCCTACCCCAATACCACGGGCATGCGCGCGATGGATTACCGCCTCACCGACGCGGCTTGCGATCCGCCCGGGATGACCGAGCGCTACTACCGCGAGACGCTGATGCGCCTGCCGCGCTGCATGTGGTGCTACCAGCCGAGTGCCGAAATGCCCGCCGTGGCGCCGCCGCCGGCAAAGGTGAAGGGCGTGGTGACTTTCGCCTCCATGAACGGGGCGGACAAGATCACGGCGGGGATGCTGGAGCTGTGGGCGCGCGTACTCGGTGAGATTCCCGAGTCGCGCATCGTGTTCACCACGGTGCCGGAACAGGGCCGCGCGCGCATACGCGATGCCCTCGGCCGCGCCGGCGTCGCGGGCGGGCGCATCGACATGCACGATCGGCTGCCCACCGCCGAGTTTTGGGCGCTTTACGCCGGCATAGACATTCTGCTCGATACCTTCCCGATGAACGGCGGCACCACCACCTGCGAAGCGCTTTGGCTGGGCGTGCCGGTAGTCAGCCGCAGCGGACAGGTGTTCCAGTCGCGCGCCGGCTTGAGCATCCTCGGCAGCGTCGGGCTGGGCGAGCTGGTCGCCGGCAGCGACGAGGACTACGTGCGCATCGCGTTGGAACTCGCGCGCGACCGCGCGCGCCTGGCCGCGCTGCGCGCAGGCCTGCGCGAGCGCATGCGCGCATCGCCGCTGACCGACGCCCGCGCCTATGCGCGCGATCTGGAGGCGAGCTACCGAAGCATATGGCGCGACTGGTGCAGTCGTCCGCCGCGGTGAGCGCATCCGGCGCCGCGCGACCCGCGCTGCGGGCAGGCCGATGCTAACGCGGATGCTCGCCGGGCTGCTGCTGCCGCGCGCCGAATCCGCCGACGCCTGCTATCGCCGCGCCACTGCGGCGCGCGAACGTGGCGACTGGGCCGGGGCGGTGAACTGGTACCGGCGCGCGCTGGCCGCGCGGCCGGATCATGCCGAGGCGCACAACGACTGCGGCGTGGCGCTGTGCGCGCTCGGGGATTTCGACGGCGCGCGCGCGGCCTACCTGCGCGCGCTGCAACTGCGCGGCGAGTTTGTCGAAGCGCGCGTCAATCTGGGCCAGCTGCTGCAGGCGGAGTTCCGCGATTACCGCGGCGCGGCCGAGCAATACCGTGCGGCGCTCGCGCTCGACCCGGCGCAGGCACTGGCGCGAAACAGGCTCGCGGCGGCGCTGTACGAACGCGGACTGGTGGCGGAGGCGGTCGCCTGCCTGCGCGAGGCGCTGCAGCGCGCGCCGGGGGACGCGCAGGCGCATCAGTTCATGCTGTTCATGTCCAACGCCCTGCCGCAGCGCGACGCCGACGCCTGGTTCGCCGAACATCGCGCGTGGGGGCAGCGCTACGCCGATCCGCTGCCGCGATTCGAACACGAAACGGCGCGCTCCGCGCGCCGCCTGCGCATCGGCTATGTGTCGGCGGATCTGCGCGAGCACGCGACCGCGGCTTTCGTCCGCACTATCCTTGCCGGCCATGACCGCGCGCGCTTCGAGGTGTTCTGCTACAGCAGCGCGGAGGAGAGCGACGCGCAGACGCAGGCGATGCAGGCTCAGGGGCACAGCTGGCGCAGCATCGCCGGCAGCGACGACGCGCAGGCGGCGCAGCGCATCCATGAAGACGCGCTCGACATACTGGTCGACCTGTCCGGGCACACCCGCGGCGGGCGGCCCGGCGTATTCGCGCGCAAACCAGCACCGCTGCAGATCGGCTACCTCGGCTACCTCAATACCAGTGGCATCGCCGCGATGGACTACCGCGTCACCGACGCCCTCGCCGATCCGCCGGGCGCGAGCGAGCGCCTGCACACCGAAACGCTGCTGCGCCTGCCGCAGACGCTGTGGTGCTATCAGCCGCCGGAGGACGCGCCGGCCGTGACCGCGCTGCCCGCGCTGCGCAATGGCCATGTCACCTTCGGCTCATTCAACCATGTCGCCAAGCTCAACGACGCGGTGCTGGCGCTATGGGCCGATCTCCTGTGCCGGCTGCCCGATGCGCAGCTGCAGATCATGGCGCTGCCCGATGAGGACTGCGCCGCGCGCATCCGCGCCGTGCTGGAACGACTGGGCGTCGCCGCCGCGCGCGTGCGCACGCTGCCGCGCCTGGCGCGCGCGCAGTACTGGCGGCAATTCGGCGGAGTCGACATCGCGCTCGATCCGTTTCCGTATACCGGCGGCGCGACCAGCTGCGAGTCGCTGTGGATGGGCGTGCCGGTGGTGACGCTCGCGGGCGATTTCGGTTTTGCGCGCTCCGGAGCGACGATCCTGGCGAACGCCGGCCTGGAACACCTGGTGGCGGCCGACGCAGCGCAATATCTGGACATCGCGGAACGGCTTGCGCGCGACCTGCCGGCGCTGGCCGCGTTGCGCGCGGGCATGCGTGCGCGCCTCGCGCGCGCGCCGCTGCTCGACGCTGCGCCCTTTGTCGCTGCGCTGGAGCAACTGTACGTCGAGGCCCGGCGCCGTGCGGCCGCCGACGGGGCGGCGCCGTGTTGAGAGGATTGCTGCGCACGCTCAAACGGCGGCCTTCGCGCGCGCCGGCGACTGGCAGCGGTAGCACGGCCGGACGGCAAGTCGAACAAGCAATGGAACACTATCGGCGCGGCGACAAGGCCGCGGCGGCGACGCTGTGTCGCGCCGCCCTCGCGCTGGATCAGCAGCAGGTGCAGGCGTGGAGTCTGCTTGCCCGCATGGCCCTGGAGGACAGGCAGCCGGAACAGTCGCTGGAATGCCATGCGCACATCCTGGCGCTGCGCCCGGACGAGCCCGACTGTCTCGTCGATGCGGCCGATGCCAACCTGCGCGCCGGTCACCTGGGCCGGGTGCTGGAACTCAGCGCAAGGGCGCTTGCACTGCGGTCCCGGGATGCGCGCGCGTGGCAGGTGCGCGGCGGCGCCATGGAGGCGCTGGGCCGCCTGGACGAGGCACTGGACTGCCTGCGGCATGAACTCGAACTCAATCCCCGCGATATCGTCGGGCGCTCCAATCTGTTGTTCCTGCTGAGCTACGCCGATTTGCTGCCGCCGCTGGATGTCGCCGCCGAATTCCGCCGCTGGGGCGAGATGTTTGCCGATCCCCTGTCGGCGGCAACCGAGGCGCACGCCAATCCGGCCGACCCGGAGCGGCCGCTGCGCATCGGCTATGTCTCCGCCGATTTCCGCCACCATGCAATGGCGTATTTCGTCGAACCGTTTCTCGCGCATCATGACCGCCGCGCGGTGCGCATCTATTGCTATTCCAGCGGCAGGCGGCCGGACGAGGTCACGCAGCACCTGCGCGGCCTTGCCGACGCATGGCGCGACATCGCCGCGCTTCCCGACGCCGCCGCGGCGCGCCTGATCCGGGACGACGCTATCGATATTCTCATCGATCTTTCCGGGCACACCGCAGGCAACCGTCTGCTGCTGTTCGCGCGCAAGCCGGCCCCGATACAGATGACCTGGCTTGGCTTTGTCGGCGGGACCGGCATGGCGGCAATGGATTACCGGATCACCGACCATTACGCCGACCCGCGGGGCGAGGCCGACAGTCATTACCGTGAGCAGTTGTTGCGCCTGCCGCACAGCAAGTGGTGCTACCTGCCGCCGGCGGAAATGCCCGCGTGCAACGTCCTGCCTGCGCTAAGCCGGGGCCATGTCACCTTCGGCTCCTTCTGCAATTTTCTGCGTATCGGCGACGCGGCGATGCGCGCCTGGGCACTGCTGCTGCGCCAACTGCCCGCTGCCCGCCTACGCATTGTCGGCGCGCAGCGCGGCGAGAGCCTCGACCGGATGCTGGAGATCTTTGACGCTGCCGGCGTGTACGCCGATCGCCTCGATCTGGTCGAGCGCCTTCCGCTGGATGCCTGCCTGCGGCAATACCTCGAGGTGGATATCGCGCTCGACGTGTTTCCCTGTAACGGCGGCACCACCACTTGCGAGAGCCTCTGGATGGGTGTGCCGGTGGTCAGCCGCAGCGGCCGCAGCGGCGCCTCGCGCTCCGGTGCCAGCCTGCTCGCGAACGCTGGTCTGGAGCGGCTCGTCGCCGGCTCCTGGGAAGGCTATGTCGAAATCGCCGCGCGCCTGGCGACCGACTTGCCGGCGCTGGCGCAGATGCGCGCCACGCTGCGCGAGCGCCTGCGCGCATCGCCGCTGCTCAATGCCGCGGGTTTCACGCGCGAACTCGAAGCTCTTTATCGCGACGCCTGGCGCAAATGGTGCGCGCAAGCCACGCCGCGCAGCCGATAATGCTGAAAAGCCTGCTGACAGGACTGTTGCGCCGCGATGCACCGCGCGCCGCCGATCCGGCAGCACAAATCCAGCAGGCGGTCAGGCTGCTGCAGCAGCACGACGACGCGGGCGCGGCGCGGCTGTGCGAGCGGTTGGTGCGGCGCGATCCGCGCCTGGTAAAGGCGTGGGAGCTGCTCGGCGTCGCCGCGCTGAACCTGGGCGAATATGCGCTCGCGGCGGAGCGCTTCGAGCACGTGCTCGCGCTGAGCGGCGACGAGGCGCAGGCGCTGGCCAACGCGGCCGAGGCCAACCGCCGCGCGGACCGCAGCGGCCGCGCGCTGGAGTTGATCGAGCGCGCGCTCGCGCTGAGGCCGGATTTCGCCGCCTTCCTGCATGTGCGCGTGCTCGCGCTGGAATCCTGCTGGCGCAGCGACGCAGCGCTGGCGGCGTGCCGCGCGGCGCTTGCGCTGCATCCGGATTTCGCCAAACTGCACACCAGCTATTTCACTCTGCTCAGCCGCGCCGGCGCCGATCCGCAGGACATCCTCGAGGCGCATCGGCACTGGGCCGCGCGCTTTGCCGCCGTGCCCGCGGCCGCCGCGCAGCATCGCAATTCGCCCGAACCGGGGCGGCGCCTGCGCATAGGCTATGTCTCGGGCGATTTCCGCCGGCATGCGGTGAGCCATTTCGTGCTGCCGCTGCTCGAGCATCACGACGCGGCGCAGTTCGAGGTGTATTGCTACTCGAACACGCCGAAGACCGACGCAATCACGCGCCGCTGCGAATCCCTGGCGGCGCAGTGGCGCGACATCACTTCCCTCGACGACCCGGCGGCGGCGCAGTTGGTCCGCGGTGACGGCATCGACCTCCTGATCGACCTGTCCGGGCACACCTCTGGCAATCGGCTGGGGCTGTTCGCCGCCAAGCCTGCGCCACTGCAGTTCACCTACCTCGGCTACCCCGCGACCACCGGGATGGCGCAGATGGACTATCGCCTCAGCGACGGCCGCGCCGATCCGCCCGGCGCCAGCGACGCGCGCTACGTCGAGCACCTGCTGCGCCTGCCGCACAGCCTGTGGTGTTTCGCGCCGCCGCCGCAGATGCCCGGGGTCGGACCGCTGCCCGCGCTGGCCGCGGGGCATGTCACGTTCGGCTCGCTCAATTCGGTGTACAAGCTCACGCCGCCCCTGCTGGCGCTGTGGTCGCGCCTGCTCGCCGCGCTGCCCGGATCGAAGCTGCTGCTCGCCACCGTTCCCGCGGGGGAGCCGCAGCAAAGAATCACGCGCGAATTTGAAGCCAAGGGCATCGATCCGGCGCGGCTGGAATTTTACGGCTTCCTGTCCTGGGGCGAATTCTGGGCCCTGCACCAGCGCATCGACATCGCGCTCGATTCCTATCCCGTCAACGGCGGCGCGACCAGCTGCGAGAGCCTGTGGCTGGGCACGCCGCTGGTCAGCCGTGCCGGCAACGACTTCCTCGCGCGCGCCGGGTTGAGCCTGCTCAGCACTGTCGGCCTGGCCGAACTGGTGGCGCAGGACGAAGACGAATATCTGCGCATTGCGCTCGAACTGGCGCGCGACCTGCCGCGGCTGGCGCAGCTGCGCGCCGGTTTGCGCGAGCGCATGCGCGCCTCACCGCTGCTAGCGGCGGCGGCGTTCACGCGCGATCTCGAAAGCCTGTACCGGACGGCATGGACGCAGTGGTGCGCAGCCCGGGACGCGGCGCGGGGCGGCGCATGCTGAAGAGCCTGGTGCAGACACTGCTGCGCGGCGCGAGCGGCGCGCAGGGCGAGCGCCTGCAGCTTTGCATCGTGCGCGCGGCCGAACACGCGGCCGCGGGCGAGCACGCCGCAGCCGTGGACTATTACCGCGAGACCCTGCAGCTGCAGCCGGAGAATCCGCGGCTCTGGTGCAATTACGGCGCCGAGCTCAGCGAAACCGGGCGCGGCGCGCAGGCCGAAGACGCCTACCGCCATGCGCTGGAGCTCGAGCCGGCGCTGGCGCAAGCCTGGTACAACCTCGGGCAGTTGCAGCAGGAGCGCGGCGCCGACGCCGAAGCCGAGCGCTGCTACCGCGCGGCGCTGGCGCTGCCCGATGCCGCGCATGATGCGGAATTGCGCCAGCTCGCGCACAGCAACCTCGGCCTGCTGCTGCAGCGGCAGGGCAGGCTGCAGGAAGCGGTGCAGCTGTACCGCGACGCGCTCGCGGCCGATCCAACGGATGCGAGCCTGCGCAGCAATCTGCTGTTCCTGCTGACAGCGATGGCCGACGCCGACGCGGAACTGGTGCTGCAGGAGCACCGCAACTGGGGCCGGCTGCACGCGCAGGCGCACGCGGCGCATGCCAACCTGCCCGAGCCGGAGCGGCGCATCCGCATCGGCTATGTGTCCGCCGACTTCTACGCTCATCCGCTCGCATTTCACCTGTTGCCGCCGCTGGAGGGGCGCGATCGCGCGCGCACCGAGGTGCTGTGCTATTACAACGGCGTGACCGAAGACGCCATGACCGATCGCCTGCGCGCCAGCGCCGACGGCTGGCGCGACATCCGCCGCTGCGCCGACGCCGACGCGGACGCGCTCATCCGCGCCGACGCCATCGACATCCTGGTGGATTTGTCCGGGCATACCGCGGGCAACCGCCTGACGCTGTTTGCGCGCAAGCCCGCGCCGCTGCAGGCGACCATGCTCGGCTATGCCAACACCACCGGCCTCGACAGCATGGACTACCGCATCACCGACGCCTGGGCCGACCCGCCGGGCGCGGAGTCGCGCTATGTCGAGCGGCTGCTGCGCATGCCGCACAGCCTGTGGTGTTACGAACCGCAGTGCGCGGCCGCGCTGGAAGCCGATCCGCCGATGCTGGCCAGCGGCCACGCGACCTTCGCTTCCTTCAACGGCGCGTACAAGCTCAACCGGGAAGTGATCAAGACGTGGGCGGCGATACTGCACGCCGTGCCCGGATCGCGCCTGATGCTGGTAAGTCTGCCGCAGGGTGCGGCGCGCGAGCGCGTCAGCGCCTGGCTCGCCGGCGAAGGCATAGGCGTGGAGCGCTATGAGCTGCATGCGCGCCTGCCTACTGCAGAGTTCTGGGCGGCGCACCGGCGCGCCGACATCGCGCTCGATCCGTTTCCCTGCAACGGCGGCGCGACCACCTGCGAGACGCTGTGGCTGGGCGTGCCGGTGGTGACGCTCGCCGGGCAGACTTTCGTCGGCCGCGCCGGCGTGAGCCTGCTGAGCAATTGCGGCCTGCAGCAGCTGATTGCGCGAACGCCGGAAGAATACGTCGCGCTGGCGGCAGGGCTTGCGCGGGATCCGGCACGCCTCGCGCGCCTGCGCCGGGAATTGCGGCGAACGCTGCCGGCATCGCCGCTGATCGACGCGCCGGCGTACGCGCAGGCGCTGGACGCGCACTATCGCAGCATCTGGCGGCAATGGTGCAGCCAGCAGGTACGGCAGCGTGCTTAAGCGCCTGCTCAGGCAATTGATCGGAGCGTCCGTAGCCGGCGCTGCGCCGGCGCCGGGAACGCCGCCTGCGCTGCCCGCAGCCGAAGCGCCGCTTGCGCTGCCCGCAGCGCTGGCGCTGATGCGCGCGCGCGACTACGCCGGCGCAGTGCGCATGTGCCAAGGCCTGATCGCGCGCGATGCGGCCGCGCCGGGGCCGTGGGAACTGCTGGGCGCGATCGCGCTCGAGCGCGGTGAGAACGATCTGGCGCGCGAGCGCTACGAGACCGCGCTTGCCCTCGCCGGGGACAGCGTGCATGCCTTGTGCAATGCCGCCGAGTCCAACCGCCAGGCCGGGCGCAATGCGCGCGCGCTGGAACTCAGCGCGAGGGCGCTCGTGCTCGAACCCGGCTACGGTCCGGCGCTGCACAGCCAGGCGCTGACATTGCAATCGTGCTGGCGCATCGACGAAGCGCTTGCCGTCTACCGGCAACTGGCGCAGTTGCAGCCAGACGCATCGCAGGCCTTTGCCGGCTACCTGTTCCTGCTGATACTGCTCGGGGCGGATGCGCTGGAAGTACGCGCCGAGCATTGCCGCTGGGCCGAAATCAACGCCGAGCCGCTGCGCGCGCACGCTGCGCCCCATGCCAATGCGCCCGATCCGCTGCGGCGCCTGCGCATCGGCTATGTGTCGGCCGATTTCCGCGAGCACGCCGCAAGCAGCTTCGTCGAACCGATACTCGCCGGCCACGATCGCGCCGCATTCGAAATCTACTGTTATTCCAGCACGCCGCAACTCGACGCCGCCAGCGCGCGGCTGCAGGGGCTCGCCGCGCGCTGGCGCGACCTGCGCTGGCAGAGCGACGCGGCCGTAGCGAAGTTGGTGCGCGAGGACGCAATCGACATTCTGGTCGATCTGTCCGGGCATACCAACGGCAACCGGCTCGGCGTGTTCGCGCGCAAGCCGGCGCCGGTGCAGATAACCTATCTGGGTTACCCGGCCACCACCGGCATGCGCGCGATGGATTATCGCCTGAGCGACGCGCTGCTCGATCCCGCGGGCGCTGCCGACGGCTATTACGTCGAGCGCCTGCTGCGCCTGCCGCACAGCCTGTGGTGCTACCGGCCGTCGCCGGATATGCCGGAACCGGGGCCGGCGCCGGCACAGCGCGCGGGCGCCGTGAGCTTCGGCTCGCTCAACTCGATGCTGAAACTGACGCCGCAGCTGGTCGCGCTGTGGTCGCGGCTGCTGCTTTCGCTGCCGCAATCGCGCCTGATCCTCGCGACTATAGGCCCAGGCGAGGCGCGCGAGCGCATCGCGGCCGAGTTCGCGCGCCACGGCGTGCCGGCCGCCGC
This sequence comes from Burkholderiales bacterium, assembly GCA_038206915.1. Lineage (GTDB taxonomy): Bacteria > Pseudomonadota > Gammaproteobacteria > Burkholderiales > SG8-39 > 2-12-FULL-64-23. The sequence continues at coordinate 5,941 of JBBRAI010000072.1, read as the reverse complement.
GCTGAGTTTCCGCGCGCCGCTGCCGCGCGAGCAGTTCTGGGGCCTGTATCGCGAAATCGACATTGCGCTGGACAGCTATCCGTGCAACGGCGGCGCCACCACCTGCGAGGCCATGTGGTCCGGCGTTCCTCTGGTCAGCCTGGCCGGCGACCTGTTCCAGTCACGCGCCGGCCTGAGCCTGCTCTCGGCGGTCGGGCTGCCCGAGCTGGTTGCGCACTCCGAAGCGGAATTCATCGAGACCGCGCGCGCGCTCGCGCTGGACAGCGAGCGGCTGGCGCGGCTGCGCCGCGGCATGCGCGAACGCATGCGCGCGTCCGCGCTGATGGACGAGCCGGGCTTCGTGCGCGCGCTCGAGGCCCTCTACCGGAGCGCGTGGCGCGGCTGGTGCGATCAGGTGCGCCATGCTTAAGCGGCTGCTGCGCCAATTGCTGCGCGCACCCGGCGCATCTTCCGCGGAGCTGCTCGCGCGCGGCCGCGCCGAGCGCGAACGCGGCGAGCCCGAAGCCGCGCTTGCCACGCTGCAGGCCGCCCTGCGCCAGGATGCCGCTAACGCCGCGCTGCTGGCCGAACTCGGCCTGTGCCTGCGCGCGCTCGGGCGGCGCGCCGAGGCGCGCGCCGCGTTCGAGCGCGCCGCGGCCGGCGACCCCGCCGCGGTGCTGCCGCTGCTCTACCTCGGCAACCTCGCACACGAGGAGGGGCGGCTGGACGACGCGCTCGGCGCCTACCGCGCCGCGCTGGCGTTGGATGCGCACAACGCCGCGCTGCATTACAACCTCGCGCTGACGCTGATGTCTCGCGGCGAGGCGGCCGCAGCGGTGGAGGCGTTCCGCGCCTGCCTCAGCGCGGCGCCCGATTACGCCGACGCGCGCGCGAGCCTGCTGTTCGCGCTCAATCTTTCCGACCGCGCTGGCGCCGAGGAAACGGCGGCCGAGCATTTCGAATGGGGACGGCGCATCGCCGATCCGCTGTGGACCGAGCGCGCGTTTTCCAATCCGCCCGAGCCCGCGCGGCGGCTGCGCATCGGCTACGTTTCGGCCGATTTTTTCGGGCATGCCGCCGAGGATTTCATCCATTCCTTCCTGTCGCAGCATGAGCGCGGCAGTCACCTGATCCATTGCTACTCCAATGCGCCGCTGCCCGCCGTGAGCAACGGCCTCTACGGGCACGTCTGGCGTGACATCAGCGGGCTGGACGACGTGCAGGCGGCGCAGCGCATCGAGGCGGATGCGATCGATATCCTGGTGGATCTCTCCGGCCACACGCGCGGCAACCGCCTGCTCGTGTTCGCGCGCAGGCCAGCGCCGCTGCAGCTCACTTTTCTCGGCTATCCGAACACCACCGGCATGCGCGCAATGGATTACCGCCTCAGCGACGCCTACGGCGATCCGCCAGACGCGGGCGGGCAGCGTTACCGCGAGCGCGTGCTGCGCATGCCGCACAGCGTGTGGTGCTACCGTCCGTCCGCGGACGACATGCCCGAGCCGGGCGCAGCGCCCGTCCTGCGCAAGGGCCATATCACCTTCGCTTCGATGAACAACGTCGTCAAACTCAACCCGGGGCTGATCGAACTGTGGGCTGAATTGCTGCTGACGGTGCCGGGCGCGCAGTTGCTGCTGGCGACGATTCCGCCGGGGAGCGCGCGCGAGCGCGTGCTAAGCCGGTTCGCCGAAAAGGGCGTGGACGTGCGGCGCATCGCCTTCAGCGATCGCCTCGCCAGGGGTGAATTCCGCGCGCTGCATCAGGACGTCGACATCGCGCTGGACGCCTATCCGTGCAACGGCGGCGCCACCACCTGCGAGACGCTGTGGCTGGGCGTGCCGGTGGTGAGCCTTACGGGGGAGGCGTTCCGTTCGCGCGCGGGTCTGTCGCTGCTCAGTGCGATCGGTCAGCCGCAGCTCGCCGCGCGCGACCGGGCCGACTACCTTGCCATCGCCGCCGGCCTGGCGCAGGATCGCGCCGAACTGCAGCGCCTGCGCGCGGGCCTGCGCGAGCGCATGCGCGCCTCGCCGCTGTGCGACGCAGCGGCCTATACGCGGGCGCTCGAAGGCGTCTACCGCGGCATCTGGACCGATTGGTGCGAAAGCGCGGCGCAAGGCGCCATCGCCCGCGCATGATTGAGCGGGCGATCGAACTGATCCAGTCCGGGCGCGCGGCCGAGGCCGAGCAGCTGCTGCGCGGGCAGCTGGCGCAATTTCCCGACGACGTCGACGCGCTGCATTACCTCGGCCTGTTGTGCCACCAGGGCGGCCGCGGCGGCGAAGCGCGCGCGCTGATCGGCAGGGCGGTGGAGCGCGCGCCCGATGCCGCCTTCCTGCGCGCCAATTACGCCGAAGTGCTGCGCGCGCAGGGCGATCTCGCGGCGGCCGAAGAGCAGGCGCGCGCGGCACTGCGCATCGAGCCCGGGCATCCGAATTTCCTGTTCAACCTGGCCACGGTGCTGCATGGCCGCCAGCGCCTGGCCGAAGCGCTGGACGCGGCCGAGCGCGCCCTCGCGGCCCGCGCGGACTGGGTCGAGGCGCTCGCGCTTGCGGCGGAGCTGTGCGCCGCGCTCGAGCGCCTGGACGAGGCGGTCGAATTCGGCCGGCGCGCGGCGCAATTGCGCCCGGACGATCCGGCACTGCTGATAGCGCTGATGCGCTATCGCGGCCGTGCCTGCGACTGGCGTGGCCGCGGCGCCGACGTGGCGCGGCTGCAGGCCCTGCTTGCGCGCTGGGCGGTGCACCCGCAGGACGCGGCGTTCACCGCGGTCAACCCTTTCGTCGTCTACGAATATCCGCTGCCGCGGCAGCTGCGCAATGCGGTGACGCAAGCCTGTTGCGCGCGCGTGCTCGCAGCCGCGGGCACGCCGCTGCCGCCTGCTGCGGCGCGCGGTGCGCGGCCGCGCCTGCGCCTGGGCTATGTGTCGGCCGATTTCCACAGCCATCCGACCATGCATCTGATGCATAGCTTCTTCGGCCTGCACGACCGCAGCCGTTTCGAGGTGTACGCTTATTCGATCGGCGCGGACGACGCCAGCGAATACCGCCGCCATGCCGCCGCGACGGTCGACCGCTTCATCGACATCCGCGCCGACAGCGCGCGCGCGAGCGCCGAGCGCATGCGCGGCGACGGCATCGACATCCTGATCGACCTCAAAGGCTTTACCCACGAGGCGCGTCCGGAGATCTTCGCGCTGCAGCCGGCGCCGCTGCGCGTCGGCTGGTTGGGCTATCCGGCGTCCACCGGCCGCGGCATCGACGACTACGCGATCGTCGACCGCATCGTCGCGCCGCCCGAGCATGCCGCGGACTACGGCGAGCAGCTGGTATGGATGCCGCACAGCTACCAGGTGAACGACAGCGTCCAGGCGATCGCCGGCGATATCCCGCCGCGGGCGGCGTTGCGCCTGCCGGCGAGCGGCTTCGTCTATGCCTGTTTCAATCAGGTATACAAGATCGAGCCCGAAGCGTTCAGCGCCTGGATGCGCATACTGCGGCGCGTGCCGGGCAGCGTGCTGTGGCTATACGCGAGCAAGTCCGCCGCGCGCGAGCACCTCGCGCGCGCTGCCGCAGCGCAGGGCGTGGACCCGGCGCGCCTGGTATTCGGTGAAACGCTGGATAAGCCGCGCCACCTCGCGCGCCTGGCGCGGGCGGACCTGTTCCTCGATACCTTCAGCATCAATGCCCACACCAGCGCGTCCGACGCGCTGTGGGCGGGGCTGCCGGTGCTCACCCTTCCGGGCGAGGCTTTCGCCGCGCGCGTGGGCGCGAGTCTGGTCGCTGCGTCCGGTCTGCCGCAGCTTGCCTGCCGCAGCGTCGAGGACTACGAGAACGCTGCGGTGCGCCTCGCGCAGCAGCCGCTTGAGCTGCAGGCTATGCGCAAGACTCTGACAGCGCGCGAACGCCTGCCGCTGTTCGATACGCCGCGCTTCGTGCGCGACCTGGAGCGCGCCTACGAAATCATGTGGCAGCGGCAACTGGCAGGCGAATTGCCGCGGTCGTTTTTGGTGCTCGAACGATAGGATTGAAAGCGGCGACGATACGCGCGCGGGCGGTTCAATGCGTTGGGCGATCCGCGTTTCCGTCGAGATGCCTGGCGCATTCTGCGAGGAATGCCGCTTCGTGATCCTTGGGACGCGTGCGCTGCGCGTAGACGCGCTCGACATTGCGCATCACGACCGGGCGCGGTCAATTGCGACGGAAGGCGATGTACCCGTGGCCGCCCCGGGCGCCCGCGTCACAATCGGTGGCGCTACCTTGGCCGCCGCCGCCGCCGCTGCCGAGTGAACCACGCACCGGAGGCATATCCTTGTGATGCAAATTGTCTCCGCCGCCGCTGCCGCCGGCGCCCGCGTCGGTAGCGCCGCCGCCGCCACCGCCGCTCGGGTGGCTATCTGCGCCCCAGGTGTAACCCGGTGCGCCACCCTCGCCCTCTCCACCAGGCGCGGACCTGTTTGCGCCAGCCGCGAAATCCGTTTTGGCCGTGTACGCGCCTGGAGTCCGGGGCACGGCTTCACTGCTACTTTCAATAGAACCGCGCACTGCTGGCGGTTCGCGGGCGCCCTGCGTCCCGGCCCCGACTCCGGCGTCGGCGTCCGGTTTGGCAGCGCCGGTTCCGTTTCCGCTGCTCGATCGAGCGGAATCTCCTGGCGCGGAACCGAGTGCGATTCCGGCTCCAGGGGGCGGCAGTTCGCGCGTGTTTGCCCCAGCCTCGGCTGGCGCACGATATGCATTGGGCGATTCCGGCCGCGCCCCGGCTCCGCCACTGGCCTGCCCGGGACCGGAGCCGCCCTGTCCTTCACGCCCTTTGACCGCCAGCTTTTCGTTCTGGCGCAGCGTCGGCCGCGCATAGGTATCGGCTCCGGGAACGCCAGCGACCACCGCGCCGGTCGCGACCTGGACGACATTGCTGGGACTTCCGGCCCATCCGGTTCCGCCGGCCGCGTTCGTCGCGGGCGCACAGGTTTGCCCGCCCGGCCCGCCGGCTCCGATGGTGAGTTTGTATACGCCTTCGCTTAGATAAACATTCACCTTCGTCTCATTGGCTCCCGCTCCGCCGCCGCCGCCGCCGCCGCCGGCGACGCCATGAATCGGGCTCTGCATGGTACCCCCGGCACCACCGCCGCCGCCATTGGCAAGATAGATGGTGTAGCTGCCTGCCGTGAGTCGGGTCGCCGACGCAATGCCGCCGCTCGACGCCACCGTTAGCAGGCATTGTTGATTCGCCGGATTTTTCGTCGGGTTTGCCCAGATCGCGTCTATGTTTTTTATCGTGAAAAGGCGGCCTTGCGAGTCGTAATTGGAGTCGAAGCAATTCGGCAGGTCGGAGAGCGCGAGCCCGGGCGCGACAGGCACGGCGGTACAGCCTGCTCCGAAGCAGGTCAGCGCAGCCAGTGCGAGCTTGATCATTTTCATATCGACTTTCCACGATGTCATAGGTTGAATCTACCAGTTCGCCTTGACAGGTTCTGTTCGGTATCGAACCAAGCGCGGAAGTGTTCTGGAAGAAATCACGCGCCCTGCCTGACAATGCGCGCCCGCATCTGCCGGTGCAGGCCGATGACCTGCACGATCACCCAGGCAAGGTCGCATGGGTCGCCGATCGGGCTGGTGCCCTCGGAAGCGATGCTGCGTGTCGCTGTCCCGGTGGAAGACTGGTGCTGGTTTCGGCCCAAAAACCGGCCGTTCAGATCCGGTCGAGATAGGGCAGGTACCACTCGCCGAAATGGCTCGCGCAGGCGGGCTCGGCGAGCGGCAGCCACATGGCGAGCGCCTGATCGCGCCAGGCGATGCCGGGGAACTTTGAAAGCCACTGCTGCGCCGCGCTGCCGCGGCGCTCGTTTACATGGACAGTGCCGGCGCTGGCGCAGATGTCCTGCCACAGCAGTGCAAAGCCGGACGCTTCGCCGCCGAATTCGTAGACATAGGCCTGATCGGCCTGCACGCCGTAGATCGCATAGGCC
>JBBRAI010000071.1:0-17442 GCA_038206915.1 Burkholderiales bacterium | reverse complement strand
GATGTAGTCCGCGTGTCCCGGGCAGTCCACGTGCGCATAGTGGCGCTTGGTCGTCTCGTATTCCACGTGCGCCGTGTTGATCGTGATCCCGCGCGCCTTCTCCTCCGGCGCCGAGTCAATCTGGTCGTAGGCCTTCGCCTCACCGCCAAACTTGCGGCTCATCACCAACGTGATCGCCGCCGTCAGCGTCGTCTTCCCATGGTCCACGTGTCCTATCGTGCCTACGTTCACGTGCGGCTTCGTGCGCTCAAACTTCGCTTTTGACATGATCGTTCCCGTTTATTTCTTGTTGATAATCGCTTCGGCCACGGTCTTCGGCGCTTCGGCGTAATGCTTGAATTCCATCGTGTAGGTGGCGCGCCCTTGCGTGAGCGAGCGCAGCGTTGTCGAGTAGCCGAACATTTCGGCCAGCGGAACTTCGGCGCGGATGATCTTGCCGCCGGCAAGGTCGTCCATGCCCTGGATCACGCCGCGGCGCGACGACAGGTCGCCCATGACGTCGCCCATCTTGTCTTCCGCCGTCTCGACTTCGACCGCCATGATCGGCTCGAGCAGCACCGGCGAAGCCTTGCGCATACCGTCCTTGAACGCCATCGAGGCGGCCATGCGGAACGCATTTTCGTTCGAGTCCACTTCGTGGTAAGAGCCGTCGAACAGCGTGACTTTCACGTCCACCACCGGATAGCCGGCGAGCACGCCGGCCGGCAGCGTTTCCACCAGGCCGCGCTGCACTGCGGGTATGTATTCGCGCGGCACCGAGCCGCCTTTAATCGCGTCGACGAACTCGAAGCCCTTGCCCGGAGGCTGCGGCTCGACCTTGAGCCAGACGTGGCCGTACTGGCCGCGGCCGCCGGATTGCTTGATGAACTTGCCTTCGATTTCCTCGCACACGCGCCGGATGGTCTCGCGGTAGGCGACCTGCGGTGCGCCGACGTTGGCTTCGACGCCGAATTCGCGCTTCATCCGGTCGACGATGATCTCCAGGTGCAGTTCGCCCATGCCGGAGATGATGGTCTGGCCGGTTTCCTCGTCGGTGCGCATGCGGAACGATGGGTCTTCCTGCGCCAGGCGGTTGAGCGCAACGCCCATCTTCTCCTGGTCGCTCTTGGTCTTCGGCTCCACGGCGACGTGAATCACCGGCTCCGGAAACACCATGCGCTCGAGGATGATGATGTGCTTCGGATCGCACAGGGTTTCGCCCGTGGTCACGTCTTTCAGCCCCACCGCGGCGGCGATGTCGCCAGCCTGCACTTCCTTGATTTCGGCGCGCTCGTTCGCGTGCATCTGCAACAGGCGGCCGATGCGCTCCTTCTTGCCGCGCACCGTCGTATAGACGGTGTCGCCGGAATTGAGCACGCCGGAATAGACGCGGAAGAACGTCAGCTGCCCGACGAACGGATCGGTCATGATCTTGAACGCAAGCGCGGAGAACGGCTGCGCGTCTTCCGGAGCGCGCGTGTCGGCCTTGCCGTTGTCGTCCTCGCCCTTGACCGGCGGCACGTCCGCCGGCGCCGGCATGTATTCGATCACCGCGTCCAGCATCGCCTGCACGCCCTTGTTCTTGAACGCCGAGCCGCACAGCATCGGCGTAATCTCGCTCCTGATGGTACGCAGGCGCAGCCCCTTCTTGACGTCCGCAACCGACAGGTCGTGGCCCTCGAGGTACTTGTTCATCAGATCGTCGTCGGCTTCGGCCGCCGCTTCGACCATTTTCTCGCGCCACTCCTTGGCCTCGGCAAGCAGGTTCTCCGGGATTTCGCGCATGTCGAATTTCATGCCCTGCGAAGCTTCATCCCAGTAAATTGCCTTCATGCGCACCAGATCAATCACGCCTTCGAATTTCTCCTCGGCCCCGATCGGCAGCTGCAACGGCACCGGATTGGCCTTGAGGCGCGTCTTCATCTGCGCGTAGACCTTGAGGAAATCCGCGCCCTGGCGGTCCATCTTGTTGACGAACGCGAGCCGCGGCACCTTGTACTTGTTCGCCTGGCGCCACACGGTTTCCGACTGCGGCTGCACGCCGCCCACGGCGCAGTACACCATGCAAGCGCCGTCGATCACGCGCATCGATCGCTCGACTTCGATGGTGAAGTCGACGTGTCCCGGCGTGTCGATGATGTTGATGCGGTGTTCCGGGAACGACAGGTCCATGCCTTTCCAGAAACAGGTGGTCGCCGCCGAGGTGATGGTGATGCCGCGTTCCTGCTCCTGCTCCATCCAGTCCATGGTCGCGGCGCCGTCGTGCACTTCGCCGATCTTGTGGTTCACACCGGTGTAGAACAGGATGCGTTCCGTAGTCGTGGTCTTACCGGCGTCAATGTGCGCACTGATGCCGATGTTGCGATAGCGTTCGATTGGAGTTTTGCGTGCCACGTTAAGAACCTTGAAAGCCTTTGACCGCCGGAACATCGGGGCTGCCAGGCACCTGTCCGGCCCGGCCGCCGTTTCCGGCAATGAGTTAAGTCGCTGTATCCGTCTATGTGCCCTGGACCGCCGGGCGCCTAAAAGCGATAGTGCGCGAACGCCTTGTTCGCTTCCGCCATGCGATGCACCTCGTCGCGCTTCTTCATCGCGCTGCCGCGGCCCTCGGCCGCTTCCAGCAATTCGTTGGCCAGGCGCAGGTCCATCGATTTTTCGCTGCGCTTTTGCGCCGCCTCGCGCAGCCAGCGCATCGCCAGGGCCACGCGCCGCACCGGGCGCACTTCAACCGGCACCTGATAGTTCGCGCCGCCGACGCGCCGGCTCTTCACCTCGACCATGGGCTTGACATTCGACACTGCCAGGCCGAACACCTCGATCGGGTCCTTGCCCGACTTGGTCTTGATCGCGGTAAACGCGCGATAGATGATGCTCTCGGCAACCGACTTCTTGCCACGCGTCATCAGCACGTTGATGAATTTGGCGACGTCCTGGTTGCCGAATTTCGGATCCGGAAGAATGTCGCGCTTGGGTACTTCTCTGCGTCGTGGCATGTTCGTCCTCTGCTCGTCGGACCGCGCCTAGCGCGGGCCTCAGGTAAAGCCGCCAGGCGGCTTTGGGTTCAGGCTGCTACGCGGCCTTGGGTTTCTTGGCGCCGTACTTGGAACGGCTCTGCTTGCGATCCTTCACGCCCTGCGTATCCAGGCTGCCGCGCACCATGTGGTAGCGCACGCCCGGCAAGTCCTTCACCCTGCCGCCGCGAATCAGCACCACCGAGTGCTCCTGCAGGTTGTGGCCCTCGCCGCCGATGTAGCTGATGACCTCGAAACCGTTGGTCAGGCGCACCTTGGCGACCTTGCGCAGCGCCGAATTCGGCTTTTTCGGCGTGGTGGTGTACACGCGCGTGCAAACGCCGCGCTTTTGCGGCGAATTTCCGAGCGCAGGCACCTTGCTTTTGGTCTTGGCACGCACGCGCGGCGTGTGCACTAACTGATTAATTGTAGGCATTATTTGATGTTCCGAAATGAAATCGGGACGACCGATTTACGTCTGGCCGCCCCGGGTATCGCAAAGAGGCAGGATTATACAAAGAAAATCAAGGTCGAGTCAACAAGTTCGCGCCCCGGCAGCGTGTTTTGGCAAGGCGCAGGCAGGATGGCGCGGTGATCGCCGGACCGGCACATTCGCACTTGACTCTGGCGCCGCGCCTGTGCGAATGTCCGGCGCGAGCATTTTGCATATCGAATTCGATATTGCGCCTGCACTTTCGTCCACGAACGATTTGCATTCATCAGAGGAATTCCCGTGACCAGCGCCCTGTTCCAGCCTATCGATTTTCGCCAGCTCCGGCTTGCAAACCGCATCATGGTTTCCCCGATGTGCCAGTATTCCGCGGCCGAGGGCAGCGCCAGCGACTGGCATCTGATCCACCTCGGCCAGCTGGCCCTGGGCGGAGCCGGGCTGCTATGCATCGAGGCGACTGCGGTCGAGGCGATCGGGCGCATCACGCCGGCCTGCCTCGGCCTTTATTCGGACGAAAACGAAGACGCCCTGCGCCGCGTGCTGAGCGCGCTGCGGCGCCATGCCGACACGCCGCTGGCGATCCAGCTTGCGCATGCCGGGCGCAAAGCCTCGAGCCACACGCCCTGGGATGGCGGCAAGCTGATCGCACCCGAAGCCGGCGGCTGGATGCCGATCGCGCCCTCTGCCGTGTCGTTTTCTCCGGCAGAACCGCCGCCGCGGGAGATGAGTGTGGCGGACCTCGCGCGCGTGCGCGAGGCGTTCGTGCACACGGCGCAGCGCGCGGCGCAGCTGAGCATCGACGCGATGGAGTTGCACGCCGCGCACGGCTACCTGCTGCATGAATTCCTGTCGCCACTGTCAAATCTGCGCAGTGACGCGTACGGCGGTTCGCTCGAAAACCGCATGCGTTTTCCGCTGGAGGTGTTCGCCGCGGTGCGCAAGGTCTGGCCCGATGCGAAACCGCTGGGCGTGCGCATCTCGGCCAGCGACTGGATCAAGGGCGGCTGGGATCTGACACAGTCGGTCGAGTTTTCGCGGCGGCTGAAGGCGCTGGGCTGCGACTGGATCGACGCCTCCAGCGGGGGGCTGGCGCCGAGCCAGAAGATCGCGCTCGGGCCCGGCTATCAAGTGCCGTTTTCCGAGGCGATCCGCAAACAGGCCGGCATCGCGAGCATCGCGGTAGGCCTGATCACGGAACCGAAGCAGGCCGAAGAAATCATTGCCGCCGGCAGAGCCGACATGGTTGCGCTCGCGCGCGGCATGCTCTACGAACCGCACTGGGCCTGGCGCGCCGCGGCGGAACTCGGCGGCCGGCTCGGTGCGCCGAAGCAGTACTGGCGCGCGCCGCCGCGCGGCGCGGAGGCGATTTTCCGCGACGCCAGTGTCGGTCAGCGCTGAAACACGCGACCTAATCCCGGCGAGCAGATTTCACGTCCAGACGCGCGGCTGGCACTCTGCGCAGCGCCAGGCAGGAGTTCTATAGCAGCGCGGTCCAGGTTCACGCCCAGGCGGTCCTGACGACAAAAAGGCCGGCGCATGCCGGCCTTTTTGTCGCTGCAGCGGGACCGAAGTCTAGACGCTCTGTTCCACGGCCTGCGCCTCGCCGCCGGCTTCGCCTTCGCCTTCGGCTGGAGCTGGATCGAACAGCGCCGCCGCCGGGGTCTTGCGCACCTTGTGGTAGGCCATGCCGGTACCTGCCGGGATCAGGCGGCCGACGATGACGTTTTCCTTCAGCCCGCGCAGGTCGTCCTTCTTGCCCATGATCGCGGCTTCGGTAAGCACGCGCGTGGTCTCCTGGAACGACGCCGCCGAAATGAAGGAATCCGTCGACAAAGACGCCTTGGTGATGCCGAGCAGCATGTAGCTGAACGTTGCCGGCTTCTTGCCGTCCACCTCGACGATTTCGTTCTCCTTCAGCACATCGGCGCGCTCGACCTGCTCGCCCTGGATGAAGCGGGTTTCACCCGGATCCTCGACCTGCACGCGGCGCAGCATCTGGCGCACAATCACTTCGATGTGCTTGTCGTTGATCTTCACGCCCTGCAGGCGGTACACGTCCTGCACTTCGTCGGTGATGTAGCGCGCCAGCGCCTCGACTCCCTGCAAGCGCAGGATATCGTGCGGATCGGCCGGACCGTCGACGATGAACTCGCCTTTGTTGACCACCTGGCCGTCGTGCACCATCACGTGCTTGTCTTTGGTGATCAGGAACTCGTGCGCAACGGCGTCGGGGTCGGTGATGACCAGGCGCTGCTTGCCCTTCGTGTCCTTGCCGAACGAGACCGTGCCGGTGACTTCCGCCAGCATGCCCGCATCCTTGGGCGAGCGTGCCTCGAACAGCTCCGCCACGCGCGGCAGGCCGCCCGTGATGTCGCGCGTTTTCGACGTTTCCTGCGGAATGCGCGCCAGCACTTCGCCGATGCCGACCTGCTGGCCGTTTTTCACCGTGATCAGCGAGCCGACCTGGAAGGTGATGTTGACCGAATGGTCGGTGCCGGCGATCTTGACCTCCTCGCCCACGTTGTTGATGAGTTTCACCTGCGGGCGCAGCCCTTTGCTCGCGCTGCCGCGGCGCTTCGGATCGATGACCACCAGCGTCGACAGTCCGGTAATCTCGTCGATCTGCTTCGCCACCGTGGTGCCTTCCTCGACGTTTTCGAATTTCACCGTGCCCGCGTATTCGGTGATGATCGGGCGGGTGTGCGGATCCCAGGTGGCCAGTATCATCCCCGCCTTCACCGGCTTGCCGTCGGTGGCAGTCAGGGTCGCGCCGTAGGGCACCTTGTGCCGCTCGCGCTCGCGGCCGTTGTCGTCGGTGATCATGATTTCGCCAGAGCGCGAAATCGCGATTTTCTCGCCCTTGACGTTGCTCACATAGCGCATCTGCGCGGTGAAGCGCACCGTGCCGTTGGACTTGGCGTCCACCTGGCTTGCCACCGCGGTGCGCGAGGCGGCGCCGCCGATGTGGAAGGTGCGCATGGTGAGCTGCGTGCCCGGCTCGCCGATCGACTGTGCGGCGATTACGCCGACCGCCTCGCCGATGTTCACGATCGGACCGCGGCCCAGGTCGCGCCCGTAGCACTTGGCGCACAGGCCGTGGCGCGTGTCGCAGGTAAGCGGGGTGCGCACCTTGACCTCGTCGATGCCCAGCGACTCGATCATGTCGACTTCTTCTTCGTTCAGCAGTGTGCCCGCGGGATAGAGCGGGTCCTGCGTCTCCGGATGCATCACCTCGGCCGCGCTGACGCGGCCCAGAATGCGCTCGCGCAGGGCTTCGACCACTTCGCCGCCCTCGACCAGGGCCTTCACCACGACGCCGTTGGCAGTGCCGCAATCGTCCTCCCGCACCACCAGATCCTGGGTCACGTCCACCAGACGGCGCGTCAGGTAGCCGGAGTTGGCGGTCTTCAACGCCGTGTCGGCCAGGCCCTTGCGCGCGCCGTGGGTGGAAATGAAGTACTGCAGCACGTTCAGGCCTTCGCGGAAGTTGGCCGTGATCGGCGTCTCGATGATCGAGCCGTCGGGCTTGGCCATCAGGCCGCGCATGCCGGCGAGCTGACGGATCTGGGCCGCCGAACCGCGCGCGCCGGAATCGGCCATCATGTAAATCGAATTGAACGACTCCTGGCGCACCTTCTTGCCCTTGCGGTCGGTGACCTCCTCGTGCGACAGCTGCTCCATCATCGCCTTGGCCACCTGGTCGCCGGCGCGGCCCCAGATGTCGACCACCTTGTTGTAGCGCTCGCCCACGGTGACCAGGCCCGAGGTGTACTGCTGCTCGATTTCCTTGACTTCGGCGCCCGCAGCCGCAATCAGGCTGTGCTTCTGCAGCGGCACCAGCATGTCGTCGACGCAGATCGAGATGCCGCCGCGCGTGGCGAAGGCAAAGCCGGCGCGCATCAGCTTGTCGGCGAAAATCACCGTCTCGCGCAGGCCGCAGCGGCGGAACGAGGCGTTGATGAGCTTGGAGATTTCTTTCTTCTTCAGCGCCTTGTTGATCAGCGCGAAGGGCAGCCCCGGCGGCAGGATTTCCGACAGCATCGCGCGCCCGACGGTGGTCTGGTAGCGCGTGGTCTTTTCGATCTTCTCGCCGGTCTCGGTCAGGTCGTACTCGCGGATGCGCGCCGTGATCATGGCGTGCAGCTCGACCTTGTGCGTCTCATAGGCGCGCGTCAGTTCGCCCATGTCGGCGAAGACCATGCCCTCGCCCGGCGCGGCGATGCGCTCGCGCGTCGCATAGTAAAGGCCGAGCACGATGTCCTGCGAGGGCACGATGACCGGGTCGCCGTTGGCGGGCGACAGGATGTTGTTCGACGCCAGCATCAGCGTGCGCGCTTCCATCTGCGCTTCCAGCGACAGCGGCACGTGCACCGCCATCTGGTCGCCGTCGAAGTCGGCGTTGAACGCCGCGCACACCAGCGGGTGCAGCTGGATCGCCTTGCCCTCGATCAGCACCGGCTCGAACGCCTGAATGCCGAGGCGGTGCAGCGTCGGAGCGCGGTTGAGCATCACCGGGTGCTCGCGGATCACCTCTTCGAGGATGTCCCACACCACCGGAGTCTCGGCCTCTACTTCGCGCTTCGCAGCCTTGATGGTGGTGGCGATGCCCTGCAGTTCGAGTTTGTTGAAAATGAACGGCTTGAACAGCTCCAGCGCCATCTTTTTCGGCAGGCCGCACTGATGCAGCTTGAGTTGCGGACCGACCACGATCACCGAGCGGCCGGAGTAGTCGACGCGCTTGCCGAGCAGGTTCTGGCGGAAGCGCCCGCCCTTGCCCTTGATCATGTCGGCGAGCGACTTGAGCGGGCGCTTGTTGGCGCCGGTCATGGCCTTGCCGCGGCGGCCGTTGTCGAGCAGCGAGTCAACCGCCTCCTGCAGCATGCGCTTTTCGTTCTTGACGATGATCTCGGGTGCTTTCAGCTCGAGCAGGCGCTTCAAGCGGTTGTTGCGGTTGATCACACGCCGGTACAGGTCGTTCAGGTCCGAGGTGGCGAAGCGGCCGCCGTCCAGCGGCACCAGCGGGCGCAGGTCCGGCGGCAGCACCGGCAGCACTTCCATGATCATCCAGTAGGGCTTGATACCCGATTTCTGGAAGCCCTCGAGAACCTTCAGGCGCTTGGCAAATTTCTTGATCTTGGTGTCCGAAGTGGTGGCTTCGAGCTCCTTGCGCAGCTGTTCGATTTCATGCGCCACGTCGAGGTTGCGCAACAGTTCGCGTATGCCCTCGGCGCCCATCGCGGCGGAGAACTCGTCGCCGTGCTCCTCGACCTTGGTCAGGTACTGCTCTTCGGTCAGGAGCTTGCAGCGCTGGATGTCGGGATCGGCGACCATGCCGGCATCGGTGACCACATAGGCTTCAAAATAAAGCACGCGCTCGATGTCGCGCAGCGTCATGTCGAGCACCAGCCCCAGGCGGCTCGGCAGGCTCTTGAGGAACCAGATGTGCGCAACCGGCGAGGCAAGTTCGATGTGGCCCATGCGCTCGCGCCGCACCTTGGCCAGCGTCACCTCGACTCCGCACTTCTCGCAGATCACGCCGCGGTGCTTCAGGCGCTTGTACTTGCCGCACAGGCACTCGTAGTCCTTGATCGGTCCGAAAATCTTGGCGCAGAACAGGCCATCGCGCTCCGGCTTGAAGGTGCGGTAGTTGATGGTCTCCGGCTTTTTCACTTCTCCGTAGGACCAGGAGCGAATCTTCTCCGGCGAAGCCAGCCCGATCTTGATCGAATCGAACTCTTCGTCGTGCGTGACCTGCTTGAACAAATCGAGTAGGGCTTTCATCTTTCACTCCAATTGGCGTGATGCACCAAAATCCAAAATTTTTCTGCCGTTGCGCGCCGACGCTGCGCCTCAGTACCGTTCCAGATCAATATCGATGCCGAGCGACCGGATCTCTTTCACCAGCACATTGAAAGACTCGGGCATGCCGGCTTCGATCTTGTGGTCGCCCTTGACGATGTTCTCGTACACCTTGGTGCGGCCTGAGATGTCGTCGGACTTGACCGTAAGCATCTCCTGCAGCGTGTAGGCGGCGCCGTAGGCCTCCAGCGCCCACACCTCCATCTCGCCGAAGCGCTGTCCGCCGAATTGCGCCTTGCCGCCCAGCGGCTGCTGCGTCACCAGGCTGTACGGTCCGGTCGAGCGCGCGTGCATCTTGTCGTCGACGAGGTGGTGCAGCTTGAGCACGTGCATGTAGCCCACGGTCACCGGCCGGTCGAACGGCTCGCCGGTGTGCCCGTTCTTCAGCACCACCTGGCCGTCGCGCGGCAGCCCGGCGAGCTCGAGCATGTCCTTGATCTCGGTCTCGTTGGCACCGTCGAACACCGGCGTGGCGAAAGGCACGCCTTCCTTCAGGTTGTAGGCGAGGCGCATCACCTCCTCGTCGGAGAAGTCCGCCAGGTTTTCCGATTTGCCGCTGCTGTTGTAGATCAGGTTCAGGTACTTGCGCAGTTCGGCGATCTTGGCATGTGCCTTGAGCATCGAGCCTATCTTTGCGCCCAGGCCTTTGGCTGCCCAGCCCAGATGGGTTTCCAGGATCTGGCCCACGTTCATGCGCGAGGGCACGCCCAGCGGGTTCAGCACCACGTCGACCGGGGTGCCGTCGTCCATGTAGGGCATGTCCTCGACCGGCACGATCTTGGAGATGACGCCCTTGTTGCCGTGACGGCCGGCCATCTTGTCGCCGGGCTGCAGGCGGCGCTTAACCGCGACGTAGACCTTGACCATCTTCTGCACGCCCGGGGGCAGTTCGTCGCCCTGGGTGAGCTTCTTCTTCTTCGCCTCGAACGCCACGTCGAAATCGACGCGCTTCTGCGCCAGGCTGTCCTTGAGGCTCTCGAGCTGCGCCGCCGCCTCTTCGTTGGCGAGGCGGATGTCGAACCAGTGGTAATGCTCCAGTTCCTGCAGGTAGCCCTTGGTGAGTTTCGTCCCCTTGGCCAGTTTCTTCGGCCCGCCGTTGGCGGTCTTGCCCACGAGCAGGCGCTCGATCCGCTCGAACGTGTCCGCCTCGACGATGCGCATCTGGTCCACGAGGTCGAGTTTGTAGCGCTTCAACTCCTCGTCGATGATCTGCTGTGCGCGCTTGTCGCGCTCGATGCCTTCGCGCGTGAACACCTGCACGTCGATGACCGTGCCGGAAATTCCGGACGGCACGCGCAGGCTGGTGTCCTTCACATCGGACGCCTTCTCGCCGAATATCGCGCGCAGCAGCTTCTCCTCCGGCGTTAGCTGGGTCTCGCCCTTCGGGGTGACCTTGCCCACCAGCACGTCGCCGGCCTCGACTTCGGCACCGATGTAGACGATGCCGGACTCGTCCAGGCGCGACAGCTGCGCCTCGGACAGGTTGGAAATGTCGCGGCTGATTTCCTCGGGACCGAGCTTGGTGTCGCGCGCCACCACCGTCAGCTCTTCGATGTGAATCGAGGTATAGCGGTCGTCGGCGACCACGCGCTCGGAGATCAGGATCGAATCCTCGAAGTTGTAGCCGTTCCAGGGCATGAACGCGACCAGCATGTTCTGCCCCAGGGCGAGTTCGCCCATGTCGGTCGAAGCGCCGTCGGCGACCACGTCACCCTTGGCAATGCGCTCGCCCACGTTCACCAGTGGGCGCTGGTTGATGTTGGTGTTCTGGTTGGAGCGCGTGTACTTCACCAGGTTGTAGATGTCCACGCCGACGTCGCCGGCGACGGTCTCGTCGTCGTTGACCCGCACCACGATGCGGCTCGCGTCAACGTAATCGACCACGCCGCCGCGCAGGGCCTGCACCGCGGTGCCGGAGTCGACCGCGACCGTACGCTCGATGCCGGTGCCGACCAGTGCCTTCTCCGGACGCAGGCAGGGCACCGCCTGGCGCTGCATGTTGGAACCCATCAGCGCGCGGTTGGCGTCATCGTGCTCGAGGAACGGAATCAGCGAAGCCGCCACCGAAACAATCTGGGAGGGCGCCACGTCCATGTACTCGACGCGGTCCGGCGTGGCGAGCATGAATTCGTTCTTGTTTCGGCAGGACACCAAGCCTTCCTTCAACTTGCCCTTTTCCAGGTCGGCGTTCGCCTGGGCGATGACGAAGTTGCCTTCCTCGATCGCCGACAGGTAGTCGATCTGGTCGGTGACTTTGCTGTTTTCGACCTTGCGGTACGGCGTTTCCATGAAGCCGTACTGGTTGGTGCGCGCGAACAGGGCGAGCGAGTTGATCAGACCGATGTTCGGGCCTTCCGGCGTTTCGATCGGGCAGACGCGCCCGTAATGCGTCGGGTGCACGTCGCGCACCTCGAAGCCGGCGCGTTCGCGCGTGAGGCCGCCCGGTCCCAGCGCGGAGACGCGGCGCTTGTGCGTGATCTCCGACAGCGGATTGGTCTGGTCCATGAATTGCGACAGTTGGCTCGAGCCGAAAAATTCCTTGATCGCCGCGGAAATCGGCTTGGCGTTGATCAGGTCGTGCGGCATCAGGTTGTCGGACTCCGCCTGCGACAGGCGCTCCTTCACCGCGCGCTCGACGCGCACCAGGCCGGCGCGGAACTGGTTCTCCGCGAGTTCGCCCACCGAACGCACGCGGCGGTTGCCGAGATGGTCGATGTCGTCGATTTCGCCTCGGCCGTTCCTGAGTTCGACCAGGATGCGGATCACCGCGAGGATGTCATCGTTCGAAAGCGTCACCGCGCCGGTGAGTTCGCTCCGGCCTACGCGGCGGTTGAATTTCATGCGGCCCACGGCCGACAGGTCGTAGCGCTCTTCGGCGTAGAACAGGCCGTTGAACAGCGACTCCACCGCCTCTTCCGTGGGCGGCTCGCCTGGGCGCATCATGCGGTAGATCGCGACGCGCGCCGCGAACTGGTCGGCGGTCTCGTCCATGCGCAGGGTCTGCGAAATGTACGGTCCCTGGTCCAGGTCATTAGTGTAAATGGTCTGGATGCTGGAGGCTTCGGCCTCTTTCAGCTTCGCCAGCATGGTTTCGGTGATCTCGTCGTTGGCGCTGCCGAGGATCTCGCCGGTCTCTTTGTCGACCACGTTGTGCGCGATCACGCGCCCGAGCAGATAGTCGTCGGGCACGGCGATTTTCTTGATGCCCGCCGCTTCCATGTCTCGGATGTACTTGACGGTGATGCGCTTGTCCTTGGGCACGATCACCTTGTCGTGCCTGTCCAGGATGTCGAACTTGGTGGTTTCGCCGCGCAGGCGCTCCGGCACCAGCTCGAACTGCACGCCCTTCTTGCTGAAATGGAAGGTATCGAAGGAGAAGAATTCCTTCAGCACCTGCTCCGGCGTCAGGCCTATCGCTTTGAGCAGGATCGTCACCGGCATCTTGCGCCTGCGGTCGACGCGGAAGTAGAGGTAATCCTTCGGGTCGAATTCGAAATCGAGCCAGGAACCGCGGTAGGGAATGATGCGCGCCGAGAACAGCAGCTTGCCCGAACTGTGCGTCTTGCCGCGGTCGTGCTCAAAAAACACGCCGGGGGAGCGGTGCAGCTGGCTGACGATCACGCGTTCGGTGCCGTTGATCACGAACGAGCCGGTGGTGGTCATGAGCGGAATCTCGCCCATGTAGACCTCCTGCTCTTTCACCTCCTTGATCGTCGGCTTGCTCGCTTCCTTGTCCATGATGGTGAGGCGCACCTTGGCGCGCAGCGGGCTGGCGAAGGTGAGGCCGCGCTGCTGGCACTCCTTGACGTCGAACGGCGGCTCGCCGAGCGCGTAGCTGACGAATTCCAGGCGCGCATTCTTGGAATGGCTCTCGATCGGGAAGATCGAGGTAAACGCAGCCTGCAGCCCTTCGTTCTTGCGCTTCTCCGCAGATATGGCAGCCTGCAGGAACGCGGTGAAGGAGTCGAGCTGCGTGGCGAGCAGGAAGGGCACGTTCAGCACTGCAGCGCGCTTGGCGAAGCTTTTGCGGATGCGCTTTTTCTCGGTCAGGGTGTAGGTCGTGGCAGCAGCGGTCATAACAGCTCCAGTTCAGAATGCAGGAGTCGGAATTCGGATACAGGGGTCACAAGACAGCGATCGGCGGGGCAAAATGCCCTTGTCTGATCGCTCTCTTCGAACCTCCGCGCAATTGCTGAGCGATCGGTCGGCAAATTTCAAAAAAGGCAAGGGCCGGCAGCCCTGACACGAACAGCGGCTGCCAGCCCGATCGCCGCAACAATTACTTCATCTCGGCTTTTGCGCCGGCTTCGGTCAGCTGTTTGACGATGTCTTCCGCATCTTTCTTGGAGATGGCTTCCTTTACCGCCTTGGGCGCGCCGTCGACGAGGTCCTTGGCTTCCTTCAGGCCCAGGCCGGTGATCGCGCGGACCACCTTGATGACGTTGACCTTGCTGTCGCCGCATGCATTGAGCATGACGGTGAACTCGGTCTGCTCTTCGGCGGCCGGAGCGGCAGCGCCCGCAGCATCCGGGGCTGCCACGGCAACAGCGGCCGCGGCGGATACGCCGAATTTCTCTTCCATTTCCTTGATCAGGGTGGAGAGTTCCAGCACGGTCATGTTTGCAACTGCGTCCAGAATTTCTGCTCTTGCTAGTGCCATTTGTTGCTCCTGAATGTTAAGTCGTAAAGATTTTCGAAATTGGTAAGGAAGTGGTGCAAGCGCGGTCAGGCGGCTGCTTTCTCTTTCTGATCACGTACCGCCGCGAGCGTGCGCGCGAACCTGCCCGGCACTTCGTTGAGCGTCTGCACGAACTTGGCCACCGGCGCCTGCATGGTGCCAAGCAGGGTGGCGAGCAGCTGCTCGCGGCTGGGCAGGTTGGCGAGCGCGGTGACTTCCTTGGCGGAAATCACCGAGTTCGGCAGACCGGCTGCCTTGATTACGAAATGCTCGTTAGCCTTGGCAAAGTCGTTCAACATCTTGGCGCTCACAACCGGGTCGGACGAAATGCCGTAGACCAGCGGCCCGACCAACTTCTCGGCCAGCTTGTCGAACGGCGTGTCCTTCACGGCACGGCGCACCAGAGAGTTTTTCACCACCCGCAGGTACACGCCCGCTTTGCGCGCCTTCGCGCGCAGCTCGGTCATGACGCCCACTTCCAGACCACGGTACTCAGCGACGATGATCGCCTGCGCCGTCGAAACCTGCGCGGATACTTCGGCGACTACCGCCTTCTTTTGCTCAAGATTGAGACCCAAGGTCTACCTCCAATCAAATGCAGTGTTTGGAACCCGGGGCGCAGACCGGATTGGTTCTGCGCCCCGCACTCTTCGCCCTGCGTTACGGTTACGGCGACCTTACATTCAGGAAAAATTCCTGTTTGGGGCGCGCCATCTGCGTTGGGCATCGCGGGTGGCGGCTGATGCGCGGCGGGGAATTAGCCCGTCGCACATTCGTCCTGCACCCGCAACCGATTAAGCTTTCGGGCAATTCGCGCCGCCGCTTGCCGGTCTCCCGGCGCCTGCAGCACGCTTGCCCTCGAACCCCAACGGTCTTTGATAACCCGCCGCGGCGATACCTTGCCGCGGCGGCCCAAAGTTCTCTTGGTTGCGCGCTCGGCGCAACCCGATAGTTCCTCAGCTGCTTACGCTCGCGACATCCACGCGGATGCCCGGACCCATGGTGCTCGACACCGACAGCTTCTGCAGATAGATGCCTTTGCTGGTGACCGGCTTCGCCTTGTTGAGCGCCTCCACCAGCGCCTTCAGGTTCTCGCACAGCGCCTCGGGTTCGAACGAAGCCAAGCCGATCGTGCATTGCACGATGCCGGCCTTGTCGGCGCGGTATTGCACCTGGCCGGCCTTGGCGTTTTTCACGGCGGTCGCGACGTCCGGCGTGACCGTGCCTACTTTCGGGTTCGGCATCAGGCCGCGCGGACCGAGGATCTGGCCCAGTTGGCCGACGATGCGCATGGTGTCCGGGCTGGCGATGATCACGTCGAAGTCCATCTTGCCGGCCTTGATCTGATCAGCCAGATCCTCCATGCCGACGATGTCGGCGCCGGCAGCCTTGGCCGCCGCGGCCTTGTCGCCCTGCGCGAACACCGCGACGCGCACTTTCTTGCCGGTCCCCGCGGGGAGCACGACCGATCCGCGTACGCTCTGATCGGATTTCTTGGCGTCGATGCCCAGGTTCACGGCCACGTCCACGGATTCGTCGAATTTCGCCTTGGCTGCCTGCTTCATCAGCTTCATCGCGTCCAGCGCGGCATAAGCCTTGTTGCGCTCGACCAGATTGGCGCTGGCCTTCTGGCGTTTGGTGAGTTTCGCGACAGCCTGGTTCATTTCACGCCCTCCACGATTACGCCCATCGAACGCGCGCTGCCGGCAATGGTGCGAACGGCCGCGTCCAGATCTGCAGCGGTAAGGTCGGGCATCTTGGTCTTGGCGATTTCCTCCGCCTGCGCGCGCGTGAGCTTGCCCACTTTGTCGGTATGCGGCACCTTGCTGCCCTTGTCGATGCCGGCCGCCTTCTTGATCAGCACCGTCGCGGGCGGCGTCTTGATGATGAAGGTGAAGCTCTTGTCCGCGAACGCGGTGATCACCACCGGCAGCGGCAGGCCCGGCTCCACCTTCTGCGTCTGCGCGTTGAATGCCTTGCAGAATTCCATGATATTGAGGCCGCGCTGGCCCAGCGCCGGCCCGATCGGGGGGCTGGGGTTGGCCTTACCTGCGGGAACCTGCAGCTTGATAAAGCCGACTATCTTCTTTGCCATTTGTCACTCCTTGTGGGTGCTGGCGGGCTTGCGCCCTCCCCGGTTAAACGCCCTGCTACTTCGATTCGATCTACCGCAACGGCGCATGTTCCGCCGATGCCGCATTATTTCCGCGCCCGCCGCCTGCGCGGCGCAGCGCGCTCAAGCTTTCTCGACCTGCCCGAACTCCAGTTCGACCGGCGTCGCACGGCCGAAAATAGTTACCGACACGCGCAGCTTCGACTTGTCGTAATTGACGTCTTCCACCATGCCGTGAAAATCGGTGAACGGGCCCTCCTTGACGCGCACCCCTTCGCCCACCTCGAACAGCACCTTGGGCTTGGGCTTCTCCACCCCCTCCTGCATCTGATGCATGATATTGGCCACTTCCTTGACCGAGATCGGGGTCGGCTTGCTTGCCGTTCCGCCGACGAAGCCGGTGACCTTGTTGGTGCTCTTGACCAGATGCCAGGACTCGTCGTCCATTTCCATTTCCACCAGCACGTAGCCGGGGAAGAATTTGCGCTCGGAAATGTTCTTCTGGCCGCCCTTCATTTCCACCACTTCTTCGGTGGGGACCAGGATCTTGCCGAACTTGTCCTGCATGTTGGCACGCCGGATGCGGTCTTCGAGCGCGCGCTGCACCGACTTCTCGAAGCCGGAATAGGCGTGAACCACGTACCAGCGCTTGCTCATAGTTTCTTCCAACCCAGAATCACGTCGTACAACAGGTATTCCAGCGTCTTGTCGCTCACCCACAGGAACACCGCCATGACAAGCACGAAGGCGAACACGATGCCGGCGGTCTGCAGCGATTCCTTGCGCGTCGGCCATACGACCTTTTTCACCTCCGTGACCGCATCGCGCAGGAATGCGAGGAACTGCTGTCCGATCGCCGTGAACCACGCCACCGCAATGCCGGCGGCGGCACCCGCCGCGATCGCGGCAAGCCGCACTATCGCCGCGCTGTCGCCGAGGTAATAGAAGCCCGCCACGCCTGCGGCAAACAGCAGCGCAGCCAATACCAGCTTGATTTTGTCAGCCATCGATCCGTCTCGGCTCCGCGCGAGGCATATGCGGAGCAGTGTTAATTGTGGCAGGCCAAGAGGGCCTCGAACCCCCAACCTTCGGTTTTGGAGACCGACGCTCTGCCAATTGAGCTATTGGCCTGTAATAACTTGGTCGGAGGCAGGAGTCACTGCGCCCCTCGCAATCCCGGGACGCCCGCGCCAACCCCTGAAGCCGTCTGTAATCCTTACTCGATCACTTTGGCGACGACGCCCGCGCCCACGGTGCGTCCGCCCTCGCGGATCGCAAAGCGCAAGCCCTGCTCCATCGCGATCGGCGCGATCAGCGTCACCACCATCTTCACGTTGTCCCCGGGCATCAC
>JBBRAI010000070.1:0-17504 GCA_038206915.1 Burkholderiales bacterium | reverse complement strand
GCAATCTCGTGCCTGCATAAACAACGGCAGGCCGACCGGAAACGGCAAAACGGCCGAATCGTCAATCAAGATCCTCCCGTGGTTTCCAAACGCCTCCGAAAAGCTCGCTCGAAACATCGAGTTTTTCAACACAATAGGTCGGAAGTGCGCCTTCGACCCAGAAGGAAGCGGCCGTTCAAAATTGCCACCCCGGTCGCGCGCTTGCCGTACGCTTCGGCTATGACGACCGAGTCCTGCGCTAGATCATCGACACGAACTTGAGCCGGTTCGGCGAGGCCAAAGGCGCGTGCTTTCCCCGCTACATCGCGTTCATCAATCGGACCGCGGGGGGCTCTTTGGGAACTTCTTCCGGCCGCACGCCGCCGCGCCTGCAATTTGCGGTGTCCGGCGCCGGGATCGCTGCGCACCTCGTGGCGCGGACGCGGCCAGTCAGTGTTGACGTAATACGCATTCTTTGCTATCGTTAGTTGATGAAATCATCAACCCCGCTTCTGCCCACCAAGCTGCTGGATCAGATGTCCGCGGCGGCGAAGGCAAAGTTCTCGACCGACTCGAATTGGGCGAAAGCCAGCGGCTTGCCGAAGGAAACGCTTTCGCGACTCAAGCGTAACCCGTCCTGTGGCCTGCAGACCTTGGAAGCCCTCGCTCAAACTGCCGGCTACACGCTGGTTGCCGTGCCTGCGAACATCCAGGGAGGCGAGCACTTGCCGGACAGATTCGACCGGGAGTACGAGGATGAGCTGCTCGATCTTTGCGCCTCGGGTAACGTCGACCCGGACCTCTGGCGCGCGCACGGGCCCGGCTTTTTTATGGGCGGCCTGGCCGTCGTGCTCGCGAGCGCGCGGGGATTCGAGCGCGAGCGCTACGTGAGGCTGGCCGAGACGCTGCATCCGGGAATCTCCACCCCGGAAGTGTTTGCCATGTGGTTGCAGCGCTCGCCGCTGCGCGCGAGCCGGTTCCTTCCCATGGCGAGAAGGCGCAGGGGTTTCGCATGAGGCGCTTTGCATGAGACGTGTCACATGAAGCAAAAGATCCTGGCGCAGGATGCCTGGCTGAAGGCCTTCACGGAAGTCTTGTTGCGTGTCCAGCAGGCGCTGAAGGGTTCGCGGCCCGATGTGTTCCCGATACGGATGTACGTCGCCGGAGGCGCCGCGCTGCACCTCTTGACCGGAGCCCGCGTTTCGGAGGATGTGGATGCGGTGTTCTCGAAACGCGTGCTGCTCAACGAAGAGATCGAAGTTTCCTATCGGGACGCCGACGGACGCGCACGCCTGCTGTACCTCGACCGCAACTACAACGACACGCTGGGCCTGCTGCACGAGGATGCGCACAAGGATGCGCGGTCTGTCGATATTCCGGGGATTGATAGGAAGCTGATCGAGGTGAGGGTCCTTGCGCCGATCGACCTGGCGGTGTCCAAGCTTTCCAGATTCGGAGATCATGATCGGGACGACATACTGCTACTTGCAAAGGGGGGCCTGATCGATGCAGGTTCGCTGCGAAAACGCGCCGAACAGGCGCTCGGCGGGTATGTGGGCGACTTGAATTCCGTGCGCAACTCGATCGATATCGCCTGCCGGCTGATCGAATCCGCGCAGGCATCCAGGCGCCGCTGAGCCTGAACGCCGCGGGGCAGCGCTACATGCGCCGTCTACCGAACGCGCGAACCGCCGTCGTTGGCCGGATTTCCAGCGCCAACGCACTGCCGAGAAATTATTTGGCTGCGGCGATACCCTTGTTCGGATTGATCAGGTACTTTGCCCCGGTCGCGCGCTTGCCGTACACAGCGATCTCTTCCAGGCTGAGTGCTTCGGCCAGCGAAATCTCTTTGGTGTAGTGGCTGGCGAACGTCGTCTTCAGCTCGGCGACTACCCGCTCCCTCAGGCGCTGCGCCGCGGGCTGGCCGTTCTTCTGCAGGAACGGAAACAGCAGCCAGCCGCCCACGCCCCAGGCCATGCCGAAGTTGCGGTTGAGGATGGCCGGGCTGGTGTCCAGGCGACCGTAGATGTAGACCTGCTTATGCGTGGCGGAGCCGTAGCGGCTGTATTCCTTGGCCGTCCGGTTGATGGCGGCTTCCAGGCAGCTCAATATGCAGTACTTGCACGCTTCGCCGCTTATCGTCAGGCAGCTATAAACCCTGGCAACCGGGAAGCCTTCACATCGAAGGTTGCCGTCGCTCGACATCCAAGCCGTCGGTTTTGGGTACCGATCAGACAATCGGCAAAATTGGCGGCCGTATCCTTCCAGATGAAAACTGCTTCCTCGATAGCCGGCTCATCTTCGAATCTAACATCGGCCGCATCAAGCAAGCCCGAGATGGCTTCTACGATCAGATGCTTCGGAAGGCTATATCGGCTGCGTAACACCCATTCGGTTTCCAAAAGTACCAACTGGTTCACGAAAACGCGACGCCCTGCCGCGACTTCACGCTTGATCAGCTTTCGTGCCTTTTCAAACTGAGCTTCGTCATCCCGAACCAGAAAGCGAACGAGAACGTTGGTATCGACCCCAAGCATTACCGCGACAACAGTTGGAGCGGAACAGGCTTGCGTCCCTTCTTATGCAATACGCCAGCTAGTTCCGTGACGCTCTTGGACTTCACCCGCATGACCACTGTGGCGTCCGGCATCAATGTGAACGTCATCCGGTCTCCGGCCTTCATCGAAAGGCTATCCCGAATTTCTTTGGGAATCGTTGTTTGACCTTTGCTGGTAAGCGTGGCGTCATTTGACATTGCAAGCTCCTTATGTCCTTACGGATCTCATTATAGTAAGGCAGCCGATTGCTGGCAACATGCTGGTGCTTTGCTTATCTGTATGGTCGCTATCCGGCGACGGTTCTGACTACCTGTTGCTGGCCGATCAGCAACGGTTTCCGCCGTCAGCGCAAACCGCCGTCGTCGGCCGGATTTCCAGCGTCAAGGCACCGCCGGAAAATCACCTGGACGCAGCGACACCCTTGTTCGGATTGATCAGGTACTTTGCCCCGGTCGCGCGCTTGCCGTACACGGCGATCTCTTCCAGGCTCAGCGCTTCGGCGAGTGAAATCTCTTTGGTGTAGTGGCTGGCGAACGTCGTCTTCAGCTCGGCGACCACCCGCTCCCGCAGGCGCTGCGCCGCGGACGCACCGATCTTCTGCAGGAACGGAAACAGCAGCCAGCCGCCCACGCCCCAGGCCATGCCGAAGTTGCGGTTAAGGATGCTCGGGCTGGTGTCCAGGCCGCCGTAGATGTAGACCTGTTTGTGCGTGGCGGAGCCGTAGCGGCTGTACTCCTTGGCCGTCCGGTTGATGGCGGCTTCCATGCAGCCCAATATCTGCCCGGCGAGCTTGCCGCCGCCGATGGCATCGAATGCGATGGTTGCGCCGGTGGCGGCCAGCGCTTCGGTCAGGTCCTGCATGAACGTGGGGGCGCTCGAGTCGCAGATGTAGCTTGCGCCGAGTGACTTCAGCAGCTCTGCCTGCTGCGGCGTGCGCACGATGTTGACCAGTCCGATCTTGTCCGCGATGCAGATCTTGTTGAGCATCTGACCCAGGTTCGACGCCGCCGCCGTGTGCACCAGCGCCTTGTGGCCTTCGATCCGCATGGTCTCGACCATGCCTTGCGAAGTGAGCGGATTGACGAAGCAGGAGGCGCCTTCGGCAGCGCTCGTCCCCGCAGGCAGCGCGAGGCATTGCTTGGCCTTCATGCTGCGGTACTGCGTGTACATGGCGCCGCCGATGATCGCGACCATTTTTCCCAGAAGCGCCTGCGCTTCGGCGGACGCGCCGGCGCTCACCACCACACCGGCCCCTTCGTTGCCGACCGGCATGGATTGGTCCATGCGGCCGGCCATCGCTTTCATCAGGCCCTCGGGAATGCTTGCGCTGATCACCGGCTGCGCCGCGGTGCCGGAGCGCCGCGCCGTGCTCATGTCGGCCGCACCTAACAGCAGCCCCAGGTCCGAGGGGTTGATCGGCGCGCCTTCGACGCGGACGACGACCTCGTCGGGCTGCGGTACCGGGATAGCGACGCTGGCTAGCGAGAGTTCGAGCTCGCCGTTTTTTTTCACCAGAGAGCGGAGTTCGAGCGCTGTTTTTTCATTGCCGGTATTCATGGTGAAATCTCCTTGATCGAGTCGACAAAGTATAGGATCTTGCCGCAGAAACATTGAAGTTCTTTTCGTGCGTGAAGCGTGGGGGCGCGCTCAGCGCTTGCGTACGACGTAAAGCACGCTCTGCTCCGTGATGGCATTGTGCGCGAACGCCTTCGCGCCGAAATGACGCACGCCGAGCTGCTCGACCCGGAAGCCGGCGGTTTCGAGGCGCGAGACGAAGTCGCCCTTGGCGTAGAGCCGGACGTGATCGTTCTGTCCGAAGTGGCGCCAGCGCTCGGCATCGCTGGTCTTGCTCCAGTCTTCGTGGGTCTCGCGCACGTCGTGCGGATAAAGCGGCACCAGAATGACACCCCATCCGTCCGGCGCCAGAACGCGATGCAGTTCGGCCATCGCCTTGCGGTCGTCGCGTACATGCTCGAGCACGTGCAGGCAGACGATGCCGCCGAACGAGCCATCGGCGAACATGGCCATGTCGCACAGGTCCCCGCGCACGTCGACGTCGTCGCGCCCGAGGTCGAAGGTAAGCAGCTCGACCTGCGGCTGGCGGCTGAGTTTGAACGCGAGCGGTATTTCCGGTGCGATGTGCAGAACGCGAATCTTGCGCTCTGCGGGGACCGCGCGCAGCGCTGCGTCCATGAACAGCCACGCCAGGCGCTGCCGGTCGGAGGAACGGCAGCGCGGGCAGTGGTAGTCGGCGCGGTTCAGCATTTCCTCGCGCCCCCAATAAGGGAAGCCCTGTTCCTCGGCTGTGCGCTGAAAGCCGGGATCCAGGGGATCGAAGCGCGGCGCCGAGTAGTCGCACAGTTGGCAGGAAAGCGCGCCGGCTGCGGGGCGCCGGAGAACGTCTTTCAGCAACTGTCCGAGCATCCTTCCTCCCCGATCGCGGCCAGTCTAGGCTTCCAGCGGACGCAGCCGGGCGATCATTGCATCCCACGCCGCGACGGCTGCGGCGATGGCCGCGGCTTCGTCCTTGCCCGCCAGCGGAATGGCGGGGCCGAGCTGTCCGCAGACCGGACAGATCACGCGGTAGACGATTTCCTCGCGTCCGTCCGCGGTCTGGCTGGTGCCGCGACGCACGTCGGCTTCGGCGCCACAGGTGCAATGTCTCATGCTCATGATTCGGATCAGGTTCCGCGCGGGTGAATTAAGTGTAAAAGTATACCGAAGCGGCTTGATCCCGACAAATTATCAGTCGGCGAAGAATTCCGGCCATCTGGGTTGGATGTAGGCCTGGAACTTCTCGGACAAGCCTTCGTCCTTCAGGTACTGGCGCGGCACCGGCATCTCCACCGGCTTGAATGCGGGATCCGCCTTGTAATGCTTCGGAAAATCATGCTGCAGCATCGCCGCGCGCCCGAGCATGATCCAGTCGGCGCCCGCCGCGATGGTGGCTTCGGCCTGCTGCGGCGTGCGAATCTTGCCCGCCACGCCGAGGCGCGTATTGTGCCGGTCGAGCTGCGTGAAATAACTCATCAAGCTGCGGCCCTGATACTCGGCTTCCTCGGGCTGCTTGAACACGTCCCACAAGGACATGTCCAGAAAATCGACCTTGTTTTCGGCCATCACGCGCTGCGCGATCCGGATGGATTCGCCCAGTTTCATGCCGAAGCGCTCCGGCGTCAGCCGCACGCCCAGCATGAAATCCCTGCGGCACCTGCAGCGGATGCCGTCAATGATCTCGAACAGGATGCGCGACCGGTTTTCCAGGCTGCCGCCGTATTCGTCGTCCCGGTGATTGACGTCCGCGCTGAAGAACTGGCACAGAAGATAGCTGTGCGCCCCGTGCAGCTCCACGCCATCGAAACCGGCCTGCTCGGCACGCAGCGCAGCCGCAATGAAGTCCGCGATCACGCGCTGTACTTCGGCGTGCGTCAATGCGCGCGCGCCGGTCTTCGCGTTGTCCGACGGACATACCGGCGCGCCGCCGATCAATTCGGCGGGCGAACGCATGCCGGCGTGATGCAGCTGCTGGATCGCAATGCTTTGCTGCGCCCTGATCGCGCTCGCCAGGCGCCGTAATCCCGGAATGTGATCGTCCGACCAGGCACCCAACTGCCCGGCGAAGCCTTTGCCGTTCGCCTGCACGTGCGAGGCGCAGGTCATGGTCAAGCCGAAGCCGCCCTCGGCGCGCATGGTGAGCCAGCGGAACTCCTCGTCGGACAGGCGGCCGTCTTCATGGCTTTGTTGGTTGGTCAGCGGAGCCAGCATGAAGCGGTTCTTCATGGTCGGCCCATGGCTGAAGCTCAGCGGCTGCAGCAGGGAAGTCATAGGGAGTCTTCGGGAAATGTGCTGGTTGGTATGCTTGCGGGAAGTCGGCGAAACAGAACATTTGCGGACCGGCCGGGCGGGACAACGCAAAGCCCGGAGCGTATTCCAATCCCGGTTTCGGCAAGTCGCGAAGTGCGGAGTTTACCTCAGTAATGCCTCTGTCGAAATCCGGCCTCGTGCGCCGTGGCAATCCAGCGCATGCCGCGAGCCAATGCGTTACTTGGGGTATGCTCGCGCAGCGCCGGCCTCGAGCACGCTGGCGACGGATACCGGCCCGCCGCGGGCCGCAACAGGCAGGAGGATCGATTGGACACCAAACACACGAGCGAAGAACTGGCCGCAGGCATTCAGACCTGGATGTGCATCGAATCGCCTACCGGATCGCCGCAGAACGTTGCGGTCATGGCGGCATTGGTCGAGGCGCAGGCACAGGCGCTGGGCCTGCGCACGGCGCTCAGTTCCCTCGGCGATGCGGCCGGGCCGCTGCTGCACATCAGCAACCGCGCGGCGGGAGACCTGCGCCCGGGAGTCCTGGTTCTCGGGCACCTGGATACCGTGCATCCGGTGGGCACCCTGCTGCTGAACCCGTGCCGCATCGAGGGCGACCGCCTGTACGGGCCCGGGGGTTATGACATGAAAGCCGGCATTTACCTGGCGCTGCTGGCGCTTGGCGCCGCCGCTGCGCCCGGCGCCACGCCGCTGCCGATCGACCTGGTGCTGGTGCCGGACGAAGAGACCGGCAGCCACCAGTCGCGCCCCTCGATCGAAGCGTTCGCGCGCAAGTCACGCTATGCCCTGGTGTGCGAGCCGGCACGGACGGAAAACGGCAAGTGCGTCACCGCGCGCAAGGGAACCGGCGTGCTGCAGCTGCGGGTTCACGGCGTGCCCGCGCACGCCGGTGTCGCGCACCAGAAGGGTCGCAGCGCCATCCGCGAAATGGCGCACCAGGTACTCGCGCTGGAAGCCATGACCGACTACGCGCGCGGCATTACCGTCAACGTCGGCACCATCGGCGGCGGCACCGTGACCAACACGGTGCCTTCATCGTGCGCGGTCAATGTGGACTTTCGCGTGCCCGACATGCAAGCGGGACAGGAGCTCGTGGCGCGAATGAAGGCCTTGACGCCGGTCGGCCCGGACATGCGGCTGGAGATCGACGTCGACCTGAACCGGCCGCCGATGGTCAAGACGGACGCGGTCGCGAAGCTGCTGGGCGGCGCCCAGGCTTGCGCCCGGCAGGCCGGCTTTGCGCTGGAAGACGCCCCGATGACCGGCGGCGGCAGCGATGCCAATTTCGTCGCCGCGCTGGGATTGCCGGCGCTGGACGGTCTGGGCGCAGACGGCGATGGCGCGCACACCCTGAACGAATACATCCTGCAGTCGACACTGCCCAGCCGCCTGAAATTCTGGCAGCTGTTGCTGGCGCGGGACTTGCTCGCCTGAGGGCGGCGCTGCGGCCGATCCGGGCGCGGCGGCCGCATTTCTCCCGCGTCAGACGCGAAAACGGGGAGCGTTACTGCTTGTTTTTTTGCTTGTTCGCCTCGTCCTTGATCGCTTTGCCGCCCTGCTGGATGTCCTGACCCGCCCCAGCCATCGTGTTACAACCCGCAAGCGCGGCAAATACCCCTGTCATGAAGAATGCGGCCAAAAAGGGACATGGCAAAACATATTCAATGGCTTCGTGCGAGGGGTCTGTGCGCTCTCGAACATAACTGTCCGTTCAAAAGGAGTAGTGTTTTGCTGCCCTACTGACCACTCACATGCACGTGGACTACCCCGTCCTCGGTGCGGGACGGTCGGAAGGGAATTTCGTATGCGCACATCCGGCCCGTGTCAGGGTGACTCATCCACTCAATCTTCTCAGGAGTATTCGCATGTTGTCGAATCGTGAAGGCCAGCGCGTTCCCAAGGTAAGCTTTCATCTGCGTGAAGACGACGCGTGGAAGCAAGTCACCACCGATGAACTGTTCGGCGGCAAGACCGTAATCATGTTCTCGTTGCCCGGCGCGTTTACCCCGACTTGCTCGAGCACACACCTGCCGCGCTTCAACCAACTCGCAGCCGCATTCAAGGCCAACGGGGTCGACGACATCGTCTGCATGTCCGTCAATGACGCGTTTGTCATGAATCAGTGGAAAAAGGATCAGGCGGCGGAGAACATCACGCTGATTGCCGATGGCAACGCTGAATTCACCGAAGGCATGGGCATGTTGGTCGACAAGCGCGATATCGGCCTCGGCCGGCGTTCGTGGCGCTATTCGATGCTGGTGAAGGACGGCCTGATACAGAAGATGTTCATCGAGCCGCAGAAACCCGGCGATCCGTTCGAAGTGTCCGATGCGGACACGATGTTTTCTTACCTCGCGCCCAAGGCGAAGAAGCCGCCGCAAATTGCCTTGCTGACCAAACCGGGCTGCCCGTTCTGCAAAAAAGCCAAGGGCCTGTTGCATGACCATGGTCTTGCCTATAGTGAGGTGCCACTCGATGATCGCGCACGGCTGGCCGTCGTAAGCGCACTCACCGGGGCGACGACTACGCCGCAAATGTTCGTCGACGGAAAGCTGATCGGCGGCTCCGAGGCGATAGCGCAGTGGCTCGGACAATCCGGCCTCAAAGCGGCTTAAGGCGCATGCGGCGTGTGCGCTACGCGCGCCGCGGACCAAGGGAACAGGACGTCAAGGAACAGGACTTCAATCGATGCTATCCACCCAATCCGACACTGGCGTTGCCATCATTGGCGCCGGCACTGCCGGGCTCGCCGCCTATCGCGCCGTACAGTCAACCGGCAAGCGAGCGCTGATAATCGAGGGCGGCGCCTACGGGACGACTTGCGCCCGTGTCGGCTGCATGCCCAGCAAGTTGCTGATTGCCGCGGCGGAAGCCGCTCATCACGCCCGCCATGCCGATCCATTCGGCGTGCATGTGGAAAGCGTAACGGTCGATGGTGCGGCGGTGATGGCGAGGGTGCGGCGCGAACGCGACCGTTTCGTCGGTTTTGTGCTGGAGTCTGTTGAATCCTTTCCGAAGGCCAACCGTTTGACGGCAAGAGTACGTTTTCAAGATGCCGGTACCCTGGTTACGGAAGAAAACCAGCTGATTCGCGCCCAAAGTATCGTGATCGCCAGCGGCAGCACCCCGGTCTTGCCACCCCTGCTGAAGGGATTGCGCGCACGATTGCTGACCAGCGATTCGGTGTTCGAATTGCCCACCTTGCCAAAGAGCCTGGTGGTGTTCGGCCCAGGGCCTCTCGGTTTGGAACTGGCGCAGGCCATGAGCCGGTTGGGGGTCGGCGTCAAAGTTTTCGGCGTGGGCGGTGGAATCGCCGGCATTCGCGACGAAGCCATCCGTGCATACGCGGACAAGATCTTCAATGAAGAGTTTTATCTGGACGCATCGGCCAAAGTGGAATCGGTCACCGAGACAAGCACCGGGGTCGACGTCCGTTACCTGCGGCGGGACGGCACCCGGCAGACCGAGCAATTCGACTATGCGCTGGCCGCGACGGGACGCGCGCCCAATGTCGCAGAACTGGGACTGGAAACAACCGGGTTGCAATTGGACAAACGTGGCGTGCCTCTGTTTGACCGCCAAACGCTGCAGTGCGGCAACAGCCCGATTTTCATCGCTGGCGATGCCAGTAACGATATCCCACTATTGCACGAAGCTGCCGATCAGGGGCGCATTGCCGGCGGGAACGCGGGGCGCTATCCCGACGTGCGCACCGGCCTGCGCCGCACGCCGCTGGCCGTGGTCTTCACCGAACCGCAGGTGGCATCGGTCGGATTGAACCTGGAGCAGATCCGCCAGCGCTTTCAGAGCGGCCACGCCGTGGGCCAGGTGTCCTTCGAAGACCAGGGCCGCAGTCGCGTGATGTTGCGCAACAAGGGCATGCTGAAGGTCTATGGTCAACCGGGCAGCGGCTTGTTCCTGGGAGCCGAAATGTTCGGGCCGGCGGCGGAGCATATCGGGCATTTGCTCGCCTGGGCCGCGCAAAAACGCATGACGGTTTCTGAAATGCTGGATATGCCTTTTTATCATCCGGTCATCGAAGAAGGTGTGCGCACGGCCTTGCGCGACCTCAACCATAAGCTTCAGATTGGTCCGGCTCCGATCGAGCGCTGTATGGATTGCGGGCCGGGGTCCTGAGAGCGTTCTCTCGGTTGTCGCTGTGTCCGGAACGGCGCGCTTTCGTCGCGCCTGGGCGAGCCGGCTTGCACCGTGGCCTGGCTCATGGTTCGGGTGTGCCGGTGTCTTTGTTTCCTTGGACCAAGTCAGCGCGCGCCTCGGCGGCAATGTGTGCAACTGCCAATGTAGACACGCGGGGTTGGCCACAGAAATGCGCGGCCAGACTGCGCCTACGCCGGCGTTTCCCCAACAAGGGCGACCGGGATCGCCACCGGTACACCCACTCGACATAGGTACCACCGCCATCGGAAATTCAGCCACTGTCTAACTGACCTTCCGCAGTGGGCCGCTTTTTGAACTTCAGTCGAGTGGCGACCGACTGGCGGTTATCGACGCAGAGCCGACGCACAAGACGCCATAGTCAAGGACACCCCCAAGGTGTAATCTTGGAATCTCAGGGCTCCCGTGATACTTAAACGGGGGGGCAAGGGTGAGGGGCCACAACCGCGTGAGCTACCTTCGGCGTAACGATTGGATCGCGCTCGGCGCGGGGATGGTTGGGGTGTTCTTCCTATTGCCAGCTTTGTTGGCGATCAGGGATGTTGGAGTATCCCTCGAAGCGTTTCCGTACATGCTTCAGAAGATAGTCGACAAAAATTTCATCATTATCGCGTCAATTGTCTACCTCGTTTACGTACCTGTCACCGTTATCATGCTCAGAAACGTCCCATTCCGTCCGGTCCTCAAGTATTCGTTTTGCGTGCTCTTTGTTCCTGTATTCGGGATCTTAATGGTGTTCAACATCGCGTGGAGCCAGGAACACCTTGCGTGGCTGAGTAACTGGGCCCGACAACACGAGGGCGGAGGTAGAGGAGCGGCAATGGCCGTATTTATAGTCACGGCCCCACTCGCCGCAATAGGGAGTTTTGTGTGGTACGTGCTGTTCGCCGCTCTTGACCGCTTCCTTGCAGCCCGCGATTCCGCGATCGAGGACAATCGGCCGAACTCGGTCCTATGAGCCTGGAACGAAACGGCCATTTAGCGAGGGTTCATCAATTCAACAGTAACTTGAGCCGCCAAGTGTGCCCACTTTTGACCTTGACGGGGAGCCCTCCAAGGCTCGAACTTTATCAGACACGACCTCGCGCAGAGACCGTTCTTGGCCGGGGTCCGCCCGAGCCAGGCCCAGCCGCAACGGCTGCTGTCAATCAGTAAGCCGCCCGACGGCGCTGCGGTGTATATTGCCGGGGCAATGATTCCAAAAATATTCCTTCGGGCAGGATTGGTCGTGTCCCTCCTGTTCGCTCAATGCGCGTCGGCCGACGCCCCCTCAACGCCAGAGCAGATTCCGGGGCTCGCGGCGCAGGCCAACGATTTCGGCATTCAAAGAATCCTCGACCGCGCGCTTGATCTAGTCGGTATCCGCTACCGCCGCGGTGGAACAAGTTCCGAAACCGGCTTCGATTGTTCAGGTTTTGTCGGTTACGTGTTCCGTAGGGAACTGGGGATGACATTGCCGCGCACCGCACGCGAAATTAGTAGGACTGGCGAAAACGTTGGCAAAGACGAACTGCAACCCGGCGATCTGGTGTTTTTCCACACTATGCGCCGCGAGTTCTCGCATATCGGGATTTTTCTGGGAGATCATTTATTCGTCCACGCAGGCCGAACTGGGGAAGGTGTGCATGTTGATGACATCAGGGGAAGCTACTGGGCGAGGCGTTTCGACGGAGCACGGCGCATCGTCGGCGATTAGGGCGCCTAGTCCTGATTGACTAGATCAAGATAAAGGCTCCGATCGTCGGTGCTTTTCCGTCGTAGCGTACTTAGTACAAGCTTATCGAATCAATTTGCACTTCGCCGTCGGCCTGCTGTTGGCCGCGTGCCGCCGCCCAGGCTCGACAGGCTAAGGGCGATCTACCTCCGTTGCGGTCATTCCAGTTAACAGCTTATCCTGATTCCTCGTTCGAAGCCTTGGTCGGAGAATCAATCTGATGCAACCGATCGATAGCATTGCATGAAGCTACGCAATATAGCTTTCGCGCTGCTCGCGGGTATCGGCGCATCCATGGTGCACATCGCACTGATGGAGATCAAGCATCGCACTGGAATCCTGCCTGGATTCGAGCCGTACCAGGATCTGCAACGGTTGCTTTCGTCCATGACGGTACGGGCTTTCGAGCCCCCCCTGTCCTGGCTCCTCCCGTATATCAACGGGGCGCTTATCCTTGGTTTCGTATTCGGACAACTCTTCGTATATTTGCCGGGCCGCACTGCGGTGGTCAAAGGTGCGGTATTCGGCTCGGTTGCGTGGCTCGTGCTGGGCTTTGGCCTGCTGCCCCTGAGCGGGAGCGGGATATTTGCGCACGATCTGGGACTCGGGGTTCTTCCGGCAACGTTGATGCTTGCAATGCTTATGATCTACGCAATTGTCATGAGCCTGCTCTACGCTTGGCTGACGGCATCGGCACACGCGAGCGGTTGCGACTGACGGCCGCGTACGTATCGCTACGTCCGCCTGTCCGCTGGAAACCGACATTACGTTGGAATTTGACTGATCGGGCGCAGCCGACCCGATCCCGTCATTCGCGCAGTTTCTTTCACACCAAGGCTGTCAAGTTGGTCTGGCTCCTTGGGCCGTGGCGGACGGTGCCAGAGGATCGCTGCCCTACTCACGCGGTCGGATGTCTCAAATTCACCGATAACCGGACGGACAATCTCTGCTCAGCCCAACTGACGGCCCTTGACCATGTGTCCGTTCGGTTGGCCTACCTCGGGCGCCACCCGAGGCGGATCTGTTCGGTCTAGTGGTTTGATTTCAAGTTGCGATCGACACGATCCCACGCGGCGCGCGCCGCCGGCCTTACTTCCTGCCAATCCGGATCGAGTTCGGACTTGGTGGCGTCGAATGCAGCCTTCATCGCGGGTTCCACCTCTTCAAAGCTGCGGCCGTGGTGACGCACACGACCTTCCCAGCCGGCGCGAAATCCCGGAGCATAGTATTCGTACGCCCTGCCTTTCACGTAATGAGGCTCCAGGGCGAAGGACTCCAGGAAGGATTCCTTCCAATACAATTCTTCAGCAGTGGGGTTGACCGCTTCGGTGGCGCTCGTGCCCGCCATTCCGCCTACCACCGCACCGACCGCAGCTCCAATCACCGCGCCAATAGGCCCACCCACTACGGTTCCGACAGCAGCTCCGGCAATTCCACCGGATGCCGCGCCGGCACCCGTGCCCACCGGGTGATCGCCCGGCGTGCCCGAGATGGGTGCGCGGTTCATATCGTCCTTGTTGACGTCAACTTTCCTCATAATTACATCCGTCATTTCAGGTCTCCTTCGCCAATTGTCGGCGGTTAGTTCGGGCCATCGCGTGGCAGGGCGGCAGCGGTATGCGTATCCCGTCTTGCGACTATCTGACGCCCGCGGAAAGTCAAGAGCGCGTCGCCCGGCGAAGTCTCTATTTGCATGGCGATACAGGCACTCTAAGTCGCTTGCGGCTTTCGCTCTGTGCGCTGGCACACCTTCGGGCGCAACGGCGCGCCGCGCCTGCCAAAACCAGCGGCTCCAGAAACCGTCCATCCCACTGAACCCAGCGCGCTAGCGCACTGACGCCGGTCTTCCGCTTCATTGTCATCATCTCCGGCACGCCTCTGCGCGTTTGCGTTATTTGCGTATCCGCTTTCCGGCGTGCTAAATGGATAGTCATTCACAAAGGACGTGCGTTATGAGACTTGAAGCCATCAAGGCGCTGCTGGCTGCCTGAGACAACTGGGCAAGCCGAACATTCGCTACAACTGCCTTCAGCGACGGCGAAAGCTGGCAATCACGCCGATGCTGGTTTGCATGCGGCAATTCAAGCGAAGGACGACACCGAAAGACGTTCTCCAGAATGACCTGCTAACCAACATGCCGCCCTTATTGTCGCCATTGGCGGTTGGCAGGTCGCGTCGGGACGCGTACGCGTAAACCCCCATACGGCCGCGTTGCGACCCTCAGCCTAGCTGCCAGGCGACCACGGCGTTCCAACCCAGAACCACCGAACGACGCTAACCTCCCTGACTCTAAGTGCGGTGGCGCACCGACGCCGCAATCGACGATATCTATCCTTGCGGCGTGGCTTAACCCACAAGAATTGCCGGCATCAATGCGTTTATACGACTAGCCGGTACGCGCCACGGTCGTTCACGGGACCATTGGGGCTATTGCGTATTGCTCTGGGCAGTTGTCATCGTCGTTGTCGTCATTGCGGCTCAGAATATTTTCAGGAGAAAGTAGCCCTACCAATCGCGCGCGCAAGTTGTCCTAGACCACAACGCGCCATCAACGTCGGCACAGGAAAATGAAAGTGAAGAAAATCGCAGCGGTTATAGCGGCAATAGTGTTTCCCGTTTCTTTGGCGTTCGCCGACGATGCGCATCATCCCGGTAACACACCCGTGTCTGGCGAAGTAACGTCGTCTCAGACTCAGCCTACGGACGCAGGCGTTTCCGCCATGCCCATGATGCCAATCATGCAGGAAAAAATGAAAGCGATGCAGGCGCAGATGAGCAGGCTGCAGCACGCCAAAGGACCACAGGAAAAGAGGAAGCTGATGGCCGAGCACATGCTATCCATGCAAGAAGAGATGAAGATGATGGAGGGCATGATGGGCGGCAACATGATGATGGGCAGCGCCAAAGCAGGTGGAACCATGCCGCCGCAGATGATGGAAGAACGCATTAGGACGATGGAACAGCGTGTGGATTTGGTGCAGCAAATGTTGGAGCAGATGCTTCAACAGCAAGACGCCGCCGCACAGCTGCGATGACCGGGTGTTTTCGGCCCATGACCACCTAACGCGTTACCGCACGGCGGCTTCCGTGCCCTCCCGGCGGGTTGAAAGATTGGCCGCAATCTATTTCAGCAAGAAACCTGCCGCCTGCTCACGCCACCGCAGTCATGAAATCCAATGCTAGTGCTGGAATCATCCTGCGCATGACTATAGGAATAAACGAGTGGCCATATTAGTCAGTGCAGAGAGTACCAAAGCGCTTCGAGTAGCGCCGCGGCTAATGCAAATCCTGCGCGTGCTCGCCCGGCACAAGTTCCTGGGAGCCTTGCTCGGCAGGGGCCATTGGCCGTTGCCGCAGGAGGTGCGGGAAACATTTCAGGAGCTGGGGCTGGTTTTTCTCAAATTCGGACAGGTGCTCGCGCTGCGGCGCGACCTACTGCCGGCCGCCTACATCGAAGAGTTGCTGCTGCTGCACGACCAGTTGCCGCCCATGGACAGCGACCTCGTGCGTGCGACGGTCCAAGTCGAGCTGGGCGCCCGGTTGAATACGGTGTTCTCGGCATTCAGCGAGACGCCGCTCGCCGCTGCCACCATCGCCCAGGTGCATGAGGCGACCATGCAAGATGGGCGTCACGTGGCGGTGAAGGTGCAGCGGCCCGGCCTTAAGGCAATCATTGCCAAGGATATCGCGGCGCTGCTCTACCTGGTGAATCTGGGAGAAGGAATCTTTCCGAGTCTACGCGCCATCGACCTCGGTATCGTAGTGCGTGAATTGGGCAAGAGCCTTGACCGGGAAACGGATTTCGCTCGGGAAGCGCGTTCCATCGTGCTCATTCGCGCGGCACTGGCAGATGTCCCCGACCTCTGGATTCCCGATGTCATCGGGGAGTGCTCGGGAACAACTGTCCTCACGATGGAGTACTCGGCTGGCGAGCGCGTCGATGTCTACGCGAAGGTGCACCCGGAAGCGATGCCGCGCGTGGTCGATACGCTGGTAAAGCTGATGCTGCATTCGATCTTCGAAGAAGGCTTGTTTCATGCCGATCCGCATCCCGGCAACGTGTTCGTTCTGCCGGACGGGCGGGTCTCCCTGCTCGATTTCGGCAATACCGGC
This sequence comes from Burkholderiales bacterium, assembly GCA_038206915.1. Lineage (GTDB taxonomy): Bacteria > Pseudomonadota > Gammaproteobacteria > Burkholderiales > SG8-39 > 2-12-FULL-64-23. The sequence goes on along the minus strand of JBBRAI010000070.1, from coordinate 1,130 downwards.
GAGCTTGACGAGCCGATGCGCGAGTCGCTGACACTCCTGCTCGAAGCGGTTTGCAAAGCCGATGCGCGGGCAGCCACCGAGGCTTATCTCGAAATGGCGCCGGCGAGCGAAAAAGTCAACCATGCGACGCTGCTGGTCGACATCAAGGCAGTGCTCTATGAAGTTCGCAGGGCCAATCTGGGAGATGTTTCAATCGGCAATGCGTTCGATTCACTGCTGAGCGCCGGTAGCCGGAACGGGGTACACAATCCCGCCGAGTTTGTCCTTCTGTCGCGCGCTTTCATCATCCTGGAGTCGATGATAGGCCTGCTCGCCCCGAACTATAATCACATGGACTCGTTTCGCGAAGAAATCGAACGCCTGACCGCGCAGCACTTTTCGCTGGCGAATATAAAGGGAACGACAAATAAGCTTGGGCGCGAGCTGGTGCGTTTGATAGTTGATGCGCCAGGCGACACGCGACGCATCCTCCGACGGATTGCCGAAGGCAACCTGGGCCGACTTCCGGAATTGGAGGCCGTGGGACGTCGCTTCAGCCGCAATCTCGAGCGGCTCACCGCCGCCATCGCTTTCGCGGCTTTGGTAATCGGCGGCTCGATGCTGTTGCTTAGTCCCATGACAGGTTGGCATCATGAGCTGGGCGAAGTCATGATTATCGGCGGGGTTCTCTCCATTATCATTGCACGCGTTCGCGCCTTGCGTCGTGACCCTGACAAGCGCTGAGCCGACCCGAGGAACCGCACCAAATTGAGGCGGGTTGCGGGGCCGGCACTTAACCAGCTTCAAGTCGCCCAAAGCGGATGGAACCCTTGACGTGGAACTCGCTGACATGACTTCTTCTGCCCCCATGCAAACCGCAATGCGAAATTCGGGAATGACGCTAAGTACTGCTGCGAATACGGTAAATGGAATGATGGGCGGAATGCACTGAAGGATATAGACGAACGGCTGCTGTTGGGAACGGGCCCGACCGTCTCCTTCTGGCCGCCGGACTAAACCGCTCGCGCGGTAGGAGCGCTCCGGTTTGGCGCTGGTGAGTAGATGAGGTACTGAGGATCTGTTTATGTTGCTGAACGAGGCAATCCGCCTCGGTTCACAACAGGAGCAGAGCCATGGACCAATCGACTCAA
>JBBRAI010000069.1:0-17625 GCA_038206915.1 Burkholderiales bacterium | reverse complement strand
CGACCCACTGGGAGGTACATTCCGCGAGCCCCCTTGTGCCCAACCCGACACTAGGCAAGTTCCCTCCCCCGCGCGCCCCGGGAGCCCCGGCCCCCCCCCGTCCAATCACCGAATGCCGGCGAGGGCGCCTGCGCTACAAGGGGCGAGCTGTCATGCAGTAAGGTAAAACTCAATAGGCCGGGGTTGATCCAGCGTGGCCGCTTGCGCGCGGTTCCCGCCACGAATTGCAGACCACGAACCACGCGCCATTGTTGCCGCTTCAATCGTGCCCCTCTGTGCGCCTGCGTACATACAGCCGGGAACATTTCTTCTACTCTTTGGCGCATCTATGAAACCTCTGTCGGCGGCACCGGCCGCGATCGCCCAGCTGAACCCGCAGGACCTCGTTTTGTCGGGATCCTGGACCGTGCGCGGCATCGGCGCCCTGCAGCATCAACTCAGATCGGTGCGCGTTTCCTCCAGTACCGAGGCGGTCGCCGACGGCACGCGTATCGAGGCCCTGGATACTGCCGGCGCCTGGGTGCTGCAAAAGCTGCTGCTGCGGCTGCGCGCCGAAGGCATCGCGGTGAGCGTGCGCGGCCTGCGCCCGGAGTTCGCCAGACTGCTGGACGCCGCGGAACAGCAGTCAGCCGGGAATACGGGCGCCGTTGTTCCGGTTGGCAGCGCATCCCGCTCGACGCTCGAAGGCATGGGACGCAGCACGCAAGCCGCGCTCGAGCAGTTCATTGCGCTGCTGGGCTTCGTCGGCGAGGGCGCAGTCGCGCTCGCAGGCAGCGTCGCACATCCGTCGCGGTTCAGGTGGCGTCCGGTCCTCTACAACCTGCGCAGCGCCGGCTTCGACGCGCTCCCGATCGTCGGGCTGCTGTCGTTTCTGCTCGGGGTCGTGGTCGCCTACCAGGGCGCCGGCCAGTTGCGCCAATACGGCGCCAACATTTTCGTCACCGACCTCGTGGGTTTGTCCATGCTGCGCGAGTTCGCACCCCTGATTACCGCCATTATCATCGCCGGGCGCTCGGGCTCGGCCTATGCCGCGCAGATCGGCACCATGTCCGTGACCGAGGAGATCGACGCCATGCGCACGCTCGGCATCGCGCCGCTCGATGTGCTGGTTCTGCCCAAAATGCTCGCGCTGGTGATCGCGCTGCCGCTGCTGACAGCGTTCGCCGACCTGCTCGGCGTGGCGGGCGGCATGATCATGGCGCGCGCACAGCTGGGCGTCGGCTACGGCGAGTTTCTCGACCGCTTCGTCAAGGCGGTAAGCATTTCCGATTATCTTATCGGCATCGGCAAGGCACCGGTATTCGCGGCCATCATCGTCGTGATCGGCTGTTTTCAGGGCTTCCGCACCAGGGGCGGCGCGGATAGCGTAGGCCGGCAGACCACGCGCAGCGTGGTGCAGTCCATATTCCTCGTCATCGTCGCCGATGCCCTGTTCTCGATCGCCTTCAGCGCGCTGGACCTCTGACATGCAAAGCCAGGCACAGGCGCAGACAGCGGAGCCCGCCAGCGTGCCCGATGACGACGCGGTCATCGAGATCCGCCAGGTATCGACGCGCTTCGGCGAGCATGTCGTGCATGCCGCGCTGGACCTCGAAGTGCGCCGCGGCGAAATTTTCGCTCTGGTCGGTGGCAGCGGCTCGGGCAAATCGACGCTGCTGCGCGAGATGATCCTGCTGCAGAGCCCGGACTCGGGCTCCATCCGCATACTCGGCGTAGATCTGCATGCGATCGGCGACGACGACGCCCTCGCGCTGCGCCAGCGCTGGGGCGTGATGTTCCAGCACGGCGGATTGTTCGGCGCGCTGACGGTAATCGAAAATGTCGGCCTGCCCCTGCGCGAACACACCGGGCTCGAGGACGCTCTGATCGACGAGATCGCGGCGGCGAAGCTCGCCATGACCGGCCTCGCGCCCGAGGTCGGCGCGCAATATCCGTCCGAACTCTCAGGCGGCATGATGAAACGGGCCTCGCTCGCGCGCGCGCTGGCGCTCGACCCGGAGCTGCTGTTTCTCGACGAGCCGACCGCCGGCCTCGACCCGGAGAGCGCCGGCGGCGTCGACGAACTGGTGCGCAGTCTGCGCGACACGTTCGGCCTCACCATAGTCATGATCACGCACGACCTCGATCTGTTGTGGCAGGTGACCGATCGGGTCGCCGTGCTCGCCGAGGGCAAGGTGCAGGGCATCGGCTCGATGGCCGAGCTCTCGCACATGGACCATCCCGGCATCCGGCGCTTTTTCGACGGACCGCGCGGCAGAGCCGCGCAGGAGCAGGAAACCCGGCAGCCGAACATGTCAACCGAAACGAGAAGCGAGCAGCGGCCATAGAAACCAAAGTAAATTACCCGATCGTGGGTCTGTTCGTGCTGCTCCTGGGCGGGCTGCTGATCGGCGGCGCGCTGTGGCTTGCCTCGGGCGGAGCCTGGCAGAAGAAATACGACCTGTATCTTGCGATCGAAGACGAATCGGTCGCCGGCCTCAATCTCAACGCGCCGGTCAAGTACAACGGCGTGGACGTGGGCAAGGTACAGCAAATACAGCTCGATCCGGGCAACCCAAACCGGGTGAACCTGCTGTTTGCGATCGAGCGCGGCACACCGATCAAACAGGATACCGTCGCGGTCCTGAAAACACAGGGGCTGACCGGCATCGCTTATGTCGAACTCAGCGGCGGGGCGCCGGACGCGCTGCCGCTGCTCGCGACCGCAGGGAACGGCTATCCGCAGATCCGCACCAAGCCCTCGCTCAGCGCGCGGCTGGAGAACGTGCTCACCAGCGTGCTGGCCAAACTGGACAGCACCTCGACCAACATCAACGCCATTCTCAGCGACGCGAATCAGGCGGCGCTGAAAAGCGCGCTCGCCGACATCGCCACCGTGGCACGCACCATCGCCGCACGCAAGGACACGCTCGACGCGGGCATCAGCAACGCTGCCCGCACGTTCGACAATGCGTCACGCGTATCGGCGAAGATCGGACCGGTGATCGAGCGCATCGGACGCAGCGCCGACGCAGTCGAAAAGATGGGCAACGAGCTTGCCAAGGCGGGCGCCGGCGCCGGCAAGACGGTCGACTCGGTAGGCTCCGGCGTGAAGCGTTTCACCGCGGAGACACTGCCGGAACTGGAACGCCTGATCGGCGAAATGAGCGTGCTGGCGACTTCGCTGCGCCGCCTGACCGAACAGATCGAACGCGACCCGCGCGGCCTGCTCTTCGGACGCAAGCCAGTACCGGAAGGACCGGGAGAACCAGGAGCCGCCCGATGACGATCAGCAACAGAATATCTGCCTTGCACTTCCTGCAGCTCGCCGCAGCCGGCCTGGCTGTCCTGGCAGTCGGCGCATGCGGCACACTGAACACGGCGGCAGCGCCGCCCAGCGCCTTTTATACTCTGGAGGGCGCGCGCGGCACGGCATCGTCTGCCGTATTGGCGGCGCTCCCGGCGGCGCCGACGCTGATCGTCAATGCTCCGAATGCCGCCGCCGGATTCGACAGTTCGCGCATCATCTACGTGCGCGAGATTCACAAGCTCGAGTATTTCGCGCACAGCGAATGGGTCGATCCGCCGGCGCGCATGCTCGCGCCGCTGCTGGTCGCCGCGCTGCAGAGCAGCGGGGCGTTCCGCGCAGTGGCGCTGACGCCCAGCGCCGCGACCGGCGAGCTGCGGCTCGATACCGAGATCATCCGCCTGCAGCAGGAGTTCATCGGCAAACCGAGCAGCGTGCGTTTCACGCTGCGCGCTTACCTCGTCGAGGACAAGACGCGCCAGGTGCTCGCCTGGCGCGAATTCGACGCTGTCGTTGCGTCGGCCAGCGAGGACCCTTATGGCGGGGTGGTGGCGGCCAACCGCGCGGTGCAAACCGTACTCGCAAGACTTTCCGCTTTCTGCGCCGAGGAGTCGCGCAGCGTGCACCTGGAGAAATGAGCAATGACGCTTTTTGCCGATTTTCCCGTTCGCTTTTCTTTCGGAGACAGACCCAAATGAACCCTACCCGACTCATAGCAATTGTTCTCATCGTAGCCGGAGGCCTCGGCCTGGCATACGGCGGCTTCAGCTATACCAAGGAAACCACTGGCATGAAGATCGGATCGATGGAACTCAAGGTGCAGGAGAAGGAAACGGTCACCGTGCCGCTGCTGGTCAGCGCAGGGGCGATTGCCCTGGGCGTGTTTCTGCTCGTCACCGTCGGGCGCAAATAAAAATTACGGCAGCAGCCGGAATGGCGCTGCTGCCGCGTTTTGCCGGTGACAACCGGACAATGGAACTACTATTTGCCGGCGGGGACGATCACCACGGTGTCGCCACCGGTTTTGCCGCGCTCGCCGGTGGCGCCGGTATCGCCGGTGCTGCCGGTGCTGCCGGTCGCGCCAGTCGATCCGGTGTAACCCGTCGCGCCGGTAGAACCAGTCGAACCAGTCGAACCGGTCGAGCCGGTGGCGCCAGTCGGGCCGGCGGGGCCGGGTACCGTGACCACGGCCGCAGGCGTAACGACCGTCGGCCTGTCGCATGCGCTCAGCGCCAGGGCCATCACCACTGCTGCAGAAATTGCTAACGAATATTTCATGGACTTTCCTTTAAATTGTCAGACGAAACCGCCTGTCCGTACGGATGTGCGGCGAAACGGGATTGCCCGCCTAACATACGCCCCGATTGCGCTTTGCACCGTTCGCTGGCGCACTTAGCACCGCATCCATCTCGCCCGACGCGTGGCACGGCCGGCGGCCGCCGGCGCTAACCCGGAAATATTTCGCATATGTGCGTTGCCGTACAGAAGCCGCCACAACTGCGCGCAATAATCACTTCGCACCTCCCAGTGACCTTGTTTCTCCTCCCTGAAGTCCACTGGCGGGTCGGGCCCCCGGTTCATGCTCATGACCGGGGGCCTTGTTTTTTCTGCCAGCCGCATGCGGCAATACCTTCGCGTCGCGAACCAGCTGCGCGCAATTGCTGTCCTTCCCCGGCCCCGCATCGATCAGCGGTATCAGCGCCAGCAGCGGATTGGCAACGCCCAGCGCGATCGCGCCGAGCGCGCGTATCGCCACGCGGCCCTTGTCGACCGTGACCTCCGGTCTGGCGAAGCTGCCGCGCACGTAGATCGGGCTGCGCAAGGCCAGCGGACTGGTGTCTTTCGTATTCGGGTTGAGCGTCAGGTCCAGCTTCTCCTCGCCCAGGTCGATGCTGCCGCTGCCGAGAATGGTGGTGACCTCGGTGTCGAACACCAGCGCGTCGGTATGCATGACGCCGCCTTTAACCTCGAAATCGGCGACGGCGCAGCGCAGCTTGACGAGCTTGTCGCCGCTCATTTTCAGGACCAGGATTTCCCACAGGTGCAGGCCGACTTTCTCCATCATCATCTTGCTGATTTCGCCGTTGGCGATGACCAGGCCCACTTTGCCCCTGGAATTCGCCAGCATGCGCCCGACCGAGTTGCCGCTGCCGGTGAGATCGAAATCTCCGTTGATCTGGCCGATGCTGGCCTGGTTCAGCGCAACCGTCGGAAACAGCTTCGCCAGGAGAATTTTTCTTGCCTTCACCTGGGCGCGCGCCTGGATCGGATCCCGGCGCCCGTCGAGCGCGATCACGGCTTTGAGGTGGCCGCCGGCCGCGCGGAAATCGAGCGGGTCGAGCGTCAGCACCGAATCGCGCAGGCTCAGATGGACGTTTAAACCTTCGAGCGGCAGTTCCTTGGCGCGGCGGATGGTTTGCGCCTTCAGGCTGACTTCCGCATCGACGCTGCTCCAGCGATCGGTCTTGAACGGCAGATCGGGCAGCACGCGCGCCGCCGCCGGCGTGGGTGCCGCGGCCGCGGAAGGCGGCAATGCCGCATGTTTCGCGGCTTCCAGGCTGCCGGGCCGGGCGCCAATTGCCGTTCCGAGATCGGCGACGTCGAGCAGCCTGGAAACCAGGTCCGCCGTCATCGCCGGGCGCTTGCCGCCGGTGACGACCTGCACGCTGCCGGCGATGTCGCTGCCGCCGACGCGGCCGGAGAATTTCTCGTAGCGCCAGCTATTGCCGCTGTGCACCATGCGGCCGTCGGTCGTGTAGGCGCGTGTTTCCGGAAACGCGATGCCGATCAGCGGGAACAGCTGCGCCAGGCTTTCGCCGCGCAGCTTGAGGCGCATGTCCATCGCGGAGAACTTCAGCAGGCTGGTGATGGTTCCGTCGGCCTTCACGCCGGTACGGCCGACTGTGAGGTCGGCCTTCAGCCGATACGGCGTGTCTTCGTCACGCAGGCCGAGCACCGGCCCGCCCTTACCCTGCGCCTTGAGCGGCATGCCTTTATATTGGCCCTGCGCGGTGAAGCTGAGCTCTTCCCCGGCTGACTGCGCTTCGGCGGTCGACAGTTCCGAGCGGATGCTGGTCTTCTGCGCGACATCGTCGTAGCCGAGCCTGCCTTGGTCGAGCAGCAGGCGGTCGACGCGGATGCGCGCCTGCTCATCCTGCTGGTTCACATCCAGCAGCCAGTTCTTGCGGCCGCCGCTGCCCTGCTCCAGGAATACGACCGGGTGTACCAGCCGGACTTCAGGCAGTACGATGTTGCGTCGAAGCAGCTGCGGCAGGTCTATCGCGACCTCGACCGCATCGGCGGCGATCATCTGCCTTTCCTTGGCCCAGGCCGGATTCGCGAACGTTACCGCGCCCGCACTGATGCGCGGCAGCGGCCAGCCGAATTCGATCTTGAGGTCGCCGCCGATCACCAGTTCGCGGCCGGTCTTCTCCAGCGCCATGCGCTCGATCGGCGCGCGCAGCCAGTTCCAGCCGTATATCGCGACAAACAGCGCCGCCAGCAGCAGCGGCGCAAGCGTCAGCGCGGCGGTCCATTTGAGCCAACGAGAGAGTGTCATAGCGGTGCGGTGCGGAGCGCGCGGCCGATCGATCCGGTCCGGCGCCGGCCTTTCCTGGGGAATTGCGCAGATTATCCCCATGCCGGTGGATGCATTCCGTGCGCTTGCGTACATACGCCAGTTGAATTTGCTCGTAGTCTTTGTCTTCGACCGGCACGGCCGCACCAGCCCCTGTCTGTCCAGCTACGCCGAATGCGTTTCCCCGGATTTCCGCTGTCATAACTGGAGAATTACGATGCAAGTCACAACTCACGCCGGCACGCCCTCTGCGACCGACAGCGACGACGCAAACGTCGCCCTGAACAATGCCGCGTCCAGCCTGCACGGCGCCGTCGACCAGGTGGCCTGGGCCGCCGACGACGTGGCGCGCACGGTCGCGCCGGCGATCGATCGCGCGGCAGCGCTGGCGCATCAGACAGTCGATGCCCTCGCCGGCGCCGCGGCACCGACAGCAGCATGGCTGGACGAGCAGGGCGACAGGCTGCGCGCAGGCCAGCGCACGATCAGCGCCGATACGCGCGCATACGTCGCGGCGCACCCGTGGAGATCGGTCGGCTTCGCCATCGCGGCAGGCTTTCTCATCGGCCGCGTTCTGCGTTAAGCGTTCTTCGCAAGGCGAGCGGATCGGCCGCCATGAGGACTCTCTCCTCAGGGCGGATCGACACCTTTAGGATGCCTTCCCGCGCGTTTCCCGGTGTTCCGTCCGGTACGTTCCAGCGGTCAATGAGCGAGCGCTACCGGCCGCCGCCAAGGCACGATGGCAAGGCGATAGCAAGGCGCGCGGCGGGCAGGCGGCTCGTCGAGCCAGTCGATCTGAAGAGAGAGCGGATTATTTTGTTAAATCACCCTAAATGAAATTCAGCGGCAAAATCCTCGGCGACACCGGAGCGCGTTTGTGGGCGCGCCTTTCCGGTGCGCCTCGCCTGCGGCCGCCGCCCGGCGCCGATGCGCCGCCGCTGCGCGCAGAGCTGTTCGGCGCCGACCAGATGGAACAGCACGGCAAGACCCTGGCGGGCGCGCACCACCTGAGTTCGCGACGCGCGCCGGACCAGTTGCTCGCGCGCCTGGTCGAGAATGAACACATCGTACTGCAAGCCTGCAAACTGTTTACGACTGCGGTAAAGGCCAACCGCCGGATTTCGCCAGCCAGCGAATGGCTGCTCGATAACTTCTATTTGATCGAAGAACAGATACGCACGGCCAGGTTGCATTTGCCCAAGGGTTACAGCCGCGAGTTGCCGCGCCTGGCGCTGGGCCCGTCCACTGGACTGCCGCGCGTGTACGACATCGCGCTGGAGACGATTTCGCACGGGGACGGCCGGGTGGACCCCGACAGTTTGAGCCGCTTCGTCGCCGCCTACCAGCAGATCACCGCGCTGAAGCTGGGCGAGCTGTGGGCCATTCCCATCATGCTGCGCCTGGCGCTGATCGAGAATCTGCGCCGCGTCGCAGCCTTGGCCTCGGCCAGCGCCAACGCCCGGGACCTGGCCGACTCCTGGGCTGATCGGATGATGGAAATCGCGGTGAAGGATCCGAAGAACCTGATTCTGCTGGTGGCGGACATGGCGCGATCGAATCCACCCATGGTCAGCGCCTTTGTCGCCGAACTCGCGCGCCGCCTGCAGGGACAAAGCGCCGCTTTGGCCCTGCCACTGACGTGGATCGAACAGCGATTGTCCGAGACCGGCCTGACGATCGAACAGCTGGTGCAGTCGGAAACCCAGATGCAGGCCTCGAGCCAGGTCTCGATCGCGAACAGCATCGGCAGCCTGCGTTTCCTGGGCGCGATGGACTGGCGCGAGTTCGTCGAAACCATGAGCGGCGTCGAGCACAAGCTCAGGCAGGATCCGGCCGGCGTCTATTCCAAAATGGACTTCGCCACCCGCGACCTCTACCGCCACGCCGTCGAAAAGACCGCGAAAGCGAGCAGCCTGTCCGAGGTCGAGGTCGCGCGCAAAGCGATTCAGCTGGCGCACGAGGGCGCGGCCCGCGCCGTGGCCGAAGGCGGCGCACCCGGCGATCGCGCCGCGCATGTCGGCTACTTCCTCCTCGACAAAGGTCTGCCCCAATTCATGCGCGCGACCGGGGTGCGCCTGTCGATCGCCCAGGCGCTGCGGCAGGCCGCCGCCCGCGCGCCTTTGCCGCTCTATCTGGGTGCAATTGCGCTGCTGACATCAGTGCTCAGTCAAAGCCTGTTGGCCGGCGCGCTGGCCGGCGTGCTGCATGATTGGTTGCTTGCACTGACTGCGTTTCTGGTGGTTTTTTGCACCGGTCATCTGGCCATCGCCCTCGTCAACTGGGCGGCGACCCTGCTCGCGATGCCCAAGCCGCTGCCGCGCCTGGATTTTTCCGGCGGAATTGCGCCGGACTGCCGTACGCTGGTCGTGATCCCGACCATACTCGCGACCCCGCAAAATATCGAGAATCTGATCGAGGCACTCGAAGTCAGATTCCTGGGAAACCGGGATGCGCAGCTTCAGTTCGGCCTGCTGACCGATTTTAGCGATGCGCACGAGCAGGCGCTGCCGGGCGACACAGCGCTGTTGCTGCAGGCACGGACCGGGATCGAGGAACTTAACGAAAAGTACCGGCACCCCGAACGCGGCGCAAAGGACGACGCCTTCTTCCTGTTCCACCGACCGCGCCGCTGGAATCCGGAGGAACAGCTGTGGATGGGTTACGAGCGCAAGCGCGGCAAGCTGGCGGCCTTGAATTCGCTGTTGCGCGGCGGCGCCAAGGACGACTTCTCGCTGGTCGTAGGCCCGACCGAAGTGTTGCAGGGCGTAAGGTACGTCATCACCCTGGACACGGACACACAGCTGCCGCGCGACTCGGCGCGCGAGCTGGTGGGCGCGATGGCGCATCCATTGAACCGCGCATACTTCGACGCAAAGCGGCAACGCGTGACCGAGGGCTACGGCATACTGCAGCCGCGCGTCGCGATAAGCCTGCCCGGCGCCAATCGCTCGCGCTATGCGCTGCTGTTCGGCAGCGAACCCGGCATCGATCCCTATACGCGCGCCGTTTCCGATGTCTACCAGGACGTGTTCGGCGAGGGCTCGTTCATCGGCAAAGGAATTTACGACGTCGATGCGTTCGAGCAGGCGCTCAAGGGACGCTTCCCCGATAACCGCATACTCAGCCACGACCTGCTGGAAGGCTGCTATGCGCGCGCCGGGCTGTTGAGCGACGTTCAGGTGTACGAGGAATATCCGTCCAGTTACAGCGCCGATGTGAGCCGCCGCTACCGCTGGATACGCGGCGACTGGCAGATCGCTTCCTGGCTACTGCCGCGTGTGCCACGCGGCAGCACAGGCTCAGGCAACGACCGCGGGGGCAACCCGCTCTCGGCGCTGGCCCAGTGGAAGATCCTCGACAACCTGCGGCGCAGCCTGGTGCCCGCGGCGCTGATTCTTCTGTTGCTGCTCGGCTGGACCGTCCTGCCATCGGCCTGGCTCTTGACCGTGGCGGTAATCGGCATCGTCTTGCTGTTGCCCGTGATTGCCACGACCGTCGACCTCGCGCGCAAACCCAAAGACATGCTTCCCCGCCAGCACTTCGCCGCCGCTATGCGCGCGGCCGGCGAGCGCTTCGCGCAGGCGGCGCTGACGCTTGCCTTCCTGCCCCACGAAGCCTACTACAGCCTGGGCGCGATCCTGCGCACCAACTGGCGCATACTGATCACGCACAGGCGGCTGCTGGAATGGACTCCGTCGGGCCGCTGGAATCGCGAGCACGGCAGCGGTTTTCTCGCGTGCTGCCAATCGATGTGGATCGCGCCCATGGGCGCCATCGCCGCCGCAGGCTATCTCGCGCACGCGAGACCGGCCACTCTGGAGGTGGCCGCGCCGTTGTTGTTCCTGTGGCTGGCCTCGCCCGCGATCGCCTGGTGGATCAGCCGGCCGCTCACTCGCCGCGAAGCGCGGCTGAACGCTGATCAGAGCGTATTTCTGCGCGACGTTGCGCGCAAGACCTGGGCGTTTTTCGAGACCTTCGTCAGCGCCGAAGACCACTGGCTGCCGCCGGACAACTATCAGGAGCACCCGGTTGCCGTGCTTGCGCATCGCACCTCGCCGACCAACATGGGGCTTGCGCTGCTGGCAAATCTGTCCGCCTACGACTTCGGCTACCTTTGCGCCGGAAAACTCCTCGAGCGCACCGCGAACGCGCTCGGCACGATGGACGAGTTGAAACGCTACCAGGGACATTTCTACAACTGGTACGACACGCAGTCGATGCAGCCGTTGCGGCCGCGCTATATCTCCTCGGTCGACAGCGGGAACCTCGCCGGCCATCTGCTCACCCTGCGCCCGGGACTGCTCGCGCTGCCCGATCAGGGCATCCTCGGGCCGCGCCTGTTCGACGGCCTGTTCGATACCTTCAGAGCACTCACGCATGCCGCAGCCGACGCCGCGCCGGCTGCACGCGCCCTGTTCGAGCCGCTGCGCAACGAGCTGGAGTCCGCCTGCGACGCCCGGCCCCTGACGCTGGAAACCGCACAGGCCTGGCTCACCCGGCTGGCGGCGTCCGCGGCGCAGCTCGCCGACAGCTTCTCCGGCCAGGACGCGGCCGCCGCAGTCGCACCGCTGTGGTGGGCGCAGGCGCTGACCCGGCAATGCCGCGACGGCCTCGACGAGCTCGCCCTGCTCGCACCGTGGCTGACACTGCCGACTGCGGCGCACAGCCTTCGCCACCTCTTCGATGGCAGCAGGATTCCTACGCTGCGCGAACTCGCCACCCTGGAACTGCGCTGGACTGCGGCAGGCGCGCAAGCACCGCTGCCGGTGGCGCCACCGGCGGAGTGCGAATCCCTGGATGCGCTGCGGCAGCACCTGGCGACGGCGAGCCGCCACGCGCGGGACCGGATCGCGCATAGCGAACGCCTCGCCGCGCAAGCGGGCGAACTGGCGGTAATGGAGTACGGCTTTCTCTACGACAAGGCGCGCCATCTGCTCGCAATCGGCTACAACGTCGACGAGCGCCGTCAGGACCCGAGTTGCTACGATCTGCTCGCCTCAGAAGCGCGATTCGCGAGCTTCGTCGCAATCGCGCAAGGCGAAATTCCGCAGGAGAGCTGGTTTGCGCTCGGGCGCCTGCTCACCACGGCCGGCGGCGATCCCACGCTGATGTCGTGGAGCGGCTCGATGTTCGAATATCTGATGCCGCTGCTGGTGATGCCGAACTACGAAAATACGCTCCTGGACCAGACCTACCGCGCGGCGGTGGAGCGGCAGATCGCCTACGGCAGGCAGCGCGGCGTCGCCTGGGGCATTTCGGAGTGCGGTTACAACGCGGTCGACATTGCGCTCAACTACCAGTATCGGGCGTTCGGCGTACCCGGCCTTGGCCTGAAGCGGGGACTGGCCGAGGATCTGGTAGTTGCACCTTATGCCACGGCGCTCGCGCTGATGGTGGCGCCCGAGCGCTCGTGCCAGAATCTGCAGCGGCTCGCTACCGAAGGACTGGCCGGCCCGTTCGGTTTCTATGAGGCGATCGACTACACCGCTTCGCGCCTGCCGCGCGGGCAAGTCAGCGCCGTGATCCGCTCGTTCATGGCGCATCACCAGGGCATGATATTTCTGTCGCTCGCCCATCTGCTCCTCGACCAACCGATGCAAAAGCGCTTCGAGTCGGAGCCGATGTTCCAGGCAACCACCCTGCTATTGCAGGAGCGCGTGCCCAAGGCCGGCGCGTTTCAGTTGCACGCTGCCGACTTCTCCGCGATTCGCGCGACTTCCAAAGAAGCGCAAATGCCGGTGCGCGTGCTCGGCAGCGCGGACACGCCGATACCGGAAGTGCAGTTGTTGTCCAACGGCCGCTACCACGTCATGATCACCAACGCGGGCGGCGGCTACAGCCGCTGGAAAGACCTAGCCGTCACCCGCTGGCGCGAAGACGCGACCTGCGACAATTGGGGCACGTTCTGTTACATCCGTGATGTGGCGAGCGGGGCGTTCTGGTCGAACACGCACCAGCCGACGCTCAGGCAGGCAGAATCGTACGCGGCGATTTTCTCGGAGGGCCGGGCGGAATTCCGCCGCCGCGACCTCGATTACGACACACATACCGAAATCGTCGTTTCGCCGGAAGACGACATCGAACTGCGCCGGGTGCGCATCACCAACCGCGCGCGCACACGGCGCACGGTCGAGCTGACGAGCTACGCCGAAGTGGTGCTCGCCGCTCCGGTCGCAGACGCATTGCACCCCGCGTTCAGCAATCTTTTCGTCCAGACCGAGATCGTGCACGAGCGCCAGGCTATCTTATGCACGCGCCGGCCGCGTTCGCCCGCCGACCAGGCGCCGTCGATGTTTCACCTGATGGCCGCGCGCGGCGGCGCCGTCGACGAAGTGTCGTATGAAACCGACCGCATGCGCTTCGTCGGTCGCGGGCGCAGCGTTGCCGCCCCCGAGGCAATGGTCGCTGCGGCTGCGCTCTCGGGCAGCGCGGGCTCGGTGCTCGATCCTATCGTCGCGATCCGCTACCGCATCACCCTGGAACCGGATCAGGCCGCAACCATAGACATGGTGTCGGGCGTCGGCGCCAACCGCGATGCAGCCATGAGCCTGGCCGGCAAATATCAGGACCGCCGGCTTGCGGATCGGGTGTTCGAGCTGGCGTGGACGCACAGCCAGGTGGTGCTGCGGCAGATCAACGCCAGCGAGGCGGACGCACAGCTCTACGGGCGCCTGGCAAGTTCCGTCATTTACGCCAATCCGGGACTGCGCGCGGACGCCGGCGTTCTCGGCAGGAATCGCCGTGGACAGTCCGGCCTGTGGGGCTATGCCATTTCCGGCGATTTGCCGATCGTGCTGCTGCAGATCGGCGATCTGGCGAATATCGATCTGCTGCGCCAAATGGTGCAGGCCCACGCCTACTGGCGCCTGAAGGGGCTCGCCGTGGACCTGGTGATCTGGAACGAGGATCGCGCCGGTTACCGGCAGCTGCTGCAGGAGCAGATCATGGGGCTGATCGCCGCGGGCGTGGAAGCCCACGTGATCAACCGCCCCGGCGGAATCTTCGTGCGGCCGGCGGAACAGATATCGGATGAGGACCGCATCCTGGTCCAATCGGTCGCGCGCGCCATCATCAACGACCGGCGCGGGGCGCTGGAAGAGCAGATCAACCGGCGCGGGCTGATGGAAGTGCGCCCGCCGCATTTGAATATGCCGCGCTTCAAGCCGACCCGCGGCCAGCGCGCCGAAGTTCCAGCGGCTGGCAAGCCCGCGCGCGGCGATCTGCTGTTCGACAACGGACTCGGCGGCTTCAGCGCGGACGGCCGCGAATACGTCATCACCACTGCGCCTGGCCGGATCACGCCGGCACCCTGGGTGAACGTGCTGGCGAATGCGCACTTCGGCAGCGTTGTCTCCGAGAGCGGCATGGCCTACACCTGGAGCGAAAATGCGCATGAATTCCGCCTGACCCCATGGGGCGACGATCCGGTGAGCGACGCGAGCGGCGAAGCGTTCTACCTGCGCGACGAGGAAAGCGGGCAGTTCTGGTCGCCCGCACCCTTGCCCAGCCGCGGCGCCACGCCGTATGTCACCCGGCACGGCTTCGGCTATAGCCGCTTCGAACACACGGAACAGGGCATCAGTTCCGAGCTTACTGTTTTCGTCGCGCTGGACGCCGCAGTCAAGTTCTCGACCTTGAAGCTGCGCAACGCCTCGGGCCGCGCGCGCCGGCTCTCCGTCACCGGCTATGTCGAGTGGGTGCTGGGCGACCTGCGGTCCAAATCCGCCATGCACGTCATCACCGAAATCGATCCGGCGAACGGCGCCCTTTACGCACGCAATGCGTACAACACCGAGTTTGCCGACCGCATCGCGTTCTTCGACGTCGACGATGCGACCCGGACCTATAGCGGCGACCGCGCCGAATTTATCGGACGCAACGGCACGCTCGCGCACCCGGCGGCCATGACCCGCACGCAACTATCCAACAAGGTCGGAGCGGCTCTGGATCCCTGCGCGGCAATACAGGTCGCGTTCGATCTGGCCGACGGGGAGGAGCGCGAGTTCGATTTTCGCCTCGGCGTCGCGGGAAGACGCGGCGCCGACGATGCCGGCAAACTGGTGCGGCGCTTTCGCGGGCCCGCGGCGGCGCGCATTGCGCTCGAAGCCGTGCACGCGTACTGGAAGCACACGCTCGGCACCGTGCAGGTGGAAACACCCGATCAGTCCCTCAATCTGCTCGCCAACGGCTGGCTGGTGTATCAAACCCTGGCCTGCCGCCTGTGGGGCCGCAGCGGCTATTACCAGTCGGGCGGCGCGTTCGGCTTCCGCGACCAGCTGCAGGACGTGATGGCGCTGGTCCACGCCGAGCCCGCGCTGGTACGCGAGCATCTGCTGCGCTGCGCCGCGCGCCAATACCTCGAAGGCGACGTCCAGCATTGGTGGCACGCGACCTCCGGCCGCGGCGTGCGCACGCACTGTTCGGACGACTTCCTGTGGCTGCCTCTGGCGATATGCCGTTATGTTGCAAGCACCGGCGATACCGGTGTGCTGGATGAATCCGCCGGTTTCCTCAACGGCCGCGCCGTCGCCCCTGAAGAGGACTCGTATTTCGACCTGCCGGGCCGCGCGCAGGAGTCGGCAGGCCTGTACCAGCATGGTGTGCGCGCCATCCTGAAAGGGCTCCGCTTCGGCGCGCACGGGCTGCCGCTGATGGGCTCGGGCGACTGGAACGATGGCATGAATGCCGTCGGCGAGCAGGGCAAAGGCGAAAGCGTATGGCTGGCGTTCTTCCTCTACGACGTGCTGACGCAATTTGCCGGGCTTGCACACGCGCGCGGCGACGCATCCTTCGCCGAGCGCTGCCGGACCGAGGCCGCGAAGCTTCGCGGAAATATCGAGCGCAGCGGCTGGGACGGCGAGTGGTACCTGCGCGCCTATTTCGACGACGGCACGCCGCTGGGATCGGCGCGCAACACCGAATGCCAGATCGACGCCATTCCGCAAAGCTGGGCGGTGCTGTCCGGCGCGGGGGACCCGGAGCGCGCGCGCAGCGGATTGGCGGCAGTCGACCGGCGCCTGGTGCGGCGCGAGCATGCGCTGATCCAGTTGCTTGATCCGCCGTTTGACAAGTCGGCCCTGAACCCGGGCTATATCAAGGGCTATGTGCCGGGTGTGCGCGAAAACGGCGGTCAGTACACGCATGCCGCGATCTGGACGGTGATGGCGTTCGCCGCGCTGGGCGACACAGCGCGCGCGTGGGAACTGTTTGGCATGATCAATCCGATCAATCACGCGAGTTCGGCGCAGGCGGTTGCCACCTACAAAGTGGAACCCTACGTGGTCGCGGCCGACGTCTACGCGGTTGCGCCGCACACCGGCCGCGGCGGCTGGACCTGGTACACCGGCTCCGCCGGCTGGACGTACCGGCTGATCCTGGAATCGCTGCTGGGGCTAAGGCTGGAAGTCGACAAGCTGCGCTTCGTGCCCTGCATCCCAGCGAATTGGGAAACTTTCAGGCTGCATTACCGCTATCGGGAAACGCTCTACCACATCACCGTTGTGCAGGCCGCGCACGGCAAGACCGGCGTGACGCTGGACGGCGTCGAGCAGCAAGACCAGAGCGTTCCTCTACTTGACGATCGCGTGGAACATGCGGTCGAGGTGCGCATGAACTCCGCACCCGGCCAGCGGGCCAATGACTAGCGCACAATGGTTTCTGCTCCTGGGCGGCCTGCTGCTCGCCCGGGGCCTGACTTCATCGATCCTCAAGCGCCTGCCGTTCACGCCGGCCATCATCTATCTCGCTGTGGGTCTGCTGGTCGGGCCTACGGTGCTCAATGTATTTCACTTCAATCCGCTCAAGCAGTCGGCACTGCTGGAAACGCTGACCGAAGTGGCCGTGCTGATCTCCCTGTTCTCAGCCGGGATCAAAATGCCGGTGCCGGTGAGCTTCGCGCGCTGGCGCACGCCGCTGCTGCTCGCATCCGTATCCATGGCGGTCAGCGTCGCGCTGGTCGCCGCTTTCGCCTATTATGTGCTCGACCTGCCGCCGGGCGCCGGCGTCCTGCTCGGTGCGATTCTCGCGCCCACTGATCCGGTGCTGGCAACCGATGTACAGATCCGCCATCCCGCTGACCGCGACCAGTTGCGCTTCACCCTGACTTGCGAGGCGGGCATGAACGACGGCAGCGCATTTCCGTTTGTCGTACTCGGCATGGGATTGCTCGGCCTGCATGAGCTCGGCGATTACGGCCTGCGCTGGGCGCTGCACGATGTGCTGTGGGCGACGGCGGCGGGTATCGCCATCGGGGTGATTTCCGGTACCGCCCTCGCCCGACTGGGATGGAAGCTGCGCGGTGAGGCGCCCGAGCACGTGCTTATGGACGATTTCCTCGGGCTCGGCCTGATCGGCGTGGTATACGGCTTGAGCGTGCTCCTCGGCGCGTGGGGATTTCTGGCGGTATTTTTCGCTGCCGTCGCGTTGCGCCAGACCGAGCTCAAACTCGCCGGCGCCGGTCAGACTTCACCAAGCCAAGCGCAACCCGGCCGTATCGAACCGGGAGTTATGAACGTCACCTGCCTGGATAACGAGCCGCCGCCTACCGTCAGCGGCGGATCGCTGGTGTTCAAGGAGCACCTGGAGCGGCTCTCGGAATTGATGCTCGTCCTGCTGATCGGCGGCACCCTGTTCCTCGATTCCTGGAGCTGGCGGGCGGTGGGGCTGGCGCTGTTTTTGTTTATGGTGGCGCGCCCGGTCAGCGTTCTCGCCAGCCTGTTGGGTACCCGCACGTCGTGGCCGATACGCGGCATGGTAGGCTGGT
>JBBRAI010000068.1:0-17876 GCA_038206915.1 Burkholderiales bacterium | reverse complement strand
GTAGGGGAACATCGACAGGCAGTAGTATTTCGGGCGCGCGTCCGGCCCCTTCGGCGCTTCGACGGCACGGAAGGCCTGGGTATCGTCCCAATGCTTCTGGGCGGCGCGCTCTACGCTCTCGGCGTGGTACTGGGCTTGCATGGAGGTTTCGCTGGGTGAGTGATGGCGCATTATACAAGCCCGCCCTGGGATCAGACTGAATCTGCGGCCGCCCGTGCCCGGCGCTGCGGTAAAATTGCGCTTCGAAAAAACACCCACCGCACGATGTCGCTGCTCGCCAATCTCAACCCGGAACAACTCGCCGCCGTCACCCTGCCGAACCAGTCCGCGCTGATCCTCGCTGGCGCGGGTTCGGGCAAGACGCGCGTGCTCACCACCCGCATCGCCTGGCTGATCCAGACCGGCAACGTGGGTCCGGCCGGCATCCTCGCGGTCACCTTCACCAACAAGGCGGCGAAGGAAATGCTCACGCGCATTTCCGCCATGCTGCCGATTTCCACCCGCGGCATGTGGGTCGGCACTTTCCACGGCCTGTGCAACCGCCTGCTGCGTGCGCACCACCGCGACGCCGGGCTGCCGCAGCTGTTCCAGATCCTCGACTCGGGCGACCAGTTGTCGCTGGTGAAGCGCGTATTGAAGGGCATGAACGTGGACGAGGACCGCTTTCCGCCGAAGCAGGTGCAGCATTACATCAACGCCAACAAGGAAGAGGGCAGGCGCGCGGGCGAAGCCGAGGCCTACGACGAATTCAGCCGCCGCTACGCCGAAATCTACGCCGCCTACGACGAGCAGTGCCAGCGCGAGGGCGTGGTCGATTTCGCCGAGCTGCTGCTCAGAAGCTTCGAGCTGCTGTCGAAAAACGAAATCCTGCGCGAGCATTACCGCGCGCGCTTCCATCACATTCTGGTGGACGAATTCCAGGACACCAACCGCCTGCAGTACCGCTGGCTCAAGCTGCTGACCGGGCCGGCCAGCGTGATTTTCGCGGTCGGCGACGACGATCAGTCCATATACGCGTTTCGCGGCGCGAACGTGGGCAACATGGCCGACTTCGAGCGCGACTTCCACGTCGAGAACGTGATCCGCCTGGAGCAGAACTACCGCTCGCACGGCAACATCCTCGACGCGGCCAACGCGCTGATCTCCAACAACAGGAAGCGCCTGGGCAAGAACCTGTGGACCGCGGCCGGGCACGGCGAGCCGCTGCGCGTGTACGAAGCGCAGACCGACGGCTATGAGGCCAACTGGCTGTCCGAAGAGGTGCGCGCGCTCAACCGCGACGGCGTCGCGCTGCACGACATGGGCGTGCTGTACCGCTCGAACGCGCAGTCGCGCATCCTCGAACACGCGCTGTTTTCGGCCGGCGTGCCCTACCGCGTCTACGGCGGGCTGCGCTTTTTCGAGCGCATGGAGGTCAAGCACGCGCTCGCCTACCTCCGCCTGATCGCGAGCTCGGAGGATGACAGCGCGTTCCTGCGCGTGGTGAATTTCCCGGCGCGCGGCATCGGCGCGCGCTCGCTCGAGGCGCTGCAGGAAGCCGCGCGCGCCGGCAACTGCAGCCTGTACGGCGCGGTGCCGCAGCTCGCCGGCAAGGCAGGCAACGCGCTCGGCGCATTCGTCGCAATGATAGTGACGCTGCGCAAGGAGACCGAAGGCCTGGCGCTGCCCGAGGTGGTGGAGCACATGCTGGCGAAATCCGGGCTGCTGGCGCATTTCCAGGCGGAGAAGGACGGCGCCGACCGGGTGGAGAACCTGCAGGAACTGGTCAACGCGGCGGCGCTGTTCGTGCAGGAACAGGACGAGGCGCGGGACCTCGCGGCATTCCTCGCGCACGCCGCGCTCGAGGCGGGCGAGCACCAGGCCGGCGAGGGCGCGGATGCGCTGCAGCTGATGACCGTGCACTCGGCCAAGGGCCTGGAATTCCAGGCGGTGTTCGTCACAGGATTGGAAGAGGGACTGTTTCCGCATGAACAGAGCCGCAACGAGGCCGACGGCCTGGAGGAAGAGCGCCGCCTGATGTACGTGGCGATCACGCGCGCACGCCAGCGCCTGTACCTGTCGTTCGCGCAGAACCGCATGCTGCACGGCCAGACGCGCTACAACGTGGCTTCGCGCTTTCTTGACGAAGTCCCGGCGGGCCTGGTGAAGTGGCTGACGCCGCGAATGGGCTCCATGCCGACGTCAGCGCCGGTGCTCGCTTCGGCGCGCGACACCGCCATACCCAAGCCCCTGCCGCGCGCCACCCAGATGGGCTGGCGCATCGGGCAGAACGTGGTCCACGCCAAGTTCGGACAGGGCGTGATCGTCGACGCCGAAGGCCAGGGGCCGGATGCGCGCGTGCAGATCAATTTCGGCCGCCAGGGAATGAAGTGGCTGGCGCTGGAATACGCCAAGCTGAGTGCGGCCTGAGGGGACTGCTCGTGAAAATCTCGATACTCGACGACTACTTCGACACGGTGCGCACGCTTCCCTGTTTTCGCAGGCTCGACGCGCACGAGGTCGAAATCTGGAACGACCACGTGCAGGACGTCGAGACGCTCGCCGCAAGGCTCGCGCGCACCGAAATCCTGGTGCTGATCCGCGAACGCACCCAGATCCGTGCCCCGCTGATCGAGCGTCTGGACGCACTCAGTCTGATCAGCCAGCGCAGCGTGTATCCGCACATCGACGTCGACGCCTGCACCCGGCGCGGCGTGGTCGTGTCCTCGAGCCAGCATGTCGACACGCCGTGTTATGCCGCGGCGGAACTGACCTGGGGCTTGATACTCGCCGCCTTGCGCCAGATCCCGCAACAGGTGGCGGCGATGAAGGCGGGGAAATGGCAGATCGGCGTAGGTTCCAGCCTGCGCGGCAAGACCCTGGGCCTGTACGGCTATGGCCGGATCGCCGCGGTGGTCGCGGAATATGCGCGCGCCTTTGGCATGAATGTGCTGGTCTGGGCGCGGGAGGCGTCGCGTGCGCGTGCCCGGGCGGACGCGTATGCGGTCGCGCCGAGCAAGCAGGCGTTCTTCGAGCAATGCGACATCATCTCGCTGCATATGCGCCTGAAGGAAACTAACCAAGGTATCGTCAAGGCCGAAGACCTCGCTCGCATGAAGCCGACGGCACTGCTGGTGAACACCAGCCGCGCTCAGTTGATCGAAGCCGGCGCGCTGGTGGCGGCGCTGCAGCGCGGCCGGCCGGGCATGGCGGCCGTGGACGTGTACGAAGAAGAACCGCTGCGCGATCCGGATCACCCGCTGCTGCAGATGGACAATGTGGTTTGCACGCCGCACATCGGCTACGTCACGCGCGAAGAGTACGAGATCCAGTTCAGCGAAATCTTCGATCAGATCCTGGCTTACGCCGCCGGCGCGCCGATCAACGTCATCAATCCCGAAGTTCTCGGAACTGCGGCCGGTCGGACTTCCTGAGGCCAGAGCGCCAGCCGTGGCAGGTTCTTAGAACGCGTAACAAAAATCACTTTGTTACGGCCGATTTAGGGGAGCACGAGGGGAGTTATCCCCTCGTTTTGTTACAGACGCTTAACGATTGCCCGCAGGATCGTCGAACAGCGACAGCTGCGTCGCCAGCGACAGCACGGTTTCCTCGACCAGACGCTTGGCTTCGGCGAGGGATTTCGCCTCCCCGGCGCGGCTGCCCGCCTGCCAGCGATACAGGCCGCCCTTGCCCTCGTGCGCCACCCAGCCGATTTTCTTTTTCCCCTGCCAGTAGCCATGCGTGTCGTAGCCGCGCTCCCAGAACGGCCTCGCTTTCTTGGTTTTCATACGCTATGAGGGGATACCTCCCCTCATGCTCCCCGGTTTTTGCCGTTGCAAAATCCAATTTGCAACGGGTTCGTATCGCTATATTTGCTCGGCATGCGCGCTAGCTTACCAAAGTGCACCCTGGGCTACCAGCCAGTAGCGCGCGAAGCGCCCGGCGGCGGACCAAAGCGCCACCGCAACCCAGTCGAGCTTGATCCAGCCTGCGGCGAGGCACAGGCCGTCGCCGACGAAGGGCAGCCAGGCGAGCACGAGCAGCGGGCTGCCGTAGCGCCGGACGCGCTCGAGCTGCGTGAACGGCTTTTTCGAGCCGATATAGCGCCCGATCAGGTAGGTGGTGAGCCCGCCCGCCGTGTTGCCCAGCGTGGCCACTGCGATCGCGAGCCAGGCGAGCTCCGGGTGCAGCCTGAGCACGGCGAACAGCACCGCTTCGGAGCTGAGCGGGATCAGGGTCGAGGCGAGGAAGCTCGCCGCGAGCAGCGACGCGAGGCTGGCGAAGGCGCCGCTCAAGCTGCTGTCCAGCCGGCCGCAGGCAGGCGTGCGTCCCACGGGGACTTCCTCCGGTCGCCTTGCCCCGGCGAAGCACATCCTGCTACCCTTGCACGCTTCATCTGAAAGTCCACCTGGCCGCCATGCATCCCGACTATCTCGAAAAAATCCTCAAGGCGCGCGTCTACGACGTCGCGATCGAAACCCCGCTCGAGGCGGCGCCGATCCTGTCCGCGCGGCTGCACAACACGCTGCTGCTCAAGCGCGAGGACATGCAGCCGGTATTCTCGTTCAAGCTGCGCGGCGCGTACAACAAAATGGTGCAATTGCCCCCGGCCAAGCTCAAGCGCGGCGTCATCGCCGCCTCGGCCGGCAACCACGCCCAGGGCGTGGCGCTGGCGGCGCAGCGCCTGCACTGCAAGGCGGTGATCGTGATGCCGGTGACCACGCCGCGCATCAAGGTGGACGCGGTGCTCGCGCGCGGCGCCGAAGTGCTGCTCGTCGGTGATTCCTACGACGAAGCTTACCGGCACGCGCTGAAGCTGGAAAAATCACGCAAGCTCACGTTCGTGCACCCCTACGACGACCCGGACGTGATCGCCGGCCAGGGCACGATAGGCATGGAGATTTTGCGCCAGGCAAAGACGCCGATAGACGCGATCTTCGTCGCGATCGGCGGCGGCGGGCTGATTTCCGGCATAGCCGCATACGTCAAGCGCCTGCGCCCCGAGGTGAAAATCATCGGCGTGCAGCCGATGGATTCGGACGCCATGGCGCGCTCGCTCAAGGCCGGCCGGCGCGTGCGCCTGGCGCAGGTGGGGCTGTTCGCCGACGGCGTGGCGGTGAAGCAGGTGGGCAGGGAGACGTTTCGCCTGTGCCGCGAACTCGTCGATGAAATCGTCCTGGTCGACACCGACGAAACCTGTGCCGCGATCAAGGACGTGTTCGAGGAAACGCGTTCGATCCTCGAGCCGGCCGGCGCGCTGGCTATCGCCGGAGCCAAAGCCTGGGTGGAGAAGAAGGGCGTGCGCGGCCAGACGCTGGTGGCGGTCGCCTGCGGCGCCAACACCAATTTCGACCGCTTGCGCTTCGTCGCCGAGCGCGCCGAGGTGGGCGAGCACCGCGAAGCCATACTCGCCGTGACCATCCCCGAGCGCCCGGGCAGCTACAAGCGATTCTGCGCCACGCTGGGCGCGCGCAACGTCACCGAATTCAATTACCGCATCGCCGGCGAGAAGGAAGCGCATGTGTTCGTCGGGGTCGAGGTGCACGACCGCGACGAGACCGCGCGCCTGATCCGCAGGCTGCGGCGCCACGGACTGAAGACCATTGACCTGTCTGACAACGAGATGGCCAAGCTGCACGTGCGCCACCTGGTCGGCGGACATGCGGCGCTGGCGAAAAACGAACTGCTCTACCGCTTCGAGTTCCCGGAACGCCCGGGCGCGCTGATGAAGTTCCTCAACAGCATGCGCCCGGACTGGAACATCAGCCTGTTCCACTACCGCAACCATGGCGCCGACTACGGCCGCGTGCTGGTCGGGATGCAGGTGCCGGCCCGGGAAATGCCGGCGTTTCGCCGCTTCCTGCGCGACCTGGGCTATCGGTTCTGGGATGAAACGAAAAATCCGGCTTACAAATTATTCCTGGGCTGAGAGAGCAAGCGCGTCCCGGGCAACGAGCAAGCCGGGCGCTGATTCAAACTAATCTTCTGGTCGGAGCGGACATCCGTCTATCGATCTGGGTTGCCAGCGTCAACAATAGTCGAAGCGCCTCTCAGGTCGACGTACGCACGCCCGCCGCAGTTTAGTCGTACGGCGAATCCCGGCCGGTCTCGGTGCTTGCTTCGCCTTAGGTTGGTGTGGGTCGCGGAAATTTCATAGCACAACGCCTTGGAGCGCCGCGTCAATCCTGCTTCGTAGGCGATAGTGCGCCTC
Organism: Burkholderiales bacterium; assembly: GCA_038206915.1. Classification (GTDB taxonomy): domain Bacteria; phylum Pseudomonadota; class Gammaproteobacteria; order Burkholderiales; family SG8-39; genus 2-12-FULL-64-23. Next base: position 11,686 of record JBBRAI010000068.1, on the reverse strand, counting down.
CTGTGCTGCGCTCCCGCTTGTAAATGCCGTTGCGGCGGCGCGACAGGTTATGCGCCGCGATAACCGGCTTCGCGCTGGTGGCGTATGGCGACGATGCGGATCAGATCTTCCGCTGGCGCGTGCTCATAGAGCGCAATGTAGCCGGTCTGCCCGTGCGAGATGACCAGCTCCTTCAAAGTCGAGCCGGCGCCAATCGGGCGACCGATGTTTGGGTGCGCCTCGAGTAGCAATACCGCGCTGCGCACTGCGTCGATGTGCGTAAACGCCGTCGCCGGGTCACGCTCGAAATTGAAGTCGAAAATCTTTTCCAGGTCGTCGAACGCTTCTTCGGCGAATACGATCACGGCGTTTTGCGCGCTTTCGGCCGTGGCGGGTTCTTGCCCTGCTCTCGCGAATCCAGATAAGTGAATACCTCGGCGGCGGGGACGCCCTTGCCTGACTTTTTCATGCGCGCGAGCCTCTTGCGCGCTTCCGCGTGGAATGCGGCGCGTGCCTCTTCGGCCTCGATCTTGTCACGAATCGCTTCCAGCATGAAAGCGTGCGCCGTGGTGTCCTGCGCCTCGGCCAGCCGCGCAACGCGCTCTTTCATGTTCTCGGGAACCCGCAACGAAATGGCCATGTGCGTACCTTGTATCACAAATGAGATACACAAATGCTAGCCTTGTCGGCGGAATGGGTCAAGCGGTAGTTTCTAAATTTAGTCCGGTTCCTCGCCAAAGTATCCCGGTGCGATTTCCGCCGCATAGCACACCGGCGAACTGAGCTCGGTGCGCTGCTCGCGCGGCACGCCGAGAAATTCCAGCCGGTCCGCGTCGCGCCGATAGACGCCGCGCTCGGTGACCACGTAGTCCATCGGAATGTCCCAGGGCTGGGGATCGATGGTGTCGATCGCGGCGAGCTCGAAGCTCACCCCGATGACCGCGGGCTTGGATGCGCGCAGGCTCTCCAGCGTGCGATCGAAAAAGCCGCCGCCGTAGCCGAGGCGGTAACCCTGCGCGTCGAAGCCGTTCATCGGCAGCAGCACCGAATCGGGCACCAGCCCGGGACCCGACTTGGGATAGGGGATGTCGAGTTTACCCATGGCCAGTTCCACGCCGGGGTGCCATTCGCGGAATATCAGCGGCGACTTCGGCGCGACCACCACTGGCAGCGCTGCGGTCGCGCCCCGCTCGCGCAGCCGGCGCAGCAGGTGGCGCGCGTCGTACTCGTTGCGGATCGGCCAGCAGAACGCCAATACGCCCTTGGCCAGTCCGGGGAACCCGTATTGCAGATGCCGGTCGATGGCTATACGCCACACATCCAGCTGATCCGCAGGCACGGCCTGCCGGCGCGCGAGCAATTCGGCGCGCAATTGCTTGCGCCAGGCCATCAATTCAGCGTGCTGCATATATTTGAGCGCCGTCATCCATCCGCTGTTGGGAGCGTTTATACTAGTTTCATCATGGGCTTAGACTTGAAATCTACCATAACAACGACATTGCGTGCATTGACGCTGGCGCTGGCGCTGACTCCGCTGGTGCCGCCGGCTGCTGCGGCGCAGCCGCAGGACGAGGGTGAATTGTTTCTCGCGGCGCGAGCCGCGGCGCGCGCGGGGGACTACGACAAGCTCACCAGGTACGACGCGCGCCTGCAGGGCTATCTGCTCGAGCCCTATGTCGAAGCCTGGCTGCTGCGCCCGCGCCTCGAGGATGCCGACGCAGGCGCGCTGCGCGCGTTCCTCGCACGCCAGCAGGGCAGCGTGCTCGCCGAGCAGTTGCGCCGGGACTGGCTCAAGGTGCTGGGCAAGAAGCAGCAATGGAATCTGTTCCGCGCCGAGCATCCGCTGCTGATCAACGACGACGACGATACCGCCTGCTACGCGCTGCAGGCGCGCTGGGCGCAAGGGGACGCGTCGGCGCTCACCGAAGCGCGCCCGTACTGGTACGCGCCGCGCGAGCTGCCGGATGGTTGCGTGCCGCTGGCCGAGGCGCTCATCGCGCGCGGCGAGTTCACCGACCGCAAGGTGTGGCAGCGCGTGCGCCTGCTGCTCGAAGCGGGTGCGGTCAGCGCCGCCTGGCGCAGCACCGCGTATCTGCCGCGCAGCGAAACACCCGACCGCGGCCATCTGTTTGCAGCGGCCGCGGGACCCAAGCACTACCTCGAGCAGAAGAAGGACCTGTCGCAGCGCGCGACGCGCGAAGTCACCATGTTTGCCCTGTATCGCCTCGCGCGCACCGACCCGGCGGCGGCCGCCGCATACTGGACGCCGACGCTGCGCTCGCGCTTCACCGAGGAGGAGCAGGCCTACCTCTGGGGCCAGCTTGCGCTGCGCGCGGCGCGGCACAATATGCCCGAAGCGCTCGCCTGGTACCGGCGTGCCGAGGCAGCCGGGGCGCAGCTGTCGGAAGATCAGCTTGCCTGGCGCCTGCGCGCCGCGCTGCGCCAAGGTGACTGGGGCGAGGTTCTAGTGTCGACGCATCTGATGTCGCCGACGCAACGGAGCGATCCCACCTGGGCGTACTGGCAGGGACGCGCGGAACAGGCATTGGGCCAGCCGGCCGCGGCGCGGGCTCTGTTCGCGCGCATCGCCGACGGGCATCAATTCTATGCACGGCTCGCCGCCGAGGAACTGGGCCTGCCGTTCAATTTTCCGCCCAAGGGCTACTCGCCGACGCCGCAGGAAGTGGCGGCGATCGGGCGTGCGCCCGGCTTCCAGCGCGCGCTCGCGCTGTACCAGCTGGGCCAGCGCTACGACGCGACGCGCGAATGGATCTGGTCGATACGCGGCATGGACGACAAACAGCTGCTTGCCGCGGCCGAGTTCGCGCGCCAGAACGCGATGTTCGACCGCGCCATCAACACCGCCGACAAGACCGTGGCGCTGCACGATTTCAGCGTGCGCTACCTCGCGCCTTATCGCGCGGAGCTCGGCGAGAACGCGCGCGTGCAGCAGCTGGAGGAGGCATGGGTGCTCGGGCTGGTGCGCCAGGAGAGCCGTTTCATCTCGGAGATCAAGTCTTCGGCCGGCGCGGCGGGCCTGATGCAGCTGATGCCGGCCACCGCGAAATGGGTGGCGCGGCGCATGGGCATGCAGGATTTCTCCTGGTCGCGGGTGACCGACGCCGGCATCAACGCCGCGCTGGGCACCTATTACCTGCGCCATGTGCTCGACGACCTCGGCGGCAGCGAAGTGCTGGCCGCGGCGGCTTATAATGCAGGGCCGGGGCGCGCGCGCAGGTGGCGCGATACCCACCCGCTGGAAGGCGCAATCTACGCCGAAACCATACCGTTCGACGAAACCCGCGACTACGTAAAAAAGGTGATGAACAACACCATGTATTACGCAGCCATGCTCGGGACTCCGCCGCGCAGCCTCAAGGCGCGCCTCGGCGTGATCGCGCCGCGCGGAGGCGAAGATAGCCGGATTACGCAGGCAGAAACCGAATAGGGAGATCCATGATGAAACTGGAGCGAATCGCCGTCCTCGGCGGCAGCGGCTTCATCGGCCGCCATGTGGTGCGCATGCTTGCGGAGCAGGGCAAGCGCGTGGTGGTGAGCACGCGCCGGCGCGAGCGCGCCAAGCATTTGTTCATGCTGCCGACGGTCGAAGTGGTGCAGGCGGATGTATCCGAAGCATCGCAGCTGGCCGCGGTGCTGCGCGGCTGCGACGCCGTGATCAACCTGGTCGGCGTGCTGCAGAGCCGCCCGGGCGAGCCCTACGGCATCGATTTTCGCCGCGCACATACCGAATTGCCGCGCATACTGGTGACCGCCTGCGAGCAGCTGCACATCCCGCGCCTGCTCCACATGAGCGCGCTCAACGCCTCGAGCAAGGGTCCGAGCGCCTACCTGCGCTCCAAGGGCGACGGCGAGAACTGGATGTTCGCCGAAGGCAAGCGCCTCGCCATCACGGTGTTCCGGCCCTCGGTGGTGTTCGGCCCGGAAGACAGTTTCCTCAACCTGTTCGCGCTGCTGCAGCGTTTCCTTCCGGTGGTGTTCCTGGCCTGCCCGGACGCGAAATTCCAGCCGGTGTATGTCGAAGACGTGGCGCGCGCCTTCGTGCACGCGCTCAGCGAACGCGAGAGCTTCGGCAAGACTTACGACTTGTGCGGCCCGCGCGTCTACAGCCTGCGCGAACTGGTCGCGTTCGCCGGCCGCGCGAGCGGGCACGCGCGCCCGATCATCGGCCTCAGCGCGAAATACTCGATGCTGCAGGCATGGATCATGGAATGGCTGCCGGGCAAGCTCATGAGCCGCGACAACGTGCTGTCGATGTCGCTGCCCAACACCAGTGCGGCACCGTTCCCGTTCGGCATCCGGCCTGCGGCGCTGGAGGCGGTGGCGCCTACCTACCTGCACGCGGTGTACGGACGCGCGCGCTTCAACCGGCTGCGCGGCCACGCCGGCAGAAAGACGCACGCCGCGTGAAGCCGCTCAAGCTCGCGATCGCCAACAAGAACTACTCCTCCTGTTCGATGCGGCCGTGGGTGCTGCTGACGCAGGCGGGCATCGCGTTCGAGGAAATCCGGCTCAAATTCTCCGACCAGGGCGGCATCCCCGGCATCGAGCCGTATTCGCCCACGCGCCAGGTGCCGGTGCTGATCGTCGGGGACGAGCCGGTTTGGGATTCGCTCGCGATCTGCGAGACGGCGGCCGAACTGTTCCCCGACAAGCGTCTGTGGCCTGCGGATGCGCGCGCGCGCCAGGTGGCGCGCTCGATCTGTGCCGAGATGCATGCGGGCTTTCGCAATCTGCGCGACGCGATGCCGATGAACATCTGCGCCTCGCTGCCGGGCAAGGGCATGAGCCCGGCGGTGCAGCAGGATATCGACCGCATCGTCGCGATCTGGGAATCCTGCCGCTCGGATTTCGGCGCTGACGGTGGTTTGCTCTTCGGGACGTTCACCATCGCCGACGCGTACTACGCGCCGGTGGCCACGCGCTTTCTCACCTACGGCGTCAGGCTGCCCGGCGTGGCGCAGCGCTACGCCGATGCGCTGCTGGCGCTGCCGGCGGTGCGCGACTGGATGGCGCAGGCGCGCCGCGAGACCGGGTTCGTGCGCGCCGACGAGCCCTATGCCTAGCCTCGGCGCGACGCCGCAATAGGCTGGCAGTGAAGATTTACGCGGTCGGCGGCGCGGTGCGCGACGAACTCCTCGGGTTGCCGGTGAAGGACCGCGACTACGTCGTGGTCGGCGCCACGCCCGATGACATGATCCGCCTCGGCTACCGCCCGGTGGGCAAGGACTTCCCGGTGTTTTTGCACCCGAAAACGCACGAGGAATACGCCCTCGCGCGCACCGAGCGCAAAACGGCGCGCGGCTACAGGGGCTTCCAGGTCTACGCCGCGCCCGACGTGACGCTGGAGCAGGACCTGTCGCGGCGCGATCTCAGCATCAACGCCATCGCGCGCGACGCGCGCGGCCGCATCATCGATCCCTTCGGCGGCGTCGCGGACCTGAAGCGCGGCGTGCTGCGCCACGTCAGCCCGGCGTTTGCCGAGGATCCGGTACGCATCCTGCGCGTGGCGCGTTTCGCCGCGCGCTTCGGCTTCAGGGTGGCGCCGGCCACGCGCCGCCTGATGCGCGCGATGGTGGACGCGGGCGAAGCCGACGCGCTGGTGGCCGAACGTGTGTGGCAGGAGCTGGCTGCCGGCCTGATGGAAGCAGCGCCGCAGATAATGTTTGCGCTGCTGCGCGGCTGCGGCGCGCTCGCGCGCGTGCTGCCGGAACCGGCGCAGGCATGGAGCGATCGCGCGCAGTACGCGCGCTCGCGCCGCGCGCTCGGCTATGCGGCCGCGCGCGGCTACGCACTCGAAGTACGCTATGCCGTGCTCGGCTGCGCGCTCGCCGGGCTGGATGCCCCCGAGCGCGAATTGCGTCGCATGAGCGCACGCCTGCGCGCCCCGGCGGCTGCGCGCGAGCTCGCCCTGCTCGCGCTGCGCCACCGCGTAGAGATCGATCGCGGCGCCAAGCTCGACGCCGAGGCGGCCGTGTCGCTGCTGCAGGCCTGCGATGCCTGGCGCCGGCCCGAGCGCTTCGCGCAGCTGCTGCAGGCGGCTGGGAGCTGCGGCGCCGGCGGCGCGCGCAGGCTTGCGGCGTCCGCGCGCCTGGCTGCGGCGCTGCGCGCCGCGCGCGGCGTTGATGCCGGCGCCATCGCCCGGCACGAGTCCGAGCCGCAGCGGATCGCCGCGCGGTTGCGCAGCGCGCGCGTTGCGGCGGTAAAGTCCGCGCTCGCCGCGCGATGAATTGCGCCGCAGCGTGACGCGCCGATGAGCTCAGCCGTGGCGGTGCTGCTGCGGGGGCTCGCACGCAATCTTGCAGCCGGCCTGCGCCTCGCGCTGTTCCTGCCGGTCAGCCGCTACGCGTTCCGCGTCTCGCCGGGCGATTTCGCGCTGTTGTGCGCATTCAACCTGCTCGTGTGGCTGGCCGCGGGCATGCTGCGCGCGGGCTTTCCCGGCCATGTCGATTTCGGCGCACTGCCGGTGGCGCTGGCCGAAATTCCGCTGCTGTTGCTCGCGACCGCGGTGATCGCCCACTGGTACCGCCGGCGCGAACTGGTGCTGGGGCTGGCGCTGCCGCTGATCGCGCCGGCGGCCTTGTTCGAATTCGTTTCCGCGCTCATCGTGATTGTCCTGCCCTACGCCGGCGAGGACGCTCCAGCCGCTGCGCAGCTGAGCGTGTACGCCGTTTACCTGACATGGCTGCTGGCGGTGTCGCTGCGCGCGCTGTGGATCGCGGCCGGCTGGAAGGCGCGGCCCTACCTGTGGGGCGGCACGCTGCTGGCCGCGCTGTTCCTTCTGCCGCTGTACGTCATGCCACGCCCCGAACTGTGGCTGCCTGCAGATGACACCGACGCCGGCCAGCCCTCCATTGCGCAGGAAGAGTTGTTCCACGCCCAGGACGGCATGCTCGAAGCGCACCTGGCCGCGCTCCAAGCGCAGCGCCCCGGCATTGCCGACCTGTATTTCGTCGGTTTCGCGCCCGAAGGCACGGAGGACGTGTTCGGCAAGGAACTGGGCACGGTGGCGCGCCTGATGCGCGAGCGCTTCGACGCAGGTGGGCGTTCGCTCTTGCTCAGCAACGATCCGGCGACGCTTGCCGAACTGCCGGTCGCGAGCGCGACCAATCTGGGCATCGCGCTCGAGCACATCGGCGAAGTCATGGACACGGACGAAGACGTGCTGTTCCTGTACGTCACCACGCACGGCTCGGAGGACGGCGAACTCGCAGTCGAGCTGCCGCCGTTGGATCTGTACCAGATCCGACCGGCGGCGCTGGCGCGCATGCTGCACGAGAGCGGAATCAAATGGAAGGTGCTGGTGATATCGGCCTGCTATTCGGGCGGCTTCATCGAGCCGCTCAAGGACGAGAACACGCTGATCATCACCGCCACGGATGCGCAGCACCAGTCCTTCGGCTGTGGCAACGGCCGTAACCTGACCTGGTTCGGCAAGGCCTATTTCGACGACGCCCTGCGGCGCACCCGCTCCTTCACCGGGGCGTTCGAGCTGGCGCGCCGGGAAATCGCCGAGCGCGAGCGCGAACGCGGCTACACCCCGTCCAACCCGCAGATGTTCGTCGGCGCGGCGATGCGCGAAAAGCTGCGCGGCATGGAGGCGCGATTGGAAGCAGCGGGGCAGTGAGCGCCGTGCGCGGCGGCCTCGCTATTATGCAAGCCAGCTTGCGACCACGCGGTTGAAGCGTTCGGGCTGCTCGGACATCACCCAGTGGCCGGTGTCGAACTTCACCACCTGGTTGGCTTTGTGCGCCAGCAGTTCGTCGGTCCAGGCTTTTGCGTGGAACATGAACGGCTTGCGATTGCCGTAGATGAACAGCATCGGACAGGCTGGCGTGAAGCGCTGTGCGTGATGGCGATAGGACCGGCGACCGCCGAGCCACAGCACGTAATACGGATAGTCCATGCACGAACTCATGCGGGCCGGATCGGACGGGCAGCGCGCCCAGCGCGCCATCGCGCGCGTCATCCAGTCGCCGATCCTGCCTCCGGCGATCCAGGCCAGTGCGAGCCAGAACTGATACGCGAACGCCAGCGATGCTTCCCGGCGCGTCATGGACCGCCGCAATGACGCCGGGTCGCCAATATCGACGCCGATGATCTTCGCAACCAGATCCGGCCTGCGCATGTAGAACTGATAGCCGAATACGCAACCCCAGTCGTGCAGCATGAGAATGACTTTCCGGCCCGGGCAGAGTTGCGCGACAAGCTGCTCGAGGAAGCCGATGAGTTCATCGAGCGTATAGGCTTTCCCCCGCTTGGCTGCGTCGAAGCCGGGCAGGGTGAAACGGATGCAGCGGTAACGGCTCTCGAGCGCCTGCACCTGAGCGTCCCACAATCGGTAGGTGTCGGGCCAGCCGTGGATCATGAGGATGGCCTCGGCGCCGTCGCCCTCGATGTGGACGTCGACATCCGCCACTGAAACTAGCTTATTCACGCACGCCTGCGCAAAAAAACGTGGGTCGCACGTTCGCCCGCCGCCTGCCGCGCGCATTCATCGCCGAGCGTGGGCAGGTCGAGGCCGCTCCACAGATGCTCGCCGCCGCTGAGGCGCGCGTCTCGGGTGATGCCCTTGTCCATCGGTGTCATTTGTCGCGGCTTACCGCTTCTCCGGCGGTATCGACTTTATAGCGGCTGCGAAGCGCGCATGGGCTTCAGGATCGACGGGCCTGTGCTTGATCTTGGTACTTGCCGGGTCTTTGCCAAGATAGTTATTGCCCTTCCAATTCTTCGATGGCCTGATTGGACGGGGCACAAAACCTCCGCCGCAGTTCGGACAGACGTTTTCCAAAATGGCCCCGACGCACGTGGCGCAGAACGTGCATTCGTAAGTGTAGATGCACGCGTCGAGTGAATCGGGCGGCAACGGCTTGTTGCAGTGCTCACAGCTTGGCCTGAGTTCAAGCATAGTGTGTTCCTTCCGCAGCTTCAACGTTGCGCATGAGGGGCGGGGCGCCGCAGGCACAAAGTCCCCTCGATGCGCGGGTTAGGCATCATGCTACATGGGGTCTACGGAAACTGTGCACCTGGCGTCAGTGCAGACCACTTTCGCTGTGCGCTTCAGTTTCGGAATCCAAGCGGCAATCTGTTTTTCGATCGCGGAGCGCCGGTCCGGCGTCAGCGTGCGAATGTAGGCAGCGTCTGCCCTGGACCAGAACCCGCCATACTTTTCCATTTCTTCAATAGCTTTCTCAATTTCCACGCCGTGAAAAATTCGATAGGCGGCCACCATGACGCCCGTGCGATTCTGGCCAGATCGGCAATGCACATAGACGGGTGCCGGCTGAGTTCGCGTCACTGCGAGAAAGTGAGCGATGTGCTCGTCCACCACGCGCGGAGCCACTACAACAAGAGGCTCCCAATCGCGGATCTGAAAATACTGGAGTTCGCGTGAGATTGTGCGGGATGGTTGTGCAACTTGAAACGCCTGTATGTCGTCGTTAAGCAGTTCTAGGCTGACGACAGTCTGAACTCCCAGGTCAACGAGCGCGGCGGCGGCGTCCGGGGTTGGGCGCGCCCCTCTCCACAGCGCTTCATCTGCTACGACACAGGATTTGGCAACTCGGGCGTCCAAGGGGCGCTTGCAGGCGTCCGCAATGGGCGGCGGCGTTGCGCAGCCGACAAGCAGGCCAACGGTGCAAGCGATCGCGACAAGCTTAGTCGGGTTCATGACTGCTCCTTGTGATACCTATCGTCGTCGTGAACGGCGGGCCAGCGTGGTACTCGCACTCGCTACACCGTCAAAGGCCCGTCCGTTCCACATAGAGTTAGAACTCATGCCCGTCACACACACCGGATATGGGGCGTAAACGCTCCGCAGAAAAGGATCGGACCGATGAAGAACATGGGGCCGAACGCAAGGATAACCACGGCGCTCGTAACCGCAGCGAGGACGTGGACACCTTCGCGCCGCACAATCCACCAGTGCATTGCGATCGACGCCGCCGTCGCCGCCAGAAGGACGGGCACCGCCAACCCTTGCGGAAAGTCATGGCCGCTGAGAGAGGCGATGCCCATGAGCACACCCAGGATTGAAACCAAAGTGGCCAGGGCCGCGACGAGTCCGCTCAGCACGATCACGGCCTTGTTCTCCGGACGCAACGCCTTCAGCCCGGCGACCATGGTGCTCGCTCCAAACACTACGCAGAGCACAAACTGAAAGTAAGCCCAGGTAGCAACTTTGTCGGTATACGCGCCTGGGATGCGAGACAGGCGCACTGTGGCCACCGAGCCCCATAGGGACGTGGCTGCCACCAGCAGCGCAATCGCGGCAACGATAAGATACAAGCGCACGCTCGCGCCCTTTGAAGTCGATGATACCTGCATGATGTCTAACGTTTGAACTGTGCGGCGCTGACAGTCGTCCGCACCAATGAGCAGTCAGCGCTCAACCGTTCGCAGCAAGTTCTTCGCGAACAATCTTGCGCACAAGTTCCTGGGTCACCGGTTGTTCCGTGAGTCCGAGATATGAACTGAGGGCTTCATTGATCAGAGTTTGATATCCCTTCCCAGCATTTTCAGCTTGGGCCTTGAAACGCTTGAGAATGGCGTCATCCATGTAAATGGTGATACGCGTCTTCCCGGTCGTAGGAACTACGGCACCCCGTTTGCCTTTGGAGAAGTCATACACCTTTTTCATAGTCTCTTCGCTCTCTAGGTTCGGCCTTCCGCACTGAAATTGCTCGCGATATTCCACCCCGGGGAGTGTGAACCACGACCATAACCGACCCAAATACGTTCATTCCGATGGTGACAAATCGCTGCTCGCCTTCGGCGGAGTTGTCTTCAACAGTAAGCGCCAGAGGATCATTTAACACCCCATCGCCTTCGGCAAGCGATACACCATGCTTCCGGAGGTTTGCGGCATCTTTCTTTGGGTCGAGTTCGGCGGACACAAGCATAGTATATGCACGATATGCATATATGTCAAATCTTGCGACCTTTGATGCTGAGCGCTAACGTTTTGGTGAACGGCGGGCCGCGATGACGGTTGATGCCCCACGGCGCTGGCGGTCCGTCCGTTCGACCGAAAGTTGTACGTCAATCTTGATTCCGGCCACATTTTCGTTAAACCAGTCGTCGAACTGTCCCATGTATGGCGTAGGCGAAGCAAGAGCCCAGAGTAGCTCCACTAGAGCGCACGAACGAGCCTCGCGAGTGCGAGGAATAACAGGAGGATATTGAGCGTAAACGTAAGTTGAACCCCCAGCGAGCGTCCAAGCGTGCCGACCCGGAAGTAGCCCCACCAGTAGACGAGGCGCGCGAAGAGAAAGAAGACACAGACTATCGGGATGAGATGTGCTTCGGCCGGAGCCAGCATCGGCGCGATGGCGAGGAGGCAGACGGCGAACCAGATGAACTGTTCGAGCGTGTTCTGCATTACGCGACAGTGGATCTTGAGATGATCGCTTTCGCTGCCGCGCGTCGGGTCGTGTGAGCCCTCGAAGTAGCGGATGCCGAGGATCGCGAGGCACACCGCGGCGTACGGGATCATCGCAACGACGAGCCAGCGCGTCGCAAGCGTGATTCTCGCGATCGGCTCCTCGAGGTCGCCTAGCGGCGGGACCAGCTTGTAGGCAACGCCGATGACGACGATAGTGCCCGGGACCGTGAACCAAATCGATCGAGCGATGAGGTGTTTCCGCGCCGCCTTGTCTGGGGCAGGATGCGCGGCCATCTCAGGAAGGTC
>JBBRAI010000067.1:0-18105 GCA_038206915.1 Burkholderiales bacterium | reverse complement strand
CCCAAGCAGGTCCTCGCGCGCTGCGAGTGGGGGCACGACGACTACTCGCTGCAGGTGGAGAACCTGCCGAAAGCACCGCCCGCACCCGGGCAGCAGGCACTGGATTTGAGCTAACCGAAATCATGCGCGGAGGACGGTACGAAGCACACGGGGTTGAGGCGGAGTTCGAGCCCGGCTCCCGCGGCCGCGTGCTGCGGAATCTGGCGAGAATCCGATCCGTACGCGAGATGGCGCGGAAGGAATCCGAGGCGCTGCTGGCAGTCACTGACCGGCTGATTGATGAGACGACGGTGGACCAGCGATTCAGCGCTGAGGATGTCTGCCGGCTACACCGGCTGTGGTTGGGAGACATTTACGCGTGGGCTGGAGACTATCGGCAGGTCAATATGGGGAAGGACGGGTTCATGTTTGCGGCGGCGAATCAGATACCGCGGCTGATGCAGGAGTTTGAGCGTGGGCCACTGCGGACTTTCACCCCGTGCCGGATGGCGGGTGCTGATGAGCAGGCCCATGCGCTCGGTGTTGTGCATGTGGAACTGGTCCTGATTCACCCGTTTCGCGAAGGAAATGGGCGATGCAGTCGTCTTCTGGCTACGCTGATGGCCTTGCAGGCAGGCTTGCCGCCATTGGATTTTGGCGGGATAAATGGCGATGCCAAGCGGGGCTATATCGCAGCGATTCAGGCAGCGATGGGGCGCGACTACGCGCCGATTACGGCGGTGTTTCGTGCAGTGATTGCGAGGACGCTCCGCGCGGTCGCGCGTTAGGATTTCTTGCGCGGCGCGGGAGATTGGGAAATGGTTTTGGCGGCTGCGGAACGCGAGGACTGTTTAAAGGGCGCGTGAATGCCTTCGACAGCGGTGGATGTGGCAACGGATTTCAATACAGTGCGTTCGCGAACCGCGGGGTCGCGCAGATATGGATTGGTCAGTGACACCTTGGAACTCATAGGCTAAGTATAGCAGGGGAGTTCAATAGGTGCAGAGCAAAAAGGGGTACCGCAGTATATGAATCGCCACGTCAACGCCATTGCCGGTCGCATGAGCTTGCGCCCACCGCAGCGTACGTCGCTATCTATTCTCGACCGTATCACGGAGATTGCGCCGCCCGCCAAAGGCGCCGATGTTGCCGCGCAGCTTGCGGCCATCCGCAGCGAGTTTCCGTCGGTCATCGACTTCGAGCGCGACTTCCCCTCGTTGTGCTTCGCGCTCGCCACTGGCGTGGGCAAGACGCGGCTGATGGGCGCTTTCATCAGCTACCTGCACCTGGCCCACGGCATCGGCAATTTCTTCGTGCTGGCGCCGAACCTCACCATCTACAACAAGCTGATCGCGGACTTCACACCCAACACGCCGAAGTATGTGTTCAGGGGTATCGCGGAGTTCGCCACCGACGCGCCCGAGATCATCACCGGCGATACCTACGAATCGCGCGCGCGCACGCTGTTCGACGAATTGATTCGCTGCAAGGTAAACATCTTCAATATCTCGAAGATTAACTCCGAGGTGCGCGGCGGCAAGTCGCCGCGCATCAAGCGCCTGTCGGAATATATAGGCGAGAGCTACTTCGACTACCTCGCCGGGCTGCCCGATCTGGTGCTGTTGATGGACGAGTCGCACCGCTATCGCGCCAGCGCCGGAGTGCGGGCGATCAACGAACTGAAACCTATCCTGGGGCTGGAACTGACGGGTACGCCTTATGTCGAGACGAGTCGCGGCTCGGTGCCCTTCAAGAACGTCATTTTCAACTATCGCTTGGCGAGCGCGATGGAGGACGGCTTCGTGAAGGAGCCGGCCGTGGTGACGCGCAAGAATTTCAACCCGGCCGGCATGTCACCGGAGGAGATCGAGCGCCTGAAGCTGGAAGACGGCGTGCGCCTGCACGAGAGCGTGAAGGTGGAACTTGAGACCTACGCGCGCGAGAGTGACCAGCCCATCGTCAAGCCCTTCGTGCTGGTGATTGCCCGCGACACAACGCATGCCGGGCAGTTGTTGACGCTGATCCAGTCCGACGGCTTCTTCGAGGGACGCTACAAGGACAAGGTCATCCAGGTGGACTCCAGCAGGACCGGCGCCGAGGAGGAGGAAATGATCGCGCGTTTGCTCAAGGTGGAGCACACGGAGGAGCCGACGGAGATTGTCATTCACGTCAACATGCTCAAGGAAGGCTGGGACGTGACCAATCTCTACACTATCGTGCCGCTGCGTGCGGCCAATGCGCGCATCCTGATCGAGCAGTCCATCGGCCGCGGCCTGCGCCTCCCATACGGCAAGCGCACCGGCGTGACCGCCGTGGACCGGCTGAATATTGTCGCCCACGACAAGTTCCAGGAAATCATCGAGGAAGCCAACAAGCCCGATTCCGCCATCCGTTTGCAGGCGGTGGAACTGGACGGCGACCAACTCGGGCAGAAGACGGCGACGGTGGTATCGCAATCGCAACTCGCAACCAAGCTCGGACTAAAGCCCGCGCAACTAAGCGGCAGCACCACGCTGGCCGGGCAGGACGTAACGCCGACCTTCATCAAGCCGGAAGAGCAGAAGGTGGCTCAGATCGCCTATGACGTGATTCGCGGGCTTGAGAACCAGCCGCAGACCCTGCCGACCATCGAACACCTGAAGAGGCCGGAAATTCAGGCCGCCATCATCAAGGCGGTCGAGGAGCAGTATCGGCCGGCTCAGTTGGAACTGGAAGGGGTCGGAGAAAAAACGGACATTGCGGCAGTGGTGGCAAAGACCGCGGACCAGGTCATGCAGGACACGATCGGTATTCCTCGCATACTGGTAGTGCCGAAAGGCGAGGTGAAATCAGGATTCAAGCCGTTCACCTTGAAGCTGGCGACCCTGAAGTACCCGGCGGTATCGGACGAGCTCTGGATTCAGCACCTGCGAACGCAGCAGCTCGACGTCGTTGCGCTCGGCCGGGGTGGCATCGAGGAAGCGCGGCTGGAGGACTACGTCGTCAGCGGGCTGGTGGACTTCGACGACATTTCCTATGACGACCACGCAGACCTGCTCTACGACCTTGCGGGTCAGACCGTGCGCCACTTCACCAGCTATCTCTCTGAGCACGATGCACGCAAAGTGCTGCGCTGCTACCAGCGCGATATCGCGCGGTTCATCCATGCGCAGATGCAGGAGCACTACTGGGAAGACGCGGCCGGATACGAGGTCAAGATCAGCAAGGGCTACACCGAACTGAAGCAGAGCGCCTATTCGTATCCTGCCGAGCAGCCGGTCGCGGATTACCGCGTTGCGCCGGAAGACAGAAGCAACATGGCGAAGTACCTGTTCGGCGGCTTCAAGCGCTGCCTGTACTCAGTGCAGAAATTCGATTCGGACGCTGAGCGTAAGCTCGCTATCATCCTCGACCGGGATGCAATCAAGTGGTTCAAACCCGCCAAGGGCCAGTTCCCGATCTTTTATCGGCAGGGAGCGGATCCTCTCGAATACCAACCCGATTTTGTCGCGGAGACGAACGATGCCAAGTACATGCTCGAACCCAAGGCGAGCAATCAACTCGATGATCCGGTTGTGCTGGCGAAGAAGGAATCGGCCGTAAAGTGGTGTCGCACGGCGTCAGAGGACGCATTGACCCACGGCGGCAAGCCGTGGCGCTATGTCTTGATTCCGCACGATGTCATCGCCGAGAACATGACGCTCGCCGGGTTAGCCGCGCGGTTTAGCGTTTAAGGTTGAGTTGAAATTATCCCCAATTCCACCTGGTCGCCTGGAAAGGCAATAGGGACGCGGATCTTCGGGCATTGTGCGGATGTGAATCATCGTGCTTTGGGTGAATGATATTGCAAAGACGTTGCTCGGGGCCGGCGATTTCGTGCCCCGTTGTCTATCGGTGTGATATGCCATTGAACGCCAAACTTAAAGCCAGACTGCTCGACTGGCTCAAACTCGCCGTCTGCGTCGCGCTGGGTTTCCCGCTGCTGATCTATTTCTTCCAGGAGCGGCTGATTTTCTTTCCGCAGCCGCTGGAGGCAGATCCTCTGCAAGCCAATCCAGGCGCGGCGATCGAGGCAGTGGACCTGCAAACTGCCGGCGGCGTGCACCTGCGCGGCTGGCTGGTGTACGCGGCGCCAACGCGAACGCCGGCGCCGGTGCTGATCTATTTCGGCGGCAACGCGGAGGAGGTTTCCTGGCTTGCCTCGACCGCGGGACGTTACGCCGGCTGGTCGCTGCTGCTGGTCAACTACCGCGGCTACGGCGGCAGCGAAGGCAAACCGGGCGAGACGGCGTTGTTCGCCGACGCGCTGCAGATTTACGACTACGCCGCGCGGCGCGCCGCGGGCGGCCGCGTCGCGCTGATGGGGCGCAGCCTCGGCAGCGGCGTCGCCGTGTATCTCGCCACGCAGCGGCCGGTGGCGGGCGTGATCCTGGTATCGCCCTACGACAGCGTCGAGGCCGTCGCAAAGGCCGTCTATCCCTTCCTGCCGATCGGCCTGATGCTCAGGCACCGTTTCGATTCGATCGCGCGCGCGCCGCGTATCGTGGCGCCGCTGCTGTGTCTGGTCGCGAGCGAGGACCGCGTGATTCCGCGGCCGCATTCGGAGCGGCTTTACGCCGCCTGGGGCGGGTCCAAACAATGGCGCGAAATCGCGTCGGCCGCGCACGACAGCATCGCCGACGCGCCCGAGTATTGGAGCGTTATCGCGGCGTTTCTGGCGCGATTGGCCTGAGCGGCGCGGGCTTCCTGTGCTGATACAATTAGCCCCGCAGGAAACTTATACGGAGACGCGCATGGCAACCATGGAACTCACCAAGGACAATTTCGAAGAGGTCGTGACCGGCAACGACGTCGTGATCGTCGATTTCTGGGCGCCATGGTGCGCGCCCTGCCGCGCGTTCGCGCCTACCTTCGAACAGGTTTCCGAGCAGCACGCCGACGTGGTGTTTGCGAAGGTCAACACCGAGGAGGAACAGGAGGTCGCTGGAGCGTTCAACATCCGCTCGATTCCGACCCTGATGGTGTTTCGCGAGAAAGTGATACTGTATTCAGAGGCGGGCTCGTTGCCGGCGCCGGCGCTGGAGCAGGTGATCACGCAGGCCAAGGGCGTCGACATGGCCGCCGTGCACCGCGAAATCGCCGAACGCGGCAGCGAAAGCGAAAGCTAGCCCGTCAGCTTCTACACAAGGGGCCCTCCATGGCCGCTCCGAGCACTGAATGGCGCGAGACCGTAGCATCTGACGAAGCGACGCGATTTGCCGGCTATGCCGAGCAATTCGTCGAGCTGCAGAAGCGCAAGTCGGCGAAATACGGTAAGGGTCGCGCCCTGCACCGCAAGCAGCTGCTTGCGCTGCGCGCCAGCTTCGAGGTTCTGCCCGAGCTGCCCGAGTATGCGCGCCACGGCCTGTTTTCCCGCCCGGCAACTTACGACGCCTGGGTACGCCTGTCCAACGGCGGCACCGACCGCGCGCGCGATGCGACGCCCGACATCCGCGGCTTCGCGATCAAGGTGCGTGGCGTGAGCGGGCCGGGTGCGCTGGGCAAAGCCACCGAAGCCCAGGATTTTCTGCTGATCAACCAGGAGAAATTCGCTTTTCCAAAGAGCGACGAGTTTGTCGGCCTGGTGGTTGCTGCTTCCAGGGGCAATGGCGCTCTGTTCAAATACCTCGCCGGGCAGTACGGCCTGTTCGGTGCGCTGAAGTTCATGGCAAAGTTCGTCGCGGCCCTGGGAAGGAAATTCAGCGGCTTCGCCACCGAGCGCATGTACTCCGCGACGCCGATCGCCTGCGGACCCTATGCGGCGCGGGTGCGCCTGTTGCCGGCGCGGGACAAGCCGCTGGCGGACGCGTCCGCGGACTGGAAGGCCGATCTCGGCAGGCAGCTTGCGAGCGGGCCGCTGGTGCACGAATTGCAATTGCAGTTCTTCGTCGACGAGCGGCGCACCCCGATCGAGGATGCATCGGTCGACTGGGCCGAGGACGTCGCGCCTTATGTTACGGTCGCGCGCCTCAGCATCCCGCAGCAGGCGCTCGACGATGCGGCCGCGGTTGCATTGAACAAGGAAGCCGAAGCCGCGGTGTTCGATCCCTGGGACGCACTGGCCGAGCACCGCCCGCTGGGCGACGTGATGCGCGCGCGCAAGGCCGTGTACTTCGCCAGCCAACAGGCGCGCGGGGCGGCTTGACGCGCAAGTCCGGAATATTTAGGAAGCTGCTGTATCTCGCGGCCGCGTTGTTCTCGCTCGCCGCGCTGAGCGTCGTCACAGGAGCGCCGATGGGACTATTCAGCGGTACACGCCCGGAAAATCTCGGTGTGCACGACGGACGCCTCGCGCCGCCCAAGCGCACGCCCAACAACGTCAGCAGCCAGACCGACAAGATTGCGGATGCGCAGCATTACATTGAACCCTTGCGCTACTCCGGCGATGCGCAGATCGCCTGGGCGGCATTGCGCCGGGTAATAGACGGCATGCCGCGCGCGAAGGTGATTGCGGCCGAACCGGACTACCTTTACGCTGAATTCACCAGCAAGCTCATGGGCTTCGTCGATGACACCGAGTTCTATCTCGACCGGAAGGCCGGCGTGATACAGGTGCGCTCGGCTTCGCGCCTGGGGCGCGGCGATCACAGCGTTAACCGCGGGCGCATCGAATACATACGCGCGAAACTGGCGCAGGCAAAATCCTAGACCGAGACCGGTGCCGGCGCGTCGCGCCGGGGCGCTTCCGGCAACAAGTCGATGGAACTGTCCGCCGGGCGACCTGTCCTATAAATAATTGCTTGCGTTGCGGCCATCGCCGGGTCGCCAGCGGCAGCGCCGCGAAAAATTCTCACGAAGCGCGCGCCTTCAGCCACAATTGATGCTTCGCCGGGCGGACCCCGCGGTCCGGTGTTTGACGCCATTTGCTATTGCGCGCCGGACGCGGCGCGACAGGAACCACGACAGATATCTGCTCGAACAAGGAGATCCAGGATGCAGCTAGGTATGATCGGCTTGGGACGCATGGGAGCGAATCTGGTACGCCGGCTGACGCGGGACGGCCACAGATGCGTGGTCTACGACGTTAAGCCTGCCGCGGTGAAAAAGCTTTCCGGCCGCGGCATACGCGGCGCGGCTTCGATCGACGAACTGGTCGCGAAGCTGGCCAAGCCGCGCGCAGTCTGGGTGATGGTTCCGGCCGGCGTTACCGGCAAGACCGTCGACGCGCTGGCCGCGTGCATGGAGCGCGGGGACATCATCATCGACGGCGGCAACAGCTATTACCGCGACGATATCGCGCGCGCGCAGGCGCTCAAAGCAAAGGGCATACATTACGTCGATTGCGGCACCAGCGGCGGCGTGTTCGGCCGGGAGCGCGGCTACTGCCTGATGATCGGCGGTGAGGGCAAGGTCTTTAGGCGCCTCGAGCCGATATTCCGCAGCATCGCGCCCGGCGTCGAGGCGGCCGAGCGCACGCCGGGCAGGAAGGGCGCGGCCAGCCCGGCCGAACACGGCTATCTGCATTGCGGCCCGGCCGGCGCCGGACACTTCGTAAAAATGGTGCACAACGGCATTGAGTACGGGCTCATGGCCGCGTATGCCGAAGGGCTGAATATCCTGCACCGGGCAGACGCCGGCAAGCGCGCGCGTGTCGCGGACGCCGAAACGGCCCCCCTGCGCGACGCGCAGTTTTACCAGTACGACCTGGATCTGCCGCAGATCGCCGAACTCTGGCGCCGCGGCAGCGTGATCAGTTCCTGGCTGCTGGACCTGAGTGCCGCGGCACTGCTCGAGAGCCCGGGGCTGAAGAATTTCTCCGGCAGGGTGTCGGATTCCGGCGAAGGGCGATGGACCGTCGCGGCGGCGATCGACGAATCGGTGCCGGCGCCCGTGCTCAGCGCCGCGCTGTTCGAGCGCTTCAGTTCGCGCGGCAACGCGGATTTCGCCGACCGGGTGCTGTCGGCGATGCGCAAGGAGTTCGGCGGACATGACGAGAAGAAGAAAGGAAAGGGCTGATATGGAATCCAGCAAGGGCGATGCCGCAAATTCGGATGCGCTGGTGCTGTTCGGCGTCACCGGCGATCTCGCGCACAAAAAGATCTTTCCGGCGCTGTACGGGCTGGCGAAGCAAGGCCTCCTCAAGGTTCCGGTAATCGGCGTTGCTTCGTCGAAGTGGAGCCTGGCGCATCTGCGAAAAAAGGCGACCGAGAGCATCAAGGCATCCGGCAAAGTCGACGACCGCCAGGCCCTGAGCCATCTGCTCTCGCTGCTGCGCTACGTCAACGGCAATTACAAGGACCCGGATACGTTCAAGGCGCTGAAGCTGGCGCTGGGCCCCGCGCGGCGTCCGGCGCATTACCTCGCCATTCCGCCGGCGCTGTTTGGCACGGTGATCGAAGGGCTGGGCGCGGCCGGCCTGGCGAAGCACGCGCGCGTCATCGTCGAGAAGCCGTTCGGGCGCGACCTCGCCTCCGCGCGCGCACTCAATCGCATCGCCGGCTCCGTATTTCCGCAGAATTCCATCTTTCGCATCGACCATTTCCTGGCGAAAGAGGCAATCATGAACATCCTGTATTTTCGCTTCGCCAATTCGTTCCTTGAGCCGATCTGGAACCGCAACTACGTGGCCAGCGTGCAGATCACGCTGTCGGAGCAGTTCGGCGTCGAGGACCGCGGTGCATTCTACGAGACCGCAGGCTGCCTGCGCGACGTCATCCAGAACCATCTGTTCCAGATCGTTGCGCTGCTGGCCATGGAGCCGCCGACCTATCGCGGCTTCGGGGCGGTGCATGGCGAGACGGCAGACGTGTTCCAGGCGATGCGCCCGCTCGTACCCGGCGACGTGGTGCGCGGGCAATACAGCGGTTATCGCAAGGAACCCGGCGTCGCGCGGCGATCCGACGTCGAGACCTTTTGCGCGCTGCGGCTGTACATCGATTCCTGGCGCTGGTCCGGGGTGCCGTGGTACCTGCGCTCGGGCAAACACCTCGCCGAGACCGCTGCCGAGGTCATCGTCCAGCTGAAGCCGCCGCCGCAGCGCCTGTTCGCCGACTCGGTGCCTGCGGCCGGCCCGGCCAATTACCTGCGCTTTCGACTCTCCCCCAATTCCGCCGTCGCGCTCGCCGCTCGCGTCAAGCGCGCGGGGAAGGATTTCGTCGGCGACCAACGCGAGCTCTACCTGGTCGACGAACGGCCGGACGAGGAAACGCCTTATGGGCGCCTGCTGGGCGACGCCATGGCCGGCAATGGTGCGCTGTTCACGCGCGAGGACGCCGTGGAGGCGGCCTGGGCGGTGGTGGATCCGGTGCTGAAGCAGCATCAGCGGGCGAAGCCCTACCGGCGCGGTAGTTGGGGGCCGAAGGAAGCCGATGCATTGATCGCGGCCGATGGCTGCTGGCACAATCCGAGCATGGTCGATGCCGCTTCCGATTGAAGACTATGCCCTGATCGGCGATTGCCATACCGCGGCCCTGGTCGGCCGCGACGGCTCCATCGACTGGCTGTGCCTGCCGCGCTTCGACTCCGGCGCGTGCTTTGCCGCGCTGCTCGGCGACCCCGGGCACGGGCGCTGGCTGATCGCGCCGACGGGGGAGGTGCTGGACACGCGGCGCAAATACCGCGAAGGCACGCTGATCCTGGAGACCGAATTCGAGACCGCCGCGGGCGCCGTGCGCATCATCGACTGCATGCCCTTGTCGAATGAGCGCTGGGACGTGCTGCGCATCGTCGAAGGCCTGCGCGGGAGCGTGGACATGTGCATGGAACTCGTCGCGCGCTTCGACTACGGCTCCATCGTTCCCTGGGTGCGCCGTCCGGACCACGCGCTGCTGCTGACCGCCGGTCCGGATACACTGGAGCTGCATACGCCGGTCGAGGTGCGCGGCGAAAACATGAAGAGCGTGGCCGAATTCAGCGTGAGTGCGGGCGAGCGCACGCACTTCAGGCTCAATTATCGGCCTTCGCACGAACCTACCCAGCGGGCGATCGATCCGGAGAAGACGCTGAGGGCAACCGAGACGGAGTGGCGCGCATGGTCCGATCGCTGCGACTACAAAGGACGCTGGCGCGAACCCATGCTGCGCTCGCTGATCACGCTGAAGGCGCTGACCTACGCGCCCACCGGAGGAATGGTCGCGGCGCCGACGACTTCGCTGCCGGAGCAGCTGGGCGGCGTGCGCAACTGGGACTACCGCTACTGCTGGCTGCGCGATGCGACGTTCACCCTGAACACGCTGCTGCTCGCAGGCTACCAGGAAGAGGCAATGGCCTGGCGCGAGTGGCTGCTGCGCGCGGCGGCGGGCAGCCCCGAAGACCTGCAGATTCTCTACAGCGTCACCGGCGAGCGGCGTCTGGACGAAATCGAGCTAGATTGGCTGCCCGGCTACCAGGGTGCCGCGCCGGTGCGCGTGGGCAACGCCGCGTCGAAGCAGTTCCAGCTCGATGTCTACGGCGAAGTGATGGATACGCTGCACCTGGCGCGCGGCGCGGGCCTGGAGCCGGATTTGGCGGCCTGGGACATACAGGTCGTTCTACTCGAATTCCTGGAGAAGAACTGGCGCGAGCCGGACGAGGGCATCTGGGAAATTCGCGGCCCGCGCCGGCACTTCACCCATTCCAAAGTGATGGCATGGGTGGCGTTCGATCGGGCAATCAAGGACGCGGAGCTCTACGGCCTGAAGGGTCCGCACGTGCGCTGGAAGCAGCAGCGCGCTGCGATCCATGCGCAGGTGTGCGAATCCGGATTCAATGCGCAGCGCAACACTTTTGTGCAGTCCTATGGTTCGCCGCATCTCGACGCCAGCCTGTTGCTGATTCCGCAGGTCGGTTTCCTGCCGGCCGACGATGTGCGCGTGCGCGGCACGATCGCCGCCATCGAGCGCGAGCTGCTCGCCGGCGGCCTGGTGCAGCGCTATTCGACCGACACCGACGTGGACGCGCTGCCGCCGGGCGAAGGTACATTTCTGCCCTGTTCATTCTGGCTGGCCGATTGCCTGGTGCTGAGCGGACGGCGCAAGGAGGGCGAAGCGCTGTTCGAGCGCCTGCTTGCGCTGAGCAACGACGTCGGATTGCTGGCGGAAGAATACGATAGCCGCGCCAAACGCATGCTTGGCAACTTCCCGCAGGCGCTGACGCACATGGCGCTGATCCACACCGCGCATCTGCTGTCTATTCCGGCGCATCAGGCCAGACGCGCCTGCGAGCAAGGCGAACGGCCGGCCGCCGTGGTCAAGGCAGCATGAAGCCGCGCGCAGGCAAGCCGAGGAAGGTGCTCGTAATCGACGTCGGCGGCACGCACGTCAAATGCGTCGCCACCGGGCACAAGACGCCGGTCAAATTCGATTCCGGGCCGAAGCTGGGCCCGAGGCAGATGGTGAAGACGGTGCTGCGGATCACCAAGGGGTGGGGCTTCGACGCGGTGTCGATCGGCTATCCCGGCGTAGTCCGCCGCGGCAGAATGGCGCGCGAACCGCACAACCTTGGCGCGGGCTGGGTCGGCTTCGATTTCGAGGCCGCGTTCGGACGTCCGGTAAAGATCGTAAACGATGCGGCGATGCAGGCGCTCGGCGGCTACGAAGGCGGAAAGATGCTGTTTCTCGGGCTCGGGACCGGCCTGGGGTCGGCGTTCATCGTCGACGGCGTGATCGCGGCGATGGAACTCGGACATCTGCATTGCGGCAAAGGGCACAACTACGAATACGACCTCGGAAATGAGGGACGCAAGCGCCTCGGGCACGAGAAATGGCGACGTAAGGTGAACGCCGTCGTGGAGGGGTTCCGCCGGGCGCTGCTCCCCGATTACATCATGCTCGGCGGCGGCAACGCCGCAAAGCTGAAGCGCCTGCCGCCGCAGACTCGGTGCGGCGACAACGCCCATGCGTTTGCGGGCGGCTTTCGC
Source organism: Burkholderiales bacterium (assembly GCA_038206915.1). Taxonomy (GTDB): domain Bacteria; phylum Pseudomonadota; class Gammaproteobacteria; order Burkholderiales; family SG8-39; genus 2-12-FULL-64-23. The sequence goes on along the minus strand of JBBRAI010000067.1, from coordinate 6,272 downwards.
CTGTGGGAACGGCAGAGTCGAAACGGCAGGGGAGCGATCGGCGCAGACTGGAATATCGCGGGCGAGGGCGACCGGCACGAGCCCGCAGCCGGCGACGGCACGGCATGAGCGCCCGCGCCGAACTCGTGTTCCTGCTCGACTGCGACAATACGCTGCTCGACAACGACCGCGTGATCGATGATCTGCGGGCGCACCTGGCGCAAGAATTCGGACCCGAGAGCAGCGATCGATACTGGAAAATCTTCGAAGCACTGCGCGCCGAGCTCGGTTACGCGGATTACCTCGGCGCGCTGCAACGCTACCGGCTGGGCGCGATGAACGATCCGCGCCTGTTGCAGATGTCCGCGTTTCTGGTGGACTATCCGTTCGCCGAGCGCCTGTATCCGGACGCGCTGCGCGCGATCGAACATCTGCGCCGCCTGGGAACGACGGTGATCCTGTCCGATGGCGACGTCGTGTTCCAGCCGCGCAAGATCCAGCGTTCCGGCTTGTGGCAGGCGGTCGAAGGCCGGGTGCTGATCTATATTCACAAGGAGCGCATGCTCGACGAGGTCGAAGCGCGTTACCCGGCGCGGCGTTACGTCATGGTGGACGATAAACTGCGCATTCTCGCGGCGATGAAGGATATCCTGCAGGAGCGGCTCACGACCGTGTTCCCGCGCCAGGGGCATTACGCCTTCGACCCGCAGGTGCTTTCCACCTATGCCCCGGCCGATCTGACGATCGAGCGCATCGGCGATCTGCTCAACTACGATTTTTCCGCTGCACCTACGCCTGCGGGGTCCATCCGCGGCAAACAGGAGATGTCATGAACGCTACACAGCAGCTGCACGATCTGGGGCAAAGCCTCTGGCTGGACAATATTACCCGCGGGCTGCTGACCAGCGGCACGCTTAGCCGCTACATCAGGGAAATGGCGGTGACCGGTCTCACCTCCAATCCGACGATTTTCGATCACGCCATCGCAAAGGGCGATTTTTACGACGCCGCCATCCGCAAGAAGGCGAGCGAGGGCAAGTCGGGCGAGGGCCTGTTCTTCGAGCTCGCGCTGGAAGACCTGGTCCAGGCGGCGGATCTGTTCCGGCCGGTCCACGATGCCAGCGGCGGCGTCGACGGCTGGGTGTCGCTTGAGGTGTCGCCTCTGCTCGCGGACGACACCGAGGGCAGCATCAAGGCCGCGGCGCGGCTGCACGCGCGCGCCCAGCGCCCGAACCTTTTCATCAAGATTCCGGGCACCGAGGCCGGCCTCGCGGCGATCGAGGAATCCATCTTCGCCGGCATACCGGTGAACGTCACGCTGCTGTTCTCGCGCGAGCACTACCTCGCGGCGGCGGCGGCGTATATGCGCGGCATCGAGCGGCGTTTGGCCGCGGGCCTGGATCCGAAAGTGGCCTCGGTGGCATCGATCTTCGTCAGCCGCTGGGACGTCGCGGTAAAGGACAAGGTATCGGCGCAGTATCGCAACCGCCTCGGTATCGCCGTCGCGATGCACACCTACGAAGCCTATCGGCAGCTGCTGGCGTCGAAGCGCTGGCAGACATTGGCTGCTTCAGGAGCGCGGCCGCAACGCCTGCTCTGGGCCAGTACCGGAACCAAGGATCCCGCAGCCGCGGACACGCTTTACCTCGAGGCGCTTGCGGCGCCGGATACCGTCAATACCATCCCCGAGAAGACGCTGCTTGCCTTCGCCGACCATGGCAAAGTGAACAGCGCATTGCCGGCCGACGAGGGCTACGCCAGCGCGGTGCTTGCGGAATTCAGGCGCGAGGGCATCGACGATCAGGCGCTTGCCGCCCAGCTCCAGCGCGAGGGCGCTGCGGCCTTCGAGAAATCGTGGAACGACCTGATGTACCGCATCGCCGAAAAAATAGAGGCGCTGACGAAGCGCAAACCGGACTGAGCGGCGCGACTATGGCCGGGTCGCGCTCAGTCGGCCACGTGCATATCGACGACGACACACAAGTCTTGACCGAATCGAAACGCGCCGAACTTCGTCATCAGGTCCTGCTCCTTTGCCGACGAGTTCAAGCGCAGAAGGCAGACGGCCTGGCGCTTGCCGGCGCCGACCAGGGGTAGAACATCCAGCTTGGACATCGGCCCGAATTCGGAGCAAAGCGTACGCAGTGCCGATTCCACGCTTCCGATGTCGTCGCAGCGCGACAAATCTTTCAATGCCGGGTGCATGACGTTATCACCTCCGATTGGGGCAGCACAGCCAACTCTGGTTCGCCGTGCCGCGCCGGGCGGCAGGCACCGGGGCCTTCGGCTACGCGACGCGCGATGCGCACCGGGCGGAGTTGGCCACGCCGCCCTGGCGTTAGGTGAATACTCATATTTGCGCGCTCATCGGTCTGTGCGTCACCGTACATAGGCGGCGTCGAGTTGCGCCGGGCGCAGGGCTGCCCGGAGATCCGGCGGGTAATCGTGGCACGCTTGCGTAGTGCTTTTCGGCCTCCGCGCGCCAGCGCACCGACAAGACCCCATGCTCGCGCCCATCATGGCCACATTCAAGCGACGCTGCGCCATTTGGATTGACCGGGTCCGGTAATTCATCGCCGCGCGTCCAGAGTTGATACGAAAGAGATACTCATGAAGAAAATGATCATCGCGGCGGTGCTGACGGCGCTTGCAATCGCAATGGCTGCGCCAGTAGTGCTTGCCCAGACCTCCAGGCTCGAGGCGGCGGCGCCAGCTGGCGCATTGCGCAACTTCCCATCCGGGCCCGGCTTGGTGGGCGGCTATGCGCAAGGCCAAGGCGGCAACGGTCCCGGCATGACGGGTGGCCAGGGCCTGGCGCAAGGCCAGGGCATGTATCGACCCGGCGCGACGGGCGGCTATGCGCAAGGCCAAAGCGGCAACGGTCCCGGCATGATGGGCGGTCAAAGTCAACCGCAGGGCCCGGGCCGGGGAGATTACGCGTTCGACATGATGGGCGGCTCGGAGACTGACTGGATGGGCTTTTACGGCGGATTAGGCGCGCTGATTCTAATGGTCATCGAGGTCGGCGCCCTCATCGCATGGCTCGCCATGCAGAAGCGGAAGTGACGCGATAGTTCTACCGATCCGGCGGGTCCGCGTTTGAGTGGGTATCGGCCTAAGGACCATGGCCGCGGCCGGGTATACCCGCTATGCATAATGTTCGCTAACGCACAGACCTCAATGTGCAGGCCACCTAATCTCATAAATAAATCTGCGCGCCGACCCAAGCCGGGCAGTCAAGATTGCACGCGAAGGACGTACATGGGCATTTTCTCACTGGAACACGGCAGGGCGGCGTACCGCGCCGATTTTGCGCTATATGGCCTTGCAGTCGTGGCGCTGGCGGTGTTCCTGCTGGTGGCCGGGCCGCACGAGCGGCGGCTGGAGATCGACGCGTCTATCCTGGCGGGCCTGGTGAGCTGGACCGCTATCGAGTACCTGTTGCACCGCTTCGTGCTGCACGGTGTGCGGCCGTTCAGCCGTTGGCATGCGGAGCACCATCAGCGGCCGATGGCGCTGATCTGCGCACCGACCCTATTCAGCGCCGCGCTGATTGTCGTGCTGGTCTTCCTTCCCGCACTGGCTTTGGGCAATGTGTGGCGCGCGTGCGCCCTGACGCTCGGCGTCCTGGCCGGGTACCTGAGCTTCTCCATTACCCACCACGCCACGCACCATTGGTGCGCCGACGGCGCCTGGTTGAAGCGGCGCAAGCGCTGGCACGCGCTGCACCACCACGCATCCGGGCGGTCCGGCTGTTACGGGGTGACCAGCGGATTCTGGGACCGTGTTTTCGGAAGCATCCGCAGGGGCTAGCCGGAGCGCTGCGGCGATCGATCGCGCTCTGTTCTTGAATTCGTCGAATGCCCGCTGTTCGACGCTGTGCGAGGGGTAAGACCTATGTTACGCAACATGAAGGATTTGGACGGCTACGCGATCCGCGCGACCGACGGCAACATCGGTCACGTGACGGACTTCTATTTCGACGATCAGGCGTGGGTCATCCGCTATCTCGTCGTCGATACTGGCACATGGCTCTCAAGTCGAAAAGTATTGATCTCGCCCATCGCAATCGGCCACCCGGACTGGATGGACAAGATACTCCCCGTATCGATCACGAAAGAGCAGGTCAAGAACAGTCCCGAAATCGACACCGACAAGCCGGTTTCGCGCCAGCATGAAAAGGATTACCTCGGCTATTACGGCTATCCCTATTATTGGGGCGGTACGGGGCTCTGGGGCGGTGGTGCTTACCCGGGCATGCTGATGACGGGCTATTACGCTATCGGCGCGGCGCGTCCGGCTGTTCCGCCGGAAGTGGAGGAAGCAAACGCGCGCGCCGAAGCGGCGCGGCATCGGGATGACGACCCCCACCTGCGCAGTTGCAACGCGGTGATGGGCTATCACACCCACGCGAAGGACGGGGACATCGGACACGTGCAGGGCCTGCTCGTCGATGAGGAGACCTGGGCCATTCGCTACATGATCGTGGACACGAGCAATTGGTGGCTCGGCCACCAGGTGCTGATTGCGCCGCAATGGATCACGGCTGTGAGCTGGCCCGAAGCAACGGTTTCGGTCAGTCTGACGCGGCAGGCGGTGAAAGACGCTCCGGCGTACGACCCGGCGGCGCAGCTGGATCGCGACCGGGAATTGGACATCCACAAACATTACGGAAGCCCCGGCTACTGGGAGAACGGGGAGTAGCGTTACGACGCAATTGCACGCCAACGTGCCCGCGCGAATACTTTTAGGGATCGCATCAAATGGCTGAGAATGCGCACGACCAGCAACTCGAGAAGTTTGTGGCTCTGTTCCAAGCGCTTGAGAGTTCGCTGATCGAGATCATCAGTGCAATCGCCGGGAAAGATTGCGCTTTGGAAATCTTGCCCGCGGAGACGAAATTCCGTCGGCTCGTCGGAACCGCCGATGGTGCGTTTTCCCAATTTGTCGATCGGCTGCGCCCGCCTGACCCGGAGGCCAAGGCGCGGTTTCATGAATTGATGGAAAAGTGCCTGGACATCGGGGCGCTTCGAGACAGGTTTGTTCACGCCGAGTACGCGCTTCTTACAACTGCCGGAAACCTTGTCGCACCTGTTCAAGAGAAATCCAAACCAGGATTCAAAGTCGGCTCGCCCGGGTCGGTTATCGCGCAAGATTCATCGATCGAGTCCTTCGAGCCCTATGTAAGGCAAATCGCCGACGTGCTTGCACGGATCGAGTCATTCAGGGTTCAAGTCGTCACGTGGAAACAGGGTGATCACTAAGATCTCATTTCAAAATGACTCACTCAAAAATTGTCATTTCGAGCGACTCCCAAGGGGACTTTCCCGTCAAGCGGGATCGAGACCTTTGGGCGTGGGAGCGGCGCCCTCGCCGCGATCGGTGCCAGCTCGAAGTCCGATCGGCCCGGGGGCGGGCCTCCTACAACACCGTGTCGATTTTGTCCCCTTGGAGGATGCCCTCGGAATGACATTTCATTCTGAAACAGGTTCCAAGCACCCGAGAAGTGCGCCGTGCCCTAGGCGATCAAGCGTTGCCGACGCCGTTCAGGGACCACGCAGCCAGCGGACTTCCAATGACTGTGACAAGTCAATACGCTTTTCTTCGCGAATCCCGGACGGGAGCGCTGCGTTTGCGAAACGATAGACGAGCGGGAAAATGACGGGAAACCTTGCACAGCCGCCGGTCGAAGACGACGCACCGCTTTCGCCATGGTGGATGCGCGGTCTCGTGATCGTAACGGTGCTCGGCTTTGCCGTGCTGATCGCGATTACAACGCTCGCCTACCGCAACGCACCGCCGATTCCGGCGCAGGTGGTGGACGCGCAAGGTGCCACGCTGTTCAGCGGCGACGATATCAGCACAGGCCAGGCGGTATTTCTCAAGTACGGCCTGATGGCCAATGGCAGCATCTGGGGCCATGGAGCCTATCTCGGCCCGGATTACGCGGCCGAGGCGCTGCACCGCATGGGCGTGGACACCGCCGATGCCATCGCGCAACAGCAATATGGGCAGCCCCTGGCCGCATTGACGCGCACGCAGCAGGCTGCAGTCGGCGCCGAAACCGCGGTGGCACTAAAGACCAACCGTTACGACGCGGCCACCGCGACGCTGCACTTGACCGCGCCAGAAACGACAGCCTACCGCCGGCAGATCGATTATTGGACCGGCTACTTTCGCGAACCCTCGCGCAACGGCGGCCTGAAGCGCGACCTCATCACCGACCCGACCGAGTTGCGCCAATTCACCGCCTTCGTGACCTGGGCGGCCTGGGCGTCGGTGGCCGAGCGTCC